>DZBJ01000048.1:4640-16127 GCA_022736275.1 Rikenella microfusus | reverse complement strand
AGCTGAAATGTCTTTTTAATATTCCGGATCCGGGGTATGAACGAAGCAGCCACGCCAAGGGTTGTTATCGTCAGGATCGCCGTAATGGTCATTGGTACTTTGGGGAACAGGAGGCTGACCCCAAGAGCCAATGCAGTGATTACTACCGAGAGTCCGAGAGCGGCCAGAAGCGGCCGGACAGTATCCTTCCTGAATATCCCGGTAAAATCATCGAAATCCTCAGCCATCCGGTCACTCATACCATTGAAGTCAAAATTATTCACTTCTGCTTCTGCCGGTCTTTTGAACGGAGGCAGGAACAATCTGAAGAAAGCCGGTCCGGCAGTTATAAAGAAAAGAATGACGACCGCCCCTACAATCATGTCATAGGTATTTGTCATGATAAATGCATTCGGTTCAACCTTGAGCGCCAGGGCAATGGAGGCAAGGTTGACTGAACCTCCTGTATAAAGGCCGATAAGCATTCCTCCGACCTTGTCAGCCCCTTCGACCTCATTCCTGAATATAAGGTAGCCTGTTGCCACAATGGTCATGACTGAAACCAGGGCCAGAAGCATCGAAAGAAAGCCCTTGCCGGAGAACTTAAGCCATCTCCTGACATTGAGCGAGAAAAGAATGAGCGGGATGGCAAGAGGCACCAGGGCCGTCTGCATATTGTCCTGGATTGAGGCGATGCTGTTTACCTTCAGATCGCGCTCCGTCAGGGTGCCTGCAGCTACCATCTCAACTGCCTCGGACTTTGGAATAAAAGACCTGTCCTGACCTATTGTTGACTCACGGAACGCTTCACTGCCCCGGGGCAAAATACCAACGTTGGCAATGATGATACCTGTGGCGTAGGCAAGGACAATAGCCCCGATCTTTTTAACCACAGGATATTTCAGGGTCAGCCAGATCAGGAATATCGGAAAGGTAATGTAGAAAATGATAAGCACTGTCAGATTCAGCATGGCGGTCAGGGTTTGGTGCACCTAAAATAAACAAAGCGCCCTGCATAGGAGGCAGGGCACCTGCAAAAGAGGTATTAATACTGATTCCGGTAAGTATAATTACTACTTATCGGGACACTCTTCAAAACTTTTCCGGTATTGTTCTATTGCCCTCTGACTCATACCCATGCTTGAGAATCCTCCGTCATTGAAAATATTCTGCATCGTTATCTTTTTTGTCAGGTCCGAGAACAACGTCAGACAGACATCGGCGCAGTCAGAGGCATCCGCATTGCCAAGAGGAGACATCCTGTCAGAGAAATCCACAAGTGAGTCAAATCCTGAGATTCCTGCTCCGGCAGTTGTGGCGGTGGGCGACTGTGAAACTGTATTGACCCTCACATGCCTCTCCTTTCCGTAGATGTACCCGAAGCTCCTCGCTATTGACTCAAGCAGTGCCTTGGCGTCGCCCATGTCATTGTAGCCTGCCAGTGTACGCTGGGCAGCAACATAGGTTAGAGCAACCACGGATCCCCACTCCTTTATGGCATCAAGCTTGTATGCTGTCTGCAGAATGCGGTGAAAGCTGAGGGCTGAGATATCCAGGGTCCTGAGCATATTTTCATAGCTGATCTCCGCATAGGGTATCCCCTTTCGCACATTCGGCGACATACCTATTGAATGCAGCACAAAATCTATCTTCCCGTCAAAGTGCTCAAGCGATTTAGCGAAGAGCTCTTCAAGATCCTTCATGCTTGTGGCATCGGCAGATATGACTTCGCTCCCTGTCTTCTCAGCCAGTTCGCCAATAGTGCCCATACGGATGGCCACAGGGGCATTGGTCAGCACCAGGTGTGCACCCTGGGCATGAGCTTTTTCAGCCACATGCCATGCAATGGACTTGTCGTTCAGGGCACCGAATATTATGCCCTTTTTACCTTCCAGAAGATTGGTGATCATAGCTTTGATTTTTCTTTTGGTTATTGTTCAATATCAGCTGCCTTCAAGCAGTTCGCGTGCATTACGCATGGCAGCCTCTGTTATGGTGCTTCCGCTCAGGAGCCGTGCCACCTCCGTAACCCTTTCAACGTCGTTTAACAACCTGACACGGGTAATTGTTGAGTGATCGCTCTCCTCCTTGTAAACATGGTAATGTATGTTCCCCCTGGAAGCCACCTGCGGCAGGTGCGTTATGTTTATGACCTGCATGCTCTTCCCCATGTCTGAAAGTATATTTCCCACCATGGACGCCACCTCCCCAGACACACCTGAGTCTATCTCGTCAAAGATGATTGCCGGCAGTCCGGAGCTGCTTGCCAGCACCGATTTAAGGCACAGCATCACCCGTGACAGCTCTCCTCCGGAGGCGCAGCGCGACAGCTCCTCGGGCTCAACCTGCCTGTTGGCGCTGAAAAGGAAGTCGACTCTCTCAAGACCTGCCGGCCCGGGTTCATCCAGGCCTTTTATGCGGGCCTCAAAGCGTGCATGAGGCATACCCAGCTTCTGCAATATGCCTGCGATCTCTCTGGCCAGCGGGGTTACGGCAACGTTCCTGGCTGACGAGAGCCGGCCGGCGAGCCTTGCTGTGTCATCATAAGCTCCGTCAGCTTTTTTCTTCAGCTCGCCAATCTTCTCATCAATGTCGCCTGTGACCTCAACAGCCTCTTCTGCCTCTCGCTGTTTCGCCAGCAGCCCGTTAATATCACTGCACCGGTGCTTTTGCATCAGCGAATAAATTGTATCGAGACGCTGGGTGACATACTCAAGCCTGCCCGGATCAGCAACTGCCCTGTCGTTAAGCTTTTCAGCCTCGAATGATATATCACCGAGGTCGATAATCTGTGTTTCAATCCTTTTTTCAAGCTCACCGGCTTCCGGCAGCCATCCCGATATTCTGGCAAGACCGTTACGGGCAAGGCGCATCAGCGGGAGCGCTGAGACATCATCGCCTGACAGGACAGCAGTTGCCGTAGTCAGAGCTTCCTTTATCTCAGCGGCATTCGAGAGCATCTCCTGCTCCTTCTCCAGGCTCTCCTGCTCGCCTTCAATAAGGCCGACGGCTTTGAATTCGTTTAGCTGATGCAAATAGTATTCATGATCGGCCCTGCCTCTCGCCAGGGTCAGGGCGGCAGATTCATAGTCTGCCCTTGCGGCAAGCCAGGATTTGTAAACATTTGAGTATTCCCTGGAAAGGCCTGTTATGCCTGCATATGCATCGATCACGCGCATCTGGAACAGGCTCCTCCCCAGTAGCAGCGTCTGATGCTGTGAGTGGACATCTATCAGCCTGTCACCCAGCTCTTTCATGACACCAAGGGTGACCGGAGTATCATTTATGAATGCCCTTGACTTACCTGCCGGGGTAATCTCCCGCCGAAGGATCGCTTCGTCATCATAGTCGACTCCGTTAGCCTCAAGCAGTTCACCGAGGTCATATCCCTTTATATTAAAGTCTGCTTCAACAATGCATTTCTCTTTGTCACTGAGAAGCACGGATGTGTCAGCCCGTTCGCCCAGAACCAGTCCAAGTGCGCCAAGCAGTATCGACTTTCCGGCACCTGTCTCACCCGTGATAATGGTAAAACCCTCACCGAAGCCCATGTCAAGCTCTTTTATAATGGCATAGTTCTTTACTGTCAGTCTGCGGAGCATCGATGCTGTCTTAACCTGAAGGAGTAAGAATCTGCAGATATTTTTTCTCGTTGGCCGGGTCTATCTCCGTAAGAATCTGAACCACCCTGTTCTTCTCATCGGCGAAGGCCTGGGAAAAGACGTTTACGATCTCGTCAGCTTTTGCATCGATGATAATCGATACAAAATACATGAAGGGGTCGGGACGCCTGCGGTAGACCTCCTGCAAACCGCGAAGGCTCTCGTACATCTCGGCTCTGGCCTGAGCCATGTCAGACTCCATCCGGTCAAGTCCCCTCAGGTGATAAAGGTATAAGAACTCCCTCGCACCGGAATACTGATTATCAAGGATGTTTTTGATAAGCCAGTAACGGTTCCTGTTCCTGGAGCCGTCATAGGGCTTCCAACCCGACTCAGGTGCATTCTGGGCGTTGGCGACAATCTTTTCGGCTACCTGGAAATAAGGTGTCCCGCCTCCCGGAGAGTATGTGTCAAAGTCCATTCCGATGAAAAGATAGGCATAATATGCTAGCACCGAGGACAGGTTGCTGGTATGGCTGTTTGGATTGAATTCAATCGGCTGAAATTCAACATACCTGAATTGAAAGCTGTTGTCAACGAAATTCAGAACGGTTGATTCATAAGTTGTGTTGTAGACCGGCCGGCTGAGCTGAATCTGAATGGTGCCGCGGAACTCATCCGCCGAGAGCTGCTCATCAAGATTGATAAGAAGATTGCACTCTATCCTCTCCGAAAAGCTGAAAAGCTTGTCTGTCCAGACCATGCCGTTCATAAACTCATATATGTCGCGCTGCATGCTCTGAAATATCTCCCTGTTCGATCCCTGTATCTTCTGTGCTGATACCTGGACATTGCAATAGAGCTCCTGGGATATGGCAACAGTGGAAGAGAGCAGGACCACGAGGACCGTCAGAATAAGTCTGCTTCTAACTGATTGGCTCATAAAGGATCAACGTGTCAGTGAAATGATCTTTCTTAAAATATCAGAGGCCACCTCGTCCTTTGATTTCAATTCAAATTTATCAATATTATTGTCACTGTCAATGATGGTGATCCGGTTTGTGTCATGACCGAAACCCGCACCGTCATCCCGGAGTGAATTGAGGATGATGAGATCAAGATTCTTCTTCCTGAGTTTGCCCGTTGCATTACTTATTTCATTGTCTGTCTCGAGGGCAAACCCGGCCAGTATCTGGCCCGCTTTTTTGATTGTGCCAAGATATGCGGCAATGTCCTCAGCAGGCCTGAGTTTTAATGTCAGCGCCTCCTTCCCTCTCTTCATCTTTGTCTCTGAGGCTTTCTCAGGGGTGAAGTCCGCCACGGCGGCGGCAAGGATACCTATGTCACAATTGCTGAAAGCCTTAACTGATTTCTCTTTCATCTCTGCTGCGGTTCTGACCGGAACAGTGATGACATTCTTTTGCGAAGGCCTCAGTGCCACCGGTCCGAGCACAAGTGTCACCGCCGCGCCCAGCCTTGCGGCTTCGTCGGCAAGGGCAATGCCCATACGGCCTGATGAATGATTGCTGATAAAACGTACCGGATCAATGGGTTCAATGGTGGGGCCGGCATTGATGAAAATCCGTTTACCCCTCAGGGGTTCTTCACCTCTTTTTTTTTTTGAAAGGAAGCTACTCAGCTCCTTAACTATCAGCTCGGGTTCCGCCATCCGTCCCTTGCCTTCAAGTCCGCTGGCCAGCTCTCCCGTATCAGGCTCAATTATATGATTACCGAAGGAAATGAGTGTCTCAATATTCCTCGCTGTTGCCGGATGGGCCAGCATGTCAAGATCCATTGCAGGCGCCAGGAAGACCGGGCAGCGTGCCGAGAGATAGGTTGTCAGCAGGAGGTTGTCAGCAATTCCCGCGGCCATTTTCCCCATGGTGTTGGCTGTGGCAGGGGCCACAAGATAAAGATCAGCCCACATGCCAAGGTCAATGTGACTGTTCCATCTTCCGTCCTCCGGATCAAAAAAATCAACCAGGACAGGGTTTTTTGAGAGTGTTGCCATGGTGAGCGGAGTAATGAACTCCTTCGCCAGAGGTGTCATGATGACCTTTACCTCAGCCCCTTCCTTAACAAGCAACCGGATGATAGTTGCAGCTTTGTAAGCTGCAATACCCCCGGTGACTCCAAGCAGTATTTTCCTGCCTTTCAGCATATTATGAGTTTATTTCTTCTGATTCTGCTCCTTATCGGGATTGCGGTAATAAATCTTTTTATCCTCGAATTCAGCCAGTGCAATGAGTGTCGGCTTGGGAAGTCTCTCATAAAACTTCGATATCTCAATCTGCTCACGGTTTTCAAAGACCTCCTCGAGATTGTCATTGAAAGATGCAAACTCCTCAAGCTTGGAATTCAGTTCCTGCTTCATCTCCACGCTGATCTGGTTTGCCCTCCTTGTGCAGACGACCACGCTTTCGTAAATGTTTCCCGTTTCTACGTCAAACTTGTCCACATCCCTGGTTATGGTTGTGTATGATGCCGATGTCTTTTTATAATCCATATCTCTGTTTTAAATTCAGTTTGTTTCAGTTTTTTGTATCGCGGTATCCATTTTCAGGAATTTTGCGGTGGTTTCAAAAATCCTTTTTACATCCTTCTCATACTTGCTCTGCGGGAACTCCTCAATGAAAGAGTAGTATTCGTCAAGTGTAGTCTGATAGCGTTCAACCTGCTTTGCAGGAACGCTTCTCCCGGCGTAAAGGAAATAGGAATCGAGTTTCAGGAACATAAGCTCCTCGCGGTATTTGGTATCGGGATACTCCTTCAGGCTGTTGGCCAGTGAAACCGTCGCGGAACGGTACTCTTTGAGATCATAGTAGAGTCTTGCACTCAGATAGGACTTCTCCACCAGCTTCTCCTGGAGCTCAAGCACCTTGGCCCTGCAGTCATCAAGCCTCGTGCTGGTAGGATACCTCTGCATGAAGATGGTGAAGTTCTCAATGGCCTTCCTCGTATAGGCCTGGTCAAGTTCAGGCCGGGGACTCAGGTAATAGTCGCACAATGCTGACAGATAGGCAGCCTCCTCAGCATTGTTGCTCCGCGGGTATGTGTCGGCAAAACTCTGATAATAGGTGCCTGCCATCATGTAATCACGTATCTTGAAATGAGCCTGGGCATTTATCCAGTTCAGTTGCTCAGCCTCATCGGTTGCCCTGTACCTGGGAAGGATCTGGGTGAGGAGCTCTATTGACCTGTTGTACTTGGCGTCATCATAATAGTCATATACCTTCTGCTTCTTGAGCTCATAGTCACCGCTCTTGAGCAGCTTCTCATACTCACCGCACGACGTTGCAACAAGTGCCAGAAGAATAATTGCTATCGGTCTGATCCTCATACCCTGAAATGTTGCGCAAAATTACTACTTTTTTTCATTCATTGGTTCAATCATCTGCAAAAGTGTTCCATAAAAACAGATGAGCAGGTTAAAGGAGTGTTAATTTTTGAGTACGAATAGGTATAAATAGGTACTTTCGCGCAGATATGTTTTTAATAAATTTGCGGGCATTAATCAAAACTTAGACTGACGTGGATATTTTCGACAAGATCAAAACCAATCGTGGCGCCCTGGGGCAATACCAGGAGCAGGCTGACGGATACTTCATGTTCCCGAAGCTTGAGGGTGAAATCGGACCCAGGATGAAATTCATGGGCAAGGAGGTGCTTAACTGGAGCCTCAATAATTATCTGGGGTTGGCAAATGACCCGGAGGTTAGGAAGGTTGATGCCGACGCTGCGGCAGAGTACGGTCTCGCTTACCCCATGGGAGCCAGGATGATGTCAGGTCAGACTACCATGCACGAGAAATTTGAACAGATGGCTGCCGAATTTGTAGGCAAGGAAGCTGCCTATCTGCTCAACTACGGCTACCAGGGCATGGTTTCAATCATTGATTCACTGGTAGGCAGGAAAGATGTTATAGTATATGATTCGGAGTCGCACGCATGCATCATGGACGGTCTCCGGATGGTGCTTGCCAAGCGGTTTGTCTACCCGCACAATGACATGCAGGGCTTTGAGAAACAGCTTGAACATGCCCGGAATATAGTCAAAGAGACAGGCGGAGGCATTCTCGTCATCACTGAGGGTGTCTTCGGCATGGCTGGTGATCTCGGCGCTCTTGACAAGATAGCTGCCTTCAAGAAAAAATTCAACTTCCGCCTGCTGGTTGACGATGCCCACGGCATCGGCACCATGGGCCGGACTGGCGCCGGCACGGGCGAACACTTCGGCGTGCAGGACAAGATAGACGTCTATTTCGGGACCTTTGCCAAGAGCTTTGCAGGCATCGGCGGTTTCGTTGCAGGAGAAAAAGATGTGATCAGCTACCTACGGTTCAACCTCCGTTCACAGATCTATGCCAAATCGCTTCCGATGGCAATGACCATTGGCGCCATCAAAAGGCTTGAACTGATCAGGGACCATCCCGAGAAGCGTGAGAAGCTGTGGGCCATCACCAGGGCACTGCAGAAAGGACTTAAGGAGGCAGGCTTCGATCTTGGAAAAACAGAGTCTCCCGTGACCCCGGTCTTCCTCCAGGGAGGAGTACCCCAGACCACTCAGCTGCTGAAGGATCTGAGGCAGAACTACGGCATTTTCTGTTCGGTGGTTATCTATCCGGTAGTGCCTAAGGGAGTCATCATGCTCCGGATCATCCCCACTGCTGCCCACACCATGGAGGATGTCAGGTATACCATCGAGGCCTTCAAGGAGATAAAGAAGAAGCTTGAGACCGGAGCCTACCCTGACGAGATAGCTGATTTCAGGAACTGACGCCTCTTCTCCGTTCCTCTTCCAGGTCACTGATGCTCACGAAGGAATACTGATATTCCATCGGTAATATCCTTGCATATTCGTCAACCACGCAGTCGTCAAGACATGCATTTATGATCTTGCGCCCCAGCGGAAGGAGATCAGGTTCAAGGAATGTGACAAGCTCCTTCCTGAAAAAGTCGCGTAGTATAACTGCTCCGGCCTCATAACCGGTATCGCCCACCTCGGCCTGACGATACACCTTCAGGAAACGGGTGGGTATTGGAGACCCTTCAATAGTCAGATAATTAAGCTCATAACCCAGCAGCGGACATCTTGCCGGTCTCAGCTGATCATGTCTCAGTTTGGCATTTCCGCGCCTTGTCAGGTACTCCCTCATCAGAAGCTGTGGTCTGAACCCCACCTTCCATGCTCCGATATGCTGATTGGGTGTCAGGGTATAACGCACTCTTGGGGTGTTGACTATCTGTTCAAGGAGCAGGTTAGCATGACGTACTCTTTTCCCGGTGGCGAAGGGCCAGTATGAACCAGCTCCCTCGCTCTCCATGTCACCTCCCCCGGTTATGCTCGGATTGGCGTAGCCCCGCGGACTGACAAGGCGCCAGAGCCATGCCAGAGCCGGTGGAAGAATGTGAAACAGTCCTGCAATCCCGTAAGAAGGATTCACAGCAGTGCAGGGAGGCATCCGGACCCCGAAGTTGCGTACGTCAACAGTGACGGGCTTGTCGATGATGCCGGGGACAATCCGTCTCGGAAGCACCACTCGCGGATTGGGGCACCGTTTGCCCGGACTGTCCTCAGTGTGATTCCATATGAGTGCAGTACCGTCGGGCCTCGTGTTAATGTTCAGGAATAGCAGAGGCTCTCCGGGATTGATTGTAATCTTTTCCAGAAAGGGATCATCACCGTACCCTGTAACTCCATCAACACGTATGAACCATGCATTCTCGGCGTCAGCCACGGTAAGCTTGCCGTTGGTCTGCTGGTACGAGGGATGACACAGGGCCATATCGTCCGTGGCCGGAAAGAACGAACAGAAGAGCGGGATGGATATCACCCTCTTCTCTCCGGTGATAATGTTCTGCCCAATGAGTATCTGCCCATTGGGTTCCCGCACCAGGTTCTGTATCATCTCGCTCTTCCCTCCGCCACTGGCTCCCTCATGCATGAACGTCGTGATATTGTCATACGGACTCACAACCTGTACCGTTGAACAGTGTGTGGTGAGCCACCCTTCCGCTTCGCCCTTGGTAAGGAGCACGCTGTAAAAACCTTTCTTGGCGCTGGGGCCCGGGTACAAGTTGTAGGCGAACATCTCATGCATCCCTTCAATCCGGTTGTGAACAACAACCTGGCGGCCGCCGAAATGGGTGTGGCGGAACGGGGGTGCAACATAAACGGCAGACTCAACAGTAAAACCGGCGGGCAGGTCATTAACCGAAACAATCTTCTGCAGCAGGGAGAGCCCAAAGGCAAAGAAGGAGGCATTCAGCGGAGTGATGACCACACCTCCGGCTCCAACCGGGTAGTTGCCGGCGAAGCATAGAAATATGCCAAGCTCCTGGCCCGCGAGCCAGACAAGGGTCTCCCTCCTCAGGCTGCCAAATTCATACCCGTATTCCGCCCGGAACCTCTTCTTGTCAGACGGACCCTCATCCCCGATAAGCATCGTGTCAGGATCACGACGACGCATGTATGGCTCGGAATAGTTGGCTGATAATCCGTTGGTGACCCTGTGCAGAGTTACCTCCGTTACCTCCCCCATTCCGGGGATCTCGTACTTTACCTCATATAAAGGACCCTCAGTTCCCCCGGTCGATTCCTTCAGAATCTCAGCGGAGAAGTTGAAGAATAAAACCCTGGGAGAGGAACCTGCAAGCGACAAAACCTCGTCCGGAAGTTTCACCCCCTGCCTGTCAAGTATGGCAATTGCCTCAGATGCATACATTTGGAAAATAATTGTATTTGATTAAATATTTTAATAATTATAGCATTATCGGCGCAGATATTTCACTGATACCGCTGTAAAAATAATATTTTAACACAGCCACAGTCCGTTTTAATAAGGTCAGATATCAACATCTTTAAAATAAGTTTAAAATTCCTGTAATGTTTTTGAACCGACGATGTCATAGAATAAAACAACGCTTCAAAAATCTTTAAATCGGACAGTCATGAAAAGAATGGTTTTCTCAGTTTTGTTTGCCGCCGTGGCGGTTGTTATTTATGGTCAGCGGAATTCACTTGACGGTTTTTTCGACAGCTATTCGGACAGGGATGGCTATACATCCGTAAACATCAGCGGCAGCCTGTTCGGACTGCTCGGCAGCTTCGGTGAAGATGCTGACGGCGACGGACCGGAACAGAAGATCACATCGGTCAGGATAGTAAGCAGGGATAAGGATCACGGGGTTTCCGGTACCGGCTTCCTCTCCGAGATCAGGGGGGTGATCAGACGCGGAGGATATGAGGAGCTGATGACGGTGAAGGATCATGAGACTGATCTCCACGTTATGGTCAGGGGCCGGGGTGACGCAATCAGCGAAATACTTGTGGTTGCCTCCGGCGAGAAGGATGCGGTTATTCATATCTGCGGAAATCTGACCCGCGAGGATATTGACCGTCTCTCTGAAAATCATGCAGACGGACTTGCCCGGCTTGAAATGCTTGAGAGTTCAGGGAAATGGTAACTTTGGGGAAGAGACCACCACGAGATGACCCCCGAAGAATTCAGGAAGATTATCCTGCCGGAAGGGCGAAGGCTGTATGCCCTCGCCTTCCGGTACCTGAACAACAGGGAGGAAGCTGAAGATATGGTACAGGAGGTGATGATGAAGATATGGGCCGCCAGGAATGAACGGAGCCACTGCGCTATCTTGACCAGTTGAAAAGCTCAGATCAGAACACTGAAAAAAAATAAAAGCGATACAATGAAAAAACTGCTGCTTATCTTATCACTTTCTGCAATCACTCTCACCCTCTTTTGCCAGGGCAGCCCGGTGGATGATATCTTTGACAGGTACAACGGGAAAGAGGGGTTCACATCAGTGTACATATCGTCAAGGATGTTCAGTCTCCTGGCAAGGATAGACACTGAGGATGAGGAGTTCCGTAACCTTGTGACCCGGAT
>DZBJ01000048.1:0-4540 GCA_022736275.1 Rikenella microfusus | reverse complement strand
AATATTTGATGACCGGACTTATAAACACCGTTAATGCTCCCGACGAGCTTCTTCAGGCGTACACTTCACTTTTTATCTTTCTTGGCGGATCAGTGTCAATGGCACCGCAGGAGAGCGAACTGCCTCACCTATGTGACGCCGGACTTCTCAGGAATCTGCCGGTTGAGAGCCGTAACAGCACGTTCGGACAGGCAAGCCGGCTACTGAAATCACCCTGTCCGTTCAAGCAGCAGTGTCATCTTACCGTGGAAAACAATTATGGCTCGCTTTTGTCGGTTAAAAGTAAGGCCGAAGCTTACCCTGCCGCATCACTCTGGAGAGAGACCGGCACCACCACTGAAGAGCATTACAGCCAGCTCACAAGGATTTACATCCGGTACGGATACAGCAGAGCCGAGGATGAAGGTCTTGAACCTGATCACCTGGGTATCCAGATGCTTTTCACCAACCTGCTGATTGAGAAATACCTTACCGAGGACGATTACGAAATCAGGGAGATGATAAGAAAAGAGCTGCTTGAATTCATTAACAAAGAAATGCTCTCCTGGCTGCCGCAATGGGCTGAGAGAGTCTCCGGAAAATCAGTAACCAAATGCTATACCGGAATATCCGGACTTATCGTGGGTGGGCTTGAGGATGTCAGGGATATTCTCAGCATTCAGAAATTGGGATTATAGAAGCGTTTTATAGCGCCCATATAATACTCATTCCACCCTTCAGCAATATTCTCGTAATCTTCAAAAGGTATGTTGGTGTGTTCTACCGTAACGGCAGTGTTGCCCCCGTTGCCGGCGATGGTTATGGTGACCTGTGAATCAACCTCCCTGTCTCCGAAATACCACTCCTGCACCACTTTTCTGTCAGGAACCAGGTCGATGATCTTCCCGCAGATATCCCCGTCCCACATATTGAACTCCTCTCCGGCATTTGCCGGCATGACGGCCGGATAACCCGACCAGAGCTCAATGGTCAGCGGGTTCGTCAGTGCCGCATAGATGTCCGACGGTTCGGCATTGATATGATATGTTTTTTTGAAATTCCGCATAGTCAGCGTTCGTTTTTCCCCGTAAATGAATTTTATCTTTCCCTGTAATTTTGTCTATCCCTGTTCACCCAGATACCTTTCCGCATCTATTGCAGCCTTGCATCCGCTTCCGGCAGCCGTCACCGCCTGCCTGTAGACATGGTCCATGACGTCTCCTGATGCAAAGACTCCCGGCACACGTGTGCGGGTAGAGCCCGGCTCGGTGATGATGTACCCTGTCTCATCGGTCTCGACCCATGGTTTGAACACCTCCGAATTCGGTGTATGACCTATCGCCAGGAAGAAACCGTCAATCTTAATGTTAAACTTCTCCTCTTCAGGAGTGCCCTTTTGGCGCACTACCACGGCCCCCTCAACGCCCTGTGTCCCGAAGAGATCCTCAACCTGGCATTTCCACAGAATCTCAATGTTAGCGGTGTTCATCGCCCTGTGCTGCATTGCCTTGCTGGCACGAAGCACGTCACGTCTGACAATCATATATACCTTTCTGCACATCCCGGCCAGGTAGGTTGCTTCCTCACAGGCAGTGTCACCGCCGCCCACCACTGCCACATCCTTACCCCTGTAGAAGAAGCCGTCACAGGTGGCGCAGGCAGAGACTCCCATACCCGCGTACTTTGTCTCCGCCGGTATGCCAAGATACTTCGCCGTAGCCCCGGTGGCAACGATCACGGCATCAGCATGAATCTCAACGCTGTTATCGAAGGTAACCTTTAACGGTTTAGACGAGAAATCGGAAGAGGTGGCTATCCCAAAACGGATGTCAGTGCCAAATCTCTCAGCCTGTTTACGGAAATCCTCCATCATTGCAGGACCGGTGATGCCCTCGGGATAACCCGGGTAGTTCTCAACTTCGGTTGTGGTGGTAAGCTGACCGCCCTGCTGCAATCCGGTGTAAAGCAACGGTTTTAGGTTCGCCCTGGCGGCGTAAATTGCTGCCGTATACCCGGCGGGGCCTGAGCCCACTATAAGACATTTAACTTTCTCTGAGGTGGCAGGAGCCTTTTTTTCTTCTTCTTTGCCTGTCTCAATCGGTTTGAAAAACTGCATATGAATTTTGTTCTTTGAGACAGCGAAAATAGCAATTAAATATTATTTTTTAAAAAGTTATTATTATGTGATTCGGTGACACCACGGAAACCGTTGAATCACTGCTCGCTGCCTTGTTTCTTTGTGCACCGGAGGAACTCTTCGCCTGTAAGAAAGCATTCGCCGACTGCTCAGTATTGAACCGAAGTGACGCCAGGGTATCCTGTCCCTTCCTGATCATCAGGGCGCTGTAATCACTTGCCTCACCGAGGGTTTCGACAAGTGAGGGTATCCCGTTGTAGATTCCGAGGGGTCCCCGCACCAGCACTGCTCCCCTCATCACCTCCTGGTCCACTCCCTCCGCAAAGAAGTAACCCGGATCAAAGGGAGCATCCGGTATCTGTTCGATGATAAAGGAGGCTATCTCTGCAGACCTGGCCTGGTCAGCCTCTGACCCGGTGTCATTGATTATGCTGACATACCAGGGACCTTTGGCAAACTGGAGCTGATAGGCCGACCGGCAGAGATGTTCCGTCAGCCTGGCTCCTGCGTTGCAGCGGAATCGTGATACGGAGAAGATGCCAAAGGCAGCCTCCGGATCTTTCATGCGATATGATTCTATCTTGATATCACTGCCTTCGCACACCAGTTCGGTAACGATCAGTGTATCAAATCCGTACTCCAGGTACAACTCCGCACCACCGTTTATGTAACCGTACAGTGACGCATCGGTGAAGATACGGCTTTGCGCTTCCTCTATTCCCTGCACTGCAGAGAGGGCTCGTGAGATAAATGAATGCTGTGCCCGTGAAGAGACGGTGCTGAATAAAGTCAAAAGGGCTATCGCAATCAGTCTGGTATGCATATCCTGTCTGTATATTGCGCTGTTTAACCGGTGATCACCTCCCGGAGGTCTATTCTGGTCCTGTCGGCCACTCCGAGTGAAAGCCTCTCTGCCTGGAGCATGAACTCGAGCGCCGTTGGTGTTCCCTCCTTCTGCAGTCCCTCCGCTATCCTCTTTGCCAGAACGATGTCATAGCCTATTCTGTCGACAGCTACCGGGTCACTGCCGGTGATGATGGTGTGATAGTCGCAGAAGAACTGCGGATTTGCCCCGGGGCCGCCGTTAAAGCATCCCTTTATGCCATCGACGATATTCAGAACCACCTTGTCGCGCAAGGGTGCAAAGGCGCAAACCTGCGCGCAGGTCTCGCTCCATAGTTTTGCATGCAGCCTTCCCGTATTCGAGACCGACCCGTAGGCAAGGTTCTTCAGTGCCAGTGTCACCGTGGCGCCGGCATTCTTCAGTATTGGTATATTGATTATCTTATCCAGATCCTGTGTGACTATTTTCGTGAAGTATGAATACTTCCCTCCGTTGACCATGTAGGGCATGGTATACTCGTCATATTCGCCTTCCACATCCGCCCAGTAGTACCAGTCGCGGTCAATCATATGCTCACCGTACAGTTTACCGTCCTTGCCGTAGTAGAGGCCATCTTTGTCCATCTGCTCGGTGCCAACGATTCTGATTCCCGGATAATTCTCAGGCGTAAAGCCCACATCTGTCAGCTCAAACTCGCGGCGGTCCCAGATGGTAAGCTGGGATCTCTCTATCCCGCTTTCTTCCATCTGGGCTATCACTGACCTGACGACCTCATGGCTTGTGCTCAGGCTCTTTCCTGCAACGGGATTGACCTTCAGCCCGATTCTCTCGCCAGGGGAGACGAATCTCCTCCATGCCTTTCTGAGTTTCTTCTCGCCTGTCAGTTCAAGCATAGAGCGTGCGATCATGTCATAGACCTCCTGTTCGATGATGGCATTCTCCTTAACCGAGCTGCTGTTCTTTACAAGTGCAACGCGACCGGGGAAGAGTCCGGGCAACGATTGCTCATTGCGCGGCACTTTCAAGGCATCGGCGATGTTGGTGTCGGGTTTGCCCTGGGGTGTTGCCGGCAGGGATGCTGCTGTTCCGAGTGCCTGTGCCACAGGGGCGGCGACAGCTGCTGCGGCTCCGGCTCCTGCAAGGCGGAGGAAGTTGCGACGGTTGACGTGGTTCATAGTAAGTCTCTGATTAGGATAACGCATTTTTATGTCAAACAAATATATCGAATTACTCAACCTGTTGTTATTTCCGTTCTATGCCGCGTAGCAGGCCTCAGCTTTTTTTGGAAAACCGGAATAGTTAATTAATTTTGCACCGCTTAAAATCACGGGATGTAGCTCAGCCCGGTTAGAGTACTTGTCTGGGGGGCAAGGGGCCCCGGGTTCAAATCCCGGCATCCCGACTGAGCAAAAAACCCTTCCTGCCATTGGCAGGGAGGGTATTTGTTTTAAGGCGACTGCAGCTTGCTGCAAGGAGCATTAAAAAACAAATGCCCTTGTCACCAGCATGTGGCTGATGACAAGGGTTTTTTGCTCTTGTCACCCCCAGACCCGGGATCGCGCGAACGAAGAGAGCGCAAT
>DZBJ01000080.1 GCA_022736275.1 Rikenella microfusus | reverse complement strand
CACTGACAATCACTGAAGGTGCATCAAATACCGAGACGAAGACTGGTTACATTACTGTAAATCCGATAAACACAATCAATCGCACATCCGCCGTTGGCACAGATAATCAGACTGTCTGCATTAACACACCCATTGGCAATATAACCTATTCCACAACCGGCGCAACAGGTGCAACATTCAGCGGTTTCCCCTCTGGACTTACAGTCGGATGGTCATCGAATGTTGTAACTATCAGCGGCACACCATCAACGGCAGGAACATACAATTATACGATTACACTCACTGGCGGATGCGGTAATATAAGCACAGGAG
Organism: Rikenella microfusus; assembly: GCA_022736275.1. Lineage (GTDB taxonomy): Bacteria > Bacteroidota > Bacteroidia > Bacteroidales > VadinHA17 > SR-FBR-E99. Next base: position 3,695 of record DZBJ01000080.1, on the reverse strand, counting down.
GCACAATAAATGTTTCTGCGAATAACACTGCAGGTACAGCATCCTCAACTCCGACTGTCTGCATAAACACTGCGATGGCGCCAGTGACTCATCTTACTACTGGGGCGACCGGAATAGGTTCAGCCACAGGATTACCTGCCGGGGTAACAGCTAGCTGGGCCGCAAACACTATTGCCATCAGCGGTACACCAACAGCATCGGGTATCTTCACCTACAGCATACCTCTGACCGGAGGCTGCGGAACCGTCAATGCAACAGGAACCATTACAGTTTCAGCTACCAATACTGTCGGTGCAGCATCATCAACCCCGAACCTGTGTATCAATACATCACTTACACCTGTCACACACACGACTACAGGCGCAACAGGTATTGGAGTACCATCTAATTTACCTGCGGGAGTGTCGGCAGCATGGGCATCAAATACGATCACCATCAGCGGCACACCCTCCGCCGCGGGAACATTCAACTACACTATTCCATTAGCGGGAGGCTGCGGCAGCATAAATGCCACCGGCACGATTACAGTGAGGGCAACTAACACGGTTAGTGTCGCCTCATCAACACCCACTTTATGCATTAATACACCTCTGACATCAATAACTCACACAACATCAGGAGCAACGGGAATAGGCACAGCTACTGGATTACCTGCAGGAGTATCTGCCAACTGGGCTTCGAACACCATCACCATCAGCGGCATACCTACAGCATCAGGCACCTTCAATTACATCATACCTCTTTCGGGAGGCTGCGGCACTGTCAATGCCACCGGTACCATCACCGTTACCCCGGCCAATACGATTACCCTCACCTCCGGAGTGGGAACCAACAATCAGACAGTCTGCAACGGGATTGCAATAACGAATATTACCTGGTCGACTACAGGAGCTACCGGAGCGACAGTAACAGGCTTACCGGCTGGCGTAACGGGCAGTTGGTCAGGAGGAGTAGTAACAATCAGCGGCACACCATCGGCCACGGGCATTTTCGGCTACACGGTCACATTGACCGGCGGATGCGGATCTATTACAGCCAATGGTACCATCAACGTCAACGCACTTCCGTCCACTTCGGTTATCACAGGCAGTGCCACTCCGGTATGCAGTGCAACAGGGATTCCATACAGTGTGACATCGACGGCCGGTTCAACCTATACATGGACTGTTCCAACTGGAGCAACAGTTGCGACAGGCCAGGGTACGAGCAGCATCACTGTGAACTTCGGGACCACGAATGGCAACGTAGCTGTTACGGAGAGGAATGCTGCGGGCTGCAACGGTACACCAAGAACACTGGCGATCAGTCTTCAGGGTTGCGGATTGTCAGCCGACTTTAGCGCCAGTCCGAGATCTGCATGTATCGGATCAACGGTGTCATTTACTAATCTGTCGACTGGCACAACAGGAGGTACTATCTACAACTGGAACTTTGGCAGTGGAGCCAATCCGTTGACAGCCACGGGGCCGGGACCTCATTCCGTCACTTACAGTACAAGCGGATTGAAGGATGTGACACTTACAATCACTGATGGTGCATCGGATGTTGAGACAAAGGTTGGGTATATCACTGTCATTCCTAATAATTCAATTACATTAACTTCAGGAGTTGGAACTAACATCCAAACTGTCTGTGTTAATACAGCAATAACCAATATCACTTATGCCACAACCGGAGCAACAGGTGCAACATTCTCGGGTCTGCCGGCAGGGGTGACAGGCAATTGGTCAGCTGGCATTGTAACTATTAGCGGAACACCCACAACAGACGGAATATATAATTATTCAGTCACTCTTACCGGTGGATGCGGCAATGTAAGTGCCAATGGCACAATAACAGTTAATGTTTGCACCAAAACACTTAATCTGACCTCTGTGTTTCTTGAGGGGTTATATAGTGGCTCCGGAGTCATGAGACAATCCTATGATGAATTTGGCCCCCGTTGGCCGGCAGGTATAGCAGACCAAATAAATGTCGAATTACATAACTCTTCAAACTATTCGACAATAGTATTTACTGCTGCTGATGTTGAACTCAGTACAGCTGGTGCTTCCACTGTTACAATCCCTGCAGAATACTCTGGATCATACTATATAACAATCAGAAACAGGAATCACATTGAGACTACTACCTCTTTACCAGTCTCTTTCAGCAATGCAACAATTGCATACTCTTTCGATAGTGCCTCCAAAGCTTTTGGAGCTAATCTTAAGCGTATAGACGAGGCAGTCGATCATTTTGTTATTTATGGAGGGGACTCCAATAGCGATGGGGTAGCAGACGGCCTGGATTTGATAAGCATCGAAAATGGAGCTACTCTGTTTTCTTCGGGTTACATCCCGAATGATTTAAATGGAGATGGTATTGTCGATGCTCTGGACTTGATTCTGGTTGAAAACAATGCACTGAATTTTGTGATGATTATTCTTCCATGATCCAATCCGGTTTTATAAGTGACCTTTTCATTAACCAAAGAAACCAAGCATTAATACAATAATAGAGATGAAACTCAGACTTTTCTCCTGGTTAACAGTTGCCTCATTCTTTATCATATCAGCTAATCTGTCGGCTCAAGTGCCTTCAAGTTACCAGTGCACAATAAGGAATGATTCGTTGCTTGATGCAAGAAATTATGAATTTGATATTTATCTGCAAAACACTGATGCGGTAAATATCTTTGAGCTTGCAACCTTTCAGGCCGGCATCCTGGTAAATTCATCCATCGTAAACGGTGGTACAATTACTCCTGCAATCGTCTCAGGTTCATCGGAGCTTGTATTAGTTCAGAGACCTACCTCAATCAGTTTTGCCTCTAATTGTATAAGACTCGCTCCCAGGGGAGGCCCCGGTCTCGGAGGCGGAACTATAATTCCACGAACATCTCCGGGAATCAGAGTAGTAAGAATCCGCCTGACTAATACTGTCGATTTTGGACAAGCCAGACCGGACTTTGCTTTTAATTACACCTCAACACCTTATAATACTGTGGTTGGTGCCTATGATCAAACAACAGCACTGAATGTAAATATTACCAATCCTTCTTTTCACTCTGCGGCTTCTATGTTTAATCCTGTATTAAATGGAACGCTGAATTTATACAATGTTACCGGTGGTGGCGCAACCCCGGCAGAGGTTGGTCTGGACGGCTCACAGGCTGACGGAGTCAGGTATATTCTTTACAACCAGATTGACGACGTCATAACAACTGAAGATGGTACCGGCAGCGCAATCTCTTTTGGAAATCAAACGACTGGTACTTATGATGTCAGGGCTCATAGGGTTGCAACCTATATGTACAGTGATATGACTGGGACCGCAGCAGTTTATTCTGCTCTTATTGTGACGCCGACTGCGAATCCTTTAACTTTATGCGCCGGCGAGAGTACACAGCTAAGCGCCGGAGCCAGCGGTGGGTCTGGAAGTTATAGCTATGCCTGGAGTTCTAATCCTGCTGGGTTCACTTCGGCCTTGGCCAACCCAACCGCTTCACCGACAGTAAGTACAACTTATACAGTTGTGGTAAATGATGGATATAGTTCTGAAGCTTCAGGTGTATCCGTTACTGTGAATCCATTACCTGCGGCAGCAGGTACAATTACGGGTACGACCCCGGTATGCCAGGGACAGAGCGGGGTCGCCTACAGTGTACCGGCGATAAGCGGTGCCGCAAGCTACAGCTGGGTCTATTCGGGCAC
>DZBJ01000005.1 GCA_022736275.1 Rikenella microfusus | reverse complement strand
GGTCGTCGCGCACTTCTCGACCTCGGCTTCGGCCTGGGTGATGGGCTTGCCCATTTCGTAGGCCATAATCTCAGCCAGCTCCTGCCGGCGTGCCAGAAGCCTGTCTCCAAGTGCCGGCAGCATGCCGCACCTGGCATCATGGCTGACCGCGCGCCACCGCAGAAAGGCTTCCCACGTCCTGTCAAGTATCATGGATAGGTCGCTGTCAGTCATCTCCTTAAAAATGCCCTCCTGCCTCTGCAGCCAGGGATTGAAGCTCTGGTAACTCATATCGATTGTTTTCTGATCACTACAAGTGTGGCGCCGCCGTAGCCGTAGAGACTGAATGGAGCATCCTGAAAGAGGCAGCCAGCATATTCATCCCTGAGAATTTTTCTCAGTTCCTCCTTCAGCCTGCCGGTGCCGATGCCGTGAATGAATATTATCGCTTTCTCTCCTCTTCTGATCGCTCCATCAAGCTCTCCCCTGAAGCGGGTTAGCTGGCGTTCAATGATATCCGGGCCCGACTGACCCTGCCTGACATGCAGGTCAACCGTCTTCGGACCAGGACGGAATGATTTGTTTCCTGCAGGGCGGTTGCTTTTCTTTGCATCCATAATTCTTTCAAATTTAGCTAATTTTGTGCGACCTGAAAAGATGAAAGAGGGCTACCGGAAAATAAAGATAAGCGATTACTCCTATGATCTCCCCCGGGAGAGAATAGCGAAGTATCCGTTGCCTGAGAGGGACCGCTCAAGACTGCTTGTATGGGACGGCAACAGCATATCGGACAGGGTTTTTGGGGAGCTGCCGTCGCTGGTTGAACCGGACAGCCTGCTTGTTTTCAACAACACCAGGGTCATCAGGGCACGGCTGCTCTTCAGGAAGGAGACCGGGGCAGTCATAGAGATCTTCTGCCTCGAGCCCCATGAACCTGCTGATTTCGCCGGAAACCTTTCCACACCTGGTCAGGTTAAATGGAAATGCATGGTTGGCAATCTGAAGAGGTGGAAATGGGGTCAGGTCACCTCTCTGTTCACTCACAGCGGAACTGAGCACACGCTCAATGCAGAAAGATTGCATGCTGAGGGTAATGCCTTCATTGTCAGGTTCTCATGGGATGACTTCAGAATTTCATTTGCCGAAGTACTTGAATCGATGGGTCATATGCCAATACCTCCCTATCTTGAAAGGGAAGATGACGAGAGCGATGCTGCATCCTATCAGACACTCTATGCCCGGGAAAGTGGTTCTGTTGCTGCGCCCACCGCAGGCCTCCACTTCACACCGGCCGTATTGAACGCCCTGGATAAAGCCGGAATTGGCATGGCTGAAGTGACACTTCACGTCAGTGCAGGTACCTTCAGGCCTGTGAAATCAGAACTGATCGGTGACCACATGATGCATACCGAGCATTTTTTCGTCTCCAGGGCCACTTTAGAGCACCTGAGAGGCAAAAAGATAACTGCTGTGGGTACAACCACTGTCCGCACGCTTGAGAGCCTCTACTGGCTCGGCGTGAGCTCAGCGGCGGGGCATTGGCCGGATGACCTGATCCCATCCGTGTCGCAATGGGAGCCTTATGAGTCTCACCACGGAATAATATCTGCAGGTTCTGATGACCAGGGCCAGTCAGCCATGCATGAGGGAGATACTGACATGCAACTGCCGGCTGACATGGATCCCGTGCAAGCCATTGACCAGCTACTGTCAGTATTGGATCATGCCGGCACTGATATCCTTGAAGCCAAAACAGATATCATTATTGTCCCGGGATACAGGTTCAGGATAACGCAGAGCATGTTAACCAATTTCCATCAGCCTCACAGTACCCTGCTCCTGCTGGTTGCGGCATTTACAGGAGATGCATGGAGGGCTATTTATGATCATGCCCTCTCTTCCGGATACCGGTTCCTCAGTTACGGCGACAGCATGCTGCTGTACACCGGGAGAGACAAAAAAGGATAGGCATCCATTATTTTTCAGACAGCATAATATTCAGACGTTCAGCAAATTGTTCAACATCATCTGAAGTTGTATCCCAGCTGGTCATGAGACGGTACTCAGAGAGCTGTTCATTCCACGGATAGAAGAAATACTCTTTTCTCAGCCGCTCTGCTACATCATGGGGCATGATCAGGAAGACGCCGTTTGACTGAACCTTCTGGGTGATGGTCACTCCCTTAATCCCGCTAAGCCTTTTTTCAAGCTCCCTTGCCATTTTGTTTGAGTGCATGGCACACTCCCTCCACAGTCCGTCTGTCAGGTAGGCAATATACTGTGCTGATATGAAACGCATTTTGGAAGCGAGCTGCATCCCCTGCTTGCGAAGGAATTTAAATCCCTGTGTCAGTCCCGGCCTCAGAAAGCATACAGCCTCACCGTACATCATGCTGTTTTTGGTGCCGCCGAATGACAAGAGATCGACGCCTGCGTCGGTTGTGAAAGCCCTGAACGGCAGTCCGAGTGCCACTGCCGCGTTTGCCAGCCTCGCGCCGTCCATATGAAGCAGCATGTTATTGGCATGCGCATAATCAGAAAGAACCCTGATCTCTTCAACGGTGTAAATGGTCCCCATCTCGGAGGCCTGCGAAACAGATATTACTGCGGGCTGGCTGTGATGTTCAAAATCAATGCCGTGCATATGACGCTTCAGTAGTTCAGGTCTCAATTTCCCGTCAGGGGTATCGACGGTGAGCACCTTGCAGCCTGTGAATTTCTCTGGGGCGCCGCATTCATCGCCCTCTATGTGTGCTGTAAAGGCAGTAATTACGGAGTTCCATGATTTTGTGATGCCTGCCAGTCCGAGAACATTGGCAGCAGTACCTGTGAACACGAAATATATCTCCGCCTGGCTGCCAAGCTCTTCCCTGATCATTGCCTTCGCCATCTCAGTGAACGGGTCATCACCGTAGCCGACCACGTGACCGCTGTTTACACGTAAAATCTCGTTCATGACGGCAGGATGCACCCCGGAATTATTGTCGCTGGCAAAACCGCGTTTCATTACAGGTTCAATCATAGGATCATTTTTAAAGTGTGCAATTTAGCCAAAAGCTGTCACCGCGGCAAGGTTCTTTGGTTATCTTTACGTTTTGAGTGTAACATGACAAGGTATTTCATATTTCTCTCATTCAGGGGCACCGCATACCATGGCTGGCAGCTTCAGCCCGGGAAGCATACGGTGCAGGGTGTTCTGGCAAAGGCTCTGAGCACGGTGCTGTCGGTGCAGACGGCTGTGACGGGTGCAGGCAGGACTGACACCGGTGTACACGCCTCGTTATTCTGTGCCCATTTTGACGCCGTGCGCGATGACCTTCATGCCGACAGGCAGCTTCTTTACAACCTGAACAGTCTTCTGCCCGATGACATTGCGGTGAGCAGGATCATGAAGGTAAGGCCTGATGCCAACGCCCGTTTTGATGCCACTTCACGCACTTACCGCTATACAATCACAAGGGAGAAGGATCCGTTTGTCTCAGACACCGCATGGTTGCTTTACTGGTCGCTCAGCCTGGAAAAACTGAATGAAGCCTCAGCCATCCTGATGAGACACAGTGATTTCACGAGCTTCAGCCGGCTTCACGGAGGCAACAAGACCAATATCTGCAGGGTAACCCAAGCCAGCTGGAATGAGGAGCCGGGACGGCTTATCTTTACCATCACTGCCAACCGCTTTCTGCGCAACATGGTCAGGGCGATTGTCGGGACACTGATTCCTGCGGGCAGAGGCAAGCTTTCCATGGCAGATTTCGAGGCAGTGTTAAACGGAAGGAACCGCGGCCTTGCGGGTCAGTCGGCCCCGGCGCACGGTTTATCACTGACTGCGATTGAGTATCCTGAAGAGCTCTTTATCTGACTCCCTCATTCCAGATGCTCCAGGAGAGTTCCGCCTGAATCAGGAACATCTCCTCTCCGTTGACTGTCTGGCAGCCATATGCCTCACCCTCTGCGAGGAAAGCGGTAACGGGAGGGTTATAGGTAAGGTCGAAAAGCATCTGGCCCTCTCTCAGGCAGCTGTAATCTATCGGAGGCTTGTCTTGTATGGCCGGTGCCATCCCGACAGGAGTTGCATTGACGATCAATCCTGCATCACTTATCACGTCACCCGGCAGATCGTCATATGAAAATCCTCCTCTGTGGGGTCTTCTTGAAACCATTACGGGTATTATATTCAAGTCGATGAGGGTGTGCATCACGCTTCTGGCAGCTCCCCCGGTGCCCAGCACCAGTGCTGACTCAGGAAGGGTGACAAGATTTCTGAGGAGGGATTCCCTGAAGGCGGGGGCATCGGTATTGAAGCCCTGAAGGAAGGGGATGCCATCTCTCCGTGTGACCCTGACAATATTTACAGCGCCTATCTCCGAGGCAACGGGATCTATCTCATCAAGGTAATCGATTATCTGAACCTTGTACGGTATGGTGACATTGAATCCGCACATATCCGGTTCTCTTTCAAGCAGGCCGGGCAATTGCGCGATATCCGGGAGCTCGAACTTACGGTACGCGTGATCAGCGAGGGATTCCCGCTCAAACTTGTCCGTGAAGTGTCTCTGAGAGAATGAGTGTCCAAGAGGCTTTCCTATGATTCCGAAGAGTCTCATTTCATGGTGTCAGGGAGGAAGCTGAAGAAGGTATCACTCCTCAGGCCCAGTCTTAGTGATTCCAGGGCGATGATCTCATTCGGAGCAATATTTCCAAGATTGACGTTGGCTCCGAAATTGATTATGAACCAGGCCTGCTGTTGTTTAAGGGGTGCTTCCCAAAGGACGTTATTGAATCCGATATCCCTGGAAATGGTGTTTATCAGGTCAAGGTTGACCGATCCGTCATCGTTATATATACCTATGGTCCCCGATTCGCGGGCCTCAGCGATAACTTTTACCGAGCCTGCCTCCAGCTCCGCCTTCATCATTTCAACCCACTGGGCCGGGGTAAATACTATGTTCTTCTTCTTTGAGCCCACCTCGGAGATGACTGTGAACTCCTTCGACAGCTTTCGGATATACTCAAGTTTTTCGCTGTGTTCAAACTCGTATGATCCGTCGGATACCTCCACCATTTTGACACCGGAGTCTCTGAGCAGGTTTACATATTCGTTGAAGAGTCCCCTTATGATGAATGCTTCAAAGAGGGTACCGCCGAAGTAGACGGTCATGCCAGCCCTGTGATAGGTCTTTATCTTTTTGTCGACATCCGGGGTAATCACTGAGGTCCCGAAGCCGAGCTTTACAAAGTCAACATACTCACTGCCAACAGCCGCAAAATCCTCGGCCTCTCTGAGACTCAGGCCCTTATCCATAACCATTGTAAGTCCGTCCTTTCTGGGTTTGGAGGGTCTCTCAGGAATATGGGAAAGTATTTGTGAAGCTCTTTTCATAATCAGTTTGTTTTCCTGAACAGTCGTTTCATGGCATTAGTAAGTTTATCCTCAGGAAGCAGCACTGCGTATTCTTCCAGAAGCTCGTTATCGAGCCTGGATGCCTTTATCAGTGCCCTTGCGGCGTCGGTAAGGTTTCCGGTATGAAGAAAGGCTGATGCAAGCAGGAAGTATATTCCCGGAAGATCACCGCTTACCCGTCTTGCCTGTTTAAGGATGCGTATAGCTCCCTTATAGGCTCCTGTCATCATGACCACTATTCCTATTTCTACCCATGCCTCGTCATAATAACCGTCAAGCAGCAGTGTTTTTTTGAAGCACCTGATAGCCTCTTTAATGTTGCCTAGCATGAGATAAGCCTTACCGAGCGAGAACCAGTAATCAGGATTGTTTCCATCAATCTGGATTGCCTTTTTCAGCGGCGTGATGCTCTCCGCAGCCCTGTTCCTTGTGAGGGAAAGCAGACCCAGGCCGTACCAGGGATCGGGGAAATCGGGGGTTATGTCAATTGCCTCCGTATAATATTTGCGGGCCATCTCCTCATTGCCCGTCTTATCATAGCACTCTGCCAGGTATGTCAGTCCCTCGAGGCTGTCAGGCTCCTCCTCAACGAATTCGCGGTAGACATCCATTGCCTCGCTGTATTTCTCGAGGTTACTCAGTATGTTCGCCTTGTTGAACAGGGCAAAGGTGTTTTCCGGGTTTATTGCAAGTGCGTAGTCGTATGCCTCTATTGATTTGCCGTATTCGCCTGTCTTGTTGTAAATTATGCCAAGGTTATACCATGCACTGTCAGAGAATGGTTCCTCATCGATGTACTCATTGTAGTATTTTACGCTGGTCCTTAGGTCGCCCTTCTTGTCATAAGCATAGGCCAGATCATAGATATGTGCCGGGAAGTCGGGTTCAAGGTCAGCGAGCCTGTGCAGGTAGGGTATCATCTCCTCGTGGTAGTTAAGGTTCTGCAATACTGATGTGATGCTGTACAGTATTGTCTCCTGCTCTTCCGAGTCTGATGAGAGCGCCAGATCGAAGACACGCCTTGTTCCGTTGATATCACCCATCATTGCCAATGCCGTACCCTTGCACAGGTATATGTCATAATTGCCCGGTTCGATATTCTCAAGGCGTTTGGTGATGGCAAGTGCCTCCGTCGCTCTCCCCTTTTCAAGCATGACGCGTGCCTTCCTTATCAGTATGGGAACCGAGTTCGGGTGCAGCTCACATGCCAGTGAGGTTGCCTCAAAGGCATGCATGGGATTGTTCCCTTCAAGGTAATAGTCTATTATCGCCTCAAACTCAATCACATCGAAATAACAGGTCTCCTTATTCTTCCGCATTTTCTCAAACCGGAGAATAACCTCTTCCACCTCGCTGTCATGCACAAAACCGTACTTCTCTTCTTCCATTCTCCCCAAAAATATTTTGCAAATGTAGCACATAATCGACACGATGTACCGGAAAAGAAAATCAATTATCAACATGGGCCCATTTTTATAAACATGATAAACAGTGCGTTGGAAAAAAAAATGATACAGACGCAACCTTCTGCCAACGGTTTCCATCTTATAATTGAATTCGGAAGATTACCCTCAAACCAAATATTACCCTAGAATTAACCTGAATTCTACCTTCTGAAACCGGGCCCCAAGCCCGGTTTTTTTTAGTGGCCTCATATTAAATATCCTGCACTAACGTTATTCAATAAACAACTGTTATGGCTGACAGAAGGCATCCCTGTTTCATCATGCTGCTGTTCATATTGCATCTTCTCACAGGCTGTCATGATGAGCCTCTGAAGATCAATTATGAGATGGGCATCTTCCCTGATTCGGTGATTGCCCTTGAAGGACTCAACACCCAGTTTGACGACTACAACATGGATATTGAGGCCGCGTGGATCAACTCCTCACTCCCGTTGGTTTTCTCCTCCAACCGTCACAGTTCGGGAGGTGAGTTCGACCTGACACAAGGCAAGATCTGGTATGAATTTGGGCAGACCACCGGGACGTTCGGTATCAGCGGAGAGATGACCACTGATCCGTTTCTTGACAGGCTCATCTCGGCATTCAATACCACCGGCAATGAGTTCGGACCATTCAGGTTCTTCAACGGCCATAACGGTCTCGAATACATGTCTGCTGCAACAGAGACGGCAACAGCCGGACTGGATATAGTATATACAAAGTACGTACCTGTTTTCTCCACTCTTCCGGCAATACCGGACCCGACACCGGCATCGGTATTCAATTCGGGTGCAGATGATGCCTACCTCTGTCTGGGCACCACTCTTGACACGGCATACTTCTGTTCCGACAGGTCAGGCACCTTCGATATCTTCATGATCTTCAGGCCGGCAGCAGACGGCATTGATGAATGGTTCTCATCGCTGCCCGTTACAGCATCTGCCGCTGACAGCATAAACAGCACCTACGATGAGAAATGCCCGTTTGTGAGGGGAACGCACATGGTTTTCGCATCTGACATGCCCGGTGGGTCAGGGGGTTTTGACCTTTATTATTCAGTGTTTCGCGGCGGCAAATGGAGCTCTCCGGTCAACATGGGACCTGGTATTAACACTGCGGCAAACGAATATCGTCCGGTTCTTGGTATTGATCTCAGGTATGAAAACAGGTTCCTGATCTTCTCTTCTGACCGTTCGGGAGGAAGGGGAGGCTATGACCTCTATTTCACGGGGGTTGATCTGCCGGCGAAGTGACTTATCTGTTGCAGGCCTTCAAGGTATTCAGGAGCAGTGACACCCTTGTCATTGGTCCCACTCCGCCCGGCACAGGCGTTATCCAGGAGCACAACGGTGCCACATTATCGAAGTCGACATCCCCCTTCAGTTTCCATCCTGCTTTTGTCTCCGGGGCCGGCACACGTGTTGTGCCCACATCAATCACCACGGCGCCCACCTTCACCATGTCAGCGGTGATGAAACCGGGTGATCCGATTGCCGCTATGATGATATCTGCTCTCCTGATTGTTTCCTTTATATTGCGTGTACGGCTGTGGACGACAGTAACCGTTGCATCGATCCCCTTCTGTGACAGAAGGATGCTTACGGGCCTGCCGACGATGTTACTCCTGCCCACCACCACGCACTCTGCTCCGTTGAGGGGTATATTATATCTCTTCAGAAGCTCAATTATACCTGCCGGTGTGGCTGAAACGAACGAAGGCAGTCCTGCTGCCATCCGGCCTACATTCACCGGATGGAATCCGTCAACGTCCTTGAGCGGGGATATGTTTTCAATGATCTTATCTTCGGAGATATGGTCAGGCAGCGGAAGCTGAACGATCAGTCCGTCGAGTACAGGGTCTTCATTAAGCTCCCTGACCTTTGCCAGCAGCTCCTGTTCACTTACGGAGGAGGGCATTCTGATAAGTGTTGACCTGAAGCCGACCTCCTCGCAGTCTTTTACCTTATGTGCCACATAAGTTTCACTGCCACCGTCGTTGCCGACAAGTATGGCAGCAAGGTGAGGCAGGCGTACGCCGCGTTTCTGCATCTCCCTGACCGCGTCGGCTATTTCGCCTCTTATCTCCGCGGCCGTAAGTTTACCGTCAATTAGTTGATACATAGTGTAATATGTTATAAATGTACAATACTATATGCGCTACGCGCAAAAATTCACTATTGCCTATTACCTATTGCACTCTATGACTGCCGACTGATGACTGAAGACTGCCGACTGGACTACTGCCGCCTCGCGGCCAGTTTGGAGAGATCTCCTCCCTTGGCGACCATCTTCATTATCTTTCGTGTCTCGTCAAACTGTTTCAGCAGCCTGTTCACATCCATCACCGTTGTTCCGCTTCCCTCCGCAATGCGTTTTCTGCGGGTGCCGTTAAGCAGCATCGGGTTAGACCGCTCAGCCGCTGTCATGCTGGATATGATCGCCTCTATCCCCTTGAATGCATTGTCATCAATGTCAAGGTTTTTTATTGCCTTGCTGACGCCCGGTATCATCGCCATAAGGTCCTTCATGTTACCCATCTTCTTAATCTGCTGAATCTGGGATATAAAGTCGTTGAAATCGAACTGGTCCCTGGCAATCTTCTTCTGCAGTTTGCGCGCCTCTGTCTCGTCATACTGTTCCTGGGCCTTTTCCACCAGGCTGACGATATCGCCCATACCCAGTATCCTGTCGGCCATCCTCTCGGGGTAAAAGATATCGATGGCGTCCATCTTCTCTCCCGCGCTGATGAACTTAACAGGCTTATTTACAACAGACCTGATTGACAGGGCTGCCCCGCCCCTGGTATCGCCGTCGAGTTTTGTAAGCACAACACCGTCGTAGTCTATCCGCTCATTGAATTCGAATGCGGTGTTGACGGCATCCTGCCCTGTCATGGAGTCGACCACGAAGAGGGTCTCATGGGGACTGACGGTGTTCTTCACGGCTGCGATCTCGTTCATCATCTCCTCATCCACTGCCAGCCGCCCGGCCGTATCGATGATGACCAGGTCGTAACCGTTCTTCTTAGCTTCCCTGACGGCATTGCGGGCTATCTCCACAGGGTTGCGGCTTCCATCCTCGGTATAGACGGGAACTTCTATCTGCGTGCCCAGTACCTTAAGCTGTTCAATTGCCGCCGGCCGGTATACGTCACCTGCCACCAGCACGGGGTTCTTTCCGCGCTTGCTCTTCAGGTATTTTGCCAGCTTTGCGCTGAAAGTCGTTTTGCCGCTTCCCTGCAGTCCGGCAATCAGTATTACTGAAGGATTTGCCTTTATGCTGATATCGGTCTTCTCTCCTCCCATCAGAAGCACCAGCTCGTCATGAACGATCTTGACCATCATCTGCGAGGGTTTCACCGCCTTCAGGACATTCTGTCCCATGGCCTTCTGCTTGACCGTGTCAGTGAACTGCTTGGCTATCTTAAAGTTCACGTCTGCATCGAGCAGGGCCCTGCGGACATCCTTCAGGGTTTCCGACACATTGATTTCAGATATAATTCCTTCGCCCTTCAGTATCCTGAAGGACCGTTCGAGTCTTTCACTCAGGCTTTCAAACATAACTAACTAAAATTTAATATTTTACATTCTTTCCGGAGCTTCAATGCCGAGAAGCCACAGACCTCTCTCCAGCACTCTGCCTGTCAGCTCCGACAGTTTCAGGCGGAAGTTGCGCAGTTTTTTATCATCTTCACCAAGGATGGAATAATCGTGATAGAACTGATTGAACTCCCTTGCCAGGTCATAGCAATAGTTTGCAATCAGTGCAGGGCTGAGTTCTGCAGCCGCCTCCTGCACCAGGGCGGGGAAATCATTCAGCAGCTTAATTACGCTTATCTCCTTGGCATTGGGGATCACATCACTGCAATTCTCTTCGTGAGTGCCGGCGACGGTCTCCTCAGCCTTCTTCATGACTGACCTTATGCGCGCATAGGTATACTGGATGAATGGTCCGGTATTCCCGTTGAAGTCAATTGATTCCGCCGGGTTGAAGGTCATGTTCTTTTTCGGATCGACCTTAAGGATGTAGTACTTAAGCGCACCAAGTCCTATCTGCCTGCAGATGTTCTCCTTCTCCGCCTGGCTGTAACCTCCGAGCTTGCCCAGCTCCTGTGACATGGCGGTGGCTGTGGCCGTCATCTCGGCAATGAGGTCATCGGCATCGACGACGGTACCCTCTCTCGATTTCATCCTCCCTTCAGGTAGTTCCACCATGCCGTAGGAGAAATGGTGCAATCCTGCAGCCCACGGGTATCCCATACGCTGAAGGGTAATGGCAAGTACCTGGAAGTGATAGTTTTGTTCGTTGCCGACAACATAAATATGGCGGTCAAAATGAAAGTCGTTGTACCTGATAACGGCTGTTCCCAGATCCTGGGTCATGTAGACGGCGGTGCCGTCTGATCTCAGCAACAGCTTCTGATCGAGTTTGTCGGCAGTCAGGTCTATCCACACCGAGCCGTCCTCTTTCCTGATCAGGTGCCCTTCCTCAAGCGACTTCAGGACCAGCTCTCTGCCGGTTTTATAAGTTTCGGACTCATAGTATATTTTATCGAACTCCACTCCGAGGGCTTTGTAGGTAACGTCAAAGCCTTCATAAACCCATCCGTTCATCATCTGCCACAGGCTGACCGTCTGTTCATCGCCTGCCTCCCATTTAATCAGCATCCGCCGTGCTTCAAGCATCAGGGGTGCATTTTCACGGGCCTCTTCCGGAGTTGATCCGGCAGCGACAAGCTCCTCTGTCTGTTCCCTGTACCTCTTTTCAAACATGACATAGAAATCGCCAACGAAATGGTCCCCCTTTTTGCCCTCATCCTCCGGTTTCCTACCGTTGCCGAACATCTGCCATGCAACCATTGATTTGCATATATGTATGCCCCTGTCGTTGACAATGTTTGTCCTGATGACTTTGCTTCCCGCTGCCTCGTTTATTCTTGAGAGGGAGAAGCCGAGGAGGTTATTGCGTATATGTCCGAGGTGGAGCGGTTTGTTGGTATTGGGTGATGAGTATTCGATCACCACTGTATCCGCCCCGGGGCTTGCCTGGATAAAGCCGTAACTGCTTACGGAAGCTATAGACTGCAGTCGCCTTGCCCACTCGGCAGGCGCAATGGCAATATTCAGGAAACCCTTTATCACATTGTACCCGCTGACCGCCTCAAGGTGTCCGGCAAGGTACTCTCCGATCTCCACTGCCGTCTGCTCGGGAGAGCGGCGTGACAATCTCGTAAGGGGGAAGGTGACAAGTGTAAGATCGCCCTCAAATTCCTTCCTCGTCTTCTGAATCTGAAGAAGTTCATCTCCGACATCCGTCCTCCAGAGGCTTCTGACAGCCTCTCTTATCCCCATCCTGAGCAGGTTTTCCATCCAGTGTAACTTAGGCTGCAAAGATAGTATTTCCTTCTGAACGATCTGCCCGGAATTGCATCTCATGCAGATGATAAATTGTTTAAAAAAGTTGATAACTAGTTAATTTTATTTGACGAACACGGAATTAGCTTCTAAAAAAACGGGTTACCTTTATCATGTGCGTTGGGGCAATAACGCAGGACAAGGGAAGAAAGAAATATTATGGTAAAACTACAGGATATCAGGATTGAGGCAACCTCCAAGACACCGCAGGTCAGTTTTACTGCCGGGACCGGCAATCTTGCCTTCACAGGCAAATCGTTGCCTGAGAATGCTTCAGGTTTCTTTGAGCCTCTCTACAAGTGGGCTTCGGAATATGCCAAGAACCCGGCAGAAAGCACAAATCTGAAATTCAACGTCGATTATTTCAATACCTCCTCTGTCATATGGATGGGAAAGATATTGAAGGTACTGACGAAAATCAAAAAGAACGATCATATACTTTTTGTGCATCTCTACTTTGATATCGAGGAGTATGACTCCATGGGCGAGGAGGATGTAAGAGAATCACTTTCCCCGTTCCTGGATGTCACGGCTGACGCCACCTGCAGCGTGGGAATCAGGCTGTATGGCATTGATGATGAAGGCAATACCCTGAAGGAAAATATCGTTCTGATCTGAGGCCTTCTTCCTCCTTTTTCAGGTTTTTATACTAACTTTACAGGTGGTAACAGCTGTTTATGAAAACGGTTAGTCTCATCCTGATTACGTTAATAATTCCGCTTATGAACATATTCGGACAGGGTCGCGACAGACAGCCTGCGGTAGCCGGGAGTTTTTATCCTTCCGGGAGCACACAGCTCAGGACTGAACTGGCGGGGTACTTTGCGGGGGCCGGCAGCCCGCAGCCCGGTGCACAGGTAAGGGCGCTTCTGGTGCCGCATGCCGGATATGTCTATTCGGGAAGAACCGCTGTCCGGGGTTTTGCAGCTGTGCCCGCTGATGCCGTCTATGATAACATCTTTCTTATTGGTGTAAGTCACAGGTATGCCTTCGAGGGCGCCGCCGTATTCACGTCGGGTAACCTGGTCACACCTCTGGGAACATTGCAGGTCAACAAGGATATAGGAGAGAAACTCAAGTCAATCAACAAGTGGTTCCTTGAAAAGGATGAGGCACACGGTCCCGAGCACTCCCTCGAGGTTCAGCTGCCGTTCATTCAGTATCATTTTAACAAAACCCCGGATATTGTGCCAATACTTATCGGGACCCGGAACACAAGCGTTCTCAAGGCCGTGGCCTCAGGCCTGCAGCCCTGGTTCAATGACCGTAATCTATTCATTATCAGCAGCGATTTCTCCCACTACCCTTCCTATGAGGATGCATGCCGCGTGGACAGACTCGCCAGCGATGCCATTGTTAAGGGTGACCCGGACAGTTTCCTTAAGACCATCAGGAGTATTGAGGCCTCCGGCACCGGGAATCTTGCAACGGCAATGTGCGGCTGGCCTGCAGGACTGGTACTGCTTTATCTTGCAGAAAACAGTGACGGGGTGGCATTCAGGAATGTCGGTTACACCAACTCAGGCGACTCCCCGCGGGGTGACCGTGATGAGGTGGTCGGGTACAACGCCATTGTGGCGGAGCATAAGCCACTGAAGGAGAACAAGGAAACAACTGGTAATAAGAATGTTAAGGGAGAGGGAGCCTCCGGCAATGATGATTTTGTACTTACAGCAGAAGAAAAGGGTACACTGCTCGGCATCGCCCGCGAAGCCATCTCTTCAAGATGGAAAGGCACCGTCCAGGCTGCCACCCCGCCTGCTTCAAGGTTGACTCCCAGGCTCACGGAGCCGCTGGGAGCATTTGTTACGATTACCATCGATGGTGAACTGCGTGGCTGCATCGGTCGTTTTACTTCGCCTGACCCGTTACATGAAGTCGTTGCAGACATGGCCCGGGAGGCGGCTTTCGGAGACCCGAGGTTCAGTGCCCTTACATCAGCCGAATATCCCTCAATACATCTTGAGATATCGGTGCTCGGCCCCATGAAGAAAATCAGTGATATAAGTGAGATTAAAATCGGAAAGCACGGCATCTATCTGAAACAGGGATTCAGGTCGGGCACCCTCCTTCCTCAGGTTGCACAGGAGAGAGGTTGGAGTGTGGAGCAGTTCCTCGGGTACTGTGCCCGTGACAAAGCAGGGATAGGCTGGGACGGGTGGAAGGACAAGGGTACTGAAATCTTTGTCTATGAAGCCTATGTCTTCGGGGAGTAGAAGGAGCCATGACCTACCATGTTCTTCCCATAGGGGTAACCGTTCTTCTGCTTTACCTGTTCTCGCTGTACCTCTCATCAGCAGGTTTTACCAACAGGCAATCGCACCGGCGCTTCTGGAACTGGATTCTGCTGGCATCATTCATTGTAACAGCATTGTTCGGACTGCTTATGGCCCTGAAGGTCACCTACAAGTGGGATATTCCATTTTCAGGGCCGGTGCTTCGCTGGCACGTCGAGACCGGCATAGCCATGGCCTTCTCGGCACTTATCCACCTCACATGGCACCTGGGATACTATTTCGGCAGGGCAAGAGACCGCATCATCGGTGCCCTGGCAGAGCAGGGTGAACCACCGCCTGCAGCAAGGATCACCCACGCGGTACCGCTTCTGCTGCTGACCGGTTTCGTCAGCTCTTCTTCCCAGTTCATAATGATGCGCGAAGCAGTAATCCTGGGTGGCGGCACGGAGGCCGGGGCCGGGCTCTTCCTCTGGATCTGGCTTATCACAGCAGCCACAGGGGCGATTACCGGGAACAGATCATCCATCGCAAGCCCCGGAAGGATGATCTGGACCCTGCTGGCAGGAACGGCGCTGGCTCCCCTCCTGTTTATCCTAATGAATACGGTTCTTCTCACACAGGGGGCTACCCCCTCCTTTTTCCAGATGCTGATAATCATCTCTGTCAGCATTGCCCCGGTGACCTTCATCTCTTCGCTGGTTTTTGTCAGGATCTCCCGCCTTCGCAACGCAACCGACAGGTCATCACCGGGAAAAAGTTTCAGCGCCGAAACGGCAGGGTCGGTGACAGCCGGAATAGTTACGGCACTCACGGTGCCTCTCTGCATCCCCAACTACCAGCTCTACCTGCTGATACTGATTCTCTCCTCGGTGATTGCCGTACTATTGCTCGGATACCGGCCATGGTTAAGGATATCGGCACTGGTCATGGTCCTGCCCCTGGCAGCCATGACAATAATCATCCGTCCTGATCTGCATGTCAGAACCCTCCTGTTGCACGGAGTGAAGGTGGAGAGGAGTATCGACACCCAGTACGGAAACATCACAACGGGCACCTACGGTGGCGAGAGGACCATTTTTTACGACCACAGGCCTCTTTTCTTCAGCGGTGATATTATTACCACCGAGGAGAACATCCATTATGCCCTTCTCCAGAGAAAGAGCTACGACAGGGTGATGCTCATCTCAGGTGGCCTCACCAGGCACCTTGAAGAGCTTGACAAACATATGATTAAAGAGCTGGTTTACCTGGAGCCGGATCCGGGTATAATTGCTGCCGGAGGAGCCCGTGACACTGTACGCGGCACTATGAAGGTGACCGTGGTAAACAGAGACCCCGTCTCCTTCCTGAGAAACGACGGTGAGATATATGATGCGGTACTGCAGCTGATCCCCCCTCCATCAACACTGGCGGTAAGCAGGTTCTACACGGCAGAGTATTTCAGGCTGGTCAGGGAACACCTGTCGCCTGACGGCATATTTCTTTGTACTCCGATGCCTTATTACAATTATTCTCCTGAGAGTTACAGGAGGGGATTCTCACCCCTGTACAACGCTCTTGCCTCAGTCTTCAGTCACATCACCATAATTCCCGGGTCATCACTGTACGCCGTGGCATCGCCACTTCCGGTAAACGGCGCGGTGGCTGGCCTGGCTGAAAAAAGCGGCATTATGACAAGCTATGTCAACGGTGACTATATCAATGACAATGAGCTTCGGGTGAAACGCGAGCAGGTGCTGTCTCAGGTTGACCGGAGGGCAGGCGAAAACACGGCCCTCAGGCCAGTCACTGCAATGTTTGCCAATATTCTCTCACTGGAACGAATGGGCATGAAGGGCGGTATAATTGCCCTGTTGGTCGTACTAACGGTTATTCCGATCATTTTTTCAGTCCGGGGAGGTATGATCATGTTCACCTCGTCAGCCGGACTGGCAGGTTTTGGGATGATAATGATTTTCATAATGCAGATGGCTGTCGGGAACATTTATCTGCTGTCCGCCGTAATTCTCACCCTCATTTTGGCCGGACTGGCAGCAGGTGCTGCATGGGGGGAGTCAATGGCATTTAAGAATCTGACTGTCTGTGCGCTGATTCTGATGGTTATTTATGCAGGAACCGGGTTGCTGGCTCCGGCCCTGGTCATCTCCGCCACGGGGCCCGTGCTGGCATTCATGTTCATTACGCTTCCCGTGGCAGGCTTCATCACCGGATCAGTCTACAGGATCCTTACCGTCACAGGCAAAGGATCAGCAACAGGGGCTGTTTACGCCTCTGACCTGGCAGGTTCGGCGCTCGGGTATATGCTTGTTTCGACAATTCTCGTACCGGTGGCAGGTACGGCAAACGCAGCTTTCATCATTGCGGGGTTGATTTTCATGTCGGCGATTGTTGCATCAGTGAGGGATAAGCATTAGTTTTATGGTCCGGTTCCTTTAATCGCATCTAATTGGAAAACAGGGGAAAAAAGATATCAAGAAGGGATTTTGCCAGGAAGGGGTCATTTGCGGTTGCTGCAGGCATTGTGGCTCCGCTCCCGCTGGGGGCTATGCATCCGGCCCCGGGTGAAAGACTTGCCATGTTCCAGGAGGAGAGTGCCCGGGGTGTGGTCTGCATGATCTGTCCCAACGAGTGCACCCTGAAAGAGGGAGAGCTGAGTGACTGCAGGAACCGGATCGTCAGGAAGTCAAAGCTTTATACTATGGCCTTTGGCAATCCCTGCGCGGCCAACACAGACCCTGTCGAGAAGAAACCGATGTACCATTTTCTTCCCGGATCTTCTGCTTTTTCAATTGCCACCGCAGGCTGCAACCTGGCCTGCCTCAACTGTCAGAACTGGACCATCTCGCAAACATCGCCCGACAAGACCAAAAACTTTGACATGCCTCCCGCGAATGTGGTTGAGAGAGCCATTGCAGCCAGTTGCAGATCTATAGCATATACCTATTCCGAACCGGTGACCTTTTATGAGTACGTTTATGAAACTTCAAAACTGGCACACCAGGAGGGGGTAAAGAACATAATGGTATCAAACGGTTACATTAAGGAGCAACCGCTCAGGCAGCTCTGCAGGTACATAGACGGTGCGAATATAGATCTTAAGTCGTTCAGTGACAGCACATACCTTAAGCTTAACGGAGGAAAGCTGCAACCGGTTCTTGATGCCCTGAAGATATATCGTGACGAGGGGGTGTGGCTCGAGATCACCAATCTTGTCATTCCGGGCTGGACTGACAAGCCTGATGAGATCAGGCAGATGTGCAAGTGGCTTGCCGCCAACGGTTTCTCTGACACGCCGCTTCACTTCAGCCGGTTTCAGCCCCTGTACAAGCTGGAACATCTCCCGCCCACTCCTCCCGGCATACTGAACAAGGCAGTGGAGATAGCCCGGGGTGAAGGACTGAAGTATGTTTACCTCGGTAACATGCCGGGAGCAGGGTTTGACGATACTCACTGCCCGTCATGCGGTGAGAAGGTTGTGGACAGGAGCGGTTACCGGATCGTCACGAACAAAATTAAAAATGGGAAGTGCACCTGCGGCACCCTGATACCAGGGGTCTGGAGTTGATTTAATAATCTGAAGCCAAAGAGAGGGAGTGCAGATGAAGCTTGCCGATGCAAAAAAGAGGGCTGAGGAACTCAGGAAAACAATCAATGAACATAACCATAGATATTATGTTCTTAATCAGCCTATTATTACAGACTTTGAGTTTGATATCCTGCTCAATGAGCTTGAGACCATAGAGAAGAATTTCCCTGAGCTGGTCACACCTGATTCCCCGACCATGAGAGTCGGCAGCGACCTCACCGAGGAGTTCGTTCAGGCTGAGCACACCTGGCCCATGCTGTCGCTTGGCAACACCTACAGCGCCGGGGAGGTGGCTGAATTCGGCGAGAGGGTCAGGAAGAGCCTCGGATACGATCCTGAATATGTCTGTGAGCTTAAGTACGATGGTCTCTCGATAAGTCTTACCTATGAGAACGGTCTGCTTGTCAGGGCGGTCACCAGGGGCGACGGCACGGCAGGTGATGACGTAACGGTAAATGTGAAAACCATCAGAAGCATTCCCGTGAGAGTCAGGGCTGAAATGGTTCCCTCCTCCTTCGTAATTCGCGGGGAGATATACCTGCCGCGCAAGGGGTTTGACGAGATGAATGCCGCACGTCAGGCCAGGGGCGAACCTCCCTTTGCCAACCCCCGGAATGCCGCCGCCGGAACGCTGAAGCTGCTTGATCCACGGATTGTAGCTTCGCGCTCGCTCGACTGTTTCCTCTATTACCTGCTGGGAGACAGGCTTCCTGCAGACAACCATTTTGACAATCTTAAGGCCGCCCGCCAGTGGGGGTTCCGTACTCCTGATGTCATACAGCTCTGTCACGGGATGGACGACGTTCTCAGTTTTATCTCAGCCTGGGAGAACGAGAGAAAGAAGCTGCCATATGACACTGACGGAGTGGTTATTAAGGTCAACTCGCTTGTGGCACAACAGCTCCTGGGCAATACCGCCAAATCGCCCCGATGGGCCATGGCATACAAGTATGCCGCCGAACAGGCCGTCACCGAGCTTCTCTCTGTCGACTACCAGGTGGGCAGGACTGGCAATGTGACCCCCGTTGCCAACCTGAGACCTGTTCTGCTTGCAGGTACGACGGTGAAGCGGGCGTCACTGCATAACAGCAGTCAGATTGAGCTGCTTGGACTTCACTACGGCGATTCAGTGATCATTGAAAAGGGTGGAGAGATTATCCCGAAGATTGTGGCGGTGGAGACCGGCAGACGGGTTCCGGATTCCGGCCCTGTCTCATTCCCTGAGACCTGTCCTGAGTGCAATACCCCGCTGGTGCGTAACGAGGGTGAAGCAAACCACTACTGCCCCAACTACCTGCATTGCCCTCCTCAGATAACAGGGCGCATCATCCATTTTGTCTCACGCAAGGCAATGGATATTGAGGGTCTTGGAGAGGAGACAGTGGAACTGCTCTTTTCAAACGGCCTGATACGAAATATAGCTGATCTGTACGACCTGAAGCATGAGCAACTTGCCGGCCTGGAACGAATGGGCAACAAGTCGGCATCCAACATACTGGCCGGGCTCACATCCTCCCTTTCGGCGCAATGGCACAAGAAGCTGTTTGCACTGGGTATCAGGCATGTCGGTGAGACTGTGGCCAGAACACTTGCAACGGGATTCCCTGACATTGATTCCCTGATGAATGCAACTGAAGAGCAGCTTTCAGAGCTGCCTGAAATAGGACCCAGAATCAGTGCCAGCGTCAGGGAATATTTCTCCGACGATGAAAATATCGAAATCATCAGGCGGCTGCGGGCTGCCGGCATGAGCTTTGAAGGCCCTGTTCGGCAGGCTAGAGCAGGGGGTCCGCTGGCAGGTAAAAACATTGTGGTCAGCGGCACATTTGAAGGCTTCTCCAGGAAAGGCATCAAGGCCGCCATCGAAGCTGCAGGAGGAAGGGTAACGGCAACCGTCTCGGGAAGCACCTCCTTCATCGTTGCCGGCAGTGACATGGGACCCTCCAAGCGGGAGAAAGCAATGAAGCTGGGTGTTCAGATACTGACCGAAGAAGAGTTCGTTAAAATGATTAAAGAATAATCACCTGCCTGACCCTTATAAAACAAAAAAGATATAGGTTTGTATTCTCATGGAACTTTTTACCAATCTCAGATTAAAAGCCGGCAGGTATTTGCTTCATAAGCGTCTTTCATCGGTAAGGAGGATGCAGCAGGAATTTGATCTCGGGAAGGTAAAAAAGGTAGGGATACTGTGGGATGCCTCATTTGAGAACGATTTTAAACACCTGACGGCTTTCAACAGGCAACTGGCAGAGATGGGCAAGAGTGTGGAGGTAATGGCCTGGATACCCGGCAAGAGTGTTCCGGACAGGCTTACGGGGCTCACCTACATGAAGTTTTTACGGAAGAGTGACCTCAACTGGGCCTTCCTGCCTGTGTCGGAAGATGCAAAGGAGTTTATTGCAGGCAGCTTTGATCTGGTTCTGGATATAAACCCGTCATCGGTCTTTCAGCTCAGTTGCCTGGTGGCGCTGTCGTCATCGCCCATGAAGGTCGGGCCTGATGTGACTGAAGAACCGGAGAAGACACCCTACGATCTGATGATAAGAACCCCCCGGCCATTCAGCATTGAGTTCTTTCTTGATCAGACGATGCACTATCTCTCAATGATAAGCAGTCCGGGAACAAGGGCATAGGAAAGCAGAACGAATCGCTGTAACAAAAATCAATTATGGCTGTGATCTAGGCGCCGGCAGCATCGCTGACACCCTGTCCATGGCAATGCTTGTATTTCTTGCCGCTGCCGCACGGGCACGGATCATTCCTGCCCACTTTTTTATCTACTCTTACAGGAGCCATCTGTTGCTGCCTGGGCTCCGGTGAACCTCCGCCCCTGCTGCGGTAGCTGTCGAAATCGCTCTTCTGTGTCTTCAGCCTGCTCAAGTCGGCCTGTTTGCGTCGCTGGGCCTCCCTGACATTGTCGGGTGATGTTACCGGAATTGTCCCTTTCATAAGGAGGCTGACAACGTCATGGTTCACCTTGTTAACCATGGTTTTAAAGAGCTCAAACGATTCAAATTTATAAATGAGAAGCGGGTCTTTCTGTTCGTAGCTGGCGTTCTGCACTGATTGTTTGAGGTCATCCATCTCCCTCAGATGTTCTCTCCATGCATCGTCAATCGTTGCCAGCACCGAGGTCTTCTCAAAGGATCGGAGCAACTCCTTTCCTGAGCTTTCAACGGCTGCCCTGAGGTTTGTAATTACATTATATGTTCTCACTCCGTCAGTAATGGGGACAACCACGTTCTCATATGTGGCTGACATCCTTTCATATACATCTTTGAGCACCGGGAGCGCCGTAGATGCTATAACCTCACTCTTGCGACGGTAGGCATCAAGAACCTTTTCATAAACAACATCAATGACCTCTTCCTCGTTGTTTTTGCTGAACTCGGCTTTCGCTACCGGGGAATCAACCGATAGTGATCTTATCAGTGAGAACTGAAACTCATCGAAATCGCCCGTCTCCTTGTTCGTAGTGACAATATTTTCAGTGGCATCATACATCATATTGGCTATATCGACGCTGAGCCTGTCGCCAAGGAGGGCATGGCGGCGCTTGCTATAGATGACCTCTCTCTGCGAATTCATGACGTCATCATATTCAAGCAGTCTCTTTCTTATGCCGAAGTTATTTTCTTCAACCTTCTTCTGGGCCCTCTCTATGGACTTGGTGATCATGGGGTGCTGTATCATCTCCCCGTCTTTCAAACCCAGTTTGTCCATTATGCCTGATATCCTCTCCGATCCGAAGAGGCGCATCAGGTCATCCTCAAGTGAAACGAAGAACTGTGACGAGCCGGGGTCTCCCTGTCGTCCTGCCCGGCCCCTCAGCTGTCTGTCTACGCGGCGCGACTCATGTCTTTCCGTCCCTATTATTGCCAATCCGCCTGCCTTCCGTACCTCGGGTGTCAGTTTTATGTCGGTACCGCGGCCTGCCATGTTGGTGGCTATGGTGACGGTTCCGGTCTTGCCTGCTTCAAGCACAATCTCAGCCTCACGCTGGTGCAGCTTGGCATTCAGCACGTTATGCTTCAAACCCTTCATCTTGAGCATCCGGCTGAGCAGTTCGGAGATCTCAACGGAGGTGGTCCCGACGAGCACCGGTCTCCCTGCCTTATTGAGACTGACGATCTCGTCTATCACGGCGTTGTACTTCTCACGCTTAGTTTTATAGACGAGGTCTTCATGATCCTTTCTGATGACCTGTACGTTGGTCGGTATGACCACAACGTCAAGCTTGTATATATTCCAGAATTCACCGGCCTCTGTTATGGCAGTGCCGGTCATGCCTGCCAGCTTGTGATACATCCTGAAGTAGTTCTGCAGGGTGATGGTGGCATAGGTCTGAGTCGAGGCCTCCACCTTAACGTTCTCCTTGGCTTCGATAGCCTGATGGAGTCCGTCGGAATAGCGGCGGCCCTCAAGGATACGTCCCGTCTGCTCATCCACGATTTTGACCTTGTTATCCATCAGCACATATTCCACATCCTTCTCAAAGAGCGTATATGCCTTAAGCAGCTGCGTCATGGTGTGGACACGCTCCGACTTCACTGCAAAGTCCTGAAGCAGCTCATCCTTGGCCCTCATTCTCTCGGTCTCATCCCTGACGGTCTTCTCGATATCGGCAATCTTGCTGCCCACATCCGGGAGGACGAAGAAGCTTGAGTCCTCAACGGAGCTTGAGATTAGGTCATGTCCCTTTTCGGTCAGTTCAATCGAGTTTGCCTTTTCGTCTATCACGAAATAGAGCTCCTCGGTGACCTTGGGCATCTCCTTGGAGTTATTCTGCATGTAGAAATTCTCAGTCTTCAGGAGAAGAGAGCGCACTCCCTCCTCGCTGAGATACTTGATCAGGGCGCTGTTCTTCGGCAGGCCCTTATAGGCTCTGAGCAGCAGCAGGCCGCCCTTCTCATTGTCTCCGTCACTGATAAGCTTTTTGGATTCGGCCAGCAGTTGTGTAACAAGTTTTCTCTGAGCGCTGACCAGTTTTTCCACCTTCACCTTGTACTCGTCGAACTGAAGGGTATCGCTCTTGGCGGTAGGGCCGGATATGATGAGGGGCGTTCTTGCGTCATCGATAAGGACCGAGTCCACCTCGTCGACAATGGCGTAGTGATGTTTTCTCTGAACAAGGTCCTCAGGGTTGATGGCCATGTTGTCACGGAGGTAGTCAAAGCCAAACTCATTATTGGTGCCGAAGGTGATGTCCGAGTTGTAGGCTTTGCGACGGGCGTGTGAGTTTGGTTCATGCTTGTCAATGCAGTCGACCGATAGTCCGTGGAACTCATAGAGCGGACCCATCCACTCCGAGTCGCGTTTAGACAGGTAGTCGTTGACGGTTACGATGTGTACGCCTCGTCCTGCGAGTGCGTTTAGGAAGACAGGAAGTGTAGCCACAAGGGTCTTGCCCTCGCCGGTGGCCATCTCGGATATCTTGCCTTTATGCAGTGCCACACCGCCGATCAGCTGAACGTCATAGTGCACCATATCCCAGACGATATCGTTCCCTCCTGCCATCCAGCGGTTCTTCCAGAAAGCCTTGTTTCCCTCTATCGTTATCGAAGGCCTTGAGGCAGCCAGATCACGGTCCCAGTCCCGGGCTGTGACCTCAAGCACCTCGTTCTCCTTGAAGCGGCGGGCTGTCTCCTTGACAATGGCGAAGGCCGCGGGTAAAAGTTCATCGAGCTTGTTCTCGATCTTTTCGAGGATATTCTTGTCTATCTTGTCTATCTGATTGTAAAGTTCCTCCTTACGGTTGACATCCTCCTCCTTTTCCGCTTCGGTCCTGAGTTCCTGAATCTGTTTGTTGTCTTCGGTGATATATTCAATTATCTCCCTTTTCAGCTCAGCTGTCCTTTCGCGCAGGGCGTCATTTGACAATGTTGCAACCAGTGCGCTCTCCTTCCCTATCTTTCCTACAAACGGATCGATCTCCTTCAGGTCGCGTTCTTCCTTGTTGCCCAGGAATATTCCCAGGACTTTGGTGACAATGCTCATTTACTGCCTATCTTTTTAAAACAACCGCAAAAGTACAATTTTTTCCGGCTCTGTATACAGAAAAAGGCTGCTGTGGAAATCCACGACAGCCCTTGTTGATTTTCCACACCAGGTGATCACCTGGCCAGAGGTTACTTTTCTCCCCTCATTCTCATAATATCGCGGTCAAGGAAATAGATTCCCTGTTCACCGGCCAATGCAAGCTTGTCAATGATCAGCTGCACGCTGCTCTCCTCTTCCACCTGCTCCTTGACAAACCACTGAATCCAGTTGGTAGTGGCATAATCATTCTCAGCGATAGAGGCTGCAAGCACCTCATTAATACTGGCGGATATGAACTGCTCATGCCTGAGCACCTCCTTAAACATCTCGTGAATGCCCTTGTACTTCACCGGGGGCTGCTTGAATGCAGGTATGACAGCGACTCCGCCGCGCTCATTCACAAACCTGATGAATTTGAGCATATGCATTCTCTCTTCATCTGCCTGTGCATAAAGCCATGCAGCCATTCCGGCCATGCCCTTGTTCTCTGCCCATGAAGCCATGGACATGTAGAGGTTTGAAGAGTAACCTTCTCTTTCGATCTGCCTGTTGCATATCTCTTCAACTTTCTTTGTTAACATATTATTGAATATTTAATGGTTCAGTTTTCCTCAGTAACAACAGGAGAGTAATAATGTTTATCCCAGCAGCTCCTTTACTTTCTGCACCAGTTCCGAAGGAAGGAACGGCTTCGAAAATACATGATCCGCGCCCAGTTTGCTTGCCATCAGCAGGTAGCTTCCCGGACCTGCCTGACCGCCGCCGCTGATGGCTATCAGGCGTGTGGATGGCTTCATCTCCCTTATCTTCATTATCACCATCAGTCCGTCTTCTTCAGGCATAAGGAGGTCAGTGATGACCAGATCAACCACCGAGGGTCGGAATTTAGCCAGGGCCTCCCTGCCGTCGGCAGCGGTAATGACCGTATACTTGCGCTTTTCCAGGGAATCCCTCAGCATCTCACGCAGTGCGGCATCATCTTCAACTATCATTACACCTGCCATATTCGCATTATTTTACTTTTCAGGGTTCCGAAGGTAAGGTTTTTCAGGGAGAGAGCCAAACTCCGCGGCAGGAAGCAGCAGATCAATGACGGTTCCCCTGCCCTTCTCCGAGTTAACCCTCAGGGAGCCGTTCATTTCAGTAACGATATCGCGCACTATTGTCAGCCCGAGGCCTGTTCCCTTCTCCCTTTTTCCTGAGGTAAAGAAGGGCTCAAACATCCTCGCAGAGGTTTCCGCGTCCATCCCTTTTCCCGTATCCGCAAAGCGTATGAGTACCTGTCTGCGGTTTGCTCCGGCCTCTGTGCCATCGCTGATACCAGAGGCATCGAGAGTTACCGTCAGGCTGCCCCCGGTATCTTCCATTGAATCAAGGGCATTCGCTGCAATATTCAGAAAGACCCTGAAGAGCTGTTCGGGAAGCGCCTCGACAAGAATCCCGGGAGTCTTTATCTGCCGGACGACTATGATGTTACTTCCTGCTGACGGCTGCAGAAAGTCGAGTGTTTCTGACAAAACATCAATCACCTTCAGGGGAGCCTTATTCTGTGCTAATTTGCGACTGAGGTCAAGGAGCTGTGAAGTGAGGCTCCTCGCCCTGTCTGCTGCCTCGATAATCCTGCGAATATTGCGTCCCGCCTCTGAAGTCTCATCAATGGTTTCAAGCGCCGTCTCGCTGTAACCGTAAATGGTTGTAAGAATTGTGTTCAGGTCATGTGCAATGGCACCTGCCATGACATATGCCTTACCGGCATTGACAGCGGCACCATGGCTTTCAGATGCAATGCTGCCACTCTCCTCCGTATGATTTTTGCCGCTCACCGGTTGTATGTCAATAGTCTAGTCAAAGTCGAGGTTAAAGGTCTTCTTGAGATCCTTCAGGGCAGGATTTTTTGAGGCCAGGTGGTTGAACTTCTGTTCGGATGAATAGAGTATCTCTCCTCTCTCAGTGGCTTCCACGGTTGTCTGCAGTTTCACCGAGGAGTTATGAAGTGATAAGCGGAGATGGTTCTCCAGTCTTGCCCTGAAGTTCTGGTCGAATGTCTCCTTGAGGGTCGAATTGTCAAGTTTAAGGACAATTATCCAGTCAGGAAGCAGCACGGGTGAGACGGCGGAGAGTGTAACCGCTATTCTGGGGCTGGCCTCTTTCACCTCTGCGGCAAAAAGGTTCCATGCCTCCTTCAGCTCTTCAGGTGTGAACTGGCGTGTTTCCGCAGATGGGCTGGTATCAGGAACAGGTTCACTGACAATATTTTCCGGCTGTCCTGCGCCAGAGATAATGTTCTTTATCGATACCTTTTTACCATCTTCGGCCAGAGGGACGCTTTTAGCTGATCCGGCAGCCGGTCCGGTCTGCGGGATGGCAGTGGCAGAGGGTGTCGGTGAGGGTGATGAAAGCTTTATTTCAGGCTCTGCAGGTTCGGGTTGCCGTTCAGCTTTTTTTTTTGGCTCTGCCTCAGCTTTCTCCTCTGAAAGCTTGCACATGCGCAGCAGTGCCAGTTCAACGTGCAGGCGCTGGTTCTTGCTGCTGCGGAAGTTAAGCATGCACTGTGAGCCTACATCAAGCGAATCGTAAATGAATGACAGCGGTGCCCTGACGGCCTGCTCACGGTAACGTTGTCTTATCGAGGGCGATGTTTCCAGCAGCTTAATCGTGGCCTCATCGCGGCTCACAAGCAGGTCACGGAGATGATTATTCAGCCCGGCCATGAAGTTATACCCGTCGAAGCCCTTGTTAAGGATCTCGTTATAGGTCAGCAGCACCGATGTGACATCACCGTCGATTGCCGCGGAGGTAATCCTGAAGTAGTACTCATAGTCAAGCACATTAAGGTTGGCAATTACATCAGCGTAGGTGATGTTTTTACCGCTGAAGCTCACTATCTGGTCGAAGATGGAGAGGGCATCACGCATGGCACCGTCAGCCTTGTTGGCAATGACATGGAGCGCCTCTTGTTCGGCCTTCACTCCTTCATTCCCGGCCACCCAGCTCAGGCGCTGGACGATGTCATCAACGTTTATGCGGTTGAAATCGAATATCTGGCAGCGGGAAAGAATGGTGGGTATGATCTTATGCTTCTCGGTAGTGGCAAGGATGAAGATGGCATGTGACGGAGGCTCCTCGAGGGTCTTCAGGAATGCGTTGAAAGCCTGGGCCGAGAGCATGTGGACTTCGTCAATGATGTATACGCTGAATTTGCCTACCTGAGGCGGAATCCTGACCTGGTCGGTAAGGTTGCGGATGTCATCAACGCTGTTGTTAGATGCCGCATCGAGCTCATGTATATTGAAAGATGCCTGTGAGTTGAATGAGCTGCATGACTCGCACTTGTCACACGCCTCGCCGTCAGGTCCGGGGCTTGCACAGTTGATTGTCCTTGCAAATATCCTGGCGCAGGTTGTCTTTCCCACACCGCGCGGACCACAAAAAAGATATGCCTGCGCAAGAAAATTGTTCCTTATTGCGTTCTTCAGTGTAGTGGTAATGGTATCCTGCCCCACAACCATGTCAAATGTGGCAGGCCGGTATTTTCTGGCAGATACGATGAAGTTATCCATAGCGGGTATCAGCAGTCTGTCTTGTATATCAGTCACAAATATAATCAAATAGTTGCGGGAATATTTTTTTTTAAGATTTATTGTCTTACTTTTGCAACCCGATTTATTAACACAATTATAACTAAAAAAGAGATGTTGAATCAGTACGAAACCGTTTTCATTGCAACTCCCGTTTTGTCTGAAAATCAGATGAAGGAAGCGGTTCAGAAATTCAAGAAGATCATCACTGACAACGATGGTGAGATCATTCATGAAGAGAACTGGGGTCTGAAGAAACTCGCTTATCCCATTCAGAAAAAATCGACCGGTTTTTATTACCTGATCGAGTTCAGAGGGCCTGGTGAGTTGATAGAAAAATTAGAAGTGCAGTACAGAAGGGATGAAAGGATCATCCGTTTCCTGACCTTCCATATGGAAAAGTATGCTGTAGAGTATGCTGAAAAGAAGAGAAGAATGAAAGAAACCGAAAAAGTCAGGGAGGAATAATCATGGCACAGAACAATTCGGAAATAAGGTACCTGACACCGCCTACAGTAGAGATCAAGAAGAAGAAATACTGCAGGTTCAAGAAGAACAAGATCAAGTACATTGACTACAAGGATCCCGAGTTCCTGAAGAAGTTTCTCAATGAACAGGGTAAGATCCTTCCCCGCCGTATCACCGGCACCTCGCTGAAGTACCAGAGGAGGGTTTCAAAAGCCATCAAGCGTGCCCGTCACCTTGCCATGCTTCCCTATGTAGCTGATCTTATGAAGTAAAGGAGGAAGAGACATGAAAATTATTCTCACGCAGGATATGGAGAAGCTCGGTCTGAAGAATGACGTTATTTCAGTCAAGACCGGTTACGCAAGGAATTTCCTCATTCCCAAGGGTTATGCCATCCAGGCAACCGGCTCTGCCGTCAAGATTCATAATGAGAACCTGAAGCAGAGGGCTCACAAGGAAGAGAAGATCAGGCAGGAAGCTGAGAAGCTGGCAGCAAAGCTCGGCGCCGTTAAGCTTGTTATCGGAGCCAAGGTGAGTTCCGCAGGAAAGATCTTCGGTTCAGTCAATACCATTCAGCTGGCTGAGGCCCTGAATGAAAAAGGGTTTGAGATTGACCGCAAGAACATCATTCTTGGCGAGGAAGCCATCAAGGAGGTAGGCAGCTACAAGGCAGTGGTCAAGCTGCACCGCGACGTCAGGGTTGATGTCAACTTCGAGGTTATAGCAGAATAAACGGATATAAAATCCGCTTTGAATACTATGTAGAGGCTGGTCTGAGACCGGCCTCTACTGTTTTACCGCCACCGTTTCAATCTCGATCAGCGCTCCCAGCGGTAGGCCTTTGACGGCAAAAGCGGCCCGTGCCGGCTGTTCAGAGGTGTAGAACTGAGCGTAGACCTCGTTCATGGCCTTGAAATCCGACATGTCTGAGAGCAGGCATGTTGATTTGACAACGTCATTAAGAGTATATCCCGCCGCAAGCAGTATAGCCTTTATATTCTTGAGCGCCTGTGTGGTCTGTTCGGTTATGCCTCCCTCGACGATCTTGCCGGTGGCAGGATCGATCGGCACCTGGCCGGAGATGTAAAGTGTTCCGTTGGCCTCCACAGCCTGGCTGTAGGGTCCGATGGCCCCCGGTGCGGCAGTTGTGCTGATAATTCTTTTCATTCCTGATGACTTGATTTCGTTAATAATTCTCATGGTAATCCTTGCTCCTTTCGTATTTAATATCCTGAAGCATGCTTGCCTTGGCCCTGATGGTGAAGTTCCAGCTCTTCATATACCCGACGGGTATCCAGTTAAAACTCATCTCCCAGCAATGCAGGTCGCGTGAGATGCCTACCCTGGTCATTGTTATCTCGTTTGCCTTGATATCATAGCCCGTGTTGTAGGTTAATGCAATCTTCGGTGTAAGCTTCAGATCACCTCCAAGAGTCATTGTCTGGGTTATATTCGATGTTACCCCGGGCTTGCTGTAGTTGAAGTTATAGGCCACCCTGAGCGACCAGGGGACGTCAAACTTCACATACCCGAACTCATCGATGTTACTTTTCGCCAGAGGCAGGTTGCTGCCCGGACCGGAACCAGCCTCACCCGGTGTTCCGGATGTGATGCCAGGTCCCTGCTGTTGTTGCCTGCCGCTCTCCTTACCCCTGAGCAGCCTCCCCAGGTCAAAGTCGAGGCTCATGTTCAGGTTTGTCATTCGGGCCAGACCCTGGCCCTGTGTGATGGCCGGTTCATCTATGGTAACTCCTCTATCATTGATCGCATATGGATTGAAGGTACTGCTTGCCTGAACGTTGATGTTCTCGGCAAGGGTCGTGCGGAATGACATGCTGAGGGGCGACCAGTTCAGTGAGTCGGAGAAAAGATTATAGGAAGTATTCAGCGAGAGGCTCTCTATAAGCTTAACCTTATTGGGCTTACCCGTAGTGTCGTTTCTGGCAAACATCTTTGCCTCAACAATATTTGACAGTCCGAATGTTACAGATCCTGAGCGCATTCCTGCAGATGGAGTGCCGTAAACACTTCCTTCATAAATAGAGTACTCGCGGGTGTTTCCCAGGGTGTCAACCTGTACGGTCTTGTACATGTCACTTGACAGCCTTTCGGATTCAGGGGAATAGGAGAATCCTACAGAGGGTTTCATCACATGCCGTATCGACTCAACCCTTGACCCTTTTTTGGTGAACTGGAAGTGACCGTAAAGCTGAGGGTTAAACGAAGCGCTTATTGATGGCACAACTGCCTGTCCGTAGGTCAGGCCTCTGATCGTATCGTTGATGACAGAGGGTATAACCTTTCCTTTTGCCGGGTCATAGTAGTCAGGATCCCATCTCTTTTCGATCTGCTGCGTGTAGAGTACACCGGTATAGCGCAATGAGGGGGAGATGGAGAAGTTATTAAAAGGCCTTATCTGCAGACTCAGTGGTATTTCGTGCTTGAAGCCGTTCTTCATGTTTTTCCACATGGCACTTGTAAAGAATAGGCTGTCGTAGGTATCAATCTTATTATCGAGTGATGCAGTATACTGTGTGGTCAGGTCGTGGTACCATTTCGCCTTGCCCGCAGCCTGTTTGGGTTTGAGAGGATATATGCGCGAAACGGTCAGGCTGGCCTTGGGCAGGTTCAGCATCAGGGTCTTGTTCTCGACGTTCTGTGACTGGTTGAGGCTTGTGGAGAAGCTGAACGGCGTTCCTGCCCAGTTTCTGGAGTAGCTGATGCTTGACTGTCTTGTAGTTGTGACATGGTCAGCGACATCATAGCTGTTCTCCCTGTCGTACCCGCTGGAGCTCATGTTGACGCTGGCGGAAAAGCGTGAACCCGGACTCGCCTTGGCGTCCTGTGAGTGTGACCAGGCGAGGCGGTAGTTAGTTGTCTGAGCGTAATCAGGCAATCCCTTGTAGCTGGTGATATTGTTGGCATAGCTGAACCCGAATGTCCCACTAAAACGGTATCTCAGCCTGTATGAAGAGCCGGCGTCGGCAAGCCAGGTTCCATTGGTATAGATAGATCCAGTAAGCTTGAGATCAAAATAGTCACTCAGAGCGAAATAGTATCCGCCGTTGGAGAGGTAATAGCCCCTCCGTGCCTCCTCACCGTACTTGGGCATCACGATCCCTGAGGATCTCCGCTGCTGCACGGGAAAGAACCCAAACGGCAGAATAAGAGGTAACGGTATGTCGGCAACCACCATATATGCCGGACCTGAGACAATCTTTTCACCGGGATAGACCTTGGCTTTTGGCAGGGCGAGATAAAAGTGCGGTTCTTCAGCGTCACAGGTGGTGAACTTGCTGCGGTTGACGTGGAGCGTGCCGTCTTCATGTCTCTTTGTGGTAGTGCTCTGAAGGAATCCTCCCTCCTGCTCGGTGGTGACATTGCGGATTACCCCTTTCCTGGATTTGAAGTTATAGGTGAGTTCCTTCGACTTGAACTCTTCGGCCCCATCCTTGTAAACTGGCAAGCCTGCCATTTTGCCCGTAGAGTCGATCCTTCCGGTGGCATATACAGAGCCGGTCTCCATGTCAAGCACTATGGAGTCAGCCGTCAGTTCTATCGTACCGTAGGTGACTCTGGCATTCTGCACCAGGCTCACCTTTTTGGTCCTGAGATCGGTTTTCATGTATCCGTCGGCATTGTAAACAATGGGCTCGTCAACAGCATCAGGAGAGATGATCAGCGGAGGCTTCTGCCCTGCCGTGTCACGGACTGAAGCAGATTCGCCGGCAAAAATAGTGTCTGACAGGATGAACGGTATGGGTAATGTATCCGGTTCATTAAGCCGGATTGAGTCTGGCACAATAGCCGGAGCAGTGACAGGGATGACCTTCTCCTGGCCAAACAGTGCCGGGGAGAAGAGAAGCGACATGAAAATTGTTACAAACAATCTTTGTGCGTGAAAATGCAAGTTAAATGCTATTTTTGCGTAATTGTTGTGCATCATTGGCATGCCAGCGACAAAACTAATGAAAAATCGCAAAGCTGTAATGCGGAAAATGACCAAAATAAGAGGGCTAAATTATATTCTGGCAGGTGCCTTTGCACTGGCATCAATTACCATGCCAGCACCGATGTGGTCACAACCGGTGCCGGCAGAAAACGAGTGGGTGGTTGTGATCGATGCAGGGCATGGAGGTAAAGACCCCGGTGCAGTGGGTTCCCGATCAAAGGAAAAGAACATAAATCTGGCGGTTGCACTCAAAGCAGGAAAGTACATAAGCGAAAACCTGAAGGATGTCAAGGTAATTTATACACGCAATGACGATACCTTTATCGGTTTTGCCGAGCGGGCTGAAGTAGCCAACAGGAACAAGGCCGACATTTTCATTTCGATTCATTCCAATGCCATGACTGACAAGCGTTTCACCGGCGCGGAAACATATGTTCTGGGTCAGAGCATGGATGATGCAAACCTCCAGGTGGCCATGAAGGAGAACTCCGTGATCACCTTTGAACAGGATTACCAGACGAAGTACGAGGGATATGATCCCAACTCAGTGGAATCATTCATCATTTTCTCACTGATGCAGAACACCTACCTCAAGCAGAGCACGGAATTTGCAACCATGATCCAGGACCAGTTCAGGGACAGGGTGGGCAGGAAGGACCGTGGTGTGAGGCAGGCCGGATTTGTTGTTCTGTGGAGGACCACCATGCCCTCGGTACTAGTTGAGCTTGGGTTCCTCTCCAATCCTGACGAGGAGAAATATTTAAACTCGGCTCAGGGGCAGGATTACCTCGCTTCTGCCATATTCAGGGCCTTCAGGGATTACAAGCAGACAATCGACAGCCGGTCGGGGGCAAAGCCCGGGAATTACGTTCAGGTGCAGGAAGAGCCCGAGGGAAGGACTGACAGCACCACCGGTCCGGTAGCTGTGGTCACCGGCAAACAGTCGGCTGAGAGTTCCGGCAATCAGGCGGCTGAGGCTACCGGTTCGGAAGCCACAACAGCGATGAGGGAAACAATTCCAGAAACTGCAACGGTTAAATCAACAGCAGCTGTTCAGACCGGCACTCCTGCGAAGGAGAAGGAGGCGACTCCTGCCGCCGCAGCAGGGGAGATATTATTCATGGTGCAGATATCTGCCATGCCCAGGGAGAAAGAGATGTCGCAGAGCCAGCTCAAAGGGATTGAGACGATCACCAGAATAGACGCCGGTGAACGGGTAAAATACGCTGCCGGCAAATTTCCCGTTCATGATGATGCAATAAAGTACAGAAGAACCCTTATCCTGAGGTTTCCGGACGCCTTTGTAATTGCCGTGAGAAACGGAAAGGTAATCCCTCTCAGGGAGGCCATTGAAGCAAAAAAACAAAAATAGCAATTCTATGAAGATATCTCATGAGGCCAAAGTAGGAACCGTTGCGGTCATAACCATTGGTGCATTCATCCTTCTGTTCAACTTTCTTAAAGGCACCGCTCTCTTTACAAGCACTGACACCTATCATATCGTCTACGGTAACATTGCCGGCCTGACCGAGTCAAGTCCCGTGGAGATCAACGGTTACCAGGCCGGGGTGGTTCAGGATATAAAACTCATCAATGACGGTTCAGGACTGATCCTTGTCTCACTCTCGGTAGACAGGAACTTCAAGGTACCGGAAGATACAAAAGCAGAAATAACGACGACAACGCTAATTGCCGGGATGAAGATTGTACTTCGTATGGGCCAGAGCAGGGAAATGTGCCATAATCATGACACCCTGACCGGTTACGTTGCCACATCTATCATTGACCGGCTGAGCGCGACCCTCTCACCACTGGAGGGTAATATTACCGATATGATCATCAAGCTCGATTCGGTAGTCTCCGCGTTAAACAGCGTCTTCACCCCTGAGATGACAAGCGATATCCGTTCGTCAGTGTCAAATGTAAGCGACATCACCTCCAGTCTCAGGGATATCTCAGAGAACGAAAAAGATGAGCTGATGGGTGCCATAGATGACCTGAAGGTCTTCACGGCCATGCTTTCTGCCAACAGCTCGTCACTGGATTCGACCCTTAAGAACATTGAAGAGATATCTGACGCCGTTGCCTCGGCTGATATGGGCACCACCCTTACCTCACTCCGTACATCACTCGCAAACCTTGACGAGATCGTCAGAGGCATAAGCCAGGGAGAAGGGTCGGCCGGAAAACTGGTAAAAAACGACAGTCTCTATACAAATCTGAACAATACACTCTACAATCTTGACCTTTTGCTCCAGGATATGAAGGATAATCCTAAGAAATATGTCCATTTCTCCCTTTTTGGCAAAAAGGCCGAGTGATTTGTCCAAAAAGTGCTAAACATTATTGAATCATACCGTTGCAGCCCCACTTTTCAGCACCTCCTCCGGCACGTATAAAAGGACCTTGTAGTCCTCTTTGATATAACCCGTTGGGATACATGATCTTTGTTTTAAAATACTGATTATCAGTACTTTATTTTTTTTGACGAACGTTTACTGTTATAAGGACCTGATGCTCACAACAGTAAAGAATAAATGGGAATGTCAATAGAAAAAAATTTTTTTTTTTACCTTTTTTTTTACAAATATTGTCATGGGTTTCAGCACCTGAAAACAGAAGCGATTTTTTAATTTCAATCTGAATGAACAAATCACACGATGAGGTTTGGAATAACTGTCTGGAAATAATTCGTGACATAATTCCTGCGGCCAGTTTTAAAACCTGGTTTGAGCCTATCGTTCCTCTCAGGCTCGAAAAGAACATTCTGACAATCCAGGTGCCCAGTCCATTCTTTTACGAATATCTTGAAGAGCAGTATATTGACATCCTACGGAAGACCCTGAGGCGGGAGATTGGCAATGAAGCCAAGCTTGAGTACAACATCATCATGGAGAACTCGGGCTTCACCAACGGGAAGCCCTACACTGTCAGGTATCCTTCCAGGAATAAGACTGATCTGCAGAATAAGCCCATGCAGGTCCCTTTTGAAGCCACTCAGCCGGCCATCAGGAATCCATTTATCATACCGGGCATCAAGAAGGTTCACTTTGACCCGAGGCTCAATCCTGATTACTCATTTGCCAACTTCATTGAAGGCGAATGCAATCGTCTGGCTCGCTCTGCCGGCATAGCCGTTGGAAACAATCCCGGAGGCACTGCCTTTAATCCGCTGATGATCTACGGTGACTCGGGTCTCGGCAAGACCCATCTTGTTCAGGCCATCGGTATCCTTGTCAAGGAGAAGTTTCCTGACAAGACCGTGCTTTATGTCAATGCCAACAAGTTCCAGACGCAGTTTGTAGAGTCAATCAGGAACAATAACAAAAATGATTTTCTCCACTTCTACCAGATGATTGACGTCCTGATAATTGATGACGTTCATGAGTTTGCGGGCAAGGAGAAGACACAGGACACTTTCTTCCACATATTCAACCACCTTCACCAGTCGGGAAAACAGCTGATTCTTACCTGTGACAAGCCTCCGGTGGAGTTGCAGGGGATGGAGCAGAGACTGCTTTCGCGTTTCAAGTGGGGATTGCTGGCCGACCTGCAGAAGCCCGACTTCGAGACGAGGCTCGCGATACTAAGGAAGAAGGCCTACAATGACGGCATAGAGTTGCCTGACGAGATCTTTGAGTTCCTGGCTGAGAATATCTCATCGAACATCAGGGAGCTTGAATCAGGTCTCATATCGCTCTACGCACAGTCAACACTCAACCGCAAGGAGGTGACGCTGGAGCTTGCCCGCCAGATGGTTGACAGGCTGGTCAACACCCAGCGCAGGGAGGTAACGATCGACTATATTCAAAAGGTAGTATGCGAGTACTACAAGATTCCCGTTGACCTGATGCAGGGAAAAACGCGCAAGAGAGAGATAGTTCAGGCCCGGCAGGTCTCGATGTATTTCTCGAAGAGCCTGACGAAGGCTTCGCTTGCAAGCATAGGATCATCAATCGGCGGCAAGGATCACGCCACCGTTCTGCATGCATGCAAGACCGTCAACAACCTCATCGACACCGACCGCCATTTCAGAAACCAGATACTTGAAATAGAGAAGAAACTCAAAGTATGAATGTCTATCACAGCTTTCTGCGTGAAGAATTTTTCAGATTATACGGGGACAGGGCGACAGAGCCTGTCCTTTTTTTTTCACCGGGCAGGGTAAACCTCATCGGTGAGCATACAGACTACAACGGAGGATATGTATTCCCGTGTGCCGTCGATTTCGGGACCTACCTGCTGGTACGCAGGACCGACAGGGCAGAGATACTTATGAACAGTCTTAATTTCAGCGGAGCGGTTGCAGTGCCTGTTGTCTTCAACTATCTCCCTATCCCGAAGAGCTGGACCAATTATCCCGTTGGCGTCATCAATGAGTTTGCACGAAAAGGAATTCCCGCATATGGTATGGAGATGCTCTTTTACGGAGACATCCCCAGTGGTGCCGGGTTATCCTCATCAGCATCCATTGAGATGGTGACTGCTGTTGCGATGAATCACCTGACAGGCTCAGGTCTTGAAATGATAGAGATGGTAAAGATGGGACAGAAGGCCGAGAACGGGTTTGCAGGCATGCAATGCGGCATTATGGATCAGTTTGCTGTTGGTTTCGGCAAGAAAGACCATGCCATCAATCTCAACTGTGACACCCTTGAGTACCGTTATGCACCGATGAACCTGGGCGACAGGAGGCTGATCATCACCAACACGAACAAGATCAGGAGACTGACTGACTCAAAGTACAATGAGCGGCGCTCGGAGTGCGAGAGAGCCGTGGAGATCATTTCGGATCATCATCCAATAAGGAACCTCAGCCAGCTGACTGTAAGAGATACCTGGATGCTTGATGAATACATTACTGATCCAGTAGTCAGGAAAAGGGCGGTGCATGTCATCACCGAGAACGGCAGGACCACCGATGCAATAGAGGCGCTGCAAAATAATGACATTGAGCTTTTCGGCAGTCTGATGAACAAATCACATGATTCACTCTGCTCTGATTACGAAGTGACGGGTGCTGAGCTTGATACCCTTGTCTTTGAGGGGCGCAAGCTTCCGGGGGTTATCGGCACGAGAATGACCGGCGCCGGATTCGGAGGATGTACGGTCTCCATCGTTGATAACGAGCACGTCGATAACTTTATTAAAAGGCTTGGTGATATCTACACCGCCAGAACAGGCCTTACTGCCGACTTCTACCTGCCGGGAATCGGCGATGGAGCCAGGCGGATTTGATCAGTCCTCAGTCCTCAGTCATCAGTCTTCAGTCAATCAATCAGTTAACAACTGCCGACTGCCGACTGATCAAAGATCCCGGACGCAGCGGAATCCGACGGTGGCGCTGCGGTCATAGCCCGGTGACACGAGGAGCTGCATCTGGGTCATTGTGAGCGGCTGCGGGCCTCCCCTGACATACCACCAGCTTGATTCCGGCCTGAACCAGCTGCCTCCCCTGATGATATTGAAGTAATAGGCACCGTTGCAGTAAACGTCGCCGGTCATCTGCCATACATTGCCCACAAGGTCTTCAACTCCGTAGGGGCTCTCCCCTTTCGGGAAGGCATCCACGGGAGTGGCACGGCCAAATCCGTTGTTGCATTTGGTGGCATGGAACTCATTGCCCCAGGGCCACTCGCGGCCGTCAGTACCCTGTGCCGCCAGTTGCCATTCAGCCTCCGATGGTAGTCTTTTCCCGGCCCAGCGGGCATAGGCCCGTGCATCTTCGAGGCTCACACAGACAACAGGATAGCGTTCCTGACCACTGGCAGGCATGCCTCTCTCCCAGTGCTTCAGATAGTTGGCGGTATCAAGCGGAATATATCTTGTCTCCCTTATAAACTTCAGATACTCCTCGTTTGTTACGGGATACCTGTCGACGAGGAAGCTGTCCACGGCCGTGGTTATCTCTGTTCCGGCATAAGGGTAGGCAACAAATTCATCTGCGGCTGTAAGCTTATAACTTATCGTGGCTGAGGGCACCAGCGCCATTCCCTCCGGTACCTCCTCTGCAGGTTCCGTACGTATGGTTTCTGACATCATCCACGGTCTGCCCTTTTCAGGCATGATCACTC
The DNA here is from genome assembly GCA_022736275.1 of Rikenella microfusus. GTDB lineage: Bacteria > Bacteroidota > Bacteroidia > Bacteroidales > VadinHA17 > SR-FBR-E99. The sequence continues at coordinate 90,314 of DZBJ01000005.1, read as the reverse complement.
TCTCGTCGAGCAGAAGACCATTACTGTCAGTAAGTTCTATAACAACTTTTTCTCCTTCAATCCCAAACAGATCATCAATTACCAACAGCGTATCAGCAGGGGAGGCTAACTCCAGCGGCTTGGTGCCATAGCCGGGCAAGCCCGCGCTTATCAGCAGCCTGCCTTCGTTCACGGAAGAGAGGTGAAGCTTTCCACCCTTTATCTCCGCCTTTATAAGTGACGGCAGCAGTGCTATGCAGTCAACTGAGCTCTCCCGCCTGGTGCCATTGTATGACTGACTCCATCCCGGTGCCTGCACGTATGCCATGAGCTCTCCGTAAATGAGTGACGGTATTATCTCCTCGTGCCTCCGGAGCGATACCAGGTGTTTGCCTGCGGTATCACCGATGCTGAACAGATATCCGCTGTATCCCCTGTGATCCATGTTCAGGACTGTAAACAGGGTTTTATCTCCGGCTTTCCACATGTTGGCATATACTCTGTCGGATGCAGTCCTGACAAGAGGAATCCAGTCATTGTCAAGAAAAGCGTCACTGTTCCGTCTGAGGATCCATGTCGTTTCTGCCAGGTAATCCAGGTCAGCCGTATACTCATCACCCCGACCGCCCGGCCTGAACATATTCAGTTCAGTGCCGTAGCCGTTAAAGAATGCAACGGAAATCTCACGGCGGAGAACATCCTCTCCGACGTCTGCAACGCGGAAGATGGCAAAATCCGGTTTGATAAGCTTGTTCAGGTTAAGTTCGGGACTGAGAAAGAGGGCGTTATGCACGCGTGCAGCCAGTATACCCGGCATATCCTTTACCACCGGCATACCTTCGGAATACATCACAACACCTTTGCGCACCGAGTCGGCACTGTTCTGAAGGGCGGTATATGATCGTCCCTCAGTGTCAAGCACCACACCGTCGGCATCAGTTGCGGCAATTATCTCTGCCATTCCCCTGACCGGATCTTCCGCCCTGGTGCTTTTATCCCATGGATTATATGCTATTAAAAAGCGGCAGTTGTCAGCCTTTGCCTGCCGGCTTATGCGCCTCAGCCCTTCGGTCCCTCCCGGCAGATCACGGTAGAGATCCCACTGGTTTCTCTCATCAATGCCAAGCCTGGGCCAGGTGGGCCAGATACCGTACACATCGACATTACCGAAGATCCTGTTGTATCTTGAGAGAAAGTCAGCAAAGCCTGATTCACCCGTGAACCGGTCATAGTAATCCCTGTCCCAGGCCATCTGAAGTATCATCAGGTAGCTGTTACGTATCCACTTCAGGTCATCACGTCGGTAAAGTGCATCGTCAAAACTGCCGAGGTCATAGAGGTACCGGTCCCTGAATATGAGTTTCATTCCGTCCTGCCATGATCCCCTGAAAATGTCAGCCCAGAGATGGTAAGTGACTGAGGCTCCGGGAGGGAGTATCGTCTCATATCTTCTCATAATGCCGTTTTCGGTCCGGTCACGCCGTGCTATTGCACTGACTGAAAGACCCTCGCCTGCGTCGAAAACAGCGAAGCCCATCTCCCATGCATTATCAGGCAGAATGACCCGCACGGGGCTCTTTCCGGGAAGGAAGAGGTTAGCCCTTGCCAGGTTGCGGGGACCATATCCGGTAATAAAGGCGCTGTTGCCATTCTCTCCGAAGGGCACCACATCACTTATTGTCAGTGTATCAGAGCCGTTGTTCCGGAACGCCAGCGTAGCCATGAAACCCGGATGGGAGCCTCCCCGCGGGGTGTATCCTGCCTCCGTCCCTCCGGGGAATATCATCATGAAACGGCTGCCGGTGAGCCCGGCCGGAACATCATCTGATTCAAGATAGACCCCGTCAAGCCTGAAGCTGAACAGAGGCCGTGGTGACTGAAGGTTAAACATGGTGCTGTCATCAAGGACGAGAGAGACTGCACTGGCTCCGTTTTCCCTTACAATCCCGAGATTCTCAAGCGACTGACCTGAAACTGTAATGACCGGGATGAAAAAAAAGAGCAAAAACCGAAACTTTAACCTGCACATATGAGTTTAATCTGATATTAACCATGCCGCCATTACGCGACTGCAAGTTAAAGCATTGTATCCTAAAATAAAAGGAAAGATACAGTGAATGAGTTGTTTTGAAGATTTTATTTTACTTTGTAGCGATGCCTGAAATTAAATTCTGCTTTTAGAAATTAGTTGAGCAATAACTGATGAAAAGAGTAAACTGCAAGAGCATAACATTCATTATACTGATACTATCGGCAATAATGATTATGCCCGGATGTGCAGCATCGAAAAAGAATACATATCAGGCCATCCGTAAGAACTCCTACATAGACACTTCTCAACTGGGGCGCAACAAGTACTTCTTCTCCAAGAAGTACCAGAAGAAGCTTTTCAAGTACAAGAAAAGATAGATTAATCCTCGCAGGTCACCTCCAGCCCGTCCCACGCCAGGGTGACATTCACAGGCAGTTCCCTGTTAACTTCAGCATGCTTCCCCATCTGATGACCAATATGCGTTATGTAGGCCTTCCGGGGTGATACCTCCTGTATCAGTCCCAGTGCTTCACCCAGGCTATAGTGCGATATATGCTTCTCTTTCCTGAGGGCATTGATGACCAGGTACTTCACTCCTATCAGTTTTTCTTTTGTCTCTTCGGGGATGTAGTTGGCGTCAGTGATGTATGCCATATCTCCTATCCTGAATCCAAGTATCGGTAAACGGTAGTGGAAGATGCGCAGCGGAACAATTGTATCCCCGCTGATATCAAAGCTATAATTCTCAATGGTGTGTAGGTTCATTTTGGGAACACCCGGGTAGTGGTTCTCTGAGAAGACGTAGGCATACTCCTTTCTGACGGCGCCCTGGACTCTCTCCTCAGCATAAATGTCTATTGCAGCCTGGCTCTTGTAATTGAACGCCCGGAGATCGTCCATTCCGGCAATATGGTCCTTGTGTTCATGTGTCAGGAGTATGGCATCAAGCTTCTTCAGCCTGGCATTCAGCATCTGCTGCCTGAAGTCTGGTCCGGCATCAATCACAATGGTGTTTGATGCTGTCTCAACGAGAAGGGAAGCTCTCAGTCTCTTATCCCTGATGTCATCAGACAGACATACAGCACATTCACAAGCAATTACAGGCACACCCTGTGAGGTTCCGGTTCCCAGAAAAGTGATTTTCACAGTCACAGTTTTCGATTTACAAACATAACCCGAAAATGAGAGAAGAACAATATCAGGTATCACTTTAGCTCCTTCGCACCTATTTCCATATATTTACTGTATCATAAAGTGCAGAAGATGAGTGGAAATATTTATATGATCCCTGTCACCCTCGGCAATAGCGATCACAGTCTGGTCATACCGCGCGGCACAAGGGAGATAACGGTTTCACTGAGGCTCTTTGCCGTCGAGGATATGAGAACCGCCCGCAGGTACCTGAGAAGTATTGACAGGGAGTTTCCCCTTGATGACTCACTCTTTTTCCCTGTCGGGAAGCACTCTGATCCGGCGGGGCTGGCCGACTTTTTCGCCAGGGTTGCCTCCGGCGCTGATGCAGGTGTGATGAGTGAGGCAGGGATGCCGGGCCTGGCAGATCCCGGAAACATTGTCGCAGCCGAGGCTCACCGCCGAAATATAAGGGTTGTCCCGCTCACCGGACCCTCGTCCGTGATGCTGGCCCTTGTAGCCTCAGGACTAAACGGGCAATCGTTTGCCTTTCACGGTTACCTGCCCGTGGATGGCCAGGGAAGGCAGAGAGCCCTCAGGGAGCTTGAGAAGAGATCGGCAGGCGGTCAGACGCAGATCTTCATGGAGACTCCTTTCAGGAACGGGAAGATGCTGGAAGACATCCTGTCAGTCTGCAGGCCCGCAACCCGTCTCTGCATCGCGGCCGATATTACTCTGGAAAGCGAGGAGATAGTGACCAGAACAGTTGCCGGCTGGCGCGACAGCATCCCCGGCCTTGACAGGAGGCCGGCCGTTTATCTCCTCCTGGCCTGACCGAACAGATATTGTAAAACAGAAATTGTGTCTCCCTCCCTGTTGAAATAATTGGCTAAATTGTGTCCGTTAAACCCCATCAGAATGATTCAAAGGCTATTTGCATCTGCTGTAATGATTATGCTTACTGCCCTGCTCGCCGGGCAGAAGACAGACATGTCGCTCTTCAGCGGTATCAAACCAAGGAATATTGGTCCCGGAGGCATGAGCGGCAGGGTAACCGCCTTTGCCGTTGATCCCAGGAATGAGAATGTCTTCTATGTAGGTACTGCCTCCGGCGGCCTGTGGAAGACCGTCAACGCAGGAACCACCTTCATCCCCGTCTTTGACAATGAGGCCGTGGCTTCAATTGGTGCCATTGGAATCGACCCGCTGAGGCCCGACATCATCTGGGCGGGTACAGGTGAGGGCAATCCGCGCAACAGTGTCACCGGCGGATACGGCATCTACAGGAGTACTGACGGCGGCAGGTCATGGAAATGTATGGGTCTTGAGCTCACCCGCTACATTCACAGGATCATAGTCGATCCGGTTAATCCTGATATAATCTATGCCGGCGCCATCGGCAACCCGTGGGCACCTCATACTGAGAGGGGGCTTTACCGTTCCACTGACGGCGGAGGAACATGGAGGAGGATACTCTTCACCAATGAGACCTCGGGAGTGGCTGACATGGTCATGGACCCGTCGAACCCGGGCAAGATATTTGTTGCCATGTGGGATCATCAGCGTTGGCCATGGTTCTTCCGTTCGTCATCCGGGGGGTCAGGACTATGGCTCACACGTGACGGCGGAGAGACCTTCACAGAGATCACTGAAGGTCTTCCTGAGGAGAAGGGGCGCATTGGGATTGCCATTGCCGCATCTGAACCGGATGTTGTTTACCTGTTTGTCGAATCAAAGCCCTCGGCCATGTACCGCTCCACTGACGGAGGTTTCACATGGGAGAAGCGGGGTGAGAAGAACATTGGCAACAGGCCCTTCTATTATGCCGAGATATATGTTGATCCGCAGAATGAGAACCGTGTCTACACTCTTTTTTCAGGAGTCAATGTGAGCGAGGACGGAGCTCTGACATTCGACAAGCGGACGGCGGAGTCAGTTCATCTTGATCATCACGCGTGGTACATTGATCCTCTGAATCCTGACCGTATCCTTGACGGCAATGACGGAGGCATGGGAATCAGCTACGATAAGGGCGCTACATGGCGTCACATTGAGAACCTGCCCCTCGGACAGTTCTACCACATAAATACAGACAATGAGCTTCCTTACAATATCTACGGCGGGCTTCAGGACAACGGTTCATGGAGAGGGCCGGCCTACTCCTGGCACAGCGGTCCGCTGATAAATGAGATGTTTGAATTCCTCATCGGCGGTGACGGCTTTGACGCAATGCCTGTTCCGGGCGACAGCCGCTACTGTTATGCACAGTCGCAGGGAGGAGCTCTGCGCAGGTGTGATGTCATGACAGGGTGGAATAAAAGCATAAGGCCTGCAGCAGATGGGGAGGAGAAGCTCCGGTTCAACTGGAACTCAGCCCTGGCACAGGATCCCTTTGACAACAATACCATTTATTTCGGCAGTCAGTTTGTACACAAAAGCACTGACAGGGGCGACACGTGGACAAAGATATCTCCGGATCTCACCTCCGATGATTCCCTTAAACAAAAACAGGCTCAGAGCGGAGGTATCACCCACGAGGCCACCGGGGCAGAGAACCACTGCACCGTTATAACCATCGCGCCCAGCCCGGTGAAACAGGGCATCATATGGGCCGGCACCGATGACGGCATGATTCAGGTCACCCGTGACGGCGGGAAGAGCTGGGAGAACACTTCGCCGAAGATCAAGGGTATGCCGCGCAACGCCTGGATGCCGCAGATAACAGCATCAGTCCATTCTCCGGAGGAGGCCTTTGCCGTGGTAAATGATTACAGGCAGGGTGACAACGCCGCTTACCTGTTCCGCACAAAGGATCTCGGCAGGAACTGGCAGCGAATCATTGATGACACTGACGTACGGGGTTATGTTCTCTGCTTCGTGCAGGATCCGGTTGAGCCCCGTCTGATGTTTGCCGGAACGGAGTATGGCCTCTATGCCTCATTTGACGACGGTGATACATGGAACAGGTGGACCAGCGGTTATCCGACCGTCTCCACTTATGACATGGTCATACAGCCACGTGAACATGACCTTGTGATAGGCACCTTCGGCCGTGCCGTCTGGGTGCTTGATGACATCCGTCCACTGAGGGCGCTGGCAGCATCGGGCAAAGAGCTGCTCAACAGCAGGCTGACGGCCTTTGAAACACCGGAGGCGTGGATGGCATCTGTCAGGAACCTGCCCGGGTATTACTTCTACGGTGATGCCATGTACCGCGGCGAAAACCGCGAACCGGGTGCCATGATATCATTTTACTCCAGCGAAGAGGGCAAGGTCAGCGTGGAGATAAAGGATGCCGCCGGAAAACCTGCAAAGTCAACTGAATTGGATGCAACAAAGGGATTTAACCGCTTTACCTGGCGTTTTGACTGCAATCCGCTGCCTCAGGTCTCCTACCCGTCAGAGCAGGAACAGCAGGATCCCGGCGCGCGGTATTCCAGAAGGTTCGGTGGGATGGTGATCCCGGGAACATATTCGGTGACACTGAAGAAGGGTGATGACATTGCGGTGACAAGGGTAAAGGTCAGCGCTGATCCAAGGATGGCTGCGCCGGACACCAGTGCACTGAGGAGTAATCTTGCCCGGGCAGAGGCATTCGGTCTCCGCATCAATACACTGAATGAAAATCTGCAAAAGATAACCGGTGTCAGGGAGAGCCTTGCGAAGAGCGAAGAGCTGATGGCCAGGGACAGCAGCTTCGCAGAAGCAATGGCGCCAATACAGAAGACTGTCAAAGAAGAGCTTGCAAAGCTGGATGAGGCTTTTGGCAGAAGCCAGGACGGACTTGTTTCCCGTATTAACGGTTACCGCTCACTTCTGATGGCTTCAGGAGTGCCTTCACAGCAGGAGGAGAAAGTTATGACGGATGCCACTGCAGCCGCGGAGGAGGCAGAGAAGTTGATAAACGGGTTTCTTGACGGCATCTGGACCAGCTATTCCAATGCCCTTAAGGGTGTCAGCCTGAAGGGTAATACCGTCATTCTGAAGTAAAAAAAAAGCGCCGTGACCCGGCGCATCTGCTTACTTTCTGGCCCTCACGAGCTCAACCACCTCGATATCGAAGAGCAACGGTGTGTAACCAGGTATGATGGTATAATAGTTGCCGTAGTTATCATAGTAACCGTAACCCATGCTTCCGTAGGCCATGCTTGACGGCAACAGCAGTCGCGCTTTCGTTCCCGGCTTCATCTTCAGGAGGCCTTTGGACCATCCTTCAATAAGTTCATATGAACCGACCCTGAACCTGTAAGGGGTTTCTTCTTCAACATTGGACTGTTTTACCTCACCGGTCAGGAACATAAGGGTATAATAGACTCCCACTGAATCACCTGATTTTATCAGATCTCCCGTACCCGGTTCCGTTTCAATATAGTAGATGCCATTGGCATCAGGACTGACGGTTATATTATTACTGGCAATATAGTCAGCAATGAGACTTTTTTCCTCTTCCTCGTATTTCTTTGCCGGATTGCATGATATAATGGCAACAGCCAGTGCGGTCAGCACTGCTGCAGATATGGTTTTTCTCATGGTTTTAATTATCATCTCCTCCTTCTCTTCAAATATCGTTCCAAACTAACTTATATCCTTAACTCTGATTCTGTAGACAAGAATTGCCCTGCCGGGTATCCTGTCACCGTCACCTGTATGTCCGTATGCAAGGTATGGCGGCATTATGAACATAAAGTCACTTCCCTCCCGCATAAGCTGAAGTCCTTCAGTGACGCCACTTTCGGCTCCTGCATAACCCACCCTGATGGTCTGTGAACCGCTGTAGCAGATTTTGCCGTCGAGGAGGGAGCATTCATAATCATAGGTAACGTTGTCACCGGTATTTACCGTATCACCTGTACCTTCGGCAAGAACGCTGTACCAGAGGCCGGTGTTTGTTTCACGGAAGGAAAGCTCATTCCTGCCAATGTACTCCGCTATGACAGCGCGGTCCTGAGTAATCAGTGACTTGTTCAGGTCAATGAGCTCGGTTTCCGTGCGCGACTGAGAGGAGCTCCTGCTGTCAGGTTTATTCTGGCAGCCAGGCAACAGAAGTAGTGTTAATATTGGTATAAACAGCTTCATCTGTTCATCTCTGCCGCTGCCTCATCAAGCTCTTTCCTGAAAGTCGGAAGAGTTGTCTCAAAGTGACTCACCACATCATGTATGGTTCCCTTCATCTCACCTCCGGCAGCATTGCGGTGACCTCCTCCGTTGAAGCACTTTCTTGAAAGCACGTTTGCGTTGAAACTGCCTTTTGAACGCAACGACATTTTAACGAATCCTGTTCGTTCAATAAACAGTACTGAGAGCACGATACCCTTCATTGTAAGCAGTACATTTGCAAATCCTTCGGTATCACCCTTGACATGCCTGAATCTCTCCAGGTCCTCCTTTGTCAGCCAGATATATGCCGTATGAAGATCCGGATGCACCACCATGCGGCTGTGGAGGGCAAAGCCCTTCAGCCGGATCCTGTCAGGTGAGAAATTGCTGAAGATATGGTTGAATATCTTTTCCTTGTCCACTCCCTTATCGAGGAGGTGGCCAACGGTACGCATCGTGTCGCCTGTATAATAGCCGTGTTCGAAATTCCCGGTATCGGTGATGATACCTACGTAGACTGCAGTAATGAACTCACTGTCATTAAACTCCTCGCCCTCCATGCCATTGACAAGGAAGTAAACAAGTTCTGAAGTCGAGCTCCTGCTGACATCGGAGATGATAAGGTCAGCAAGTTGTGAGGGATCGGGGTGATGATCAATCATCACCTTTTTTGCCTTTGAATCCAGCACCAGTTGTTCAGCTTTACCCATCCTTGAGGAGGAATTGAAATCAACCATGATGATCAGGTCAACTTCGCTGATAAGTCTGGTTCCTGCTTCAATATTGTGATGGAAGTCAACAATGCTGTCAACGCCATTCATCCACAAAAGGAACTGCTGCAGGGCATTCGGTGATATCATTGCGGCATTCTTGCCCTGGTGGATGATCCATCTCCTGAGGGCAAGCATTGCCCCGACCGCATCGCCGTCAGGATTGATATGGCAGATCAGCAGAATATGATCTGCCTCCGCAATAAGCTTCTTTAATTCTTTTGTATATTTACCAAACTCTGGCACAGTACGAGCAGTTAAAGGCGTCAAAGGTAAGAAAAATAACAAGGTTTTGAAAAACCGGACCAAATAACCCTATTCTCATTAAGTTATGGATAACAACATCACTTTTTCGATCATCAAGCCCGATGCCATGGGCAGGGGAGACAGCGGAAAGATTCTTGCCAGAATAACTGAAGCAGGTTTCCGGGTTGCAGCTCTTAAGATGCTCTCTGTCAGCTGTCACCAGGCGGAAGAGTTTTATGCCGTGCACCGTGAAAGGCCTTTTTACCCCGGACTGGTTGAATTCATGTCATCAGGACCGGTGGTGGTGATGGTACTGAGGCACCATAATGCCGTCGAGGCATTTCGCAGCCTGATTGGTACCACTGATCCCGCAAAGGCTGAGAGGGGAACCATCAGGGCAGATTTTGGTACCAACGTTCAGCAGAATGCGGTCCACGGCTCGGATTCGCCTGAAAATGCCTTACGGGAGGCCGGTTTCTTCTTCTCCGCCATCGAGATATTCTGACGGAAAACAAAAAGATGATTGAAGTGTTATCTGTTAAAAAATTACGATGACGTCCACGATTTCTCCCGATTTTTCCGATAAGAAAACCATTGAAAAATACTCCTCGGCCTATACCCTCTCCGACATGGAGATATTCATATTCCCGGAACTCTTTTATCCCCTCGTACTTGCCAACATTATGTCTCCTGTCATCTGGAGATGGCGTGAGGATCCGTGGTTCAGTGAGATGCACAGGAAGAATTTCATCAGCAAGGCTAACCGCATAAAGCAGTATATCATTGACAATTATATATTTAACCTCGACCTTGAAACATGGGGTCTGACCAACAAGGAGAAGGAGAAGGCACGGTTCAGCGATTTCTTTGATACTGAACTGCTCAGGCAATCAAATGCGCTGTTCGGTTACGAGGGCGACCGGTATTATTTCAGTATTGACATAAGGCGGCACTTCGGACTTGACAAGTATGATTCCTCGGTCATCCCGTACTGGAAGACCGAAACAGTGGAGGCGATGACAGCGTTCAGGCACAGGGAGCATTTCACCACCGGGGCCGGTGAGTGCGTCAGCCTTGCAGCTCTCTATGCCGCCGCCATGTTCGTCGTGGGGGAGATACCTCTTGAAAAGATCTTCATGATGGCCACCCCGCTTCATTCGCAGAATTATATCGAAGAGAAGGACGGCCTGCTGACAAACAACCGCCGGATCATGACCAAAAACATGTGGTTCAACGGAACTTCTCTTTCAGGAAAGGCCAGGAGAGCCCTGGAGAATGAGAAGGTGACGATTGTGTCGCATATTACAGGTCATATTCACACTGTCTATGAAAAGGCTACAATTGACAGGGATGCATATATGGGCTTCACAGAGAAGCTCAGGAGTTTTGTAAGGACTCCCGTAACCCCCGGCATCTTCATTAACTTCCTCAGATTCAAGTCGGAGTATAAATGTCTCTTTCAGTACAATTACAACCCCACCGGGCTAAATCTTTACATTACTCTTGAGAAGCTGTTTGAATATGAGCACTCATCCAAGTCAAGCATGAATGAAGAGACCCGCGATAAACTTCTGGCCGAGGTAGACAACGATGAGTTTTTCCATGATCCCGTTGAGGGTAAGATAATGCTGAATGATGTGGAGAGATTCCTCAAAAGACACAAAGACTCTGATCTTAAATTAATTGAAACTGAATTCATCAAACTATTCCCGACAGACCATACAGACTGTGTCATGAGGATGTTCGCTGACATGAGGGAATTTACTGTGACTGAACCGAGGCTTCCATCCCCGGATAAGGAATTTGTGGCAGAAGTCTATCCTGATATCCGTGTCTCCGACAGCCGCGAGGATATCATAAGGAAGATCCGTGATCTCTCAGGCAAATCGGAGATGGCGCTTCTCTCGCTCTATGCCTGGCGCGAAATGTCAGAAACTGACTGGAGGCCATTTATAAAGGCGGCTATAGAGAGGAACCCTGTATGCCATGCCCCGATGTCAGGAAAAACGGCGGATGAGGTATATGATATAGTTAAGAGACTGAAGAACAAGTCGATTTATGATTCTGGCAGGATGGCCCAGCCCGATGAGGTATGGAATTTCGGGCGCGGCGACGGTGCCGAAAAGGTCTTTCTGATGGCTGATGCCCTCATACACAATGACCCCGGGGCAGATATCTCAATATCACTGCATGATACTGCTGCCACCCTCAGCTGTTGCGGCAAGGATTATCATTTTGTAACCTCCATGGGACACAGTAAAAGGATCGTGATCAGGGCCCATAATTACCTTGCCGGCTGATCAGTGGATCACAATCTCCCTGACCACTTCCTTCCCTGCTTTTCTGTTGACCTGGCTTCGCAGCGATTCGCGGAGCATCATCAGCTCGTTCCTGACCACGGGTGAGGTGAGGTAGATATGCATTACGCCATCTTTTATGTAGATTTTTTTTGTCCGTGCGGCAATCACCTTTCCCGTCAGCTCCTCCCAGATATTTATCACTGAAGCCTCCTGCAGCTTGGGAGCCAGGTTATACTCCCTGATAAGATCGGCCAGCGCCTCCCCTATTGTTATGGTTTTATTCCTGCGCATGATTGTATCCGGCTCCGTTGGAGATCTCTTCCTCAATGCCACTCCGGCCGATAAGGTACAGGCGGAAATCGACGCCTGTATTATCCAGTATCCGGTGAATCCGATCCTGCTGGGTGTCGGTGATGAACACCTGTCCGAATTCGCCTGATCCCACAAGGCTGATAATCTCTTCAACCCTGCTATGGTCGAACTTGTCAAAGATATCGTCAAGCAACAGTGCGGGAGCAAATCCGTTCATCCTGCTTATCAGTCTGAACTTGGCAAGCTTGAGTGCAACAATAAATGATTTCTGCTGACCCTGGCTGGCCGTTGTCTTTGCCGGATGTCCGTCTATGCTGAAGAGCAGATCGTCACGGTGTATTCCAGCGGTTGTATACTGCATTGCATGATCCCTGCCCCTGGCATCGGAGAGCTGCAGCAGATAGTCGCCGTTTCCAAGATGCGACCGGTACTTTATCTCCACCTGTTCGGCGCTGCCGGAAATCTTTGCGTAGTATGAAGAGAAGAGGGGAACAAGCTCTTCGGCGAGTTTTCTCCTGGCTTCGTAGATAACCAGGGCTTCAGGAGCCATCTGTTCATCATAGATCTCAATCATGCTGCCTGCATCAGGTCCGCCATCACGCAGCACGCTGTTCCTCTGTGTCAATGCCTTGTTGTAGCGCATATGAGCCTCGAGGTAGGCAGGGTCATACTGGCTGATAATCTTATTGAGGAAGCGGCGGCGCTCCTCACTGCCGCCGGTGATGAGAGTGCTGTCGGCAGGCGACAGCATCACCACCGGATACCTGCCCACATGGTCAGACATCCTCTGGTACTCCTTGCCGTTAAGCCGGAATACCTTCTGCTTCTGTTTCTGGAAGGCGCAGAAGAGCTCATCACTCTCACCATCTCTTTCAAAGAGCCCCTTGAGGATGAAATAATCCTCCCCGTGCCTTATGCTGAGATTATCCGAGTTATTGAAGAAGCTCTTGGTAAGTGAAAGGTAATGAACCGCATCGAGAATGTTTGTCTTGCCAACGCCGTTATTGCCAACAAAGCAGTTGAACCCCGGAGAAAAATCGAGGGCCACCTCTTCATAGTTCTTGAAGTTGGTCAGCTCTATCCTGGCAAGATGCATTAATGCGTTTCAATGGTTCCCTAGGCCCAAAGTTAAGAAAAGAAACGGCTGCGGCAACCCTCCCGGTGTTAACGAAGCGGGGTGGCGGGAGGCTGCTTTTTTTTTAAGTCATTTATTTTTAAATAAGAGTAGAAATGCTACTTTTGCGGAGTTATTTTTTGACCTGTTACAGAGATCATTGATATGAGCAAGAAAAAAGAAACCGCAAAAGGGATTGAAAACGTTGAGCAGACACTGAACAAAACAGAACAGTTTCTTGAGCAGAATTACAGACCGCTGTTGTATGTGCTCGCAGGCGCAGTTGTGCTGGTGGGTATTTTCTGGCTGCTGAGGATGTATACCCAGAAGCAGAACAGCGAGGCCCTGAGCCAGATGTACATGGCAGAGCAGTATTTCGCCGAAGACTCACTCAAACTGGCTCTTAACGGTGACGGCAACAATCTTGGTTTCATCGATATAGCAAACGAATACAAGAGAACCAAATCTGGCAAGCTCGCCAATTTCTATGCCGGTGCCTGTCTGATGCACCTGGGGCAGTTTGAGGAGGCCATTGACTACCTGAATAAATACTCCCTTGATGACGAAATACTTGCTCCGCAGGCCCAAGGCCTGATCGGTGATGCAAAAGTCGAACTGGGCGACCCGGCCTCGGCAATAAAGTACTACATCGAAGCTGCGGACATGGCTGAGAACTCCTTCCACACCCCTATCTACCTCATGAAAGCAGGGATGCTGCATGAAGCAGAGGGCAATTATTCGGAGGCACTGGTGCTCTATGAGAGGATACAGGACAAGTATGCCGAAAGCAACGAAGGACGGAGCATCGACAAGTACATTGCCAGGGCAAAAATGCGTATCGACTGACAGGTGGCTACACGCAATCTCTCGGACTATGACCCTTCACGTGTTCCCGACGCCTCAGGCTTGAGGTTTGGAATTGTCGTCGCCGACTGGAACAGTGAGGTTACCTATGCCCTTCTCAACGGCGCCGTCAAAACACTGATGCATCATGGCGTCACAGATGATGACATCGTTGTCCGTCATGTGCCCGGAACCTTTGAGATCACCCTTGCCGGTCAGTGGCTTGCCGAATATGATGACCTCGACGGAGTCATCTGCCTGGGATGTGTGATACAGGGTGAGACCCCTCACTTCACATATATCTGCCAGGGAGTGACACAGGGCATAACACAGCTTAATATTGATTATAACATTCCTTTTGTCTTCGGGGTACTTACAACACTGAACCTTCAGCAGGCCCTTGAGAGGGCAGGCGGCATCCACGGCAACAAGGGTGACGAAGCAGCGGTGACAGCCATAAAGATGGCCGCTCTCCAGCGGCTGATGGAGAAGTAGCTTTTCAGGCAGTAGTCTTCAGTCTTCAGTCAGCAGTTTGGGACTCCGACGAAGGAGGAGAACCAATCCCGCACACGCAGTGTCGGGACGGCAGTCTTAGAAGGCAGTCGGTCCCGTTCCTGATGGATCAGGAATGAGGACAGTAGTCCATTGCCGTAGGTCTTCAGGTCTCTATCTCCGGCAGAGCATCCGGTAAGGGCAATATGTGCAGCGTCGTTCGAAGTGGGTCATAACATAATCCTCATTTTCAGAGAATATTTGGTTCAGTGTCCTGTCGAGCTCTGCCGAGAAGGTATTCAGGAACCTGTTCCAGGCCTCCCTGTCTGCTCCCGGGCCATTCAATCCTGCAACCGGCGCGTAGGGAGTGAAGTCGTGCGATGAAAGCTGCTGCACCCAGTAAATAGATGGCAGCACCAGCCGGCCGGGATGGGTGTCGCGAATCAACGTACAATAGAGCAGTGCCTGCAGGAATGCGTCATTTCTCTTTTCCTTCTCCTCGTCAAACATATCTTCCGGTGTCACTGTCTCCCTCTTCGGAGTGCCAGTCTTGTAGTCGACAACTCTTACCGCTCCGCCTGTCATGTCTATCCTGTCAGCCCTGCCTCCGATCCTTACCTGCTCCACCCCAGCGCCGGTGCATACGGTTCGTACGGCAGAGAAGTCGTCTTCCAGGTGCAGCAGCGTAAGGTGCTTGTCTTCGGCATCATACCTGAGCAGTTCAGTAAGATATCTCTCCAGGACGTCAATGATGATGACCCCTTTTCCGGCCATGAGCGTCTCCCTGTCCCATCTCATCTCCTCCATGGCGGAGGCTATTATGGTGTTTCGAATAAGCTGCCGGTCTGATGCAATCGTGCCGATGAGGGCTCCAGCATCAGCAGCACCCTTAAGCGGACTATATATAACCTGCAGTGCATCGTGCATTATGTTCCCGAACCTGCGCTGATCGATATCCTTTTCGAGCAACTCCTCCTCAGGCATTCCGCAGATGTACCTGTAGTAAAAACGCATCCGGCAGTTGACCCAGGTGTTTACTGCGCTGGGCGAAAGATACTTGCTGCCCTCACTTCCGGCACTGTACAGGTTCAGCAACGTTCTGTTGTGTTCCGGCCTCTTTGCGAGTCTTTCGGAAATCATGCGGCTACGCCCCACGCTTATGTGAACCGTGCGATGCAGGGGGCTGAAGAGCGGACTGTAACTCATCCGCACCAGGTAACGACTCATCTCGCCGGTGGTCAGTCCCTGTACTGTGGAATTGTACATGAACCAGCCCCTGGCAGGCTTCCGGAGCAGCCTGAAAAAATAGTAAGAGTAGATTGATTCATGTTCGTTAACCGTGGGTAACCCGAAGGCTCTGCGGATGTTATATGGAATATAAGTGTTGTCATACGACATCCCCGGGAAAATGCCCTCATTGAGTGACAGAAAGATGATATGCTTGAATTCCAGGGCTCGTGTCTCAAGCACACCCATCACCTGAATCCCTTTCAGGGGTTCGCCGGAGAAGGGTACGATAAGTTTCCTGAAGATCCTGTCAATGAGCCTCAAGCACGTCTCTGCCTTCAGATCGAGATCGGAAGTCCTTATCAGGTTCGCCAGCCTGACCGTACTGTTCATGGCCATGCGCAGGTACTCGCGGTCTGTACTCAGCACCAGCCCGTCATTTTCGGCATCGAATGTTGCTGCTTCGATCAGCTCCATCACCATGGTCAGGTATTCAGCGATCGCGGCCCCTGCTGCCGGTACAGTGAAAAGCCCTTTAAGTGGCAGCATCGCGGTAAGCATCGCCTCACCCACCCTGATCATATTGCCTGAAACAATGTCCGAGATTACCTTCTCCCCTCTGTCTCCGGCAAGCAGCCTGAAATACTGATGCCTGAGCAAAGCTATCGCCTCATCACTCCTGAATGAGGTCACACCGTTGGTTACCCTCGCCGACCGTATGACTGACATAAGCTGTTTAAGGAACGAGTAGAGGGAGGTGAAACGGAACGGATGCCCCATAGTAACGTTCACATCCTCAATCGATTGTGGCAGTGATGTCAGCACCGGCATCAGGAGCTTCTCATCTGCCAGGATGATGGCAGTTGAAGTAAGGTCAACCCCGTCAATGACACCCTGGCCGTCGAGCAGTTGTGATACCATTCTGGCCTGGGCCGTGTCGGACGGAGTATCAATTATTTGCCACTCGCCCCGGGGTAACACTGATTCCATTGACTGTGACTGATCCAGTTCATTGCCGAACATCTTCCCGTTCTCCCTCATGAAAACGGAAGCCTTATGATCAGGTTCCTGCATGAAAAAGTGGGCATCATCCCAGTAGAACTTTGCCTGTCCGAGACTTTTCAGGTACCTGAAAAGGACTTTCTCGCAGTTATTGAGGGCATTAAGTCCGACGATATGATATGTAATCCCCTCCTCTGTTTTAAGAGTGCCCGCCGCTGCTCTCCCGGCCACCTCGCGGCAGAGCATGCCGTCACCTGCCATGCGCTTTTCGTGCATTGCCTCCCTGAAGTCGTTATACAGGGGGGCGAGCTTCTGCCACACGGACTGGAACCTGGTGCGTGCTTCGCTTCCTGTCTGGCCAGGATTGAACGACTTCCAGAAGCTTCGTATTATCTCAGTCTGTTCATCGGTCAGTCCACCGAATTTTGCATCTATCTCTTTCAGGTCGGTAATGTTACCGTAGAGCTTATCAGCATCGGCAAGGTAGAGGTCGATATCATTGAAGTCATTAATGATAACCTCTCCCCACGACCAGAAATCGTCAAAGCTCATCTCATCGCCAAAACTCTTTTTATATACGCTGTAAAGCTCGAATATAAGGGTCTCTGTATCTGCGGGGGTGAGCTCTGTCAGTGAACGGAACAGCTCGCTGACGGTTAACATACGTGGTGACCACTGGGGTTTATCGCTCAGCCTTGCGAGGGCACGTGCAAGATAGAGGCCTGCTCTCCTGCTGGGGAGTACAACAATCTGCCTCTCCATCGCTTCGCCGTGTTGTTCACGGATCTTATATGCCACTCTCTCAAGGAAATCCATTTTCACCTGTTTTCGTAAAGTCTGCCCTGCCATGTACCCAGTTCTTCCATCCTCTTCTCAAAGAGCCTCATTATTTCGTTGCTGCGGATGTTCCAGTTGCGCGGGTCATCTAGCAGGCGCGGGGGAGCCTCACCGCTGATGCGGTCAATCATCATTAACGGATTCAGCCTCTCGCAGAATGCAATTACAAGATCGAGGTACTCCTCGAGAGTATAGAGGTCAAAACCTGCCGGATTATTCCTGTATTCCTCGGCCATCCGTGTTCCTCTGACAAGCTGCAGTTGCCTGATCTTCAGTGATGACAGCGGCATGGCGGAGATCACTTCGGCGCTCTGTATAATCTGTGCACGGCTCTCTCCGGGAAGGCCGAATATCAGGTGAGCCCCTGTCTTCAGACCCCTGGCGACAGTCACCTCCACGGCTTTCACTGCCGTGGCGAAGTCATGTCCCCTGTTGATGCGCCGCAGTGTCTCATCGCTAACCGATTCGATGCCGTATTCTATCATGACAAAATAATCACGGGCCATAACGGCAAGCAGATCAAGCAACTCACCGCTGACACAGTCTGGACGCGTACCTATTACTATTCCCGCCACGGCCGGGTGGTTAAGAGCCTGGTCATAGAGGGTCATCAACTTCTCCGCCTCCGCGTATGTATTGGTATAAGCCTGGAAATATGCAAGATAGCTGTCGGCCCTCCGGTAGCGTCTGCGGTGGAATTCAATTCCCTGCTGAATCTGATCGTTTACGCTTCTGTCAGGGGTGCAGTAGGCCGGGATGAAGGCTTCGTTGTTGCAGTATGTGCATCCGCCGTAGCCCAGGGTGCCATCGCGGTTGGGACAGGTGAACCCGGCATTGATACTCACCTTCTGCACCCGCTTGCCCAGCAGTCTGCTAAACCAGTCGGCATACGAATTGTATCTCCTGCCTGTTCCCCATGAATATTTAGTCTCTTCCGTCATACCTCCTCCACGATGTCCTTTTCCACATACCAGAGCCACGACTTCACGTCGGTGTAGCCCATCTGCCTGAGCAGTTCACGGTACGATGCTGCCTGTTGCCGGTATCGGGGGGATGGTTCTCCGAACTTGTAATCGACCACAAATACGGAGTTGCCTCGTATCATAACCCTGTCAGGGCGGCGGGCGGCGCCCGTGGGAAGGATGATGGTCGCCTCCGTCATCACGGTGCAGGTGCCATCGAACCATTCGCGAACCCCGCCGGAGGAGGTCATCTCACGAATCCGCGAGGCGACCATCTCGCGTGCCGGACGCGGGAGAAGGCCGCTGTTGCATGCGAAGTCGACGGCACCGTCAATATCAGCGGCTGTCACCACCCTGCTGAGAAGCTCGTGCATCATGATCCCGTAAGCCCGGCCGACCGGCTCCACGAGCTTCATCTCGTCGCGCGGGAGGGCGCCGCCCGTCCTGAGCCTCAGGGTGCCGCGAGGCTCTGATACGGTATACTGGCCCATCTCTATCTGAGGCTCACGCTCATCCCTTTCCACAGGAGGCATTTTTCCGCATTCGACATAGCTTAAAGTCTCACCTTCTGTCCGGATGAAGTCATCCGGAAGCTCCTTCATGGCCTCGTTGATGAGGCTGCCGGCATTGGCACTGCCGGCAGCCGGTTTTGGTATCGAGGGAGCCATAACAAAAAGGGCATCAACGGCCCTGGTGAAGGCAACATAAAGCAGGTTGACACCGTCAAGCCAGTCGGACGCCTTCTCCATTCCTGCCTCTTCTGCAAAGAGCGAATCTTTGAGACGGCTGGTCAGCTCGGGCAGGACCACGGGCATCGGGGCAAAGGGGGCCGGCACGTCAGTGACCCAGAGCAGAGGACGGCTTAAACCGTGTTTTGAGAAGTCCCATGCGGCAAAGGGCACAATCACCACCCTGCTCTGCAGTCCCTTGGCCTTGTGTATCGTCATAACCCGCATGGCATCCTGACGGTCTGACTGACTGAGTGTGCTTTTACACCCCTCGCTGTCCCACCATGCCACAAACGAGGAAATATCCGAGCTGTAACGGCCCGAATAGCCCAGCACCACATCCTGAAAAGAGCTGATATAGGCCACATTCTCAGGATGGCTGCCCAGGCTGAAATAGCGTATCAAGTTTTCCGTGGCAGTGAAGAGCGATGCATTCCTGAACTGCTCAATATCGTGCTCCCAGTCTGCGGGGAGGGGGTTCGCTGAATCGTCGGCGGTATCAGCAGCATAGAGAAGCTCCTCGTCTCCTCCAGTAGCCAGTACGTATGACCTGACCATCAGGCTGCGGTTGATGCGGCTTCGGGGGTCAGCAAGATACCTCAGACAGGAGAGAATCAATGTTACGGCAGGATTGCGTTCAAGAAAGAGAGACTCGCCGGATGTGATCTCATAATTATACCTGCCGCGCCACTCAGGAGTAGTTGTCGCACTGTGCTCAAGGATACGGCTTATGATGCTCTTGCCCTCCTCATTGGTGCGGCACAGGAAGAGAATGTCATCTGCCCTGTAACCGCCATCCTGTATCATCTCAATCACCGAAGGGAGGTCGTGAAGCACCCTTTGCTTCCATCCCTCTTCATCATTCTTGCCGTAGAGGGCCACCCGCACATACCCTCCCTGTTTTCCGGGAGTGCCCTCCTGCACTGACCCCGAGTAGACCTCGCTTACCTTCAGCCCTGCAAAATCAAGTTTCTCATCACAGCGGGCCGGGATGGCGCCGGGATCAAACAACCTGTTATTGAACCTGATGATGTTTATCCGGCTGCGATAGTTGGTGTTCAGACTGATCGTCCTGACCGCCTCTTCTCCGATAGCTTCAGCCGCCTCAGAATGGATTATTCTCCAGTCGCTGTTGCGCCAACGGTAGATCGACTGCTTTACATCGCCCACCACCAGGTTGTCCCTGCCACGTGAGAGGGTTTCAAAGATCAGCGGCCTGAAGTTGTTCCATTGAATCCTGGAGGTATCCTGGAACTCATCAATCATAAAATGATCATAGACGGCCCCTATCTTTTCATAGATAAACGGTGTAATGTCATCAGCAATCAGTTTGTTTATCAGCTCACCCGAGTCTGAAAGCAGGAAGAGGTTCTGTTCATGCGCCTGTTCGCGCACTCTTTCACTTATTGCCCCGAAAATGCCGATTACATGTATGGTTTTTACCTGCGCCAGTGCTGATACATAGAGGCTGTAGCGCTTTTCAAACAGACCGGTGACAGCCCTGACAACATCATCCAGTCCCTTGCTCATGGCCTCATTAAAGGCACTGACCACTGCAGGCAGAGCGCCGTCTGCGCAGTATTTCCCTTCTGCCACCGCCTTGTTCCATGTGGCATTGGGCGGCTTTGTCTCTCCGCCGGCGTATTTCCTCAGGCTCTCGCCAACCCCTCCCCTGCTTTTGGAAAGGAAATCATCCGGGGAAAGGCCGGAGCCGGTATATATCTCCATTCCCTGTGCTGCCAGCCGCTGAAGTTCAGATTCGAATCCCTTTTTAATAGCGAATATCTTGCCGGCATATTCGCTCAGCACCTCATAATCAGCAATTTTCTTCTTATCATCAGGACTCAGCTGCCGGAAGTTCTCCCTGAAAATCTGTGCCGTCACCTCCATGATCTCGCGTCGGATATCCCAGCCTTTGTTGTCATCGAGGCGGGAAGCCACGTAAGAGGATATCCATTCAAGCAGTCTTTTATCCGTCGCCACGGCGCTCAGGAGGCTGTCAACGGCATCATAGAGCAGTGCTTCATGTTCCAGTTCGATCTCATACCCGGCGGGAATGTCTATCTCCCGTGCAAAAGCCCGTATCACTCTCTGGAAGAAAGAATCAATTGTCCCCACGGTAAAGCGGGAATAGTCCTGAAGGATGTTGTTAAGAGCCAGCAGGGCATTCTTCCGAACCGTTACCAGTGCTCTCTGCCTGTCGGGATAATGTTCAGGGAAGAATTTGCAGAGGTAAGTGACAAACTCATCCCTCTCCGCATCGCCGGCGGCATCGTCACGGCCAAGAGTGTGCAGCCGCTTCAGGATGCGGCTCTTCATCTCGCCGGCGGCGCTGTTGGTGAAGGTCACGGCGAGTATCCGTCTGTAAGCACCCGGGTCAAGCAGGATACGTGACAGGTAGAATCCCGTCAGGGCATGGGTCTTTCCCGATCCTGCCGATGCACTGTATTTCAATAACTTACCCGGAGCGCTCATCGATTGAAAAATAGTAAAAAAAGAGCCATTCACGGAGTATTGTCCGAAGTAGTTTTCAACATATTGAGTTAAAGAGCTACCTTTGCGGCGTGAAAAAGAAGGTTGCAGTAGGCCTGTCAGGGGGTGTTGACTCCAGTGTCGCCGCGTGGCTCCTGAAGGAACAGGGTTATGAGGTGGAGGGGATCTTTATGATCAACTGGCACGACAGCCGGGGGCTGCTCAAGGGTGAATGTCCGTTTGACGAGGATGTCACCTTTGCTGAGATGGTGGCCCGCAAGCTGAAGATCAGGCTGCGCGCAACCGATCTGAGCACGGAGTACCGTGCAAGGGTTGTCGATTACATGTTCAGCGAATATGCGCTTGGCCGGACTCCCAATCCGGATGTACTGTGCAACCGCGAGATAAAGTTTGATTCGTTCGTCAGTGAGGCGCTCAGGCACGGGGCTGATTACGTTGCCACTGGTCATTACTGCAGGACTGAAGAGACGGAGACGGTCGCCGGGCGGATGCACAGGCTTCTGGCTGGTACGGACCGCAACAAGGACCAGAGTTACTTTCTCTGCCAGGTGAGCCAGAGACAGCTTGACAATGTGCTTTTCCCTGTTGGTCATCTCACCAAGCCTGAGGTTCGAAGGATGGCCGTCGATCTTGGGCTGGCTACAGCTGACCGGAAAGATTCACAGGGGATCTGTTTTGTCGGCAAGGTAGACCTTCCCGTTTTCCTTCAACAGAAGCTGGAGGCCAGGAAGGGAAGGATCATCAATGTGCCGGGTGAACATCTGTTCCGAATGTGGGCAGACGGACTGCCTGACGGAGGTACTGCCTCAGAGGAGCTCGCACTAATGGCTGCGCAGCATGAAATTGGTCCCGGTGACGGAGTGACAGCAGGTGTTCATAACGGAGCTCACTTCTATACTGTAGGGCAGCGCAAGGGACTGAACCTGGGTGGTTACAGAGAGCCGTTGTTCGTTATCAGGACAGACACCATAAATAATCTTGTATATACCGGTGAGGGCCAGATGCATGGGGGTCTTTACCGCAAAGGTCTCTTCATCATGGCGAAGGAGGTGCACTGGATCAGGCCCGACCTGGTCATCGCAGCGGGAGAGTCGCGTGATTACGAGGTAAGGATCAGGTACCGGCAGCCGCTTCAGCGTGCACGTCTGTTTGCACGTGATGAGGGTTACTATATCATTTTTGACAGGCAGCAACGGGGAATCACCCCGGGGCAGTTCGCAGCATGGTATGACGGTGAAGAGCTGCTGGGGTCAGGGGTAATTCATCAGTAGGCAGTAGGCAATAGGCAGTCAGCAGTTGCCAGTCCGCAGTCGCCAGTTATTAACTCATTGATTGACTGAGGACTGAGGACTGAGGACTGAGGATTGAAGACTAATCAGGATAGCCTGTTACGGTAATCCTCGTAGCCGAACTCCCTGACAAGGCGGAATTCCTGTTCATTGGTCCAGATGCCTATTGAGGGATGCGGCACACCGTTGAAGGTTGTGGTCTTGACCATGGTGTAATGGATCATATCCCAGAAGACGATGCGGTCACCCGGCTTAAGCTCGCGGTGGAACGACCAGTCGCCCATGAAGTCGCCCGAGAGGCATGAGTTGCCGCCCATTCTGTAGGTGGGTTTGCCATCCACCGGATCAAAGGCTCCCATGATCACAGGTTTATAAGGCATCTCGAGGCAGTCCGGCATGTGCGCGGTGAAGGAGAGATCGAGAATGGCCGTTCTGATGCCATCGCGTATCACGATATCCTCCACTGTGGCTACCAGTTCTCCGGTCTCCCATGCGAAGGCGCTTCCCGGCTCAAGTATCAGGTGAATGTTGTGTTTCTCCCTGAACCCGCGCAGCAGGCTGATGAGGTGGTCCGTGTCATAGTCGCGTCTTGTCATCAGATGTCCCCCTCCCATATTCAGCCACTTAAGCTTCGGCAGCAGGTGACCGAACCTGGTCTCAACCACATCCAGCACCTTCTCAAGAGTTTGTGAGTCTGACTCAAAGAGCACATGAAAATGCAGTCCCTCAACCCCTTCAGGCAGGCCGTCAGCAAGCTCCGGGGCAGTGACACCCAGACGTGACCCCGGGGAACAGGGGTTATACAAACCATAAGCAATCTCAGAATATTCCGGGTTGATACGCAGTCCCGAAGAGATATGCTTACCCTCCCTTTTCAGTACGGGTGAGAATTTCTCATACTGTGCAAGGGAGTTGAAGGTGATATGTGAACTGTAACGCAGTATCATCCCGAACTCCTCGCTGCGAAATGCAGGTGCGTAGGTATGTGCCAACGCTCCCATCTCCTCAAAGCAGAGCCGCGCTTCGTGTATCGAGCTGGCAGCTGCTCCGGAGACATATTCCCGTACAATGGGAAAGACCGACCACATGGCAAAGCCCTTGAATGCGAGTATTATTTCTGCACCCGAGGCCTGTGATACATGTTTTATCAGCTCCAGGTTTGCCCTGAGCCGCACTTCGTCGATCACATAGCAGGGTGAAGGGACTTTCAGATAATCAATCATATCAGAGTTCCAAGTCAATGTCAAACTTCTCATGCCATGGCAGTCCCAACCTGCTCAGTTCCGCAAGGAAAGGATCGGGGTCAAACTGTTCCACGTTCCATATCCCAGGTCTCTTCCACAGACCCCGGAGGTACATCACAGCACCCGTTGCCGCCGGCACACCGGTGGTATAGCTCACTGCCTGGGTTCCGGTCTCGCGGTAGGCATCCTCATGATTGCAGTTGTTCCAAATATAGTAAGTGCGCTCCTTCCCCTCCTTGTCCAGCCCTCTGATACGGCATCCTATTGAGGTCCAGCCCTTGTAGTTCTCACCCAGGTCACCCGGATTGGGCAGTACCTCCTTGAGAAACTGGATAGGAATGATCTCCACACCGTTATACATCACCGGGTCAATGCGTGCCATCCCGATATTCTGTATGACCCTGAGGTGAGTCAGGTACTCCTGACCGAATGTCATCCAGAAACGGGCACGTTTTATTGAGGGGAAGTTCCTGACAAGTGACTCCAGCTCCTCATGATATATCAGATAAGACTCCCTGGGACCTATGCCCGGGTATGTCAATGGCTTATGTATCTCATGCGGCTCGGTGTAAATCCATTTGCCGTTCTCCCAGTATTTACCCTTCTGTGTCACCTCCCTGATATTGATTTCGGGATTGAAGTTGGTGGCGAATGGCTTGCCGTGGTCGCCTGCATTGCAATCGACGATATCGAGATAATGTATCTCGCTGAAATGGTGCTTGGCGGCATGGGCGGTAAAGACCCCTGTCACGCCCGGGTCGAAACCGCAACCGAGAATGGCTGTCAGTCCCGCTTCGCGGTAGCGGTCGTGGTATGCCCACTGCCATGAATATTCATACTTTGCCTCATCAGGTGGTTCATAGTTGGCTGTGTCAAGATACGCCACTCCTGTTTCGAGGCATGCATCCATTATGTGGAGGTCCTGGTACGGCAGGGCCAGGTTTACAACCAGGTCAGGTCCGAATGACCTGATCAGTTCAGCCATCTCGGCAACATTGTCTGCGTCGACCCTTTCAGTCTGCACCCTGTTACCTCCTATCCGGTCGGCGATGACATCGCACTTCGACTTTGTGCGGCTTGCAAGCATAATTTCAGTGAAAAGATCAGGCATCCGGGCCATCTTTGTCACCGCCACCGTACCAACGCCTCCCGCGCCTACAACAATTACCTTTCCCATTCCGTTATATTCAGGTTAGATGCAAAGGTAATTTTTTTAGACATTTTTTCCCGTCGTCAAAGGCGGTTACCATAAAAGTTATATTTTTGCAGTCGTATCAATACAGTTGTCTTTTATGGACGATTATCACGCGAGCCGTTATTTTAAATTCGTTCTGCTGAGGTAAGTTAGCGAAAGGTACCTCTGTGGAACAAAAAAATTAGGAGGTATTAGAATGATAACTTACTGGCAGATGATCCCGAACGGTCTCCTTCCGTTAAATTCTTTTGAAAAGGGCTGCATCGTCAACGTCACTGATCCGACACCATCGGAGATCGGAATACTAAAAACCACTCTCAAAGTTCCTGAGGACTTTCTTGCTGATGTTCTTGACGTTGACGAGCGATCGAGGATGGAGATCGAGGAGGATGTGTTGTTAATGATTTACCGCATCCCATATCAAAATCAGTCAAACGGTTTTCCATTCACGACCATTCCATTGGGACTTGTGCTTGACAAGAGCAGCCTTGTGATCATATGTCACAGGAACAATGAGGTGCTTGATGATTTCTTCAGTCGCAGCGGCAAGGGGATAACCATTGAGACCAAGATCGACCTGATCCTCCATCTCTTCCTGAGGACCACGATGTTTTACCACAGGTATCTGAAGCAGATCAACAACCAGACTGCGATGATTGAGCAGGACCTTGAGAAATCGACCCGAAACCAGGAGTTGCACAGGCTGCTCAAGATGGAGAAATGCCTGGTCTATTTCACCACTTCACTTCGCTCGAATGAGATGATGATGCTCAAGCTCAAGAACTCGAAGTGGATACGTGACTACGAGTTTTCGTCAGATCTGCTCGAGGAGGCCACGATCGAAAACAGGCAGGCGATTGAGATGGCAAAGATATACAGTGATATCCAGAGCGGAATGATGGATGCCTTTGCTTCAGTCATTTCCAATAACCTCAGCATCGTGATGAAGTCGCTGACCATCATTACGATCATCCTGATGGTCCCGACGCTGGTAGCAAGTTTTTACGGCATGAATGTTCCCAATATGCTTGAAAACAACCAGATAGCATTCTGGCTCATCCTTGGAGGTTCGTTTATCATATCATTTCTGGTGGTACTGCTGCTCAGGCGCAAGAAATGGATGTAGCCGTTGCCTGATGATCATACCTGCAACTACAAGCATGAACATCGGCAGATGATGTGAACTGTTACTGAAGCCTGACTTCTCTCCTGCCCCGGCAAAAACTCTTTCAGACCTGCTTATTCAGGTGCAGCCTTATCTTTTCCAGGTTTTGCGGTGTGCCGCAGTCGAACCAGTATCCATCATCATGCAGGTATGTCATTAACCTGTGTTTTCCGGCAAGCAACAGGTAGATTGATGTCATAGTATAGATGCCTTCAGGCATCATCTCAAGAATTTCCGGGGAGAGTACATGTATACCTGAAAAGGCTATCTCTTCGAGCCCCTTGCTGCTGTTGACGGTGATTATCTCTTCCTTTGTCGCAATGTTTCTCCAGCCCCTTACTCTGCCGGCTTTGTCAACCAGGAAGAACCTGTTGCCGGGTCTGTGTCTTACGGCCAGGGTTGCCAGTGCTCCGGAGTCAATGTGTTTCCTGTACAGGTCACTGATATTTAAATCAGTGAATATATCAACGTTATAGCAAACGAACGGTTCAGCGGCAAAAAAGTGGCGCGCATTCACAAGACCTCCTCCGGTATTGAGGAGCCCGGCAGTTTCATCCGAGATTGTGATACGGAATCCGTCGCTGCGGAGTCTTTCTATCTCCTCTTTCATCAGGGCAGGGTGATGATGGATGTTAACTATCAGATCATCAAAACCTGCTGCGCCAAGCTTTTCAGCTGTCAGTCGGAGGGCTGTCTTTCCGTTTACATCTACCAGTGCTTTCGGCTTTTCCCTGCTTATTTCGCCGAGTCTTGTGCCGAGACCGGCAGCAAAGATCATAGCCTTCATCTTTCCAGAGCCGTATGGGTGACTGTCACTATTACTCCGGGCATTGACTGAAGCATTGAGGCTACCCTGACTGCGCACCAGACGGAACGATGGCGTCCGCCAACGCACCCGAAGGCAACGCTTATTTCAAGTATAGCTTTTCTTCTCATCATAGGCAGGGAGTTGCGTATGATGTTCGTGCAATCGCCCACGAAGGCAACGGCCTCATCATCATTCCCATAGAACTCGATCACCTCAGAGTCAAGGCCGGTGAGGTCGCTGAGTTCGGTCACGGTGGCTGGATTGCGCAGGCCCCTGCAGTCGAAGACAAAGCCACTGCCGCTATCGTAATTGATTGTCTTCCCCCTGACATATGAGAAGCTCTCCAGATTAATCCTCATAAGGTCCTGGTAGTGCGACAGAATACGGTATTTACGTTGCAGGGGCACCGCCTCCGAAGCTTTCTTCAGTGCGGGAAGATCAATCTGCAGGGCAGAGCCGGACAGGAGTTCATTCATCAGCTCAACGGCCGGAACGATGCTCTCAGTGAATGTGGGTTTGTTCTCATGCAATCCTCTGAAGCCAAAGGCTCCAAGTGCCTGCATGAGCCTGATGAGCGTGAATGCTCCCGAGTATTGCTGCAGAGACTCTCTTGATTTTCCGGTCGCAGAGGCGAACAGGTTGAGGTGGCGGTCAAGAGTTTTCTGTCTTATGCCTTCAGGTATATAGGCCTTGGCATCATAGACAAGTGAGGCAATGTCATAATGCGGAGCACCAAGCCTGCCACCCTGGTAATCTATGTACCACGGTTTACCATCCTTCAGCATGATATTGGCCGTCTGAAAATCGCGGTAGAGGAAATAATCCTGGCCTGCATCAAGCAGGAAACGGGTCAGCGAATCAAAATCGCGCTCAAGCCTGGTCTCATTGAACGGAGCAGCTATCAATTTCAGGAACATGTACTTGTAATAGTTCATGTCCCACACTATGCTCTGACGGTCAAAACTGCGGTGGGGATAACAGAGTGAAAGATCCAGTCCCACAATGCCTTCTGTCTGGATTCTTACCAGGTCAGCAGCAATAGTCAAGAAGAGAGTCTCTGTCTCCTCATTGAATCTCTCTTCGTCGGAGCGCCTGGCGAGCCAGGTGAAGAGATTAATATCGCCCAGGTCTTCAAGGAAATATACCTTTTCATCAGGATAATAGACATATATTTCCGGTACGGGCAGCTGCTTCGATCTGAAGTGGTTTGAGAAACCAACAAAGGCATCATTCTCCTCGCGGCTGGGATTGTAGGCCCCGATGACCTGGCCCTCAGGATAGATGAGTCTGAAGTAAACCCTGTCTGATCCCGACTGCGGAAGGCGGGTAATCATCTCTGGTGCCGAACCTTTCCATTTCAGGAAGGCATTCTCAACTGTAGTCCTGACGTCCATTTCAGAGCCGGATGATTATTTTCCTGCGGTACAGGATGTATCCAAGACCCCATACAACAGTGACAAGCATAATAGGAAACATGAGGCTTGCCAACTTCTGTTCCTCGAAAAGCGGGCTGCAGATATGCGTGAAGATCCAGTTATAGAGTGAGACCTCTCCTATCTTGATTGCCAGCAGGGTTTTGGTAAACATACCGGCAAGCACGTAAGTAAAGAGGGCATTTGTGCCGAAGGTATTGAAGAATCCTGTCCATACCCTGAGGTTCCAGATATCAACAATCATGAAGAGCAGTGCCAGTATCACCATTCCTATTCCTCCTGCATAGAGGACATATGAACTCGTCCAGATGGGTTTGTTTATCGGGAAGACCTCGCCCCAGAGCAGTCCGGCGCCGATGAGCACAACCCCTGCGATGGCCAGCAATCCTACTGTCTTCCATGTTGTGCCCATTTTGGTTATCAGGTTACCAACCATAAAGCCAAGCAGTACGGTTGCCGTGGCGGGCAGTGTACTGAGCAGGCCCTCCGGATCGAATGGAATCCCGAAGCCCTGGTAGAGATGGTTCTCACCTATTATGGCCAGGTCTACTGTCCGGGCATAATTACCCTCCAGTGAATAAGGGTCGCTCCCTCCCAGAAAATACATCAGTGCCCAGTAGCCAAAGAGCAGCACGGCCGTCGCTATCCAGATATAATTCTTTTTTATCAGCAGCACCAGTATTGCTCCCAGGCCCCAGGCCAGTGCTATCCTCTGCAGCACGCCCATTATACGGAGGGTGTCGTAGTCGCGGGCAAAGCGCGGAAAGATGGTCAGGAACAAGCCGACTGCGAAAATCAGGGTAACCCTCCTCAGTATCCGGAAAAGTGAGGCAGCGGAAAACTCGAAGTTGAATTTGCGGAGGGAGTACCACATTGCCACTCCCGAGATAAAAAGAAATGATGGAAAGACAAGGTCTGTGGGTGTACAGCCATGCCACGCGGCATGTCTGAGAGGAGGAAACACATGACTCCAGGTACCCGGAGTGTTGACAATAATCATGAACACCACCGTCATACCCCTGAATACATCAAGTGACATGAGACGCGCTGACTTGCTGCCGGCACTCTTGCCGGAACTCTTTGATGCTGCCATATTCGGTTTTTTAACTTGGTAAAAATAACAATTTGGAAGTAATCAGCAGGTCGAATTTACAAAAAAGAAAAGTGCTATCTTTGATTCATTCCAAAATGATGCACTCAGTGAAAAAACTATTGTTTCCCATTCTTATGATGATGGCTCTCTCTTTTCATACTCCGGCAGGGGCTCAGTATCCTGCAGGCAATCTGCCCTGGCAAATGTATATTGCCGACCCACAGGTTGACAGCCTTCTCAACACTCTGACAATAAGAGAGATGATTGCACAGCTGATCTGGGTGCCTGCCTGGGCTTCAGAAAAGAGTGACAACTTCAGGCAGGTGGAAGAGCTTGTTACAAAGCACGGGATAGGCGGAGTGATCTTTTTTGAAGGTTCACGCGACAGGCAGGTCGATTTCACTGAACACATCAGGAAGGTCTCAAAGATTCCTCTCATCATAGCACAGGATGCTGAATGGGGTACAGGCATGAGGCTCAGCGAGATTGAGGATTTCCCCTACCAGATGACAATGGGCGCACTTCAGGATGACTCTCTCATTTACCGTATGGGAGCAGCTGTGGCATGGCAGTGCCGTGACCTAGGCGTCAATGTCAACCTGGCTCCTGTGGCTGATGTAAATAACAACCCGCTGAATCCGGTTATCAATTACAGGTCTTTCGGGGAAGATCCCCTGAAGGTTGCCTCAAAGGCGGTCATGTACATGAAAGGGCTCCAGGACAACGGCATCATGGCCTGTGCAAAGCATTTCCCCGGCCACGGAGACACGGATGTCGATTCGCACACCGGGCTACCTGTTATCAGAGGCGACCGTAAGCGGTTTGACGCGGTTGAGCTGGTACCATTCAGGAGACTGATTGATGAGGGTGTCGGTTCAATCATGACAGCACACATCAATGTTCCGGGACTGGATGCCAGGCCACGTCTTCCGGCTACCTTCTCACGAAAGGTAATCAGCGGGGTACTCAGGGAAGAGTCAGGCTTCAGCGGGCTCATCCTTACCGATGCCATGAACATGGCCGGTGCCACACTGACATACCCGTCAGGTATTGCCGACGCCGAGGCACTCATCGCCGGAAACGATATAATCGAATATTCCACCGACCCGCTGCGTGCCATTGACGAGATAGCCAGAAGGGTGGAGAAAGGTGAGATAGCGGTATCTGAGATTATGACGAGATGCCGCAAGCTGCTTGCGGCAAAGATGTGGCTGGAGAGTGATCCCGGGGAGGCTTCGGACTCGCTGTCAGGCACGCCTGACAGGGGTGATATCCCGGCGTCATCTCATCCCGCGCTCATCAGGGATCTGTATGCCGGTGCCATGACCCTGATTGAAAACAATGAAAATCTTGTGCCGCTGGGGCGCATTGACAAAATCAGGATCGCCACTGTTGCCGTCAACCGTCTTGCGATGACGGAGTTTCAGAGGATGACCGACAGGTACGCCAACGCTGATCATTACTTCATTGATCCCGGGAATGAGCAGGGCGCACAGTTTGTACTCTCGAAGCTGAAAGACTATGATGTAGTCATTGCCGGTATCTGTGCCCTGGAACAGAAGCCTGCAGAGGCCTACGGGGTGACGCCGCAACTTCTCAGTGTCATGCGGCAGATAGCAGAACTTAACCGCTCTGCCGTCATCTGGTTCGGCAATCCTTACGGCATTGCGAGACTCGACCTGGGTGTCAGACCCACATCCCTGCTCGTTGCCTACCAGGATAACAGTTACACTCATCAGACGGCAGTGCAGGTGCTCTTCGGGGCCCTTGGTGCCAGCGGACGGCTGCCGGTCACCGTCAATGCCGCTTATCCTGAAGGCTATGGGATCAAGACGCCCGGCGGAATCAGGCTGCAGTTCGGATTCCCTGAGAATGCAGGACTCTCGTCTGAAAGACTGATGAGCAAGGTTGACTCAATCGTTCAGAAGGGGCTCGACACGCTTGCCTTTCCGGGCTGCCAGGTGCTTATTGCCCGCAAGGGGGTTGTCGTACTGAACAAATGTTACGGCTTTCACCTCTATGACAGCACTGAGGCGGTTAAGGAACACGACCTGTGGGATCTGGCCTCGGTCACGAAGGTATCAGCTGCCACACCGTCGCTGATGCTGCTCAATGACCGCGGACTTTTCGATCCCGACAAGACCCTGGGTGAGTATCTGCCATGGTTCCGGTTCTCCGACAAGGGTGACCTGGTACTGCGCAAAATGCTGGCGCATCAGTCCGGGTTGCGGTCATGGATACCCTTCTGGCGCAACACTCTGGATGGAGACACCACATTCCGGAGAGGTATATTCAGTGATGAAAGCAACAGGCGGTTTGCCCTCCAGGTCTCCGACTCACTCTACATGAACAGGCATTATCTCAAGGATATGTTCCGGGAGATACGAGACAGTCCCAAAGGACCGGAGGTTTATGTCTATTCCGACCTCACATTCATCCTTGCAGCGGAGATCATCGAGAGCCTGACGGACACGACCATTGATAAATTTGCGCCAGCCAACATCTACCGTCCCATCGGGGCATTCAATATCACCTACAATCCCCTTGAAAAGTATCCCAGGGAGCGGATTGTACCGACAGAATATGACTCACTGTTCCGCAAGCAGATGCTGCGCGGAACTGTGCATGATGAAGGCACTGCGATGCTGGGAGGTGTATCAGGTCATGCAGGTCTCTTTGCAACGGGCAATGACCTCCTTAAACTGGTTGAGATGTACCGCCGCGGAGGTGAGTATGGCGGCGTGAGGGTCCTGAGTCCGGAGGTTTTGAGCGAGTACACCAGGGTGCAGTTCCCCGAGAACAATAACCGGAGGGCTCTGGGATTTGACAAGCCCCTCCTCGGGAATGATACAATACCGCCGGAGGAGGCTTATCCGTGCCGTTCCGCTTCGCGTGCGAGTTTTGGTCACTCCGGTTTTACGGGAACCTTCATATGGGTAGATCCGGATGCAGAGATTTCCTATGTCTTCCTCAGCAACAGGGTCTATCCTACCCGCAACAACAGCCTGCTCTCTGATCTCTCGATACGGGGGAAGATACTGCAGGCTGCGTATGATGCGATAATTGAATGATTGCCAATTTGCGATTTACGATTTGTGCGATTAAATCGACAATCTGAAATCAAAAATTCCCTTGCCTACCCTGCAATCTGGCTGCATCGCTAAAATGACCCACTGGGTCATTTATTAACGCTCGCCCCTCTATTGCTTGAAATGACTGCCGGCTGAAGACTGCTGACTGAGAACTCCCAATAAAAAAAAGCTGCGTTTATGCAGCTTTTTTTGTGTGCCCAGGACAAGACTCGAACTTGCACACCCTTGCGAGCACCAGCCCCTCAAGCTGGCGTGTCTACCAATTTCACCACCTGGGCGGTTTTGGCTCAGGGCTCAGAACTCAGGGCTCAGGGCATAATGTTACTGCTCTGTGCTCCTTGCACTGTGCTCTGTGCAGATTTTTGTGCCCAGAACAGGACTCGAACCTGCACATCATTGCTGACACTAGTCCCTGAAACTAGCGCGTCTACCAATTTCGCCATCTGGGCTATTAAAAGTCAAAGGTCAAAAGTCAAAAGTCTGAAGGAACCTCTTATCTCTTGCGTCTTTTATCCTTTGTCTTGTAACGCGGGTGCAAAAATAAAGATTTTTTTTAATCAATAAGCCTCTTTGCTGAAAAGAGGGGAAATTTTAATTACAGATTTCACTTTTACTTATATTTGACCGCCAAAATATGTTTCGGATGCCATACAGGCAGCATCCATTGCAGTAAATTAAAGATGAAGGTCTATAAATTCGGGGGTACCTCGGTGGGTAGTCCTGACCGCTTCAGGACCCTGATCGGGCTGATCAACGACGGTGAGCTTAAGATTGTTGTGCTGTCGGCGATGGCAGGAACCACAAACGCATTAGTGGAGATATCGGAATTTTTTGCCGAAGGAAGAAGGGAAGAAGCAGGCAAAAAGTGCGAGCTGCTGCGCAAAGAGTACCACCGGGTGGCCAGTGAGCTGTTCACCTCAACAACATGGGCTGAGCAGGCGCATGACCTCATTGATGAACATTTTAACTATATCAATACACTTTTTACGCGTGAGTTCAGCAGGCACAATGAGAAGCGAATCCTTGCCCGCGGTGAGCTGATATCCACTGCCCTGCTTCATTTCCTCATGGTGGAGACAGGCATTCCCTCCCTCCTTCTTCCAGCCCTGAATTTCATGAGGATCGACAAGGATGGCGAGCCCGACTATTTTTATATAAGGGAGAACCTCAGGCGCGAGCTGTCAGCGGTAACGGATGAGAAGATTATTATCACCCAGGGGTTCATCTGCCGCAATGTCTTCGGCGAGACTGACAACCTCCGCCGCGGTGGCAGCGACTACAGCGCCACTATCATCGGAGCGGCCATCGGAGCTGACGAGGTTCAGATATGGACAGACATCAGCGGCTTGCATAACAATGATCCGAGGTATGTTGAAAACACGCGGGTGATAAGGAGCCTCTCCTACGCTGAAGCGGCGGAGCTGGCATTCTTCGGGGCGAAGATACTCCACCCCTCCAGCGTCAATCCTGCCCGGATGAAAAACATTCCCGTAAGGCTCAAGAACACCATGGAGCCATCTGATGAAGGAACGCTTATAACATCCGCATCAGAATACGTGGATTATAAGGCAGTGGCGGCCAAGGACGGCATCACTGCCCTCAGGATCCATTCCGACAGGATGCTGCTGGCATATGGTTTCATGAGGAATATCTTCGAGGTTTTTGAAGCCTTCAAGACCCCGATAGACATGATCACAACCTCCGAGGTTTCGGTTTCGCTGACAATAGAGGACCCCGCCCACCTCGAGGATATAATCAGATCGCTGAGTTCGATAGGTGCGGTTGAGGTTGAAAGGAATCAGACGATAATATGCATTGTCGGTGACTTCCGTCCCGACCGGGTGGGATCAGCGCCCGAAATTTTTGAAGCTCTTAATCATCTTCCTGTCAAGATGATTTCATACGGGGGAAGTGAAAACAGTGTATCAATACTTATCAATACGAGTGACAAGACGGAAGCCCTGCGGTCACTCAGTGACAAACTTTTTGCATAGAGATGATGTTCACGACTGAATTGACTGGAAAGCTGAAGAGACACGAGACTCCCTTCTACTATTATGATCTCGACCTGTTGCGGGAGACGCTTGCCGTAGCCTCAGGGGAGGCTGCCAAAAGGGGTTTTAAGGTACATTATGCCGTCAAGGCCAACTTCAACCCCGTGATAATGAAGATAATTGCAGGGTACGGATTTGGGGCAGACTGTGTCAGTGGCAATGAGATTGATCTGGCTGTGAACTGCGGATTTCCGGCAGACGAAACGGTCTTTGCGGGTGTTGGCAAGAGCGACCGGGAGATTGAGACTGCCCTGAAGCTCGGGATAAAATGCTTCAATGCAGAATCGGCAGCAGAGCTGGAAGTTTTAAATGAAATTGCAGGCAAGGCAGGGAGACGGGCAGCAGTGGCGCTGCGCATCAATCCAAACGTCGAAGCCCATACGCTAAAACATATTACAACCGGAACCGATGAGAACAAATTCGGCATAAGGATTGCCGAACTTGAGAAGGTGATCTCCCTCCTGTCCGGGCTGGAGAACATCGACTTCAGAGGAATTCATTTCCACATAGGCTCGCAGATAACCGATCTCCATGTCTACCGGAATCTCTGCCTGAGGGTGAACGAGCTATGGCAATGGTTCACCGACAGGGGAATGGAGCCTGAGGATATCAATTTGGGCGGAGGACTTGGCATAAGTTACGAGGAGCCTGACCGGTTTCCCTCCTTTGCCGATTACTTCGATATTTTCAGGGAGCATCTTGACAGGAAGATACGCAGCACCATATCCTTTGAGCTTGGCAGATCACTCACCGCCGGGTGCGGCGCCCTGATCTCTAAGGTGCTTTATGTGAAGCCAGGTACCAGTGAGACCTTTATCATCCTTGACGCCGGAATGACAGACCTGCTGAGGCCCGCGCTCTACCACGCCTTCCACCGTATCGAAAATCTCACCTCGGTGCTGCCACCCGGGAAATATACCGTTGCAGGACCTATCTGTGAGAGCACTGACATCTTCGGGAAATTCATTTCACTGCCTGAGACCGGACGTGGTGACCTCATTGCCATCAGGTCGGCCGGGGCCTACGGGGAGGTGATGGCGATGCGCTACAACATGCGTTCGCTGCCGCCGGCGGTATTTTCCGATGATATATAACCAGTCGTTAGTCGGCAGCCCTCAGTCGGCAGTCATTTCAGGCAATAGGCAGAAGGCAATAGTGAGGAGTTGGCCGTAGGCCATAAAATATTGTAGAATAGTTAATTATAACTAGAATCTTTGACCGTAGGTCATGAAGTATTGTAGACCTAATGACAAAGAAAATCGATATTGATTTAGATAATAAAAGCTGCTCACGCAGCTTTTTTTGTCTTCCCGGATGACTATTTTTTCCTGAGAATCTTCTTCACCGGGTCTGAAAGGAAGAGCATTACCAGGCCGAAGGCCAGAGTGCACAATCCTGATACCAGGTT
This sequence comes from Rikenella microfusus, assembly GCA_022736275.1. GTDB lineage: Bacteria > Bacteroidota > Bacteroidia > Bacteroidales > VadinHA17 > SR-FBR-E99. Next base: position 53,968 of record DZBJ01000005.1, on the reverse strand, counting down.
AACATTCACGTTCAGCGAGCGCTCATACATTTCAGTATTGCCTATTGTTATCAGGCCGTAAACCGTAATTATCAGCCCGAAGATCGAGAACATCAGTCCAATCGGAAATCTTATATCTAACATGATCTTTATTTTTTTAGGGTTACCAGAACAAAATAGATAGAACAATCATAACGATTCCCACTATCAGTGCAAGGAACCAGGGTCTGCTGTACCACATCACACTGCTGTCGTCGAGTCTTGGTGTCATGGAATAGACAAGTCCGTTGAGATCCTCATCGCTCTTTTCGCGTTTCATAAGCAGTGATATCAGCACTGTAAGAAAGGTGGAGGATGTAAATGCAATTATAGCGGTCCAGAAGTTCTGAGCCATCTCCACCGGGTAAGTATGAATCACACCGAGCCAGCCGCCCTTGACAAGGGTTGTTGCACCCTCAGGCTGTGTCAGTCCGTGGTGCAGGAGCGCGATCAGGAAACCGACGAGAAGTCCCGTAAAAGCTGCATTGCCCGTTGACCGTTTCCAGAACATACCCAGGAATATGACCGCAAACAGCGGGGCGTTGATCATTGAGAAGATAGTCTGGAGGAAGTCCATGATGTTGCCGAACTTACTTGCCACGTAGGCTGCTGCTATGCTTACAAGAACCCCAAATATGGTAGCCATCTTCCCGACCTTGAGATAATGTCTGTCATCACTCTCCTTGTTACCGGTGGCCGGGCGGATGTAGCTCTGGTAGATGTCATACGTCCATACCGTATTGAATGCTGAAACGTTTCCGGCCATCCCTGACATGAATGATGCGAGCAGTGCCGTGATACCGAGGCCAAGGACACCTGCGGGAAGGTACTGCTTGAGCAGCATGATAATGGTATAGTCATATATTGGTTGTCCGGCATCATTCAGGGGCAGGGCAAATCCCTTCAGCGGGTCATTAAGCAGTACCAGTGCCGCAATGCCGGGAACAATTATAAGGAAGGGAATGAACATCTTGGGTATTGCTCCGATGAGGGGCACCTTGCGTGCCGCAGTCATCGATTCGGCCGCCATTGCACGCTGAACAATAAGGAAGTTGGTGCACCAGTAGCCGAATGACAGGACGAATCCCAGTCCTGCGAAAATACCGTACCACGCCACTCCGAGCGGATTTCCCGTTTCAGTGGCAGTATACTTCCAGGTTGACGTCCAGGTGTCGGCTGCAAACCCCCTGCTCTCTACAATGGGAGCAAGACTCGCCTGCATGCCGCTCCATCCGCCCACATCTTTCATGACAAGGAAAGCCATGGGAAGCAGGCCGATAATGATGATAAAGAACTGCAGAACCTCGTTGTAGATTGCGGAAGAGAGACCTCCCAGATATGTATAGGCAAGCACTATTGCCGCCGAGGCCAGCAGCGAAACGTTGAAGTTCCACCCGAGCACATTCTCAAGAAGGATTGCAAGGGCATACATGGAGATACCTGATGCCAGCACAGTCATGACTGCGAACAGGATTGCATTCAGGCCGCGGGTCTTCTCATTGAACCGAAGCTTAAGATACTCAGGCACCGAGCGGGCCTTTGAGCCGTAATAGAAACGCATCATGAAAAGTGCCAGGAAGACCATGGCCGGGATTGCGCCTATCCAGTAGAAATGGGTTGTGAGCATCCCGTACTTGAGGCCGGAGCCCGTCATCCCCATCACCTCAAGTGCCCCCAGGTTGGTTGAGATGAATGCCAGCCCTGCCACCCAGGCCGGTATTGACCTGCCCGCCTCAAGAAAGGCGGAGGCGTTTTTCATGTACTTCTTGAGGGCCCATCCAATACCCAGTACAAAAGCAAAATAGACTATCATTACCATATAGTCTATTCCGTGAAGCGCAAACTTTGTATCCATCTGTTAATTCCGATTAGGTTAGTGAACTCACAAACTTAACGAAATTTATTACATTGAGCTGTTCGTCTGTTTTTTTTGTATTATACCCGAATTACTTACTGGCAGGAGCTTTTGGGCTTCTTGCCTTGAGGGGAATCAGTTGGCTCCGGTCGCGTCTTGTCGCACCTTTGGTGCCAGTGTAATCGACCCATGCAATGAACTGATTCAGCTCGTTTTTAAGAAGCGGATCGGTCCTGATCCATTGCACACCATTTTCTTCATCCCTGAGCCAGTAGTTATGATGGGTTTCATGCCACACATCGACATAATATACGCGGGGTTCCAGGTTTGTGAAGATCACTTTCCCGGAGGCGTTGGTGAAGCCTTCAACGAGGGCGTTCGTTTCATTATCCCAGTCACGCTCGGTAGGGTAAAGGATCACGCTTGCGCCTTCAACCGGATACTCTTCATACCATTCAAGCACCTCGACCTCCAGCATTGTTGGCGAGGAAATCTCTATATCGAGAAAAGCCCTGTCGACGTAGCCTGATCCTGAGTAGGCGCTGAGGATAACGGTAAAGATTCCCGAAGCTGAATAAGAGTGAGCGGGTTCAAAGGCGTCCGACCATGTTCCGTCGCCGAAATCCCATTCAAATTCCGATGCATTGTGTGAACCGTTGAAGAAGAATATCTCCTCTCCTATCTCAGCCTCGATCTTGTCAGTAAAGAAGTAAGCGTCGGGCTGAGTTTCACATGAGCTGAGCAGGATTACTGCTGCTGCTACCGCTGAGACTAAGATTGTTTTCATGACTGCTGTTGTTGGTGCTGTTTTGTTAAATCCAAAATCTGTGCCAATTAATGATCTCCGCAAAATGATTGATTTTTCAGCTCCTGACCTGTCTGCATCACATCCCTTAAAAATCATTATCTTTGCGAATTATTTAAAATCGGGATATGATCAGGATCACATTCCCCGACGGCTCGGTCAGAGAGTTCAGCAAGGGGGTAAGCAGTTATGATATAGCGAAGTCGATAAGCCAGGGGCTCGCTGCCGAGGTCTATGCGGCTACTGTCAACGGGGAGTTATGGGATCTTTCGAGGCCCATCATGGCAGACGCCACCCTTCGTCTCCACAAGTGGGATGATGCGGAAGCAAAGCACGCTTTCTGGCACTCGTCGGCACACCTCATGGCAGAGGCGCTTGAAGCCCTCTGGCCCGGCATTAAGTTCGGTATCGGACCGGCTGTTGAGAACGGTTTTTACTATGATGTCGACCCCGGTGAAGGGAAAGTTATTACTGACGCTGATCTGCCCCTCGTTGAGGCGAAAATGAAGGAGCTTGCAGCGAAGAACAGTCCTATCACGCGTTCAGAGGTAAGCAAGAAGGAGGCTATGGATCTCTTCACCGCCAAGGGCGATGAGTACAAGACCGAGCTTATCGCGGAGCTCGAAGACGGGACAATAACCCTTTACCGTCAGGGCGACTTCACCGATCTCTGCCGCGGGCCGCACCTGCCTGACACTTCTTCAATCAGGGCCATCAAGGTTCTGAGTCTTGCCGGAGCCTACTGGCGCGGAGATGAGAAGCGGAAGATGATGACGCGCATTTATGGTATCACCTTTCCGAAGCAGAAGATGCTTGACGAATACATGGTGATGCTTGAGGAGGCCCGCAAGCGTGACCACCGCCGCCTGGGAAAGGAGCTGGAGCTCTTTGCCTTCTCACCGCGCGTTGGCATGGGACTACCTCTGTGGCTTCCCAGGGGAGCTGACATGAAGCAGCGGCTGATAGACTTCATGACCGGTGTTCTGAAAGCAAGAGGATATGCCATGGTTTCGACACCGCATATAGGTAATGTTGAACTCTACAAGACCTCCGGTCACTTCGAGAAATACGGCGCAGACTCCTTCAGGCCAATAACCACACCGCAGGAGGGCGAGGTCTTCATGCTCAAGCCGATGAACTGTCCGCACCACTGCGAGATATTCAACGCCACACCCCACTCCTACAGGGAGTTGCCGATAAGGATGGCCGAATTCGGAACTGTCTACCGTTACGAGCAGAGCGGAGAGCTTCACGGGCTCACCAGGGTGCGCAGCTTCACGCAGGATGATGCACACCACTTCTGCCGTCCGGACCAGCTCAAGGAGGAATTCAAGAGCATCATTGACCTGGTGCAATACATATTCAGGATAGCCGGTTTCAGCGAGTTTACGGCGCAGATATCACTAAGGGATCCGTCAAACAGGGAGAAGTACATAGGCACCGACGAGAACTGGGAAAAGGCCGAACAGGCAATCATTGAGGCTGCCGGGGAGAAGAACCTCATCACCACAATTGCCATAGGAGAGGCAGCCTTCTACGGTCCCAAGCTCGACTTCATGGTAAGGGATGCCATCGGACGCAGGTGGCAGCTGGGAACCATACAGGTTGACTATAACCTGCCGGAGAGGTTTGAGCTTTACTATAACGGCAGCGATAACCAGAAGCATCAGCCCGTGATGATACACAGGGCAATATTCGGTTCCATGGAGAGATTCGTGGCAGTGCTCATTGAAAATACCGCAGGTAAATTTCCGCTCTGGCTCACACCTGATCAGGCTGTGATACTGCCCATTAGCGAAAAATTCAATGATTATGCAAAAACTATTTCAAATCTCCTTAATAATTACGATATTCGCACCCTGATTGACGACAGGAACGAAAAGATAGGTAAGAAGATAAGGGATAATGAGTTAAAGAGGATTCCCTACCTTCTTGTGATAGGCGAAAAAGAGGTGGAAGCCGGAACAGTTTCTGTCAGAAGGCAGGGTGAAGGAGATAAGGGAGTCATGAAACCGGAAGACTTCGTCACCCTGGTTAAGGATGAAATTTTGAAGGAGACAGGTAATTAAAAGATTGATTTTAAACATAGTATTAATTTAACTGGAGGACAAAACCATAGCAGGACCGATCTTTTCCAGGCCCAGGCCGGGAAGAAAACCCGAACCGGAACACCGGATCAACAACAGGATCACAGCCAGAACCGTAAGGGTTGTGGGTGAAAATATCGAACCGAGGGTTTTAAGCATCGGTGAGGCCCTGAGCCTCGCTGACGAAATGGAACTTGATCTTGTTGAGATATCTCCCAATGCTGACCCGCCTGTATGCAAGGTGGTTGATTATCAAAAGTTTCTTTACCAGCAGAAAAAGAAGCAGAAAGAGATAAAAGCCAATGCAGCAAAGATTGTCGTCAAGGAGATTCGTTTCGGCCCAAACACTGATGATCACGATTACAACTTCAAGCTGAAGCATGCAATCAATTTCCTCGAGGAGGGCGCAAAGGTCAGGGCCTATGTATTTTTCAAGGGAAGATCGATACTCTTCAAGGACCAGGGGGAAAAACTGCTTGCCCGTTTTGTTGCCGACCTGGATGAGTACGGCAAGGTTGACCAGACACCGAGGCTGGAGGGAAAGAGGATGATCATCATCCTCTCACCGAAGAAAAAGAAATAGTAGAATTTTTTATACACATATATATAAGATGCCAAAAATGAAAGTAAATCCGGGAGCAAAGAAGAGATTTTCTTTGACCGGTACAGGTAAAATCAAGCGCAAGCATGCATTCAAAAGCCACATCCTTACCAAGAAGTCGACCAAGCGTAAGAGGAATCTTACTTACGGTGGCCTCGTGGACAAGACGGACGAGAAGAATGTGAAGCTTATGCTGGGTCTGAAGTAGCAATACGACCTGTCAGCGTGATAATCAATTGAATTATTAACCTGGGTGTGAAGCTTAAAAGACCTTAGAAGGCGCTTACATCCGAAAAAGAGAAAGAAAATGCCAAGAGCAACAAACGCACCAGCATCAAGGGCGAGAAGAAAGAATATCTTAAAGCAGACCAAAGGGTACTTCGGAAGCAACTCCAACGTTTACACCGTTGCCAAGAACGTGCTTGAAAAAGGTCTGGGCTATGCCTACCGTGACCGCAAGGACAAGAAGGGACAATTCAGGGCGCTGTGGATCCAGAGGATCAACGCAGGCGTACGTCTTCACGGAATGAGTTATTCACAGTTCATCGGCGGACTTGAGAAGAAGGGGATCTCCCTTAACCGCAAGACCCTCGCCGACCTGGCGATGAATCACCCCGAAGCCTTCAAGGCGATAGTGGATAAAGTGAAAGAGTAACAAAAAAAAGCGGGAGAGACCCGCTTTTTTTATTGTCGATTTGCGATTGTCGATTAAATCGGAAATCGACAATCGGAAATTCTTATTACCGCTTGGCTCCCTTGAAGAACCTGTTAAATCTTATCTTACGGAAACCATCCGCCTCTTTATCGATTGAGAGCCAGACAAGAACAGGCCTCCCAACAATATGATCTTCGGGAACAAAGCCCCAGAAGCGTGAGTCGGCCGAGTCATGCCTGTTGTCGCCCATCATCCAGTAATAGTCCATTTTAAAGGTATAGCTGTCAGCAGGCTGACCGTTAATGTATATGACACTGTCACTGACCTCCAGGTCGTTCTCCTCGTAGATATCAATAATGGAGGAAAAGAGGCTTATGTTGGTCATGTCAATATTGACAGTGGTTCCTTTCTTCGGGATCCACAACGGCCCGAAGTTATCCTGGTTCCACCTGTACTGCGGATCATGAGGGAAGACCGCGGGTGAGTATTCACCCGGCCTGAGGTAGTCAGCTTCGATGCCGGTCACATTGGCAAAACCGGAGATCAGTTCAGCGTTCTTTTCTGTGAGCGGAAGCCTGTATACCGTTCCGGTGAGCATCAGAGACTGGTCAGACTTTGAAATCTTCATCCTTTGGAAGGCCTTTGGATTAATTCGTGTGCCGTTGGTCCTGACATAATATGAAGTCTGTTGTGTCTCATGAACCTTTGCCCCACTGTTATTCACAAAGAGCTTACCTCCGTTGATCATGATGGTGTCGCCCGCTATGCCCACACATCGTTTTACGTAATTATCGCGGCGGTCAACAGGCCTGTATATTACTGTGTATTCATTCCATACCATCTGTCTAGCTCTGGCGTAATACTCCTCCTTGCTTTTGAGAGGCCTGCCCGCCCTGATATCCTCTTTGGTGAACATCTCGATCTGTTCACGGAGTATCTCGTAATAGCTTACTGCCTGTTGTTCAAGGCAGACAGTATCACCGGCCGGGAAGTTAAAGACAACAATATCATCGTTTTTGACATGGCCGAAACCTTTCAGACGCTTGTATTTCCAGTGAACCAGGTCTGACCATGACTTTCCCTTGCCGCCTGTCAGAGGCAGAGTGTGCTGGGTAAAGGGGAAGGCGATGGGTGTGTTGGGCATACGGGGTCCGTAGGCAACCTTGCTTACCGCAAGATGATCACCCACCAGGAGGGTCTTCTCCATTGAGGGTGTAGGAATGCGGTAGTTCTGAAACAGGAAGATATTGATGAGTGATACGGCAATAACTGCAAATATAAGTGCATCAAGCCATTCAATTACAGTGCTGTTCTTACCATAGCGCTTCTTCCAGAAAGCCCAGTTGACCTTCCTGCTTACGTAGATGTCAAAAACTATCGGCAGGCCGAGCAGCAGCACGAAGTTGCCAACCCAGATGACCCACAGGATAAACAGTACGGCGACGACCCCGAATTTGAAGAATTTGTTTTGCAGAAGCTCTTTCATCTTTCCTGAATTTCGGTGCAAATCTAATATAATAAATTCAAAACGTCAGCCATTAAATGAAAGCGTTTCATTCAGATGCCGATTCCGCCGCCGGTAAAGCTCCAGATACAACCCCTCAGAGGCAAAAACTGCCTCTTAAACAGAAAAGATTATGAAACCGTACCCGGGAAGGGTAATAATTTCATTTATGCTACCTCAAGTTTCACCGGAGCAACCTTGTTCAAATCCTTAACATAGTACCTTGCCCCTATCAGGAAAAGGAGGGCACCCAGCAGCAGCGAGAAGGGAAGGATGCTTACGGCCGTTTTGATGTTGGTCAGGTCAGAGATGCGTCCTAGTGCTATCGGTGCCGTGAACGATCCGAGAAGATTCTGTACAAGGACAGCTATTGCATACGATGTTGCGCGCAGTCCGGGATGGATCACATCCTGCGTCACTGCAGCAGCCCCGCTTATGAACTGCATGATGAAGATACCGAAGATGAACAGTGTAACCAGCTGCAATGTGCCCTTGAACAGGTAGAGTGCCATGAAAAGAAGCAGGGCCGAAATAAAGGTCGAGATGGCAGGATAGATCATCCGGGCCGTAGGCATGGTCTTTCTCCAGCGGTCAATAATATATCCTCCCAGGGGAGCTCCCACCAATGCAAGCATCATCACCGCGCCTGCGAGGCTTCCGGCTTTTTTCGGATCCATGCCGTTGGTTACCTGGAAATACTTCGGCAGCCAGACAAGCAGTGCTGTGGTGACAAAGACAATTGCGGTCATGGCAAAATAGGTGAATATCACCGAAGGCTTCCTCAGAAACTCTTTTGCTATATCCTTCTTCTCCATCTTTATCTTCTGGTTTGATTCGTCAACTTTTGACAGTGCAACGGTCTTGTAATCCTTGACGAAGAGGAACAGGATGGCAATCAAAAGTCCCGGAGCGGCCACCAGTCCGAAGGCATGCTTCCACCCCCATGTACTGGCAATTATGCCGCCCATGGTTACACCTATTGCAGAACCTATCGGGATGGAGGCATTCCACAAACCAATCATCTTTGAACGTTTTTCCATGGGATACATCCCGGAAATGAGAGCGCTGCCACCGGGTGCATAGCCTGCTTCACCAAAACCTATCAGTACACGCGCAAGGAAAAGCTGCACATAATTGCCGGTGAAGGCGCAGAGAAGGGTTGCAAGGCTCCAGACTATTGCCATGATGCCAACCGTTTTCGTCCTGCTCCATCTGTCTATCACCAGCGAAACAGGAAAGGCCATAAGACCTATTGTGAGATAGATGACCGAAACCAGCCATCCCGACTGGAAGTCATTGATTCCGAGATCGGCCTGGATATAAGAGAACATCGAACTGACGACCATCCTGTCGGCATAGTCAAACAGGTATAGCAAAAACAGGAGAATGAAGACGTAATTTGAATAGCTCTTGGAGAACAGGTACCCAGGAGGGATAGTCGTGTTTTTCATGGTTTCAGATATTGGAGTTTAAAACATAGGTAATTGGCAACTAAAATAATGTCAATTTCTATATCTTGCACAGGTTATGATAAATCATTCTCATGAAAACAGGAATTATTTTTACTATGTTACTTTCAATATTGGTTGCAGCAGGTTGTTCAAAGGCGGAAATAGCTGATCTGGTGATAACAGGCGGCAGGGTCTTCACCGCTGACTCTCTGAAGCCGTATGCTGAAGCGGTCGCTGTCAGGGGCAACAAAATCATTGCCATTGGCAGTGTCAGGGAGGTCAGCAGGCATATTGATCCGGCGACCACTCAGGTGATCAATGCAGCAGGAAAGACTGTTATACCAGGGTTCAATGACGCACATGCGCACTTCGGGCCGGTTGATCCGGACTATATTGAGCTCAGGTACATGACTGACCCAGCCGTGATAACGGAGAAGGTCAGGGAGCAGGTGGCCCGTTCTCAGAAGGGAGAGCTCATTTACGGGGGTCACTGGGAGCACGAGATGTTTACCACCCGCCAATGGCCGGTGAAAGAGCTTATTGATGCCGTTTCGCCTGACAACCCCGTTATTCTCCGCCGTATTGACGGCCACAGTGCGCTGGTCAACAGTTATGTACTCAGGAATTCAGGCATCACCCGAAACACCCCTGACCCGTTCGGCGGTGAGATAATGCGGGACCCGGTCATGGGTGAACCGACGGGCATACTCAAGGAGAGCGCCATGGAGCTGATTAAGACCGGCGCGGTGGAAAAGGAGATGAGCCCTGAAGAGGCAAAGGAGAAAGAGTGGCGCGGCTATATCACTGCCCTGCGCCAGGCGGCAGAGTACGGCATCACCAGCATTCAGATTCCCGGCAGTGCCGATTTCGCGATGTATGATACGATTATGGAGGCAGGGATGCTCACAAGCCGGATAGATATTGGTGGCGTACTGACTGCTGACCCTGAGAAACTGGACAGGTATGAAGATATGAGACAGAAGTACCCCCCCTCAGGCGACTGGATCAGGTTTGGTTACCTTAAGGACTTCATGGACGGAACGCTGGGGTCAGCCACGGCCATGATGTTCGAGCCTTTCAATGACGAGCCTGACAAAACCGGGCTGGCACAAATGAGCTACGAGGAGCTTGAGGCGAGGGTACTGGCAGCTGACCGACGGGGGTTTCAGATAGGTATCCATGCCATCGGGCCTAAAGCCAACAACTGGATACTTAACGCTTATGAAAAGGCACGCGAGGTCAATGGTATACGTGACAGCCGCCACCGCTCCGAACATGCACAGATACTTATTGAGGAGGATATCCCCCGTTTTGCCGCTCTGGGTGTGATAGCCTCCATGCAGCCCACGCACTGCATCACTGACAAACGGTTTGCAGAAAAACGGATCGGCACTGACCGCAGCCGCTGGGCCTATGCATGGAAGAGCCTCGCTGACAGCGGAGCCAAACTGGCATTCGGCACTGACTACTCCGTAGAGCCGCTGAACCCCATGGAGGGCCTCTATGCCTCTGTCACCCGTAAAGACAGGAAGGGAGAGGAAGGTGACGGGTGGTTTCCTATGGAAAAACTCTCGATGGAAAAAGCTGTTGAGTATTATACACTGGGATCTGGCTATTCCCAGTTCATGGAAGAGAGGAAAGGGATGCTCAAGAAAGGCTATCTTGCAGACATAACCATCCTCTCAGAAGATATTTTCAATATCGCTGAGGAGATGATTATGTCGGTTAAAACTGATTATACGATCGTTGACGGTAAGATCGTCTTCGATAGAAAAAAATAGACTAGAGCTTCGTCTTATCGTCTATCGTTGCTCCGGGTGCATTCTTCTTCACCGAGGTGATGCCGTTCTCACAGCTTTCCGAAGAATCGTACATTTCGCTCTTGCCTATGACCTGGCCGTTGGTGGCCTTCAGGTTGAAGTGGACCTTGCCGTTCCTGGCAACCTTTGACTCAAACCTCTTGACATCAGCGGCATTTTTCATGACCGACTTCACACCGTTCATGCATGAAGGCTTTGAGGCATATCCCTCGCTGGCAAGGATCACCTGGCCATTCCCGGCTAGAAGATTGAACTGAAACTCACCGTTTTTCCTCTTCGTGATTACAAATTTTCCCATGTTGCTAAATTTACTTTAAGGTTAATTTCGATATGTCATTTCCAAAAATACAAAAAAACTGTATTAGATTTACGAAACAGGAATTATATGAGAATTGACATTATAACAGTGCTGCCCGAACTGCTCCGGAGCCCCTTTGATGAATCGATCATCAAAAGAGCCAGGGCCCGAGGTATTGTTGAAATCAACATTATCAACCTGCGCGACTATTCGACTGATAAACATAAGAGTACGGACGATTATCCCTTCGGTGGCGGTGCCGGGATGGTAATGATGATTGAGCCTGTCTACAACTGTATTTCACACCTCACCTCGCATCGGTCATACGATGAAATCATCTACACCTCACCTGACGGAACACGTTTCAGCCAGCATCTGGCAAATGAACTGTCGATGAAGGAGAATCTGATCATTCTTGCAGGTCACTACAAAGGGATAGACCAGCGCATCAGGGACCATCTGATCACCCGCGAGGTCTCCATCGGTGATTATGTGCTTTCCGGGGGTGAGCTCCCGGCTGCGGTGATAACCGATGCCATCGTCAGGCTCCTTCCCGGAGCCATCTCCGATGCTGAATCAGCCCTCTCCGACTCTTTCCAGGACAACCTCCTTGCTCCGCCGGTCTATACGAGGCCGGCAGAGTTCATGGGATGGAAGGTACCGGATATCCTGACCGGCGGTAACACGCCGGAAATTGAAAAATGGCGCTTCGAACAGTCGGTCAGCATCACCAGAAAAAAGCGACCGGATCTTCTCGGCGAAGAATCATGATTCATTCCTTTCTTTTTGTCGAAAAAGGTTTGTAACATTGCCTCCCCTAAGAACAAAATAAAATATAAGAGCTATGCAACCTCATGATTACATTGAAAGAGAAGAAAAATACGGAGCACATAATTATCATCCACTGCCCGTTGTGCTTGACCGTGGCCAGGGACCTTTTGTATGGGATGTAGAGGGAAAACGGTACTATGATTTTCTCTCGGCCTATTCAGCTGTCAACCAGGGACACTGCCATCCGAAGATCACTGCGGCGCTTGTGGAACAGGCGCAGAAGCTGACTCTTACTTCGAGGGCTTTTTTCAACTCCGTTCTTGGAGAATATGAGGAGTACATAACAAAGTATTTTGGCTACGACAAGGTTCTTCCCATGAATACCGGCGCCGAAGGAGATGAGACAGCCCTCAAGCTCTGCCGCAAGTGGGCATACCTTAATAAGGGTATCAGGGAGAATCAGGCGAAGATAATAGTCTGTGAAGGCAACTTTCACGGCCGCACAATCACTATCGTCTCCATGTCTACTGATCCGGATGCCCGGAAGGACTACGGTCCGTTCACTCCCGGCTTCATAACCATTCCATACAACGATCTGCCTGCGCTTGAAAAAGCGCTTGGTGACCCGGATGTGGCAGGTTTCCTTGTGGAACCCATCCAGGGTGAGGCGGGTGTCTTTGTGCCGGATGACGGTTATATTAAAAAAGCATATGATCTCTGCAAAAAGAACAATGTCCTCTTCATCGCCGATGAGGTGCAGACCGGCATTGCACGTACAGGCAAGCTGCTGGCGTGCGATCATGAGGGAGTCAGACCTGACATTCTGATCCTGGGCAAGGCGCTGTCGGGCGGAGCCATGCCTATATCTGCAGTGCTGGCTGATGACGACATCATGCTTACCATCAAGCCTGGAGAACACGGTTCAACTTTCGGTGGAAACCCGCTGGCCGGCAAGGTGGCGATAGCCGCACTGGAGGTTGTCAGGGATGAGAAACTTGCAGAGAACGCCGAGAGGCTCGGTAAAATTTTCCGTGATGAGTTGAGAGCCGTGAAATCGGAAATGATTGAACTGGTCAGGGGCAAAGGGCTGCTTAACGCCATTGTCATCAGGCCGAAAAACGGCAAGGAGGCATGGGATGTATGTCTGACAATGGCTGATCTCGGTCTTCTGGCAAAGCCCACCCACGGGCACATCATCAGGTTCGCCCCTCCCCTCATCATCAATGAGGAGCAGCTTCGTGACGCCATATCGCTCATTAAGAAGGCTATACATCAGTTCGAATAGGATCAGGCTGCACTTGCGGAGTATTGTTTTTATGATGCTGCTCCAATAATAAAAGATTGCTATTTTTGACGGCACAATAAATTAACTATGAGAATAGCTGTCATTTTATTTGCCGTTATTGTACTGAGCGCCTGTGCTGGCACCGGGCGGAAGATGTTCCCCGGCCGGGATGAGGCTGTACAGGTCACAGGTCCGCAGTCTGGTCGAACCCTTGAGGACAAGATAGAGGACCCGGATCAGCAAGCTGCCATCACCCAGGGTGAGCTGAAACTGATCACAGCGAGGCTCGCTTCAGATGAGTTCTCAGGAAGGGGCACCGGAACGGGCGGTGATTCGCTTGCCTCCCTCTTCATAAGAGATGAGTTCGCCAGGGCAGGACTTGTCACGCATGAGGGCAACGGACTGCAGCATTTCCGGGTTAACATCGCAGCAGAGAGCGGTGAAAGGAACAAGCTCATCATCAATGCCAGGGCGTTTTTACCCGAAATTGACTTTGCCCCCCTGGCACTCACATCTAACAATGCGCTCAGTGCCCCGGTGGCCTTTTGCGGTTATGGTCTCATGTCGCCGTCCGACTCACTCCAGTGGAATGATTTCACGGGCATTGACATAAAAGGTAAATGGGTGCTGATTCTCAGGGGGTATCCTGAGTCTAATCCTGCGGCAAAGCCATATGAGGCTGCAGGTACTGACCGTATGAAGGTATTGAACGCCCGGGAAAACGGTGCCGGGGGTGTGCTTCTTGTCTCAGGTGAAAAATGGGATCCAGCGGATAATCTTGAAAAGCCCTCACGCAACGAGGGAAGTGCCGGTATCCCGGTGCTCCACATCAGGCGAAGCGTTGCTGACTCCATACTGAAGCCTTCCGGTGTCACCCTGGCTGAACTGGAGAAGAGTGCTGATGCGATGACGGTAACAGGGAGTTTTATTACCCGTTCCGTTGCCGAAGCCGAGGCGGAGGTGATTGCGAAGAATGCCGCCACCGCCAATGTGGTAATGAACCTGGAAGCTGGCCGGCCATCCGGTGAATACGTCATCATCGGAGCACATTATGATCATCTAGGAATGGGGGGACCTGGTTCGGGAAGCAGGAATCCAGACACTGTTGCCATTCATTATGGTGCCGATGACAACGCATCAGGGGTGGCTCTGATGATTGAACTTGCTGAGAGACTTGCCGCCGGCCGGGAGGGACAAGCCCGAAATATCCTTTTTGTTGCCTTCTCGGGTGAGGAGATGGGCCTGCTTGGTTCCAAGTACTTTGTGGAAAATATGGGTATTGACCCGTCAGCCGTCAACCTCATGGTTAACCTTGACATGGTCGGTCGCCTGAAGGAGGGCAACGGGTTGCAGGCAGGAGGCGTGGGCACTGCAGCAGGATTACGTGACATGGTTACCGCATTCAATGACACCACGCTGCTGAGCCTCAGTTTCACAGAAGAGGGTTACGGGCCTTCCGACCATTCCTCATTTTACGCAAAAGAGATCCCGGTACTTGTCTTCACCACCGGGGCCCATCTCGACTATCACACTCCGTCTGACACCTGGGACAAGCTCAATTATGAAGGTATGGTCACAATAGGTGATCTGCTCTTTGATATTGTGAGTCACGCTGCCGGTGAAACTGACAGGCTGGCTTTCACAGAAGCAGGGCCGAAGGGACCCGCCCAGTCGATGAGTCGCAGGCGCGGAGTGACGCTCGGCATCATGCCCGATTTTGCCGGAAATGTTAAGAACGGGCTCCGGGCTGATTTTGTCACCCCGGGCAAGCCGGCGGCGCTGGGCGGAATGGCAAAGGGTGATGTCATTGTTGCCATAGATGACAAACCTGTAAAAAATATAGAGGACTACATGTTCAGGCTCAACCAGCTTAAACCCGGACAGACTATGACTATCGAGGTCTTGCGCAACGACAGGCGCGAGCTTTTATTAATACAGTTATAAAAGAAAGATAAACCAGCCTAAATGAACAAGTTTCACTTCTGGACCATAGCCCTTCTAATAACGGCGGCGGCCGCACTATATCAGAGAACAACAGGCCCCACCTATCCAAAGCGGATTGACGCTGTGATTGATGGCACCGGATACCCACTCAGCCTCAAGAGAAGCCAGACCAACACCCGACCGTGTATGATCAAACTTGAGGTGCCTGCCGGGGTCAGTAGTGGTGAACTCCATTACAAAAAGTTCAGACTGAATGAAGAGTGGACTGCCATCTCCATGCAGCATGACGGTACCGTTCTCTCCGGTGAGCTTCCCTCCCAGCCTGCTGCCGGCAAACTTGAATATTACATTGTACTGACGGCTCCTTCGGGTAGCCAGGTTGAGATTGCGCGTGAGCAGCCTGTGGTAATCAGGTTCAAGGGCAGTGTCCCGGCAGTGATAATGATTCCCCATATCCTCATAATGTTTTTTGCCATGCTCCTCTCGAACCTTGCGGGCATTACGGCCGCTGCCGGCCACGCCGGGCAGAAGAGATACGGGCAGTGGGCACTATGGCTGTTGCTGGCCGGCAGCATGATACTTGGTCCCCTGGTGCAGAAATTTGCCTTCGGAGAGTTATGGACAGGCATTCCCTTCGGATGGGATCTCACTGACAACAAGACGCTGATTGCAGTTATTGCATGGATAGTGGCTGTAATAATGAACAGAAAGCGTCAAAGGCCCGGATACACCATAGCTGCAGCCATTATCCTGCTGCTGGTTTATTCAATTCCTCACAGCCTTTTCGGGTCGGAACTTGATTATGCCACCGGGGTGGTTACACAGGGCTGAAAAATAATTTTATCCTATTCCTACTTTTTTTAACTTGGATGCAGCATTTGCGTGCAGCTCCCGTCATTGAATTGAAGAGTTCAAAAACGTGGGTGCAGCGTCAAACATAATCAAATCAGATCTTGCATTAAAGATGGAAAATGTTGAAGCAGCATTCAGGAACATCCATCAGGACCTGATCGACGGGTGTCGGGAAGGTGACCAGAAGGCGCAGTTCCAGGTTTACAAGCTTTATTACAAGGCGATGTTTAACACAAGCCTGCGTATTGTGAACGATGACATGGAAGCTGAAGATGTGATGCAGGAGGCATTCCTCTCAGCTTTCGAAAAGATAAACACCTACTC
Organism: Rikenella microfusus; assembly: GCA_022736275.1. Lineage (GTDB taxonomy): Bacteria > Bacteroidota > Bacteroidia > Bacteroidales > VadinHA17 > SR-FBR-E99. Next base: position 37,698 of record DZBJ01000005.1, on the reverse strand, counting down.
GGGTAACGTCAGCTTCGGCGCATGGCTGAAGAAAATAGTGGTCAACAGATCACTTGACGCCCTGGGAATGAGGAAAGCGGTCTTTGAAGATATTGACAGTCACGCAGAAATCCGGGATGAGAGCCATGAAGATGCTGCCTACAACGAGGAACTTGCGACAAAGGTTGAAGAGGTGAAAGCTGCCATTGAAAGGCTTCCCGAAGGATACCGCGTGATTCTCTCTCTCTATCTCATCGAGGGCTATGACCACGATGAGATAGCGGAGTTGCTCCACATCTCAAGCAGCACTTCGCGGTCACAACTGTCGAGGGCAAAGCAGAAGCTGGTGAGTGAACTTAAGAACAGAAAAAAACAGGTACAATGAATAGACTTGAAGAAATAATCAAAAGAGGAAGAGGCGAATTTGACGACAGGGAGCCGTCAGACGGGCACTTCGAGAGATTCAGCTTTAAGCTGGCCACCAGGCTGCACGCCGGCATAGCCAAGCGGAGCATCCTTCCATACCTTCTGAAGGCTGCCGTGGTAACGCTGCTGGTGACCCTCTCATCGCTATGGACCTTTGACCACTTCGTGAGGCCGAACCTTAAGAAGACAATGACACTCAGCGAAGTTTCACCGGAATACCGCGAGGTTGAAAATTATTACGTCAGCCAGGTGAGCTTCATGGAAAATGAGTTAACAACCCTCGACCTGTCGAACCCCGGGCAGAAGGAAGCCCTCCTGAGTGAGATGGCATCAATGGACTCAGTATATGTGGAACTGCAGAAGGAGCTCAAAGCCAATCCCAGTGACCAGCGCATCATCGATGCAATGATAAAGCATTACCAGACCAAGCTGGATGTAATGAACTACATACTTGACCAGCTCAGACAGATAAAAGCAGAAACCGAAAACCCAGTCAGCCATGAAAAAGTCGTTATCTAACCGCAGGGTGGTTCTGTTCGCAGCGTTGCTGTGCGCAGCCACCCTTACAGCCTCTGCCGAAGAGGTTAAGAAGGATTACAAGAGAGAAATGGTACCCACCGACAACTCCACTCTCAAGGTTGTCAATAAATTCGGAGCGGTGGTTACCGAGACATGGGAGCAGAACAACATTGTCGTGAATGTTACCGTGAAGGTTGAACATTCGTCACCAGACAAGGCCAGGAAGCTCCTTGATATGATAACTGTCAAATTCACCGAAGAGGGTGGAAACCTGATAGCCGAAACAATATTCGACTCCGACGTCTCGTCAATCAACTGGAAAGGATCGAACAACCGCTTCAGTATCAATTACAACATAAAGATGCCTGCCGGTATCAACCTTGACATAGCCAACAGGTATGGCAACACGGTGGTTGATGAGGTCTCCGGTCACACCCGTCTCGATGTGAAGTACGGTGATCTGAATGTGACCAAACTCTCGAGGGGTAATGTGAAACCTCTCAACAGCCTGGTGGTTGCCTATGGCAAGGCCACCGTAGAAGAGCTTGGCTGGGCGGAGATCAATGCCCGCTACTGCGGAATGTTCAGTGTTCAGAGAGCCACAGCGCTGCTGGTTGACAGCCGGTATTCGAAGATCTCAGTCGGAGAGGTCAGCTCGCTTGTAGCTGACAGCAAGTACGACGGGTATGTCGTCACCAATGCCAATAACATTGTACTGACCGGCGGTTATACTGATCTCAACTTCAAGAGGGTGACCAAGAAACTCGAGGTTGAGACCAAATACGGCAATCTCGCAGTTGAGAGGATACCTGCAGGATTTGAAATGATAACCGTAAAGGCCGGATACTGTGCGGTCAGGCTTGGTATTGACCCCGCCGCCTGCTACATCCTTGATGCAACCACCTCCTACGGGAGCCTTACGGTTGATGACACCAGTTTCTCGCCTGAGAGGCGGATCATAGGCAACACCTCGTCGGAGATGGCAGGCAAGGTTGGCACATGCAGCAACCCGGCAGCGGTGGTAACGGTGACTGCTTCTTACGGGTCAGTAAGACTCAATTAATGACTCGTGTTTGTTTTACTCATCAGACGCGGCGCCAGGGACAGGGCGCCGCGTTTTTTTTGCAGGTTGCGGCAGGCGACCGGCAATATATAATCTGTTGAGGCGGCTCCTTGGATTGAGATCGCCTAATGCGAGCCTGCTTCAGTGAGAAGCATATCTATCTCCATTATCGCCTTTATCGCGCGGTCAGAGAAGAAGTCACCTGCCGGGAAGAGAGAGAAACGGCCTGCTCCTTCGTAATTATCCCTGTCAATAATCAATACCTCCTGCTGGTCGTTGCGGTTAACTATCTCACTGAGAGTGAATGCTGCCCGGTAACCGTCAATACCGGCTATTACCACCATTCCGTTGCGGAGTGCTTCGGGTGAAACCTTGTAGTAGTCGTGGAGGAGATCCGCCAGTTTTCCCCCTGCAAACGGGGTTGTGCCGTGAATGCCCATACCACGACCATAAAAGACAGTCTGGTATCTTTCATTACCGACCGTCTCCGGCAACCGGGTCAATAAGCTCCGCTGCTTTCCATTAACGCAGATCTTCATTGTATCTGAGAAGAGGGGTGTTATGTTCCTGTTGACTGTGTATTTGCTGTCAAGCGATTTCACCGTGATCTTCACAGGGTTGCTGATATTCCTTGCTGTAACCAGGTCATTGCCTGCAACAATCCTGGTCTCTTCCGGCAGGGGCCAGAGGTCTTTGGCTTTGGATGGCACTATTCGTGCCACCGAGGTGGCTATCATGAGACTGTGGCGGTTGACGGGGTAATATATTTCGCCCCATGAGAAGGTGACAGTCTCACCCCTGTCATTGGTGATCTCAACATAAAGGTCAATAATCGGAGGAAATTCAGCTTCGTTCTTCTTTTTCAGAACAACGCTGTCAAGAATGTCATAGACAGAGCAGCCGTCATAACGATATGCGCCTGTAAAACCAACCTTTCCGTCAGTCAGCGTTGTCTCCTTTATGGTGATGCTGTGCATCGGCAGCCGCGTAATGTCAATGGTCATATCGTTCTCTACCTCGCCGGTGACAAGAATTTTGGTGCTGCCCTTAAGACGGGTTGTGGGTGCATCATCATAGAAATCGTTTGTCTGTCCTGATGCCGGAAGGCTCAGCAGTATCACGAGGGCGGAAAAAAGCAGTGTCAGTTTCTTCATAAATCAGTTATATCGTTATGCAAATCTATACATTTCGCTGCGGAGAAACCATGATATTCCGCAGTATCACCTGACAGTGGAATAACCGGGAATGACCGCGAGAGGCCGTGGATACACCCGCGGCCAGTGCCAGGAGGGTTTCCGTACAAGCTCTCCGTTGGGGCAACTGTCAAATATCAAGTTCCACGAGGGTTATGCCGGCTCCTCCGCGGTCGACATGTTCGTCTGAGGCACTCCGCACTGCTCCGGTAGATTCGAGATACTGTCTTATCATCTGTCTGAGTATCCCGTTACCCTTGCCGTGAATTATACGGAGGTTCCGGAACTGAATCATCATGGCCGTGTCAATGAACTCCTGCACCACCTGGAGAGCCTCTTCGGTTCGCATTCCCCTGACGTCAATCTCAGGATGGAACTGGTTTCTGCGGGCAGTGAGAGACCAGTCTACCTTCTGCTGCGGTCTATTCTTAGACGTCTCCTTAAGGTAAGCTGAAGCATCAACCCGTTCTGTCCTGTCAATATCAACACTCATTTTAAGGCTGCCTGACACTATCTGCAGCTTTTTTCCCCTTATCTCGGTCACCTCTCCCACCGTGTCGGTTCCGATTATCTTCACGTAGTCGCCCGGTGACAGTTTACCCGGTTTCTTCTTCACAACCGGTTCCGGATCCTTCTTTTTTGTGATGCGTCTGACGATGCTGGCCGCCGGGGCATTGATCAGCGGCGGGGCATCAGCAGGCTTCTCGTGCGGTTTCACTTCATCTGCAAGCTTTTCCCGAAATGAGTCAAGCTCCTCCCGAACCTCTTTGGTAGTCTCCTTCTCGGCCTGTGCCTCCTTTATGGTACGGATGGTGTTCTCTATCATCCTGTTGGTATCGCGCAGCATCTCCTCGGCCTTATTTTTAGCCTGCCCGATGATCTCCTTCTTCTGCGTCTTTATGTCGCCCAGCTGGGCTTCGTAAGTTGCTATAAGTTCTTCCAGTCTCTTCTCATGGCGTCGTACCGCCTCCCTTTTCTTTTCCAAGTACCGTTTGTCGCGTGCTATCTCCCTCAGGTTTCGGTCAAAATTGACATTCCCCTCTCCTGCCCTTGATGCAGCATCGGCGAGGATTTCATTTGACAGTCCTATTTTTTTGGCTATTTCGAAGGCGAATGAGCTACCCGGCTTGCCCTGGTCGAGCCTGAAGAGGGGTTGCATCAGCTGGTTGTCAAATGCCATGGCGCCGTTGCTGATGCCCTCCTGCGAGGTGGCGAAATGTTTCAGGTTGGTATAGTGTGTGGTGATGACTCCCCATGCCCCGCGCTTATTTAGCTCTGCCAGGATGGCTTCGGCGAGTGCCCCTCCTATAACAGGTTCCGTGCCGGTGCCGAACTCGTCTATCATCACCAGCGATCTGTTGTCGGCAAATCTGAGCATCTGTTTCATGTTGATCAGGTGCGAGCTGTAGGTACTCAGGTCATTCTCTATGCTCTGCTCGTCGCCAATATCAATAAAGAACTTCCCGAAGATGCCGGTCTCGGTACCTTCATCAGCGGGGATAGTCATTCCGCACTGCAGCATGTATTGAATCAGCGCCACGGTCTTAAGGCAGACCGATTTACCCCCGGCATTGGGTCCGGAGATTACAAGTATACGATCGCTACTGTCAATAGTAACTGTCAGCGGCACCACCTCTCTGCCGGAAGTACGGGCAAAGGAGAGTGTCAGCAGCGGATGCCGTGCGTTGATCCAGCGTATGTGGGGAGCATCGGCGACTGGCGGCATGATGCAGTGCAGCCTCATCCCGAACTGTGCCCTGGCCCTTATGAAGTCGATCTCAGCCAGGAACTCCATGTTGGTTTCAAGGTCGTCAATATATGGTCTTAAAGTATCAGCCAGTGCTGTAAGAATGCGCACTATCTCACGTTTCTCCTGGTGTTCAAGCTCTGTAATCTCGTTGTTCAGTTCCACCACCTCGGCAGGCTCAATGTAAACGGTCTTGCCGGTGGCTGACTCATCATGAACGAAACCCTTTATACCCCTTTTGTTTGAAGCGCTGACGGGTATCACTCCCCTCCCGTTGCGTATTGCCACGGTGATGTCACGCTCCACGATGCCGTCTGCCTGTGCCTGCCGGAGGACGGAGTGAAGCTTTCTGACCGCGGCAAGACTCCTTGAAGCCAGGTCAGCCCGGATAGTCTTCAGGGCTGGTGAGGCGCTATCGCGAATCTTCCCCTCCTTGTCTATTATCCGATCAATGGACTCGGCCACAAAAGGATAATAAACCACTTCCAGGGCCATCTCCGTAAGAAGCGGATATCTTCCGTCCTTCCTGCTCTTAAAGAAGCCTATTATGCGTCTGATGGTGTCAAGTGCCCCCCTGAGTGCCACCACCTCCTCCGTTTCGGGGAAGGTGCCCTCAATGCGCAGCTTCGTGAGCATGGCATGAGGGTCATTGAAATTGTCTGAGGGGAATTGCTCACTGTAAGAGAGCACCTGCTGAAATTCATTGGTCAGTGCAAGCCGCCTCCGGACCTCATCAGCCGAGAATGAGACCTTCATGGCCTCAACCCTGCGTATACCTGCCGGACTGAGGCAGGCGGAAGCAAGGTGTTCCCTTATTCGGTCGAATCCTATTTTTTGCTCGTATGTATCGGGATAGATCATTAAATGCTCCTCTCAGCACAAAAGTAAAGTTAATTAATGTTAATGCCTTAATGTGTAAAACATATGAAAGTATATTTATTCCGCTAAACCTGCAAAAAAAATGAAGAACCTTATCACATGCGCAAGGAGTGCGACGATCACCGCCCTCCTCCTGGTAATGATCATGCCTGCCTCCTCACAGGAGGTTACCGTGGACCTCTCAATGGTTTACAAGATAAGGCAGGAAGGCCAGAGAAATTCTGATATTGAAAAACTTGCATACGTTATGACCGATCTTTCCGGACCGCGTCTGACCGGTTCACCGGGCCTTGACCGTGCCAATGAGATTGCCAGGGCAAAACTGGCAGAATATGGCATGGCGAATGTCCGCGTTGAGGTTGCCGGTGAGTTTTCACGTGGCGGATGGGATTATTCAAAGGCCTATGCGGCAATGACGGCCCCCTATTACACTAATTTTTCCGTCACGCCTGTGGCATGGACATCGGGCACGAACGGGCTGATCAGGGGTGAAGTGATACTCGTTGATATCAAGACTGCTGATGATATTGAGAAGTACCGCGGAAAACTTAAGGGAAAGATTATCATGGCACCATCCCAGTCGCAGTATGAGGTAAGTTTTGAACCTCTGGCCAGAAGGCTCACTGAGGAGGATCTTGAGAACCTCTCCATGGCTCAGGCAGGCGGCACTCCGTCTCGCAGGATGATGGGTGACTGGACGGCAATGCGGGAGCTCCGCAACAAGATCAATGAGTTTCTCCGCACCGAGGAGGTGGCGATGATAATCAACCAGGGCAATGCTTTCAACATCCCACGTTCATCAGGTGCCTCGTATGACGGAACCGGACAACCCCCGGTAACTGAGATAAGCATCCCCATGGAGCCTTACGGCCGGATGGAGCGCATGATCAAAAGCGGCGAGAAGGTTGAGATTGAGGCTGAGATCAGGGCCGAGTTCATTCCCGGCAAAAAGGTATATAATGTAATTGCCGAGATTCCCGGGACTGATCCCAGGCTTAATGACCAGGTGGTACTGCTGGGCGCTCACATCGACTCATGGCATGGTGGCACCGGCGCTGCAGACAATGCATCAGGCTGCATAGTCATGATGGAGGCTCTAAGGATTCTGAAGGCTCTTGATGCAAAACCGAGACGGACGATACGAGTGGCTCTCTGGGGCGGTGAGGAACAGGGGCTCATCGGGTCAAATGGCTACGTGTCGGCATACCTGTTTGACAGGGAGAAGAACGAGAAGAAGCCCGGCTTCGACAAATTCTCTGTCTATTTCAACATGGACAACGGTACGGGTCGTTACCGCGGAATTTACCTGCAGGAGAACAACCTGGTTCGTCCGCTCTTCGAAGAGTGGATGGAACCGATGAGAGACATGGGATTCACAACCATCGCCATACGCAATACCGGCGGAACCGATCACCAGAGTTTTGACCGGGTTGGTCTTCCGGGTTTCCAGTTCATACAGGATGAGATCGAATACGGTCGCGGCTACCACACACTGGCAGACACCTGGGAGCGTCTCCTGTTGCCCGATCTGAGGCACAACGCAATCATTACAGCATGGATGGCATGGAATGCGGCGATGGAAGAGAGCCTCATTCCCCGCAAGCCGGAGATGAAATCAACGCAGCAAAGGTCGCCTTACGGCTTTTAACCTGCAACTTCCATAAAAAAAGACAAAAGTCCTTCAGTTCTGTTTATTATAGAAGAGGCTGACCGGTAATCAGGTCAGCCTCTTTATTATGTCATCCGGAAGGAGCAGCAAATAGCCCTCGCGATACTTCAATTTTACTCCTTAATACCCTCCAGGTCAAGAATGAATGCATACTCGAGGGCTACGGTCTTCAGTCGCTCAAAGCGGCCTGAGGCGCCGCCATGGCCTGCGGTCATGTTTACATCCATGACAAGGATGTTGTCATCAGTTCTCATGTCGCGCAGTTTGGCAACCCACTTTGCCGGCTCCCAGTACTGCACCTGTGAATCCCAGTAACCTGTTGTGACAAGCATGTTGGGATACTCCTGCTCCTTCACCTGGTCATAGGGTGAGTATGAGAGCATATAGTCATAGTATTCCTGTTTGCGCGGATCGCCCCACTCATCCCATTCAAATGTCGTCAGGGGAATTGTGGCGTCAAGCATGGTGCTGACCACGTCAACGAATGGCACCGCAGCGATTACACCGTTGTAGAGTTGCGGTTCCATGTTGACAATGGCGCCCATCAGGAGTCCGCCAGCGCTGCCACCCATTGCATAGAGATACTCCGATGAAGTATATTTTTCATTTATCAGGAAACGTGCGCAGTCATTGAAGTCAGTGAAGGTGTTGATCTTTTTCAGGAGCTTTCCGTCTTCGTACCACTGGCGACCCATCTCGCTGCCACCCCTGATGTGGGCAAGAGCATAGACAAACCCACGGTCGAGAAGGCTTATTACCGAGGATCTGAATGAGGGGTTGGTCGAGCTTCCGTATGAGCCATAGGAATAGAGCAGCATGGGGGCAGTGCCATCCTGCACAAAGCCCTTTCGGTAAACCAGCGATACAGGCACAAGTGTTCCGTCACCGGCGGTAGCCCAGAGACGTTTCGACTCATAATTGTTTGTATCGAACCCTCCGAGGACGCTGTCCTGCTTCAGCAGCACCTTCGTCTTTACAGACATGTCATAATCGAAGACCGAGTTCGGGGTAGTAAGCGATGAGTAGCTGTACCTGAGGAGGGTGGTGGCAGCGTTGAAGTTGACACTTATACCTGCTGTATAGGTCTCCTCACCGAAATCGAGGAAATGCTCAGATCCGTCAGCGAGACTGATGACGCGCAGGTTGGTCAGCCCCTTGATCCTCTCATCGGTAACGAGGTAATTGTCAAATATTTCAAAACCTTCAAGAAGAACATCAGCACGGTGGGGTATTACTTCTGTCCAGTTGGCTATGCCAATCTTGTTGTCAGCACATTTCATGAGCTTGAAGTTCTTTGCACCGTCAGCATTGGTCAAAATGTAAAACTGTCCGTTAAGGTGTTCAACTGAGTAAAGTCGGTCAAAAGTCCGGGGTTCAAAGATGACCGGTTCACCCTCAGGTTTAGCGGCATCTATAAGTCGTACCTCTGTTGTGAGAGTCTGGCTTGAGGTGATTGTGATATATTTTTTGCTTTTTGTCTTGCCCAGGTAGACTGAGAATGTTTCATCCGTCTCGTCAAAAACAACTTTGTCTTCAGAGACGGGGGTACCCAGGACATGCTTCATGATGGTGGCCTCCCTGAGGGTTTCGGGATCCTTTTTCACATAGAACAGAGTCTTGCTGTCGGCTGCCCATACTCCCTGGCTGGAGGTGTTGGTAATTTCGTCAGGAAAGAGCTGGCCTGAGTTCAGGTCCTTCACAAAAATTGTGTACTGTCTGCGGCTGACATGGTCAACACCGTATGCCAGGAGGTTATTATCCGGAGAGACAGCACCGCCTCCGACGCTTGTAAAATCGTGTCCTTCTGCAAGGAGATTGACATCAAGCATCACTTCCGGTGTTTCAGCACCATCTTTTTTCCTGTACATTACCGGGTACTCCTTGCCTTCGAAGTACTTCGAATGATACCAGTAACCGTTGTCCAGGTACGGGACCGTCTCATCATCTTCCTTGATGCGTCCCTTTATCTCTTCAAAGAGTAGCGTCTGGAACGCTTCGGTATGTTTCATAACTACGTCAGCATAGTCATTCTCGGCATTGAGGTAAGTCAGTACCTTTATAGTATGTGAATCAGGCGTCTCGGCGTTCTTCTGTTCATCGCTGAGGCGCATCCAGAAGTAATTGTCAACACGTTCGTTGCTGTTGATTTCAACGACGTACGGGATTTTTTCAGCCACAGGGGGCTGGGGTTTTTTGCCGCACGATGCCAGCACGAGCATCATTGCCGCAGCGGAGAGGAATAGAATCGTCTTTTTCATAAATAGTTTTTATAGTTAATGTGTTGTTTTACAATAATATATCCCCTACGGGAAAGAGATTTATTTATATAACATTAATCTACAATACTATAAGCCCTACGGGCTATCATTGACACTATTGCCTATTGCCTAAAATGACTGCCGACTGTGGGCTGTGGACTGCCGACTCCTTTCAGCGTCAGCTGAATCCGCTTCCGTGCAAGATCCACGCTGACGACTCTCACCATAAGCTGCTGATGGAGCTTAACCAGCTTTGACGGGTCATCGACGTAGCGGTCTGACATCTGGGAGACATGCACCAGTCCATCCTGCTTAACGCCTATGTCTACAAACGCTCCAAACTTCGTTATGTTCGTCACAATTCCCGGCACGACCATTCCCTCCTTCACATCCTCGAGCGAGTGTATGTCCGCAAAGCTGAACTCCTGTATTGACGACCGCGGATCGCGCCCCGGTTTTGCCAGTTCCAGCATAATATCCTTCAGTGTTGGCAGTCCGGCCTCAGGGGTAATATACTTTTCGATATTAATGGATTTTCGCCTCGTCTCATCCCCTATCAGGTCAGCCACGGTGCATCCGGCATCGCGTGACATTCTCTCCACGATATGATAGCTTTCGGGATGCACAGCCGAGGCATCAAGCGGGTTGTCCGCGTTTCTTATTCTTAGGAAACCTGCAGCCTGTTCATAGGCTTTTTCCCCCATTCTTTTCACCTTCATCAGCTCAGATCGAGATATGAACGGGCCCTTCTCCGTGCGATGGGCCACTATGTTCTGCGCCAGTTTAGGTCCCAGTCCGGAGACGTAAGTAAGCAGATGGGGGCTGGCGGTGTTCACCTCTACTCCCACTGCGTTGACGCATGACATCACCACCTCGTCAAGGCTGGTCTGCAGCCGCGTCTGGTCGACATCATGCTGGTACTGTCCGACGCCAATGGATTTAGGATCTATCTTCACGAGCTCCGCCAGAGGGTCCATGAGTCGACGGCCGATGGAGACGGCACCACGTACGGTGACGTCATGATCCGGGAACTCATCGCGTGCAGTTTTTGAAGCTGAATAGACTGATGCGCCTGCTTCGCTCACCACGTATATTTTAACAGGAGACCCCGGCGTAAGGTACTGTCTGATCAGTTTCTCCGTCTCGCGGCTGGCAGTGCCATTGCCTATGGCTATTGCTTCCACGCTGAATTTGTCTATCAGAGACAGTAATTTGCTGACGCTGCGGGCGGTCTCGTTCTGTGGCGGATGCGGGTAGATAACGTCATGATGCAGCATTGACCCCTGCCTGTCGAGGCAGACGACTTTGCAGCCGGTACGGAACCCCGGGTCAAGGGCCAAGACGCTCTTCTCTCCCAGAGGGGGAGAAAGCAGCAACTGCCTGAGGTTATCGGCAAAAACGCGTATCGCCTCCCCGTCAGCCTTTTCCTTTGATGTTTTTCTGAACTCAGTCTCCATAGAGGGAGCGAGCAGGCGGCTCCAGCTGTCGGCAACAGCCTCCTTCACATGACGGGAAGCGCCATTATTTGACATGACAATCACCTTTTCCACTGTCTCGACAGCATCATCACCGGCCGGCAATACTGTAAGCCTGAGGAAGCCCTCCTCCTCGCCGCGGAGCATAGCCAGCAGCCTATGTGAGGGACAGCGGCGCAGGGGCTCGGACCACTCGAAGTAATCCCTGAACTTATTCCCCTCCTCCTCCTTGCCTTTCACCCCTTTTGAAGTGATTACGGCATCACGTTCATACAGTCTTCTCAGTGAACCCCGCACCTGTTCATCCTCGCTGATCATCTCGGCAATGATGTCACGAGCACCTGCCAGGGCTGCATCGGCTGTCTCCACCTCATCACCCAGGTATTTTTCCGCTTCAATATAGGGATCTCCGGGTACCTGTTCAAGCAGCCACAGGGCAAGAGGCTCTAGTCCCCTCTCCCTTGCCACTGAGGCGCGGGTTTTTCTCCTGGGCCTGTAGGGGAGGTAGATATCTTCGAGCTGGGACAGAGTCAGCGCAGCATTGATCTTTGCCAGCAGTTCCGGGGTCATCTTCTCCTGCTCTATGATCGACTTGATAATTGCTTCTCTCCTCTTGTCGAGCTCTCTTAGTCTCTCATACTCGTCACGGATCTCCGCCAGATGGACCTCATTGAGACTGCCGGTGACCTCCTTGCGGTAGCGGCTTATAAAGGGTATTGTTGCTCCGTCATCAATGAGACGCAGGGTATTCTCCACCTGCCAGTCGTGCAGCCGGAGTTTCTGAGCAATGATGTTTATATGTACTGAAGAATCCATAATGGCTATTCAACGTACAGTACCAATCCTTTAAGGTATTCACTCTCCGGATGGTAAATATTCACGGGGTGGTCGGCCGGTTGTCCTGTCTGGTGCAGGATTCTCACATTGCGTCCGGTGTTGGCGGAGGCAACAAAGACTGACCGCCGGAAGTCGTCACGACTTACGACCTGCGAACATGAGAAGGTAAAGAGTATGCCTCCGGGTTTTATCTTCTGCAGGGCAATGGCATTCAGTCTTCTGTAGCCCTGCAACGCCTGGTCGAGGGCGGTCTGATGCTTGGCAAAGGCGGGGGGATCGAGCACAATAAGGTCATATTCACTCTTCATTTCGGCCAGGAATCTGAAGGCATCGGTTGCAAACGATCTGTGTCGCGGATCATCACCAAAGTTCAGGCTTACATTCTCATTGGCCATAGTTGTTGCAGAGGCAGAACTGTCGACAGTATGAACCACGGAGGCGTTGCTCATGGCATAGACTGAGAAGCCGCCGGTATATCCGAACATATTAAGCACGCTGCGTCCCTTGCTGTACTGGCGCAGAAGACTGCGGTTATCACGCTGGTCAATGAAGAATCCGGTCTTCTGTCCCTTCTCCCAGTCTACCTTGAATTTAAACCCGTTCTCCTTAACTACTGCGCTGCTGCCGGCGTTATCTCCGGCCAGGTATCCGTTGACCGGTTCGAGCCTGGCCATGAACGGCACTGTACCCTCACTCTTGTTATATACCGACTTAACAAGGCCGTTGGTTATTTCCGGCAGCAATTCCGCTATCATTTCGCGCAGGTGCCAGAATCCGGCAGTATGTGCCTGCATTACGGCCACGCTCCCGTAGATATCAATTATCAGTCCCGGCAGTCCGTCGCCCTCGCCATGTACCAGGCGCCACACATCCGTTGCATCGCTGCCGGCAAATCCCGTATTAATACGAAATTGCATCGCATCAGCGAGTTTCTTCCTGAAGAATTCGCGGTCTGGTTCGCAGCGGGTGAAGGAGAAGATCCGCACTGCTATCGATCCGGGCGACCAGTGTCCCGTAGCCAGGTATGTATCATCGGAGGCATATACCTCCACCACGTCACCTTCGGCCGGTGAGCCTTTCCTCGATGCGATGGCTCCGGAAAAAATCCACGGATGGTATCTTCTTACCGACTGGTCCTTTCCTTTTTTCAGGGTAATCCGTGCGGGTGTCATACTATTGCCGTTGGTGAATTTCTTTTCCATTGAGCGCCAGGTATATGCGCCTGCAGACCCATGCATCCGTGGCTGCATAAAGCTGTTGCGGCTCCGTAAGTGCGGGAGCCTCCCAGTTTGAGGTCTGCTGTGATTTGGAGATGGAGTATCCGAGGATTATCGCCGATAGCTTTTTCAGTCCCAGTTGTTTTATCCCGTGAGCGGCAACCACCGTCTGCAGGTCGACGAACCCTCCCGGTTCAAATTGCGTCAGTGACCTGAGAGCCTTGATATCGTCGTGAACTGCCACTCCGGTTTTAACGATCCTTTCGTCGGCCAGCAGGGTGGTCAGCTCAGGTGGAAGGCCTATCATATTAAGCCGGAACAGCCAGGCCCGGTTTTCGTCAGCCAGCTGAAGCAGTGAGACCTTATGCCTTTGTCCTTTTTTGAATGAGGGCCTTGTTTCGGTATCAAAGCCAAGCAGAGCGGGCCTGCCGATATCGCCAATCACCTGGTGGAAGGTCTGCATACTGTCAACGAGGGTCACCTTTCCATTAAACTGAAGGAGAGGCAGTTTCCTCAGTTCATCATCAGTGACACTCTCACTATAGTGTTTCGTCATCTCCCGCCTGTTCATTCTGATCATTCTCCTCCGCTTCGCAATAGAGCACCGTATGGATGGCAGAGAGAACATTCAGCAGTTTCTTTCCCCAGAACTCCTCGAAATTCATAAGCACCTCCCACACGGTGTCATTCATCACCTCGTCATTACCGCTCTTGTAACCGGTTATGAAGTTCTTAAGATCCTGGTATATATCTGAAAGGCTCTCCGCAATGCTGCCGGTATAGAGGCCGTCAGACGGATCGCCGGCAGACACTATTACCGGAAAGGGATCATTATTCCCGATCTTTGCGAGAAGGCTGTTATGTATTCTTGTCCAGTCAAATTCCGTAACGGTCTTTTCACTTCCGTCCTCAAGCACCGGTTCGAGCAACGGTAGCAGTGAAGCACGCAGATAGATGAATGGCAGGAGCCGTTGCATGACTTTAAGTATCTCAATGCCATTAATATCCCTGATTCCTTCCAGGTATTTGCAGTATTCGTTTGCCGAGGCGGCGAACTCTACAACCTGGCGTGAGTATATCTTTTTTTCCTCTTTTTCCATTCGTTATTAATAATCGACAAAAGTAGGCAATTCATCCGACTTAAATCATTTTTTTATATTGCGATGGCTGGCAGCGCATAGCCGGCGACCCTTATTCCTGCATAAGTATTTTTAGATTAATTCTGTACAGAAAGCAGGCCGGTTTCATTTTAACCATGAGGCAGGAATCGTGAATGGGGTCTGTCAGTGATTCCAGGAGAGCTTATGATCATTGTCATAATGCAGTTTTTCATGGTCAAGGAGCCAGCGTATCACTCTTGCGCTTTTATCAGGAGAAAACTCCATGGCAGATGCAAGCTCTTCGGGTCTTTTGGGGCTGTCACCCACGAGCTCCTTTATTTTTTCAATTATCATGTCGAACTCATATTTGCTGAGATCCAGCTCATTTCTCTCCTGGCAGGTGTCACACAGCCCGCATCGGCCGTTCTCCTCTCCGAAATAGCCGGTAAGGAAGGCTGACCTGCAGCGGGTTTTATTTTCGGCATATTCGGTGATCCTGTCCACCCTTTCGATATAGTTTTCCTTTACCCTGAGATAGAGGTCAGGAGATATCAGGAGGTGGCTTCGGTTGAGTCTCTCCTCTGTGAAGATCACCAGCGGGCTCTTCTTTGCGGGGATAAAGTGTATTATTCCCTGGGAAGTGAGTCTCAGCAGGTACTGGTATATGGCCTCGCGGGTCATGCCTGACCTGGCAGCGAGGGTCTCCTCGTTAATGGGGATAAACTCAGAGAACATGCCGCTGTAGGTGCGCAGAAGGAGTTTGATGAATCTGTCGTACTCCTCGTTTGCCACCTGGAACTTGTAGAGGTCATCGCGGCTGACGACAAAGTGCACCCTTGACGGGTTATTGATTTCATCGGTGAATTCAAGGTAACCCTCTTTCTGCAGGAAGTTAAGGCTGTTATATGTCTCTGTAACGGAGAACCTGAAGGCAGTTACGAATTTCCACAGGTCAAAGTCGTGCACACTGTTTTTTCCCGATCCGACCGGGAGCTGATAGAAGTTGCCGATCGCTTCATAGACGTCCTTGATTTTCTCTACCGGAGGGAATTTGATTCTCACCGAGTCGGCCAGTCTTCTCTTCTCATCCTGTGACCAGAGGAGCACGGCGAATGATGGCTGGCCGTCGCGTCCGGCTCTGCCTGACTCCTGGTAATAGGCCTCGACCGAATCGGGGCAGTCCCAGTGTATCACGAACCGCACATCGGCCTTATCTATTCCCATGCCGAAGGCGTTTGTGGCAACGATGACGCGAACCTCTCCGGAGCTCCATGCATTCTGTTTCCTGTCACGCATCTCCTGGGGCAATCCGGCGTGATAGAAATCGGTGCGGATATCGTTTGCCACGAGCATCTCTGCCACCTCCTTCGATCTTTTCCTGCTGTTGACGTAGATGATTCCGCTGCCCTGCTCCTTCTTCAGGCTGCGAAGGACATAGACACTCTTGTCTTCCACCTCCCGGACCACATATGTGATGTTTGTTCTCCTGAAGCTGGTCTGGAGTATCTTCGGGTTCTTCAGTTTCAGTCTTGAGACAATGTCCTTCACCACCCGGGGTGTGGCCGTAGCAGTCAGTGCCATAAAAGGTACCTTGTCGCCAATTATCTCCCTTATCTCGGCTATATTCAGGTATGAAGGTCTGAAGTCATAGCCCCACTGCGAGATGCAGTGAGCTTCATCAACGGCTACCAGGGTGAAGTTGAACCTGGGCAGGCGAGCCCTGAAGAGAGGTGTCTGCAGCCGTTCGGGACTGACGTACAGGAGGCGGTAATCGCCGTACAGGCAGTTGTCGAGGGAAATCTCCACCTCTTCACGGGTCAGCCCGCTGTGGATGGCCATAGCCTTTATATTCATCGACTTAAGGCGGGTAACCTGGTCCTTCATCAGGGCTATCAGAGGGGTGATTACAAGGCAGAGACCGTCGGTGGCCACCGGGGGCACCTGGTAGGTGACCGATTTGCCGCCACCGGTAGGCAGAAGCCCTATCACATCATTCCCTGATACAACAGCATCAATTATCTCCT
The DNA here is from genome assembly GCA_022736275.1 of Rikenella microfusus. Taxonomy (GTDB): domain Bacteria; phylum Bacteroidota; class Bacteroidia; order Bacteroidales; family VadinHA17; genus SR-FBR-E99. Next base: position 21,312 of record DZBJ01000005.1, on the reverse strand, counting down.
CCTGCATAGGCCTGAAAGAGGTGAAGCCCCAGTAGCGGGCGAGCGTCTCCCTGTATATGTCCGGTAACATTGCCATGCAGCCTGATTAATACAAATTTAATAACTCAATCTCATTTTTAACCTTTTATTGACATTTAAGATATGCCGGTGCATGTCAATTTTTTGTAATTTTCGCCCCAAATAAACCTTGCCCGATGTCATTCAGTGAAGATAAACTGCTTTTCGAAGGTCTGACCTTCGATGATGTGCTTCTTCTTCCGGCCTATTCGGAAGTTTTGCCCCGCGATGTTGATCTGAAATCGAAGTTCACCCGCAATGTCATTATCAATACTCCGATCGTCTCGGCTGCCATGGACACTGTCACCGATGCCGAGCTTGCTATTGCCATTGCCCGGGAGGGCGGCATAGGTGTTATTCACAAGAACATGTCGATAGGTCAGCAGGCCGCACAGGTGAGAAAGGTTAAACGTGCCGAGAGCGTAATGATCTTTGATCCGGTGACCATCAATGACAACGCCACCGTGGCTGACGCCCTGGCGCTGATGAAGGAGTTCAAGATAGGAGGCATTCCGGTCATCAATGATGACGGTGCGCTGGTGGGCATTGTCACGAACAGGGATCTGCGTTTTGAGACTGACTATTCGAGAAGGATAAGTGAGATAATGACTCCGCAATCAAAGCTTATCACCCTGAGTCATCAGACAGACCTTGCCGCCGCTGCGGAGATTCTCCAGATACACAAGATAGAAAAGCTGCCCATTGTTGACGACAAGGGACGGCTGAAGGGGCTGGTTACCTACAAGGATATCACAAAGGCCAAGGACAGGCCCAATGCGTGCAAGGATGAGAAGGGGCGCCTGAGGGTTGCCGCCGCCGTGGGTATCTCCCCTAACACCCTGTCGCGGGTTGAGGCACTGGTTGGAGCAGGAGTTGATGCAATTGCCATTGACACGGCGCACGGTCACACGAAGAGTGTCACAGAGATACTCAGGGAGATAAAAAAGATCTTTCCAGGCACCCAGGTAGTGGTGGGCAATATTGGCACGGCTGATGCGGCGAAGATGCTTGCTGACGAAGGCGCCGACGCAGTCAAGGTAGGTATCGGGCCCGGATCGATATGCACAACCAGGGTTGTTGCCGGTGTCGGGGTACCGCAGCTCTCAGCCATATACAACGTCGCGCGGGCCATTGACGGAAGCGGGATACCCGTAATAGCTGACGGAGGCATCCGTTATTCCGGTGACATTGTCAAGGCCCTGGCGGCAGGTGCTGACTGTGTGATGGCCGGATCGCTCTTTGCAGGCGTGGAGGAGTCGCCCGGCGAGACAATTATATACAACGGCAGGAAGTTCAAAACATACCGCGGAATGGGTTCTGTGGAGGCGATGCAATTGGGCTCCAAGGACAGGTACTTTCAGGACATGGAGGATGACATACACAAGCTTGTCCCCGAGGGAATTACCGCACGTGTTCCGTATAAGGGCACATTAAACGAGGTGATTTACCAGTTTCTCGGCGGACTGCGTTCCGGAATGGGGTACTGCGGAGCACGTGACATCCCGGCTCTCAAAAGGGAGGGACGGTTTGTACGGGTCACCAGTGCAGGTGTCATTGAGAGTCATCCGCATGATGTGACAATAACCCGCGAAGCTCCCAACTACAGCCGTAAAATCAATGAATATTAATGATGATCAGGATTTTTATAGCGTTGGTTCTCACACTCACGGTCTCATGCAACACAATCGCGAGAGAGCCTGACCGCACGATCGTAGCCCGTGCCGGTGAGAGAATGCTGTACCTTGATCAGATTCCTGAAGGTCTTGTGTTGAAAGGAATGAATGAGACTGACAGTATTTCGGCAGTTCAAAGTTTCATCCGCCAGTGGTCAAGGAAGGAGCTTCTGGCCCTCAGGGCCGAGGAGAACCTGACTCCCGAATACAAAGCCGAGGTGAACAGACAGCTCGACGAGATGAGGAATAACCTGCTAATATACCAGTACCAGCAGCAGATGATAATTCAGAAGCTTGATACGCTGGTCACTGACAACGAGCTTCAGGATTACTATGTGAGCAACCTGAGCACATTCACCCTTACTTCAAACCTTGTGAAGGCTTTGTTCATAAAAGTGCCGGCAACAATGCCGGATATTGAAAAGGTGAAGAACCTTTACAGGTCATCCGATCCGGCCGACATGAATGCCCTTGAAGAGTTGTGTTACCTGTACGCACTGCGGTATGACGATTACGATGACGCGTGGATGCCATTTACACAACTACTGCTGGAGGTGCCTCTTGAGTCTGCCAACCAGGAGCAGTGGCTGGAGCGAAACAGTGCAGTGGAACTGAAGGATGACCAATTTGTCTATTTCGTTGCCATCAGGGAATACAAGCTCCGAAACAGTGTTGCACCTTTCGAATACATTCGGAACCAGGTGAAGACGATCATTTTAAATAACCGCAGGAATGATTTCCTGCAGAAACTTGAAGACGGTATTTACGACGAGGCGTTCCGGAATGGTACACTGAAGGTCTATTAGAAAAGTGAGAAAAGAATGAAAAAACGATTAATTGTTATATCTGTATTTACGATTCTTGCTATATCCGCTCTGTCAGCACAGCAGATAGTCGAATCAATAGTGGCGGTGGTGGGGAATGAGGTGATCTATCTCTCTGATGTCGAAGGGCAGGTGGTACAGTTGAAGGCCGAGAGGGATCCGACCCCTGTGGATGAGCTGCGGTGCCGTGTATTTGAAGATCAGATGATACAGAAGCTCTTTCTTGACCAGGCAAGAATAGACTCCATTGAGGTATCTCCGGAAAATGTGGAGGCGGATCTCAACAGCAGGCTCACCGAATATATAAGGCGAGCCGGATCCGAGCAGGCGCTTGAGACATATTTCAACAAGAGCATGGCCGAGATAAGAAAGGATCTGCGCGAAATGCTCACCAACCAGTATATCGTGCAGGAGACCCAGGGCACCATTGCACAGAATATTACCGTCACTCCGGCTGAGATAAAGAAATACTATAATACCATCCCTAAAGACTCACTTCCGCTGGTACCCAGGAAGGTGCAGCTCAGCATCATCACCGTTGAGCCTCCTGACATGGAAGCCAGCAAGGCCGAGGTGCGTCAGCGGCTGCTTGACCTGCGCAGCCGTATCATCAACGGTGAGAGTTTCAGCACGCTGGCAATACTCTATTCTGAAGATCCGGGAACAGCTCCGCGGGGCGGGGAGACAGGGTTTGCCACCAGGGGAGAGCTGGCAAAACCCTATGCAGAGGCAGCATGGAGCCTTAAGAAGGATGTGGTCTCCAAGATCGTGGAGACTGAATTCGGATTTCACATCATCCAGCTTATCGAGAGGAAAGGTGACATGGTGAACTCACGCCATATCCTCTTGAAACCGAAGCTTTCTTCAGATCAGACTGAATGGGCAATATTGAAGCTTGACAGCATCGCCAGCCTGGTGCGCAACGACAGTCTTACATTCCAGCGGGCAGCATTGATGTTCTCATCTGACAAGGCCACACGGGCCAACGGCGGCAAGATGGTCAGCGAAAACCCGTCAGACCGCGTCAACTGGATGACCCTCGACGAGCTGTCAAAAGAGGTCAATCTGGTGGTTCGCAACATGAAACTGGGAGATATCTCCGAACCTTTCCGGACAACCGATTCCAAGGGCAATAGCATCTATTGCATCATAAGGCTCGATGATGAGATCGCGCCGCACAGGGTTAATATCACCGATGATTACAACTATCTGTCCGATCTGGCGCTGAGGGACAAGCAGAATAAGACATACCAGAACTGGATCGCTGAAAAGATCAAAAGGACATATATTCGTGTAAGCGAGGATTTCCGCGACTGCAAGTTCCACTATTCCGGATGGTTCGAATAGATAAGATAGTACTCCCACGTCTTTTTTTCTTTCTCGCGGCATATTTTATTCTTCCGGCTGCTGTTTATTTCCTGCCATATGATGCAGCCGCACAGCAAGCCACCGGACGCCGCAGGGTGGAGATAATGCATTCAGACTCCATGCGTTTTGACCGCAGCATGGGCCGTTCAAGCAACAGGCTGAACGGGAACGTGCAGCTCAAGCACAACGATCTTTTCATGAATTGTGACAGCGCATGGTATTATGATGATACCAACCAGGTCTTCGCCTTCAGCAGGATACACATATGGCAGGGAGATACCATACATATATGGGGGCAGTACCTTACCTACAACGGTGACTCCGGCAAGGCCGTCATGACAGACAGTGTCGTGCTGGCAGACAATGAGATGCGACTGTTCACTGAAAAAGTCGATTATGATGTCAACACGCAGGTTGCCAATTATGACACAGGAGGGCGTATCCTCAACGGTGACAACACACTGACGAGCGTCGTCGGCATCTACTATTCAAACCGGAAGATGCTGCACTTCCGTGACAGTGTCACCATTGTCAATCCGGACTATGTGATGCGCGCTGACACAATGCGTTATGACACCTCTAAAGAAATAGCCTGGTTTGCAGGGCCAACTGAGGTTACAGGCGACAGCATCTATCTTTATTGTGAGAATGGCTGGAGTGACACGCGAAATGACATCTCCCAGCTCATGAAGAATGCCGTGCTTGACAACCGGGAGCAGCGCATCACCGGTGACACACTGTGGTATGATGAAAAGGCGGGTGAGGGCGAAGGTTTCGGCAACGTTACCATCACCGATACCACTGATAACATAACCACAGGCGGAGGCTATGCAAGATATTCCAAGCGTCCGGAACGGTTTCTTCTTACCATAACGCCCTGGTTCACCATGTTCTCCGATGATGACACCCTGACCCTCAGGGCAGACACGCTGAGGGCAATACCCGTTGCCGACACTGCAGGTGTAAACCACAGGCTTCTCAAAGCCTATTATGGCTGCACCATCTTCAGCCGTGAGATGCAGGGCCGGTGTGACTCACTGGCATATTCATTCCGCGATTCGGTGATCAGGCTGTACCATGGACCAATCGTATGGTCACGTGAGAACCAGCTCACTGCTGATTCAATTGCGCTGTACACCTTAAACAGCAAGGCTGACCATATGGAGCTGTACAACAATGCGTTCGTGGTCAGCGAGGTGGATACGGCCCGTTATGACCAGATAAGCGGGAAGAACCTCTCGGGGTATTTTATTGATAATAAGTTACGCAGAATCAAGGTCACCGGTAACGGTGAGGCTATCTACTATGTGGTTGACGGCAGTAAGCTTGTGGGAGTGAACAGGGCAAGGAGCGCCTCAATTGAGATATTCCTTGAAGACGGCAAGATTGCAGAGATATATCAGAATCAGAGTCCTGACGGGGTTCTCGATCCTCCTCTGATGAAACCGGAGGCGGAAAGAAGGCTGGACGGTTACAGGTGGCACCCCGGGTTACGGCCGGTTCGGGTAAAGTGACCTAAAGTTAAATAACTGATCTATAATTTATTACCAACTTTAGTGGTTATGAACTTTCAATATTCGTCTTCGTTAAAGAAAAAGTCGTCCTTAGAGGGATAATCAGGCCAGATATCCTCAATACTCTCGTAAATATCCCCTTCATCTTCAATTTCCTGCAGGTTTTCTATGACTTCCATAGGGGCACCTGACCGTATGGCAAAATCAATGAGCTCGTCTTTGGTTGCGGGCCAGGGGGCGTCTTCAAGTTTTGATGCTAATTCAAGTGTCCAATACATTTCTGAGAAAGTTAAAACATTACTCTCTTTAAAGTCCGCAAATATAAAATTATTTAGAATAAAAAAAGAGTGAGGCTAAATAATAAGCAGTTTATTTTACCTTTCTAACAGGTTGCCATTTAATTTCCTCTGTACCAGACTCATAGGTTAGGCACCTGGTCAGTACAAAAAGATAATCTGACAGGCGGTTAAGGTATTTGATCACATCAGGGTCGACTTTTTCTGCTTCATTAAGGCGAAGGAGAGCCCGTTCCGCGCGCCGGCAGACGCATCGTGCAACATTGGCCTGGGCTGCTGCGGGGTGACCGCCGGGAAGAACGAAGGAGGTAAGTTTTGGCAGGCTGGCTTCCATCCTGTCTATGGACATTTCAAGTTCTGAAGTGTCATCTATGGGAATGCCTTCGGGACCCTTCGCGGTGGGATGTGTAGCGATAACGGTACAGCATGACATCAGGACCGACTGGATTGTGATCAGTTCCTCCGTTGTGACGCATGACTGTTCTGCTGCCCGCAGCATACCTATCCAGGCGATGAGTTCATCGACTGTGCCGTATGCTTCTATGCGCGGGTGATGCTTGGGGAGCCTGAGGCCGCCAATGACGGAGGTCTCTCCCCTGTCGCCGGTTTTAGTATAGATCTTCATCCCTGTGAGGGAAGATTTAATGTTTTTTTCTTACATCTATACGATTCTCATTGACATAATCGGCTGACACCTCGCCGTCCATCAGTTTGATGATACGATGAGCATGCCGGGCGATATCCTCCTCGTGGGTCACTACGATAACGGTATTGCCGTCCTCGTGGATCTTGTCAAGCAGGCCCATGATGTCATAGGAGGTTTTGCTGTCGAGGTTACCTGTTGGTTCGTCGGCAAGAATTATTGAAGGATCGTTTACCATAGCCCTGGCTATGGCAACCCTCTGGCGCTGTCCGCCCGAGAGTTCATTGGGTTTATGGGTCATCCTGTCAGTGAGTCCTACCAGGTCAAGCACATTTTTCGCGTGCTCATCTCTCTCATGACGTGGCACACCGGCATAAATAAGCGGCAGGGTCACGTTCTCGAGTGCGGTATACCTGGGAAGGAGGTTAAATGTCTGGAAGACAAACCCGATCTCCTTGTTGCGTATCTCGGCGAGCCTGTCATCCTCCATCTTGCTTACGTCGGTTCCGTTGAGAATGTACTGGCCCTTTGTGGGGGTATCGAGGCAGCCAAGGATATTCATGAGTGTCGATTTGCCTGATCCTGAAGGACCCATGATGGCGACATACTCATTTCTCTTTATCTCGAGCGATACTGAGCGCAGAGCTCTGACTATTACTGAGCCTACCTGGTAATTCTTTACGATCTCGTTAATATCAATGACCTTATCCATGCCTGTTTTGTTAAAGTCCCGAAATTAGTTCAAAATACTCTATAAACATGTTATCAGGCTGTTATTTTTTGTTAATACCTGATGCGGTACCGTCCCGGCGTCAGGCTTCGGAAGCATAACAGGATGCCGAATCGGAATGTTTCGATGGTTGCCGGGGCCAATCCCGGGGAAGCAGATGACAATGCGACTGCCTGCGGTTGTCTGTCCCCTCCATTCATCCCTCCTGCTCCCGGGGTCGCCAGTGAGGACCATGCCGAGTACATCCCGCGGTTCAGATGAATATCATCTGCTACGATGATCATCTCTTCTCCTGCTGCCCTGATGCTCCGGGCATACTCTCCCAGTGCCTCACCCCTGTGGTTACCGTCTATGAATGCCAGAGAGACATTTCTGCCCTCCCTCTTTAGCTGGTCAAGTGCAGCGCCGAACTCCATATTGATCACCTCTGCGTTCAGCGCGCCGTGCCTGAGGAGGTTTTGCCTGGCAATTCCGGCAAGTTCCGGGCATCCCTCGATTGTAACCACCCGTCTCTCCGGCGCAGCAAGCGACAGTGCCAGGGTGCTTATCCCGAGTGATGTCCCGAGCTCAAGAATAATCCCTGAGTTTCCACCACGCAGGCTGGCTGCTATCCGTGAAAGCAGTGATGCCTGCCTCGCCGGCAAGGGCGCCGTGGAAGCAATGTCGTGTATGCTCCGCTCCTGCCCTGTTCTTCCTGATGACCCCACCCCCAGGTCGGTGATACGCAAAATGCGCCTGTCTGCCAGCATCTCCTGACGGAGTCTCTCAACCTTGAGGATAACATGCCCGTCACTCTTTCCCTTCACTACATTTGTAAGAAAGTCAAAGACGAACGGACTGTGCACCCCGTACCCGGCTGCGCTGCGGGCGGAGAGCAGGTGCCTGATAAAGGAGGTTGCGGGGTAAAGGTTCATTTCTTAGAAAGGCAATTTGAAAACCGCTCAAATTTAACTATTTTCGGTGAGCACCATTTATGCTTTTCCTGATGTCAGAACTCCTTGACAGTGAGATAAAATTCCTTCCGGGGGTTGGCCCGAAGAGAGCCGAACTGCTCGGGGAGGAGGCTGATATCCGCACCTTCAGGGATCTCATTTATTACTTCCCATACAAGTATATTGACAAGACCCGTTTTTATAAGGTCAGTGAGCTTGACACCGACATGCAGTACATCCAGCTCAGGGGAAAGATCCGGCGCTTCTCAACCGAGGGTGGCGGAAGGGGCTCACGACTTACTGCTGATTACTATGATGACACGGGGATGGTGAGGCTGGTGTGGTTCAAAGGGCACAAATGGGTGCTCAATGCATACAAAATTGAAAAAGAGTACATTATATATGGCAAACCAACCCTGTTCAGCGGGGCCTTCAACATAGTCCATCCTGAGGTGGAGGAGGTTGAGAAGCGCGAATCGAGGGTCGCCTCAGCCCTCGAAGCTCAGTACAGCACCACCGAGAAGATGAAGGATCACTTCCTTCAATCAAAGGCTGTTGCGAAGCTGATAGCCACCGCCTTTACACTTCCGGGGCTTCGCTTTGCGGAGACACTGCCTGATTCCATCACCCGGCAGATGAAGCTGATGAGTATCCAGGATGCACTCCTCCGCATCCATTTTCCAGACTCGAATACTGACATAGAGAATGCCCGGTTCAGGTTAAAATTCGAGGAGCTCTTTTATATTCAACTGAACCTGTTAAGGTACAAGGGAAGCAGGACGAAGAACACGCGCGGTTTTCTCTTTTCCGTTGTGGGTGAGAGGCTTAATTCGTTTTACGCCAACAACCTGCCCTTTGCCCTGACTGAGGCGCAGAAGAGGGTCATACGTGAGATCAGGAGTGACCTGGGCAGCGGTCACCAGATGAACAGGCTTCTGCAGGGCGATGTGGGCAGCGGCAAGACGATGGTTGCTCTGATGAGCATGCTCATCGGGGCCGACAACGGTTTTCAGAGTTGTATAATGGCCCCCACGGAAGTGCTTGCAATACAGCACTACAATTCAGTAAGCCGGTTTGTGGAGGGGATTGATGCAGAGGTGGCGCTGCTGACAGGCTCGACGAAACGGAGAGAGAGGGCCCGTATAGAGCAGGGGTTGCTTGACGGTACTATTACTATACTTATTGGCACGCATGCCCTTATTGAGGAGAACGTCAGATACAAGAATCTCGGGCTGGTGATTATTGACGAGCAGCACCGTTTTGGTGTGGCGCAGCGTGCAAAGCTATGGCAGAAGAGCGACTGTCCGCCACATGTTTTGGTGATGACGGCAACACCTATCCCCCGCACGCTGGCGATGACACTCTACGGTGACCTTGATGTCTCGGTCATTGACGAGATGCCTCCCGGACGCAAGCCGGTTAAGACGATGAGCTTCACCGATGCTGAGCGCGAAAAGGTATTTGGTTTCATGCGGAGACAGATAGAGGACGGAAGGCAGATATACGTGGTCTACCCTTTGATAAGAGAATCGGAATCTCTTGATTATAAGGATCTTGAAGACGGGCTTGAGAGCATGGCACGAGCCTTTCCTCCGCCGCAGTACTGCATAAGCGTGGTGCACGGCCGGATGACGTCGAAGGACAAGGAGATCTCGATGAACCTGTTCCGTCGCGGCCAGGCACAGATAATGGTTGCCACCACGGTAATAGAGGTGGGTGTTGACATCCCAAACGCCAGTGTGATGGTGATAGAGAGTGCCGAGCGATTTGGTCTCTCGCAGTTGCATCAGTTGCGGGGGCGGGTGGGCCGCGGTGCCGACCAGTCGTACTGCATCCTGATGACATCGCATAAACGCTCTGCGGAAGCCTCCGAGCGCATCAACACGATGATTGCGACCAATGACGGCTTTGAGATAGCCGAGGCTGATCTCCGCATGCGCGGTCCGGGTGATCTTGAGGGAACGCAGCAAAGCGGCATGGCATTCGACCTTAAAATTGCTGACCTGGGGAGGGACGGTCAGATACTCAACCTCGCACGCTCGCGGGCGGAGGAGATACTCGGTGATGACCCTGAGCTTGCCCGTCCGGTAAACCAGGTGCTCAGGGCCACTCTGCGGAAGCTTTTCGGAAAGAAGTGCTCATGGAGCGAGATCAGTTAGGAGTCAGCAGTCCTCAGTCCTCAGTCGGCAGTCCTTAGTATGCAAGTCATATATCTGATTGTTTGTAAATTAATGACCTCCTGTTTACTTTAGACTGTGGACTGCAGACTGTTGACTGCAGACTGATCTTCAGTCTTTCCAAAATAATGACTATTCTCCTTTAATTATTCCCTGCAATTCGTTAAAATTGCCCCCATTAAGATTTTATTAATGCCGCAGGGAGAGACAATCGCACACGAAGGGATGGTATTAAGGGCGCCGGGTGACGGCACTGCCGATATAGAGATCATTACAGCCGATGCCTGCTCGGGTTGTCATGCAAAGTCGGTATGCTCCGCTGGCAAGTCTGACACCAGGGTCATCACCGTCAGAAGCAGCGCAGCGCTCAGTCCGGGTGACCGGGTTACGGTGATCATGCAGCTCTCGCAGGGCTTCCGTGCCCTTGCAATAGGTTACATCATTCCTTTTATCGTACTTATTGCGGTATTTGTCATCACAAGCGTTGCCGGTACAGGCGAACTTGTATCGGCTATGTTGTCTTTCGCAGCCCTGGGCCTGTACTATCTGGCCATATGGCTGCTGAGAGAAAAAATAGGAGAAAAGTTTGAATTCAAAATAAAGGTCTGACAGATGAGTTCCATTGTTTTGCTGACTATCATCATGCTGAGTGCGCTTGGACTGCTATCGGCAGTCATACTCTATTTTGTAGCGCAGAAGTTCAAAGTGGTTGAGGACCCGCGTATCGATATTGTTACAGAAGTACTCCCCGGAGTCAACTGCGGCGGATGCGGTTACACCGGCTGTCGCGCCTTTGCCGAGGCGCTGGTGAAATCGACCTCCTTTGAGGGTCTGAACTGTCCGGTTGGCGGTGCCGATACAATGGGCAAAGCTGCCGCGATCCTTGGCCGCCAGGCACTGGCTGTGGAGCCGAAGGTGGCTGTGGTACGGTGCAACGGTTCTCCGGCAAACGCTGCACGTACCTCCTTTTATGACGGTGCTGTCAACTGCCGTGTAGCCCACTCCCTGTACGGGGGAACCACAGGATGCCAGTATGGGTGTCTCGGTTGCGGCGACTGTGTTGTGGCCTGCAAGTTCGATGCAATGTATATGGATCCCGTCACGGAACTGCCGGTGATCCTTGATGATAAGTGCGTGGCATGCGGCGCCTGCGTGAAGGCCTGTCCGCGGAATATCATCGAGCTCCGTAAGCGCAATAAGAAGGATCGCAAAATATTTGTTTCGTGCGTCAATAAGGACAAGGGAGGGCCTGCCCGCAAAGCATGCAAGGTTGCATGCATCGGTTGCGGCAAATGCGTTAAGGTTTGTCCTTATGATGCCATCACCATGGTTGATAAACTCGCCTTCATCGACTCTTACAAATGCAAGCTGTGCCGCAAGTGTGTAACTGAGTGCCCCACCGCTGCCATCCTCGAGATCGGCTTCCCGATAAAGGAGGCAAAACCTGCCGAACCTGCTGAAGCAGAGACTAACTGAAAGATGCGTTTACGGACCATCAGAAGCGGCAACGGACTGACAGAAGCGGCAACGATCAGAGATATCCGACAGTCAACTGACAATTGAATAACCAGATAAAATCAGAGAAACGTGTTCAAGACATTCCCGAAAGGCGGCATTCATCCGCCTGAGAACAAGCTGACGGCCGGCAAGCCGATAGTTGTCCTTCCGGCACCATTACAGGTAACGGTTCCCGTCTCCCAGCATATAGGCGCACCGGCAACACCCATGGTGGAGAAGGGAGCGGCAGTGAAGGCCGGGCAGGTCATCGCACAGGCAAAAGGATTTGTATCTGCCAATATACACTCCCCTGTCTCAGGTAAAGTCAGCAAGATTGACACCGTGGTTGACACTACGGGGTACAAGCAGACGGCAATAGTCATTGATGTCGAAGGAGACGAATGGGTTGAGACCATTGACAGAAGTAAGACCCTGGTCAGGGATGTCACCATGACGCGCGAGCAGATCATCGAGCGCTGCCAGCAGTGCGGGCTTGTTGGCATGGGCGGCGCAACCTTCCCGACACATATCAAGATGACCGTTCCTGCCGGGAAGAAGTGTGATCTCCTTATAATCAACGGAGTGGAGTGCGAGCCCTACCTCACCTCTGATCACAGGCTTATGCTTGAAAAGGGAGCAGAGGTGCTGACAGGGGCATCGATCATCATGAGAGCCCTGGGAGTTGACAGTGCGGTTGTCGGCATTGAGGCAAACAAGCCTGACGCCATCGCTCATCTGACTGAGCTGGCGAAGGGATTCAAAGGGGTAACCGTTCAGTCTCTCAAGGTCAAGTACCCGCAGGGAGGTGAGAAGCAGCTTATTAAAGCCTGCACGGGCCGCGAGGTACCCTCGGGCGGGCTGCCGGTGGATGTTGGTGTTGTGGTGCAGAATGTGGGCACGGCCCTTGCGGTCTATGAGGCCGTGCAGAAAAACAAGCCGCTGATGGAGAGGGTTGTGACGGTGACCGGCAGATCAGTGAAGAACCCCGGTAATTTCCAGGTACGCATAGGCACACCTGTTACTGCACTCATTGAAGCTGCCGGGGGCTTGCCGGATGATACGGGGAAGGTGATTAACGGAGGTCCCATGATGGGCAAAGCCCTTGCCATAACGGATGTGCCTGTCACCAAGGGCACTTCGGGTATCATCATGTTCCCCGCTGAATCATCAAAGCGCGCCGAGGTTCTGCCCTGCATCAGGTGCGGCAAGTGCTCATCGGCGTGCGCCATGGGTCTTGAACCGTGGCTGATTTCCGTGGTTTCGGAGAAGGCGATGTGGGATAAGGCAGAGCAGGAGAAGATCACCGACTGTATGGAGTGCGGAGCTTGTGCCTACACCTGTCCTGCAAAGAGGCCTCTGCTTGACTACATCAGACTGGGCAAATCAACGGTGATCCGCATGGCACGCGAACGAATTTCCAAATAGCAAAGAACCGATATGAATAACCTCCTTAATGTCTCTCCATCACCGCATCAGCAAAGTCCAGAGACGACGCGTAAGCTGATGTACGGCGTGGTGACAGCCCTTGCCCCGGCGCTGGCAGCCTCTGTTTATTTTTTCGGGATGGGGGCGATTATTGTGACTCTGACCTCGGTGCTCTCATGCGTCGCGGTTGAGTACCTGATACAGAAATTCATCCTGAAGACCAAACCCTCAGTGACAGACGGCTCTGCGGTGGTCACGGGGTTACTGCTTGCATTCAATGTACCATCGAATCTTCCGGTATACATTATAATCATTGGTGCGATAATATCCATTGGAGTTGCCAAGATGACCTTCGGCGGACTGGGCAGCAACCCGTTCAACCCGGCGCTGGTGGGAAGGGTTTTCCTGCTTATATCATTCCCCGTGCAGATGACCAGCTGGCCGGTTCCTTCAGGCTTTAAGACAGGATATCTCGATGCTGTTACGGGAGCCACTCCCCTTGGAACCATGAGTGAGGGTATCAGGAACGGTGAGACAGTGGCGGCACTGATGGAGAAGGTCCCTTCACACATGCAGCTTTTCTACGGACAGATGGGAGGATCAATGGGTGAGATAGCTGCACTGGCACTTATCATTGGGGGAATCTACATGATCTGGAGGAAGATCATCACATGGCACATTCCCGTGTCGGTACTTCTGACGGTAGCAATTTTTACAGGGATTCTCTGGTTTGCTGATCCGACGAAATTTGCCGATCCCCTCTTCCACCTCCTTACCGGAGGCATCATGCTGGGGGCCATCTACATGGCGACAGACTATGTCACGTCACCCATGACACCGAAGGGGATGATCATTTACGGCATCGGCATAGGGGTCATTACGGTACTGATCCGAACATGGGGCGCCTATCCCGAAGGTGTCTCGTTTGCAATTCTGATCATGAATGCCTTTGTGCCGTTGCTGAATATGTATATTAAGCCGGCCAGGTTCGGAAAGGAGGTGAAGCATGGCTAAGATGCAATCATCACTGAGGAATATGGTTCTTTCGCTGACGCTTATATCAGTTGGAGCTTCTGCTTCTCTCGGTTTCGTCTATGAGTTGACCAAGTCACCCATCGAGATTTCAATGCTGAACAGAAAGCTTGAGGCCATCAAGCAGGTGGTGCCGGCGTTCACCAATGACCCGAATGAAGAGATGTTCAGGCTTCCCACCGGCGAGGGCGATTCCCTTGATGTTTATCCGGCGAAGAACGGAGAAGAGATTGTCGGGTATGCTGTCCGCTCGTACACCAACAATGGATTCAGCGGTTTCATCAGCTTCGCGGTAGGCTTCACGCCTGACGGGAACATTTACAACATTACAATCCTGGAGCACAAGGAGACTCCGGGGCTGGGCACGAAGATGGTTCCTGACGGCACCCCGGAGAAGCCCGAGTTCAAGGATCAGTTCAAGGGGAAGAACCCGGCTGCGTTCACCCTTAAGGTAAAGAAAGACGGTGGCCAGGTTGATGCCATCACGGCAGCCACCATCAGCTCGAGGGCATACTGTGAGGGAGTCCAGAGAGCGTACAACACATTAGAGAAAGGAGGTCTGATATGAACCAGATGCAAAACTTTACAAAGGGTTTCCTGAAGGAGAATCCGATACTGGTGCTGGTACTTGGTACCTGCCCCACTCTTGCCACGACCTCTTCTGCAGTGAACGGTCTTGGCATGGGGATGGCAACGACGTTTGTCCTGATTGGCTCCAATGTGGTCATTGCGCTGATGAAAAATATCATTCCCGACAAAGTGCGCATACCTGCTTTTATTGTTGTTATCGCCACCTTCGTAACAATTGTTGACCTCGTCATGCAGGCATATGTTCCTGCACTGTATGTGACGCTGGGGATATTCATTCCGCTTATAGTGGTGAACTGTATTGTACTGGGACGTGCGGAAGCGTATGCAAGCAAGAATACAGTCTGGTCGTCGTTTGTTGACGGCGCCGGGATGGGGATTGGCTTCACTCTGGCGCTTGGTGTGCTGGGGGCTGTCAGGGAGATCCTGGGCGGCGGATCAATCTTCGGTTTCAAATTCATAGAAGGAGATGCGATCCTGGTCTTTATCCTTGCACCCGGAGCATTCATCGCCCTGGGTTATATGATAGCAGTAGTGAACCGGATAAACAAAAAAGCATAGGGAGGCAAGATAATGGAATATATTCTGCTTATAATCAGCGCAATATTTGTCAACAACGTGGTTTTAGCCCAGTTTCTGGGTGTCTGCCCCTTCCTCGGGGTGTCCAACAAGGTGAATACCGCGATCGGCATGTCGGGGGCGGTAACTTTTGTCATGGTGCTGGCCACCATGGTAACCTACCTCATACACGTTTATGTACTGATACCAATGGGTATTGCCTTCATGCAGACAATAACGTTCATACTTGTTATTGCTGCGCTTGTGCAGATGGTTGAGATCATTCTGAAGAAGATCAGCCAGCCCCTGTACCAGTCGCTGGGCATTTTCCTTCCTCTGATTACGACGAACTGCGCGGTCTTGGGTGTGGCGATTCTTGTCATCAAGAAGAATTACAATCTTGCCGAGGGTATCGTTTACGGGGCCGCCACTGCAATTGGTTTTGGTCTGGCCCTGGTTATTCTCGCTGGGATACGTGAGCAGCTAGATCTCGCCAATGTTCCTTCCGGGATGAAGGGAGTGCCGATATCTCTTGTTACAGCGGGCATTCTGGCCCTCGCCTTCATGGGGTTCGCCGGGCTTGTTTAATCCAGTCTGAACATTATGAAATCAAAGCCGCTGCAATACCGCAACGGTGGCTCAGGGCCGCATACCGCCGAAGTGACCTTCGGCGGTTTTTTATGCTCCGGAACATTTTAGGGTGCTTTTCCTTGCATTAATCCCTGATTTTTAATAATTTTTCATGTTTGCATTTGTTTCATCTTCTGTCAGTCCGTGAAAGTCGTTATAAACCAACAGTGCACGGCCTTTTCGATGTGACTGACCAACCGGAGGTTTAGGTTGTCTTCAGATCAACCACCGGTCTCCGGGTTCAATTCTTCCTACTCTTGTTTCCGTTCTGCGTTAACCGGTCACTGGTTTCCGGTCACCGGCCTTCTTTAAATCCTTTCCTGATTTTTGTAACATAGCCGGCAGTTTATGTACTAAGAAAGCAAAGACCATAAACTCTTATGGACAGAAAGGAAGAAGTGTTCAGGCAGATAGTAATTGAAAACAAGGCACATGTAATTTGTGTTGCAGACTATTTCGCCCCTTCTGACCTCAGACCTTCAGGCTTCAATACACTTCCATCAAAACACACTTTACCGGTAAATTATCTCTGTTCACCGACTATATCTTTGAGTGAGGACCAAAAATCGGTAGAATTGCTTAAAATTTCAACAAAAAGCCAATGAAAAGAATTCTGTTGTTAACAGCCGTAATCCTGACAGGAGTTACGGTAATGGCACAAAACAGTGCCACCCTGAAGCTGAACCCCGAGAAGAACAAAGTGTACCGTTTGAAGTCTGTTTCTGAGCAGACGGTTTCTCAGACCGTCAACGGCAATCTTCAGAACGTGGAGTCAAAGGTTGAGTACACGATGTCTCTGAAAATGGTTGATATTACTCCGGACCTTCTGGTCGCTGAGATTCGCTTTGACACCCTTGTTACAAATACCAATACAATGGGTAAAACGGCAAATATCAGTTCAACTGCGGAGGGTGACATTAAATCATCAGAAACAGATGATATAATGTCATATATAATGAACAAGCTGAGCAAGTCAGCCCTGTTTGTCAAAATGGATTTTACAGGCAGACCTCTTGAAATCATCAATGCAAAGATGGTGTCAGACATGGTTCTGAAGGATACCGGTCTGATTACCCTGACCGGGCCGGTGGCCTCTGCATTAAAGACACAGATAGCAGGCACGGTAAGCGATGAGAGCCTGAAAACGATAATCGGGATGTTCACATGGTGCCTTCCCGGCAGGCAGATTTCTGTGGGCGAGAAGTGGGATGTGACGCAGGAGATGTATGCCGGCGGGATGAGCCTTAATATATTAACCACCTATCGGCTGGATGCCATAGAGGGAAATTTTGCAAAGGTTACAGCAGAGTCCCAGTTCAAGGCATCGGACCATGCTGCTCCGATCCAGTCGGGAGGTGCCACCGTAACCTACGGTAATCTGAAAGGGATGGGCAAATCAAATATGGTCATTGATATCAGTACCGGTCTTGTATCGGAAGATAATGTAAAAACTCGCATCTCAGGAAACCTTGATGTGAGTGCGCCGGGATTCAGCATGCAGATACCCCTGGATATTAACGGAGAATCAAAGGTCAGGGCACTGAAGTAGACTGAATTAAAATTCCATGAAAAGCATAATCACAGTGCTGGTGCTGGCAGTTTCAATGGCAGCACAGGCTCAGAATATAAGGGGGAAAGTCTGCTTCGAAGCCGACAACACACCCGTTCAGTTTGCAACCGTAGCGTTGCTGG
Source organism: Rikenella microfusus (assembly GCA_022736275.1). Classification (GTDB taxonomy): domain Bacteria; phylum Bacteroidota; class Bacteroidia; order Bacteroidales; family VadinHA17; genus SR-FBR-E99. The sequence goes on along the minus strand of DZBJ01000005.1, from coordinate 3,676 downwards.
CGCTTCCCGATTCAGCTCTCCAGACAGGGGTCATAACCCTGACTGACGGCGGCTACCTGATTGAAAATGTCAAACCCGGAAATTACTTTGTGAGAGTTAGTTATGTGGGCTATACACCTGATGGCAGGCCCGTTACCGTCAGTGAAGAAAAAGGTGATGTTGAATTGGATACAATATTTCTGACCGAGACAACCGCCCTGATGGGTGAAGTGATGGTAATCGGTGAACGTCTGAAGGGCAAGGAGATGGTAGACAGGACTGTCTACTCCATTCCAGAGGTTGTATCCAAATCTTCAAGCAACGGGTATGACATCCTGAAGAAAATACCGCAGGTCAATGTCGATTTCCAGAATAATATCACGCTTAACGGTAGCAGCAACTTCATTATCCAGGTAGATGGAAGGCAGCGTGACAGTGAGTTTCTTGCCCGTATTCTGCCATCTGATATTCAGAGCATTGAGATCATCAGCAATCCTTCAGGCAAATATGAAGGTAACATAGACGGGGTTATAAGCATCATCCTGAAGAAAGAGGCAAGGTACGGAATGAGCGGCAATGTGGCTCTCAGCCTGAAGCCGTTCCATAAGATAACCAGTGTGGCTTCGGGGAGTATAGACTATTCACTTGGGAAGATAACATTTTACGTCACTGCTCTCTCAATTACCCAGGGTCTCAACATAAGCTCGACGAATGAAAGCAGTTTCACCTCCATCGATTCAACCACCAGTTTTTACGGACCCGGAACGATTAAGGTTGCAATGCCCTCTGTGAACAGCGGATTTGATTATTATATCAACGATAAAAACAACCTGAGTTTCAACGTCAGTTACAAACCAATAAGTCAGGTGGTAGATATTACAGGGGAAACCACACTGTACAAATCCGGCAATCCGGTTAATACGGTAGCATCGCTGACAAACAACAATCTGAAAAGTGATGAAGCATCATTTTCCCTCTTTTATAAAAGGACTTTCAAAAAGCCTGTCGAAGAACTCACCGCTGAAGTCAGTTATTACCTGTTCAACTCCGCCGAGGAGAATGATTTCACCAACAGCAGGTATCCCATTGACAGTGATGAAGTCATCAACACCTATGCGCGAATGGAAGATGACCTGAATCAGAGAAAGTATCTCTCCACAAAAATCGATTTTGTATATCCTGTCGGGATGAATACGAGGATTGAAGCCGGGCATCAATTTTACTCCCAGGGTCTGAGTTATGATTTCACCATTGACAACCAGGAAGAGAACAATCTGTATGAGTATGCAGAGATCAGGAACTCGCTGTATGGCGGGGTTACCTTCAACATGAAGAAGCTCGGTTTTCAGACCATGCTGAGGGTTGAAAACAGCCACATCATGGCAGACTCGGTCAACAACCCTGATTACTCATGTTTCCTGCCCTCAGCCAATATTCAGTATAAGTTTTCTGCATCGCATAATCTTAAATTCACCTACAACAGAAGGATTAACCGGCCTGGAATATATAATATGAATCCCTACTATAAGGTAGGACAGAACTATGCAGTTACACAGGGGAATCCGGATCTCAGGCCCGATTACCGTGACCGGCTTCAGCTTACCTACACCTGGAACTTTGGCAGCAATTACTTCTCACCCTACGTTTACAATGAGTTTTTTTCTGATAAGATCAGTAACAGGTACAGTGTAATTGAATTGCCCAACAGCAGTTCTCAGACTACCATTTCAAAGCCCTTCAACCTGATTAACGGTTATGAAACCGGGGGAGGCATCAATGCCATGTTCTGGTATGTAAATATCAATGCGAGGGTTTACAAGGGTCATTATGCGGAGTACAGTGAGCCTGCCTTTGCCATCCCTGAAAAGGATTATTTTTCTTTTGCCATCACCAGTTATGCTTTTGCAAACCTCGACAAGAAAAAGAATTCAACTGTCTTTGTATTCATGAGTTACAACGGAGTGAATATCACTGCTCAGTCGACAACCTACAATATGCCCATATACGGCATTGGAGCCTCGCAAAAGGTGAAGGACCATAACTTCGGGATGTTCTGGCTGCTCCCGTTCTCAAAAACGGTGACTTTCACCCGGACTGAGACCGAAACGCCGGATTACACGGCTACTGATCTCACCGGAATTGATATTGCAGGATTTGTACAGTTCCAGTACTCCTACAGGTTCAATAAAGGGAAGAACGTCAGGAAGCTCAACCGCAAAGTTGAAGTTGAGAGTGACAGCAAGAGCAGTGTAATTGGCGGGTAGGAAACAGCAATGATCAAATATCATAAAACTGATCCTCCTGATGCCGTCGCCGAGCTGGTGTTGGGTTCTGCAAAGATCTCTTCACCCGGAGATATCCTTGACATTATGGGCGATGTCGGTTATCAGGGTTGTGCGAAGCTGATTGTTCATTCCGGGGATCTCAGTACTGATTTCTTTGATCTCCGGACAGGTCTGGCCGGTGAGGTCCTGCAGAAATTCTCAAACTACAGGATGCAGCTGGCAATAGTGGGTGACTTTTCTCATCTTAAAAGCAGAAGCTGGCGTGATTTTATCCGTGAAAGCAACCGTGGCAGAACGGTCAGCTTCCTCCCCACCATGGATGAGGCATTATCTGCGTTAAACAAGTAGCCCCGTAAGAATCTGAAATCCGGACCCCTGTAAAAGCCGCCTGACTCTTTATCTCTCATGTACCCTGGCCTGTATATCTGGCACCCTTGACTAAGCAATCTTAACCGGAATTAATAACCCCGGCAACCGTATCTCAAAGAAGTGAAAAACAAATCCGCAGACATATAGCTCTTTGCACTGGTGCCCGCCACAGAGCTTTTGTTCAAAAAATTTAAGAAAATGGCTGAAAAGAACTTCAACACTGCCGAGAAATTTCTCTTAATCGCTCACTATATCATCAATCACAAGAAGGTGTACCGTTTAATGGATGAGAGTAAGCTTCTGCTGGGCAAAGTAATAAGCACCCATGGCAAAAGGGATTTTGTGAAGTTCCGAAAGATAACAGCCAGTCGTCCGATGGAGTATCTGTGCCTGGATATAAAGTATGTATGGGTCAGAGGAGAGAAGAGAAATTACTACCTCCTTTCAGTCATGGACGTTTATACCCGCCGTATTGTAGGGCACATATATCAGAGCAGCATCAGGAAAATTGATGTTATTAAGCTGCTTGGACGCCTTCATCTGTTGTACGGACTGAAAGGAGTATTTGTAAGAAATGACAATGGATCTCAGTTCATTGCAAATATGGTCAGGCAATATCTCCGTAGCCTGGAAGCTCATCAGGAGTTCACTCATATTGCAACACCTGAGGAGAACTCATATATTGAAGCGTTCCACAGTATACTTGAGCGGGAGGTCATTCAACGTTTTGATTTTGAAAGCTATTACGAGTCAAAGCAAACTATAACGGCATACATGGATTTTTATAACAATAAGCGGCTCCATGGAAGCTTGAAAAGAAGAACGCCAATGCAGGTGTGGAATGAATACTACCAGTCATTATCAACCGATAAGCAACTTTCAGTGGAAGTATCGGAGGATATGTCAAGAGTGTCGGAACCAGCCGACACTCGTCTTGCTCTTGACAGATCCGAAGATACGGCTAGCTTTGATTATCGGTTGATGAATGAAAACAACAATGAAAAAGTACTATCTTCATTAGATAAATCTGTCCAACTTATAGG
>DZBJ01000079.1 GCA_022736275.1 Rikenella microfusus | reverse complement strand
CTTTATCCTTTAACCTTTATCCTTTAACCTTTATCCTTTAACCTTTATCCTTTAACCTTTTCTACTGCCTACTGCCTATTGCCTAATGCCTGATTGACATGGAAACTACAAAGAAACCCACCCCACCCAGCGACGACATCGATCTGATGAGATACGTCTCCCTGTTCATCAGCAACTGGCTATGGATTGGCGCGGCCCTGTTCCTCGCCCTGGCCATAGCCTATGTATTTAACAGGTATTCGCAGCGTGTGTATAACGTGAAGAGCACCCTCATGATCAAGGAGCAACAAAGCACAGGAGCAGTTGCGAATATGGAACAGATATTCGCGGGGAATCTCTATAACCCATATCCCAACCTTGAGGATGAGGTGGCAATCATAAAATCATACACACTGAACCGACGGGTGATTGAAGAACTTCGCGAACATCATATAGCATATGTACCTGTGGCCCGAAACGGCATACAGTGGCAGCGCACCTACAAGACCTCCCCCTTTGTACTGAACAGTCTTGATGAGGATCAGCCCACGGGTAAACCGGTAATGATCAGGTTCACCGGGCCTGACACCTATACAATTGAGCCAAAAGAGCCAACAGGCAACAAGGGCCAGCGGTCCTCTGAACCTGACCCTGGAGATACTGAACGTGAATTTAAACTCGGTGAGCCATATAATTATTATGGATTTAATTTCACTATTGAAAGACGTGATAGTCTTAGACAGCTAAGCGATGGACAACGATGGCTGGTCTGGTTTGAATCGCCCGACGAGATCACTAACATGTATCGCTCCGGCATTAGTGTGGAGGCGGTGGAAGATTATGCAAGCGTTTTTACCCTCTCGTTTGACGGTTACTCACCCCGGCAGGGTGCAGATTACCTGAATACTCTGATGAGGCTTTATATTATACAAGGCATGGAGTGGAAGCGCCGGGCAGCAGATAACACCATCGAATTCATCGAAAAACAACTGGGACTTATCTCTGATTCGCTAAAAATAGCAGAGAATAGTATGGAGGATTTCAGGCTTAACAACCGTTTTGTCGATTTGACACTGGAAGGCACACTTGTTCTTGAAAGACTCGAGAAATTTGAAGGAGAGAAGAACGCCCTTGGTATGCAGATGCAGTATTACGAATATCTGCTTGAGTACCTTGACGACAGGAATGAAAGCGAGAATATTATCTCCCCAAGCGTAATGGGTGTAACTGACCCGGTCCTCGTCGGGCTGGTAGGCGAATTCGCATCGCTGCAGCAGCAGAAGAAACAGATGGCCTTTACTGTAAGGGAGAACCAGCCGCAGGCACAGCTTATGGACCAGAATCTTGAAGATGCCAGGGCATCACTTCGCGAGAATGTTAAGAGCGCCATCAACCAGCTTAAGCTCTCAATTAAAAATGTTGACGAGCGTATAGCAAAGGTCGAAAAGGAACTGGGACGACTGCCGGGTACTGAGAGACGGCTGATTGGGATCCAGAGAAAATTTGACCTCAATAACTCCGTCTACACATATCTTCTTGAACGGCGGGCCGAGGCAGGCATAGCAAAAGCATCACAGATAACTGACAATCGCATCATTGACGAGGCTATGTCCCAGAACAGCAGCAGGGTAAAACCCAAGGAGAGTAATAACTATCTTACGGCTGCACTTCTTGGCCTGATGATACCGATGCTGCTGATCGTGTTGTTTGATCTGCTGAACAACAAGATTATCGGCCGGCATGACATCGAACGGATAACAAAAGCACCGATCATTGGGTACATAAGCCATTCTGAATACAAGATTGAAGACCCTGTGGCCGAAAAGCCCGGCAGCACACTTGCCGAGAGCTTCAGGGCGGTGCGCACCTCGTTGGCCTTCTATACAGGTCAGACAAAGTGTCCTGTGATAATCATAAGCTCTCCTGTAAGCGGAGAGGGAAAAACCTTCGTCTCCGTCAACCTTGCAACCATCATTTCTATGATGAACAAAAAGGTTCTGATTGTGGGCCTCGACCTGCGCAAACCGCGCGTTCATGCAATCCTGAAGGCGGGCAATGGCCACGGCATGAGCCAGTACCTTAGCAACAATGCAACCTTTGAGGAGGTCATTGCGCCGACAGAGATAGATAACCTCTGGTTCGCCCCGTCGGGTCCCGTGCCGCCCAATCCTGCCGAGCTGATAGGCTCACCGAAGATGGCGGAGTTCATTGCCAGGGCACGTAACGAGTTTGATGCTGTTATCATTGACACCCCGCCCGTGGGGATAGTCACAGATGCCCTGTTATTGAGCCAGCTTTCCAATGTTACACTCTTCGTTGTGCGGCAGAGATATACCACCCGCGGGTCGGTACAGCTTCTCGATGAGATCTATCGCAAGGGCGAGATGTCAAACGTGGCGATACTTGTGAATGATATTTCAGCATCAGGTTACTATGGTTACGGACTTCGCTACGGTTACTCCCTGGGCTATGGCAATCGCCACTATGACCCGGGTAACTACTACACCAAAGGCGGCGGCAAATCCTCCGGCTACTACACCAACGACTAAAAGTCACTGACCTTCAGATTGAGGCTTCACCGCAAGGCGATGCCGAACCGAGCCGCCTGTTGGCGGTGAGCTCGGCGAAGCCAAATCCCGACCCTGTAAGGCGTCTGGACATGAGACCTTTAGACTAAAAGTATACATATGAGAACAAACCTAACTCTTATACTGCTTGCTGTCTCATTGGGCAGTTTGGTTGCCCAGCCTAATCAGCGCATTGCCAGGACACCCAAAATCAATTATGAATGGAGACCCGGATTTGTAAGTATAACAGAACTGACCGGCGCAATCGGGCTTGGTATCACCAATGACGACCTGTCAGGGTATTATTACGGATTGACAACAATAGCCGGATACCAGTTTGCCCGTAACATTAAAGTCGGCGCCGGTGCAGGACTTCATGTTCACCAGGACGGAACACTCCTGCCACTGTTTCTGGACATAAGATACAGCTTCAACTCGCGGGAGATTGTACCGTACTTTGCTGGCGACGGAGGAATAATGCTCGACTTCAGTAACCTGGAGAACACCCGTGTGTTCATTAACCCCTCCGCAGGTTTGAAATACCTTGTTGCTAACCGTACAGGTGTCTCTTTTTCAACAGGACTGATGGTATCAACCGGCGGTCCAAACGCCCGGAAATCGTTCGTTAATTTCAAGCTCGGTGTCGAATTTAAAGGCAGGGAGTAACCTGTCTGCATTTAATTTAAGCAGCTAAATAAATCACTAAATAATATTTTGTACCTTGTAACCCGAAGTCATTCACTATTATTAAAAGGACCATCATGAAAAGACTTTACACTGTTCTTATTGCCCTGGTTTTGACAGCATCGTTTGCAGGAGCGCAGATAGTTACCGAACGCTGCTGGCATCTCGACAAGGTGCAGTTCCTGCAGCACAAGCAGGATTTCTGGAGGAGTCACACTCTCTACTCTACCTCCGCAAGACCCTATTCAGCTGTAAGCGGCGGCCTGTATAACATTACCGAGGTTCAGTACGGATTTGGCCTTGCCGAGGTTGACGTACCATTTTCGGAACATTATGCCGGAATAAGCAATGTCACAGGATACATGTTCGGAAGTGGTCTTGCCCTGGGAGGCGGAATTGGCTATAACCAGTACAACGATGGCTACATTGTACCTCTTTACGCAGATATCAGGTATTTCATGGGCCAGCAGCGTGTCAAATTCTTCCTCGTTGGAGACGGGGGATTCATGATGAATTTCGAGAACTTTCAGGATTACTCCAGAGTGTTTGTCAATTCCGGAGCAGGACTTATTGTTCCTCTTAACAAGAATTTAAGGCTCTCCTTCTCGGCCGGATTGCTGACAATGTGGGACCGTGATCTGCTCAACGACAGTGGTGCAGGTTACCGTGATTCATTTGTCAACATGAAACTCGGCCTCCTCTTTATCAAGTAACCGGAAACTGATTATTCCGTTATTTTAGTTCTATTTAGCCTTATCACCTCAGACCGGGTCATGATTTACTATATCTCCGCCTTTTACTTTA
>DZBJ01000047.1 GCA_022736275.1 Rikenella microfusus | reverse complement strand
TATCCGGCGCCACCATTGAAAACCTGGCTCCTGTAGCAGGGGAGAGGTTTTTAATTTTACCATGATAATATTTTCCGCCCAGGGCATCCACCTCAATGATTGCGTCCATCCCGACACTCATCCCTTTCAGTTGAGTTTCCTTGAAATTGGCCATGACCCATTTTCTGTCCCGGGGTACGATATCAAGAAGCATCTGGTTTGCATGGACGAGTTCGCCGGTGAAAATGTTCCTTTCACCGGCAATTCCATCTACAGGGGCAATCAGGACGGTATATGAAAGCTGGAGTCTGGCGGCCTCAATATCAGCCTCTTTGCGCTTCACCGCAGCCCTGGCTGATAATACATTTCTGATACTCTGCTCAGTCAGGGACCTGCTTGCCAGCACATCTTTCTCACCAGCCTCAAGATAAGCCTGGTCGGTCTTCCATTGTGCAATTACCTGGTCAAACTGGTTCCGTGTCACCGCAGAGTCTGCAAACATATTCTGGTATCGCTGGAAGTTCTTTTCAGCTCTTTCCAGGCTGGCTGTGTTTCCCCGGAGTTTTGCAACCGAGGCAGCTTCCTGTGATTGTGCTGTAATAACTGCCTGCTCTGCAATCTTTAAATTTGCAAGGGCTGTTTCAAGATCAGCCTCAGCCTGGTCAACTTTAATACGGAACTCATCATCATCTATCAGGACGAGTGTGTCACCTGCTTTTACCTGTTCAAAGGCATCAAACCTGACCTCCCTGATAATTCCTGATATTCTTGCAGTTACAGCCACAAGATCTCCGTCAACCTGGGCATTGTTCGTCTTGATATGGCGGCCGAAATCAACAAAAAGTGAGATAATCCACAACAACCCTGCCACCAGTAATACAGCTACAGTTAGTTCAAGGTATATATTCCTTTTACTCTTCTGTGCTCCGGCTACAGCCTGATTGTTCTCGTCAGCCATATTGTTTCAGTTTAGTTTGCCCATTGCATACAGTAGTGAATAGTACTGGTTTATTGCGTCAATTATGGCATTGTTGAGCGATAACTGCGCATCATTCAGCTGAATTTCCGCATCAATCATATCAATGATTAGTGCAAACTCATTATCATATTTGCTCTTAACTATTTTATAGTTGCTTTCAGCCAGCTCAACATTCTTGCGGAATGATTCAATGTTCCTTTTACTCTCGATAAACCTTATATAGGCAATTTTCAGTTCCTGATCAATGGCGTTCCTGACGTTATCAATCCGGATAATATCCTTTTCAATCTGAAGCCTGTTGGCTTTTATTCTGTGATTGATGTTATAGAGGCTTGATAATTCATAAGACAACCCTACGCCAACAGCCCAGTAACTAAGAATATCAGCTTCGGGGGGAAAAGTGCCCGGTATAGGGTAATCTGAATTATAGAGGGCATTCCCTGTTAATACCGGGAGTCTCGCGCTTTTGGTCATTTTCATATCCAGCTCCGAGAGCTCTTTGTTCAGTTCCGACTGTTTCAGCTCATAGCGGTTGTTCATAGCCTCAGCAAGGCAGACCTCATAAACCAGTGTATCTCCGGGCACCTCCGGTTGGGCATCTGAAGGAGTCAGCAGGACCGGCGGGTCAATACCCGCCAGAATACACAGATAGTTGGCTATGATGGCAATGTTATTTCTGGTTCTGAAGACATCAATCTGGTAATTTGATAACTGCAGTTCAGTCCGTTTCAGGTCACTGATGAGATTCTGTCCGTTGGCTACTCTCGATTAGAGCTGCCTGATACGGATTTCAATGCTTTTAATGTTTGCTTCAATGATATCTGCTTCACGGTAGAGTTTATAAAGATTATAGAACTGTTGAATTACAGCAAGTTGTACCTGCGCAGCAGTCATTTTGAGTACTTCCTGCTGTATCAGTTCCATAACCTTTTTCTGTGTTATGTTTGTGTTTATTCTTCCGCCACTGTAAATAGGGACCCCGGCTGTCAGATTCCATCCGGCCTGATGGTTCAGGTAACTGATAAGTGTATCATTCGAATAAAAGTCGCGATAAATAACCGGATTACCGATATAGTTGTAATTCACGCCAACCGCGAGGTATGGGGTACGGGCCGCTTTTGCATAAATAACTTCTTCCCGGGCAATTGCACTGTCACTGCGAGCCATCTTCAGGTCCAGATTATTCTGCAATGCAAGGCTGACGACTTCCTGAAGGGTAATCTGCCGGCCGGGGGCAGCCGGATGATCCTGCGCAAATAATGGCATCGGTAACGAAAGAAAAACCGACAGGGAAGCAAGAGCCGGTATAAACAGGCATGACAGTCTACAAATCCTCATTTTTTCTGATCGGTTTGTATTAAGCGAATATAGGCGTAAATTATGAAGTTGAAAACCCTGTCTCCCAAATCAGGCCGGGAACAATACCTGGCAAGGAGGCTGGACTGCATTGGGCCGGCCAAACTTGCACTATTAATTAAGAATACAAGTGGAATGGCCTGTTGAATTACATATCATGGTGGTAATTAAAACCGGTCAGATTATCAGGCTAGGAGGATTTATCCACAATTCCGCCCTGCATCCATATTGATGCCAGCCTGTAGCCGATGGAGAGGACGATAGCTCCGGTAAAGAGCCCGATGAATCCTGACATCATCATACCCCCGATAGCTCCCAGGAAAATGACCAGCATCGGCACCGGGGCTCCTTTTCCCATCAGCCATGGCTTAAGAACATTATCACTCATGGCAAAAATCAATACAGGCACAGCCCATAAAGTTGCTATCAGAGGTTCATTGGCTGAGTAGAGCTATATGATAATTGGTATGGCCAATATGCCAACCGGTATCTGCACAATTGCAAACATCAGCACGGCCAGTGCCCAGAGACCGGCAAAGGGTACTTTGGCAAGCATCAGTGTGCCGCCTATTAAAACAAACTGAATGAGAGCGACCCCGAGTATGCCCTTGGCAACGTTACGGATGGTAAGTATGATCATTGAAACAAGCTCAACGCCCTTACTACCGCCTATCCTGGTAAAAAAGCGGACAGCTGATTTTTTAGATTTTTCAGCAGTGACTATCAAAAATCCTAAAATAATCACTGAAAGGATGAACATGAGTAAACCAGACCCCACGCTTTTAATCATATCGAGAAATTTATCCCCGATTTTGAGAATTTGTTCACGATAGGTCTGGAGGGCACCCTCCAGGTTTGCAGAGAGCGCCAGCCATGCGGAATTTATCGGTTTTCCTATTAATGGCCAGTCAGCAACCTTCGGATCCGGAGGCGGTATTGTCAGTGTCTGAGCACGGAACGATGAGACCAGTTCTTTCCCGTTTTCCACAATAGAGGAAATCAGGAATACAGACGGAACAATTATCAGGGCAAGCAATATCAGTGTTATGATGGTGCTTGAAAGTCCCTTTTTCCCTTTGAGAAGTTTAAGTAACCTGGTGTACAAGGGGTACAGGGTTATTGCCAGGATAACACCCCATAGAACAGGCATGGCAAAGGGAAGGATGATCATTATGCACCATGCAACAAGCAAGGCTATCAACGACAGTTTTATGACCAGGTCGATACTTTTCTTTTCGGGGTCAGTTCCATTTTCAAGAGCGGCCTTCATACTACTATGCTTACTAAGTTAAGTCAGCGGCTTATTCTGCCGGGTTTTCAGCTTTCGGGTGTGCACCAATAGGGATAGAGAAATAAAGGTAGAGAGAAGAAAAATTCTGTGATTTACCAGTGTTTCCTATCAGAGGATCGACAAGTCCGTAATAATATCGCACTCCCATTTGGGAACTTTTTGGAACTTTCTTGTACAGTTTTATACCTGCACCGCACATTATCCCTGCGTCAATTCGCTTATAGTTATCCTTCACAGCAACTTTGTAGGTCAGGTCATCTTCATCAACCACGGTATTTATGAACTCATCGTATCCTTTTGTCCTGAGTGCCAGCATAGGACCCGCCTCCAAATGGAATCTTCCGGCAAACCGGTATTTCAATAGTATAGGTACACTGAAGTTATTTATTTTTCTGGTTATATAACCATCGGAAAACTGTTCATCCAGCCCCGGGTCGTCCAATGAATAAGGGGTGATGCTGGTTGCTCCCTGGTTTGATTTAACTAATACGCCTGTATGCAGCATCAGCTCATTTTTGAGTCTGATATCAAAGTAAAATCCCAGGTTGAACATTGCCAAAGATTTACTTGATTCAAGGTTAGCGATGTTCCCGAAGTTAACTCCGCCGTCAAGTCCGAATTCAACATTCGGGCTGTTCAGCGCATCGCCGAACAAAAGCGAGATAAGGACCTGTGAGTTTGCAGTATAAACTGTCAGCAGAAAGGCCAGAAGCAGAATAATTCTTTTCATGATATATTATTTTTTTAGAGTCCGAAACGATACTGCAGGCCTCCGATGAACTGGGCCCGGCTACCCAGGAATCCGGCTTCAGCACGAAGCATAAAGTGCTTGTTGATCTGATACTGTGATCCGACGACAAAGTTCCACATGTCTTTCGGACGTTTGTTAAGTGAATACTGTACGGTAGCGGATTCTTCATCGTTTAGGGCTCCGTCAATGCTGTTCAACAATTCACCGGCAGTATCAAGCGCACGGTTTGCAGTTTCATATTTTGCCTCGTTGACCGGGTTTGCCTGCTCAATGGGTGTCAGTCCTGCCCACCATTCATCCACGGCTATCTGTTTTTCAGCAACATTTTCCATACTCTCATCCACCTTGGTCTGGAGCTCGTCTACCGGCAGGACTTCATTCAGAGGCAGGGAACCGCTGGTCTCAGATTTGAGGTGCAGCCTGAATGCTCCTGCCCAGAATGCAATATTGCTTTGCGGGTTGTTTTTGAACTTGAATGATTTTCCGAAACGAGGTCCGAAGACAAAGGTCATGACAGGTTTATCAAGGGCGCTGATGCTCTGCCAGGTGACGTTCATGTCAAGGGCAAACCATCCTCCTCCAATCCCAATTGTGGGGGTGATGCCGATGCCGAATCCCGTAGCATCAAATTCGGCTTTTGAGGTAAATGCGGCAACTTCACTCCAGACATTGTTCGTGTCCGGAAGGTATACTCCGGCAAATATCTCCGTTGAGGTTCTTGCTTTTGAAAACAGACCGTAGACATTCAGGAAAGGAAGCAGCCAGACATCGGGCCTGATATTGACAGCATTGGAGGTTGAGATGGCATCATCAAATCGGATTATTTCATCAAGGTCATACATCGGGCCGTTGTTGAAGCCGACAAAAAGATTCTCAATTATAATATTTGACTCCTGCCAGAAGTAATTTATTCCGATACCGGCCGAATATGGCAGATCATAGCCGGCAGCAGCAGCCTTGGCCCCGAGGATAGGCAGGGAATACGGGTATTCCGATGACTTCAGGCTGTCAATTAATTCTTCATTCTTCGCACCGACAACTTTGTTGGTGTAAACCTGTGCATTCCCGGGTGCTGTTACAAACAGAACCACTATGATGAGAACAATAAATTTTTTCATGGGCTTTCAGTTTCTTGTGATGCCAAAATTACTATAATCCATGACATGGCACAATACTCAGAGGTAAGTATTTTACGGGCGGACAAGGCTGTCAGGGTATTTTCCGGAAAGCGTTTGTCAATCCTGGTTCATAAAATCAAAGACAAACCCAAAATAGGCCGACAATGCCCAGTAACGAACCTGGACCTGGTTGGTTGTCAAACCAGTCAGCGCCATTTGGTTACTGCCTGCATATTCCACGGGTTCAGTGAGATTGAATATCTGTTCCTGGTCGTTGGCACGGCCGTGTGAAAACTGCATCCCCAGGGTAATTGAGCCTCTCCTGAAACTGTGATTCACCCCACTGTTAAAATGATAAACATTAAATGTATAGAAGGAGTTTTCATTTTTAAATGGGAAGACATTGCCGTCATCAGGATCAAGGTAATTGAAATCGGTTCTGAATCCTCCTGAATAAACCAGTCTGTCACTGATTACGGTCTTGAATGCCACACCTGCATTCAGAACAGGCTTGTGGGCGGAGGTAAATGACAGCCACTCTTCAGGTTCTGCAGGACTGTAATTGTATCCTTCTTCCCCCGGATCATGACTGGCTTCTATGTAGTTGTATGATTTCAGTCCGAAGAAATACTCGGTTGTAAAAAGAAAGAAGGTTTTCCCTGAGGGTGTCATATAGTTGACTCCGGCCGCAATTGACAGCGGATCCTTGAAATGTGCAGAGCATCCTTTCTGGCGTCCGCCGTAATACAGACCGGATTTTTCAGGATTTCCGGGGTTGGTCTGGATGTTGGAGTACTCATATTGTTTTACCACAGTTCCGTCACCGAAGATCTTCAGCGAAGGAAGATTGATGTTAGCTCCAAAGGTCCACGAATTATTCCTGTACTGCATACCAAGCTTTGTAATCAGCCGCACGTCATACATATTGTATTTGATATGGTAGCTGGCTTCAGAGAGGTATTGAGGGTCATCTTCCTGCTCAGCTGCCGTAAATGCACTGGTTGTGACCAGGTTGTAATACTGGTCATCCTTATATGAGATCAGGCCTGAAAAACCAAGGGCAAGGTTATCTGATAACTTATAGCCGAAGCCTGCTCCTCCGTAAAAATCCTGAAATTTCATTCGAAGGTAATAATCGGCAGTATACTCCTCATCGCCGGGATTGGAGGCAATGATGTCACTTGTTAGTGAGGTTCCCTGGTTGATCTGCATATAAAAATTTGCCTTGGTAAAATAGGCAAGTTCAATTGTAAGGTTGGGATTCTTTTTCGGGTTAACTGTCAGGGTCACAATTCGTGGATAGACATCAACCTGTAACCTGTTTGGAGACAAATCACTGCCCAGGGCGTTTTCTGCATTGAAGAAATAAGCAGAAGCCAGGTTGGCTGACAGTGACAGGTTGTTTTTAGTCATTTCGGTGATGTTTGCCGGATTGTAGAATATTGCGGCTATGCCTGCCTGGCCGGCAACAACGGCACCTGAGAGAAGGGCGGCTTCGGAATTCAGGTTCTGATTCCAGTATCTGCCTGTCTGTGACAACGAGGTCGCAGTGCAAATTGCAAACAGGCCAACGGATAAAATTGCCTGCAAAACCGGTTTGCGAATTTCAACCATGGTTTAAGATGTCTGTGCTCCGGAATGAGATCTCAAGTTCAGCAGTGTGCTTGATAAGGTCAATCTTCTTTATTTCGACCTTCTCAACCTTCTTACTGGAGCGGGCAGAAATGTCGCTGAGAAGCTCCTGTTTTTTCTCGGGAGCCAGTAGTTCAAGCCTGTCATAAATCAGTGTGGCGCTTTCGTAAGCTCTTTTATTAAAGAAGACCTCAAGAATGAGAGTTGAAAGGATAATGACTGAATTAATCAGAATAATTCCCCGTGCCGGATTATAGAACGATGCCATTGCATTTATCACGGAAATTCCTATAACGGTGAAGAAATAAGTCATGTCTCTCATCGAAAGGTTTCGTGATCTGAACCGCATTATGGCAAAGATGGCAAACAGACCCAGGGCAATGCCGAGTTGCACCTCAACTGTTTTAAGCAGGATGCAGACCAGGAAGATCATTATACCCATCTGGAAAAAGGAAAATACCCTTCGCTCGTTCCTGGAATATCTGTAATAGATAAGCCTTATGACAATGAAGAGTACCAGGAGTGTTGCAAGCAGACGCAACAACACATTCCATATCGGATCCTGTTCAAATATTAAAGACGATGTCATAACTTATTATATTTTAAATTGTCAGAATTCTTTGCAGCTGTTTTTAAGGGAATACAAAATACTGTTTCTTTTATCAAACATACTGAAGAATTCGTCAAGAAACCTTGTCATATCCTTTTTGGCACGTTCATCCAGGTATTGAAACTCACTGATGACATTATAAAAAGCCTCCTTTTTTGCAGCAAATTCCTGAAGAGATTTCATGAAGATAACGTCATCCCTGCAGACTCCCTGGTAAATGCGCTGACGGACTGATTCTATGCCCAGTCCCTCCACAGGAACAGCATAACCTGCATTTACAAATCCGCAGTAGTCAAAATCGTAAGGGACTATTAATCCAAGGTTCGGTTGTGCCGAATGTGAGTCCGTCAGAACCTTGCAGTTATGCTGACCTGGCACTGACCAGTCTGTATTGCCGATCATGTAATTGAAAATAGCCATCCTGTCCATCATTTCAGGGATAATATTTTTCTGATTCAAAGATGGCACTTCAACAGGCATGGCATCGATGCGTTTGGCAAGCAGATCGAGCGGTTCGATAAAGAACGCATAGGTACTGACCGGCTTACTTTCTTTGGCTGTGTTGATATAGGTCATATTAACCAGTCTGACCCTGAAGCTGGTATCAGTAAGAACATTGTAAAGCTTATAAACAAGATATTCCCTGAAGAGATAATCTTCATTCCCTGTCATGCAATGGGTTACAACTTTGATTTTTCCTATCTTGTCGAGGTCCTCCTTTTCGAATTCAGTTTTCTTGAAATTAAGAACGATAGGAGGATAGGCGCAATACCCGTTACGGAATTCGCCCCTGGTTTTAAGTCTTATATTTTTGTTTACCGAGTCATCCTTGCTGATGTGATACGTCATGATGGCGTCCATGTATTCATCCTTCGGTTTTTTTCTTCTGTAAGTGTTCATATCAAACCTCAGGGATAAATTAAGTATATCGTCCCCGGTAAAGAGCCCGAAGTCTTCTATTGTATCATTGACGGCATATCTTTCAGCCGGATCGTCCTGGGCAGTCACCTGACCAAAAGGTAAAAGTGCAAGTACAATCACTAAGGAATAAATTTTCTTCATCGCGATATGTTCTTTGATTATCAATCCGGTAATTATTGCTGATTCAAAGATAGGAAGATTTGTTTTTCATATCTTTGTTTGAGATATGTTTACAACAGGCTGTTTTATACTGCCAGCTAAAATTTACGCGGTATAGATTTAAGGATCCGACAATGAGTACCTGGTTGAAATATTTGCTGCCGGCAGGGTTTTTACTGGCTCTCTGCCTGAATCTGAACGCCCAGGAAAAGGTAAAACCACTTTCCTCTTTTCGCGATAGCCTTGATCATGCAATTGACATAAGCGACTGGCTGGTGAATAAGAAAGGGGTTCTTATTGTACCTACCATAATCACGGAACCGGCGGTAGGTTACGGTATAGCTCTGGCAGCCGTGATGTTTCATTCGTCTTATTCAGAAAAGAATGGTCCGCCAAGCATGACCGGGGTTCTCGGTGCCGGAACGCTAAACGGAACATGGGCTGCAGGTGTTTTTCATTCCGGTTACTGGAAACAGGACAGGATCAGGTATATGGGAGCTGTCGCCCGAACCAATGCGAATTTAGGTTTTTACGGATCCGGGAATATCGACTTTTTGGATGGCGAAGCAGTAAATCTGAATCTGGATGCCTGGCTCCTGCTCCAGCAGATCAAATTCAGGATACCGGAATCGAATTTTTTCATCGGCGGCAGGTACCTGCTTCTGGATACTGATAATACTTTTGAGGTCCCTCTTGACATACCGGAATACGACACAACTGTTTTCAGCTCCACACTCAGTGAACTGACACTGAAATTTGAGCTGGATTCAAGGAATAATGTCCTGACACCTACGAAGGGGTTGTTTTTCAGTTTATCAGGAACTTACAGTGATGACTGGTTTGGCGGTGACGGATTATACGGCAGGATTGGCCTGACATTGATCGGGTACGTTCCTGCAGGCAAAAAGGTTTACATCGGGCTCAGGCATGAAAGCACATATTCGCTGGGTGACGTGCCGTACTACGCAAGGCCCATTATCAGTCTCCGCGGTGCACCGCTGATGAAATACCAGAATGAAAATATAACGGTCATGGAGGCTGAGGTAGACTGGAATGTCTATAAGCGATGGACTGTGTCAGGCTTTACCGGCATGGGAAATGCATTTGCAAATTTCGCCGAATTCGAAAAGGGTAAGAGCGTCACTACCCTCGGCACGGGGTTCAGGTATATGATTGCCCGCAAACTGGGAACCAACGCGGGAATGGACTTTGCAGTCAGCAATGATGATTTTGCCTTCTATATAGTTTTCGGAACCGCCTGGTTACGATAAACTTCTTGTAGCGCCGGGTTTTATTTAAAAAGTTCTTTTAAATTTGGATTACAGAACTTCATAATATTACCAGAAACTCTTTTATCGGATTTTTATTAACCTGTCCTGCCGGATAGTACCAAAGTACTGTTTCAGCAGAGCTCCGGCTGTAATATTTTAGAGCTACTAAACAATAACCAGTCAGAATCATAATGAAAACCACAGTCATGAAGAATTTATGTTTGGTGTTTTTGATCGTTATTACAGCGCTTGGTTCCTCTTCCTGCAAGGACAAGAAGGAAGTTCAGGCAGCTTTACCCCTGGAAGTGCCTGTTGTTCAGGTCATGCAGCAGGATGTCGCACTCGAGTCAGAATATACCGGTCAGACATACGGGGAGTCTGATGTTGAGATAAGAACAAGGGTTGAGGGCTGGGTTCTGAGTATGCATTTCAAGGAGGGATCGATGGTTTCCAGGGGACAGCTCCTGTATACAATTGACCCGTTACCATATCAGAACATGGTCGACCAGGCAAGCGCTGCCCTGGCCGAGGCTCAAACAGGTTTGATCAAGGCTAAGAATGATCTCGAACGTATTGAGCCGCTGGCCGCTATAGGTGCGGTAAGCCAGAGGGAACTGGTTGCGGCACAGGCACAGAATGATGCAAGCAAGTCAAAGGTGGAGTCATGCGAAGCTTCACTGCGGAATGCCAGGATACAACTCGGATATTGCCGGGTGGTTGCACCCATAAGCGGGATTATTGGCATATCTTCTGTAAAGGTGGGTGATTATGTAAGCCCCGGGCCGCAATTTATTGTAAACACGGTATCGAACATCGACAATATCAGAGTACGATTTACCATCAGTGAAAAGGAATACCTGCGCATTATGAGACTCATACAGGTAATGGGATTTTCAATCGGAGAGAGGGGAGATGTGGTTAAAATGATTCTTTCAGACGGAACTCCTTACCCTCTGAAGGGCAAGATGAATTTTGCCGACAGGCAGGTTGATCCGTCAACGGGTGCAATGACCCTGGAGGCCCAGTTCAAAAATACAGATAATCTGCTGCGGCCCGGGCAATATGTCAAACTGAAGCTCGTGACAGACTTCAGAGACGATGCGATACTTATTCCACAGCGTGCGGTGATTGAGATGCAGGGTTTGTTCAGGGTATTCACCGTGGCTGACAGCAATAAGGCAGAAATAAGGAATATTAAGATCGGGCCGGCATACAATATCAGTTATATTGTTGAGGCAGGTCTCACAACAAATGACAGGATTGTGCTCGGGGGCACACAATTGCTGAGAGAAGGCAGTGTTATCAAGCCCATGGAAACGCTGTGGTCACCGGACAGTACCACTTTTTCTTCCGTCAAATAAAAAGCAACAAAAACTACCGCTATGGGAGAATTCTTTGTAAGACGGCCGATTGTTGCAATGGTGCTGTCTATCGTAATTGTAATTATCGGGTTTCTGGCCCTGAGGAGTGTCCCTATCAGTCAGTTCCAGACATAACCCCTCCTACCATTAAGATCAATACGAGCTTTGTTGGCGCCAATGCCGTAAATGTGGAACAGGGAGTTGCTGCTGTCATCGAACAGAAGGTCAACGGAGTGGAGGATATGATCTACATGAGAAGTACCAATGCCTCCGACGGCAACCTGAGCCTTGATGTCTCTTTTAAAGTTGGCACCAATCTCGATAACGCCAATATGCTGACCCAGAACAGGGTGAGCCAGGCACAGCCTTTTATGCCACCCTCTGTGAAGCAATTCGGGATAACTACGAAAAAATCCCTGACGTTTCCTCTTATGGTGATTTCGCTTACTTCCGAAAACCCTGCCTTTGATGCAAGGTTCCTGGCGAACTACGCTTCCATAAACCTGGTTGACGCGCTTTCACGTATCAGCGGAGTGGGGGAGGTGAAGATGCTGGGCTCAAGTGACTATGCCATGAGGATCTGGCTTAAACCTGATATCATGTCAAAGCTTGATATCACTGTTGAGGATGTAACCAGAGCCCTGCAGGAGCAGAACGTGATAAGCCCCGGGGGGAAATTCGGAGCTGAACCTGCGCCTTCGGGAACTGAGTTTACCTATGGGGTGGTTCTTCAGGACAGGCTAATCCAGGAAGGGCAGTTTGCCGATGTTATCATTAAGACCAGGGAGGATGGTTCAACTGTGCGGCTCAGCGATATTTCATCAATTAACCTTGGCACTGAGAATTACAACTCTTTCGCGAATGAACAGGAAGCAGGCAGCAACAATAGCCATATATCAGACTCCGGGCACCAATGCTCTCGAAGTAGCTGAAAAGATCAAGGTAACTGCAGCTGAGCTTTCAGAGAGTTTTCCCGAAGGCATTGAATATGATGTTTCCCTCGATACCACCCTTGCAGTTTCAGAAGGAATCACCGAGATAGTGCACACATTGTTCGAGGCGCTGATCCTTGTGATACTGGTTGTGTTTATTTTTCTGCAGAATTTCAAGGCCACACTGATTCCCCTGGTTACCGTTCCGGTGTCGCTTATCGGTACTTTTATAGTCTTTCCTATCCTCGGATTCTCCGTAAACGTACTTTCACTGCTTGGGCTGGTGCTTGCTATCGGGATAGTGGTGGATGATGCAATTGTTGTGGTTGAGGCGGTCATGCATCATATAGAGCATGGCAAAACGCCACGCGAAGCAACAATACAGGCCATGAAGGAGGTTTCCGGTCCCGTGGTGGCCATTGCACTTATTCTCTGTGCTGTCTTTATACCGGCAGCCATGGTTCCGGGAATTACCGGACGACTGTATCAGCAATTTGCCATCACCATTGCCGTTTCAGTTTTATTCTCGGCATTTTCTGCGCTTTCTCTGAGCCCAGCCCTCTGCTCACTCCTCCTTAAGCCAACCAAACCGATGAAGGACCGCAAAGGACTGGCAGCAAAGTTCTTTAACGGTTTTAACCGTATGTTTGACAAAGTGACCGGCGGTTATGTGGGTTTTGCCGGCTTTCTTTCACGGAAAGCGCTCAGGATAGTGATTATCCTGGCAGTAGTAATCGGCCTTGCCGGGCTGCTTGGCAAAAGCCTTCCCGGAGGATTTGTACCCGATGAGGATCAGGGTTATTTTATGATGAATGTAGCTTTACCTCCAGCCTCTTCCCTGCAACGTACAGATGAGGTGTGCAGGCAGGTGGAAACAATTCTGTCAGGATATGAATCAATTGAATTCATTACCGCTATTCCGGGATTCAGTCAGCTTACCTTTGCCTATCAGCCTAACGTCGCCACCTTTTTTGTAATGGCAAAGGAATGGGCGCATCGTGAACAGACTGTTGAGGAACTGATAGCTGAGCTTAATAAGGTTTTTGCCGTCAGGATAACAAGCGGAACGGTCCTTGCATTCGGACCGCCTCCGATTCCGGGCCTGGGTAATGCTTCAGGGTTCACTATGATGATCCAGGACAGGGCCGGAAGTACACCGGAGTACCTTCAGCAGCAGACAAACGCTTTTCTGGCTGCAGCCCGCAAGCGTCCGGAAATAGGACGTATAATGACCACCTTTAATGCCAGTTCGCCACAGATAAGGCTGGATATTGACAGGCAGAAAGCCATGAAGCTGGGGGTTCCGCTCTCATCTGTGAACACGACCCTCGGCGCATTTCTCGGAGGAGCCTATGTTAACGACTTCAACAGGTTCGGGCGTCAGTATAAAGTATATGTTCAGGCTGATGCTGCCTACAGGGTTAAGCCGGAAGACCTGAGCATGGCATATGTGAGGAACAATAAGGGTGAAATGGTGCCCATCACCACAATTGTTACTGCAAGTAAAGTCAGTGCACCTGAGTTTACCAACCGGTTTAACCTGTACCGTTCGGCGGAAGTCAGCGGCGCTCCTGCACCAGGTTACAGTTCCGGGCAGGCCCTGGCAGCACTGGAAGAAACAGCCAATGAGGTGCTTCCCCAGACTATGGGCTTTGCATGGGCAAATATGTCTTACCAGGAAAAAGAGTCCTCAGGCTCGGCGGGCCCGATTTTCATAATGGCTATTCTGTTTGTATTTCTCATCCTGGCTGCGCAGTATGAAAGCTGGAGACTCCCTTTCAGTGTACTTTTGGGAATACCGTTTTCACTGTTTGGAGCCTTTCTGGGTCTATTTCTTGCCAGGTTGACAGACGCGGGATATCTGAATAATGTCTTTGCACAGATCGGTCTCGTGATGCTCATCGGTCTGGTGGCAAAAAATGCTATTCTTATAGTAGAGTTTGCGAAAGCAGAACATGAAAAAGGAAAACCGCTTTTTGAAGCGGCTATGGAGGCTGCCAGGCTTCGCTTCAGACCGATCCTCATGACAGCCTTCGCATTTATCCTTGGAGTAACTCCATTGCTCACGGCATCAGGGGCCGGCGCTGAGGCCAGGAAAGTGATGGGGATGACCGTCTTCAGCGGAATGCTCGTTGCAACCATCCTGGGAGTACTGATTGTTCCCGCCCTGTTTGTTATAATTGAAGGCATCGGGAAAAAGAAGAAGCCCGCACCGGCAGTTGAAAATAAATCGGAGGAAGCTTAATATGAAGAAGTTAATACTACTATACCTGGCAATTGTATTGCTCATGTCTTCCTGTCTGGTGGGTAAAAAATACACCAGACCGGACATGGTCCCACCCGAAGATTATATAAGCCGTGACACAACCGTTGCCGTGGCTGATACTCTGTCACCATACGTGAATGCCGATTCAACCATAAACCTTCAGTGGTTTCAGCTTTTCGGTGACACGGTCCTCAACGATCTGATCACACAGGCCCTTGACACAAACGCAAACCTGAGGATAGCTGCTCTGCGGATACAAGAATCAAGAGCAACCTTCCGGAATTCACAGGCCAGCCTGTTTCCTTCCTTCGGCTATTCAGGACAGGCTGAAATGAACTATCCTCAGACAGATAATAATTTCATCCTTGGCACAGCATCCTGGGAGATTGATTTCTGGGGGAAGCTCCGGCATGCAAAACGGGCTGCCTATGCTGAGATGCTTGCCAGTGAAGAGGGACTTAAGGTGGTCAAGACCACTCTTGTAAGCGACATGGCCAGTCTGTATTTCATTATGCGCGATCTGGACAGCCGGATTGAAGTATCGAAACAAACCATAGCCAGCCGGACTGCTTATTATGTAATGGTTAACGAGCGGTATCTCAAGGGCGAGGCAGCAGAGCTTGATAAACTGCAGGCTGAACAGCAGCTGGCAATGGCAGAAGCGACCCTGGCCAGCCTGCAGCGGGAATTAAGCATCACCGAGAGAAGCATTAACCTTCTGCTTAACCAGAGCCCGCAGAAGGTGAACCGCGGATTGCATAATGACGAACAGGTTATTATTCCAGGCATTCCTTCAGGGCTGCCTTCGAAACTGCTTGAGCAGAGGCCTGACGTCAAGGCTGCCGAGGAAATGCTGATTGCCGAAACTGAGAGGATTGGAGTCGCCCAGGCGATGCGGCTGCCAAGTATCAGTCTTACCGGATTTCTGGGAGTAGCCAATCCCGACATTACCTTACTGTTCGATGATTCCTTTGTGGGAGGACTCACAGGCATGGTTATGGGGCCGATCTTTGAGTTCGGAAAAAATAAGAGAAGGGTTGACATACAAAAAGCTGAAGCAGAAATAGCTCTTAACAATTTCCTGATTACCTATCGCGCAGCACTCGGTGATGTTGAAAACGCACTGGTCTCAATTCAGTCTTACCGTGAAGAATACACAGCCCGGAAGAGACAGGTTGAAGCAGCAAGAAAAGCGTTGATGCTCACAAAAGCCAAGTATGACAGCGGCTATTCAAGTTACCTCGAGGTACTGATCGCTGAAAGTTATGCATTTGATGCTGAGATGATGCTTTCAATGACCAGGGCTCAGCAGTTGTCAGCAACTGTTTCGCTCTACAGGGCGCTGGGCGGAGGGTGGTAAAAACATAAACCCATTAAAAATAAATTACTTTGTCAAAGATCAGGCAGATAAAAGGAACAGCTCATTTCTGGACTGAGAACAGGGGGCTAACCAGTATGTTCATACTGTTATGTGTGAGCAACTTCGTGGTCTTTCCATTCTTTTCCGAACTAAAGATTATCAGTTTCATTGTCCGCATTACCTGGCTTGCATTACTGTTTGGCGGAATCTCAAATCTGTCGGGTAAATACCCCCGGATCCGATTCTTTTACAGCATACCTGTACTTCTTGTCGTTATAAACATAATCCGGT
>DZBJ01000078.1:3037-4105 GCA_022736275.1 Rikenella microfusus | reverse complement strand
AAAGGTTAAAGTAGAAAGGTTAAAGGTTAAAGTGGTTTAAATGGAGGGGAATGACCTTCAGAATAGGCTATTCAGATTTGCTGTAGATGTAATCAGAGCTGTTAGGAAGCTACCAAAGGGGGTTGAGTTTGAAGTAATTTCGAAGCAACTTATCAGATCTGCCACCTCCACTGGTGCAAACTACGATGAGGCTCAGGGTGCGGTTTCAAAGGCCGATTTCAGCAATAAGATAGGAATCTCGTTAAAAGAAATAAGGGAGTCAGATTACTGGATAAGAATCATCATTGATATTTTTGACAATCATGATGAATGGCTTCGCTTAAATAAAGAATCCCAGGAACTTATGAAGATCCTGGGATCTATTTATACAAAAACCTCAACCCCTCGCAAACTTTAACCTTTATCCTTTAACCTTTATCCTTTATCCTTTATCCTTTATCCTTACCTGGTGCTTTGCACCAGGCGGATAAACTCTGCGCGGTAGCCGTCGGGGTCTGAGCCGCGGGCGCCGGAGGCGAGGGTGATGACGTCGGAGAGCGTGGCGGCGCCCCGGTATTTGCTGTCGCGCAGGATCATGCCGAAGGCTGCCACGGCGGCGGAGAAGCGGTAACGGTCGGTGGTTTCACCGGCCTTTTTTATGTCGGGACTGACCGTTTTGCTGAACATCCTGCTGGTAAGCGCGTCAGGATCCTTATAACGAAGCTTGATGTTACACAACTCGCGTGGCACGTCCTTAAGAGGATAGATCATCTCCCTGCCGTCGCTGCCCGACTGATACCTCAGCGGGTCAACGACAGGGAAGCCCGTTTCATCGGATCCTGCCGGAACGATTTCATAGAGAGCCGTGACGGTATGCCCTGCTCCCATCTCGCCTGCATCCTTCGTGTCGTCATTGAAATCCTCATCGGCAAGAATCCTGTTCTCGTAACCCACAAGGCGGTATGACTTCACGTATGCCGGGTTGAACTCGACCTGGAACTTGACATCCTTGGCGATGGTGAAGAGTGTGCCTCCGAACTCTTTTACCAGCACGCGCCTGGCCTCCTGGATGTTATCGATATAGGCGTA
>DZBJ01000078.1:0-2937 GCA_022736275.1 Rikenella microfusus | reverse complement strand
CCGGGGGTTGATTCAAGAACCACTCCTGCCGCCCCGGCGTAGACAACCATGGCAACGCGGTCCTGCGCCCGCAGCTCACTAACAAGGAGTCCGAACGCCGATTTCAGCAGCGGCAGTTTGTTGGGGTAATTCATTGATCCTGAAACATCTATCAGGAAGACAAGGTTTGACGGAGGCAGCTCGTCTTTGTCAATATCCTTGCCCCGGAGTCCGATGTGAAGGAGATAATGGCTTTTATTCCAGGGGCAGATGCCTGCCTCGGTGTAGACCGAGAAGGGATGTTCTCCGGTGGCTTTAGGGTAATCGTATTTGAAATAGTTGATCATCTCCTCCACGCGGACGGCATCGACAGGCACCTTCTGGCCCAGATTGATGAAGCGCCTGACATTTGAATATGAGGCGTTGTCGACATCTATTGAGAAGGTTGAATAGGGTGCCTTCAGGGGATCCTTGTACCCGTTCTCAGCCAGACCGGCATACGATTCGGTGTTGGGATCATGGTAGGGCTGCTGGTGGTAATATGATGACTTCATACCTGCGGCCTGAGGGGCGGAGGCACGGTCATAGCGGACTGCTCCGGCAGCCATCTCGCGTTCTTCCTGTACTTCCATGACAACAGAGACCTCGTCATAGACAGTATCCTTATCCTTTTTCTCAGGTTTCGCCTCTTTTTCCGGCTTCATTACCACGTTGATGACGGTGCGTCCCGAGATCGGTTCCTCGAGCGGCTTCATCCCTTTGAGGGTAAAGACCAGTGTCCTTGCCGCGGGCCCCGGGGTAATGACGTATGTCCCGTCTGAGCCGGTCAGTGTACTGTTTCCCGTTTCCTTAACCGTGACCGTCACCCCGCTCAGAGGGAGGTCGCTGAGATCGGTCACCCTTCCCTTTATAGTGACCCGTGACTGTTGTCCCATGGAGGTGAGAAGCATAAATGCAATAAATGATACGATTGTTTTCATGAGCTTAATGATTTAAGTTTCTGTGGTAAGGATGCAGCGGAAAGGGGAATTCCATAAAACTGACGGGGAAATTTATTTCTCCTTCATTAGACCAGACATCTGTTTTTGCAAAATTGAGGTGCCATTCCTCCCCAATCATTTCGCACATTACTGAACTATCGCATAAGAACAACACCCGGCTACATCCTTCAATTAATAATTCCCGAAAGAACTGAGTCATCCGCCCGGACTGGATTTATGCCCCCTTGCCGGCAAAGTCAGTAAACAGTATCTTTATAATGAAATTGACAACTGCTGAACAAGGATTGCATGCCGCTGATATTTCTGAGGAAAAGGGAGACGAAGGAGAGTGACGGGGAGTTGCTGAAGCGATTCAGGGAGGGGGGTGACGTGGCGGTGCTGGGGCAGTTGTATGAGAGATACATGCGCCTTGTCTACGGTGTCTGCCTGAAGTACCTTGAGGAGAGAGAGGCTGCAAAGGATGAGGTGATGAATATCTTCGAGAAGCTGGTGACGACTGTTCCCGGTGAGGAGATCCTGAATTTCAGGACATGGCTCTATGTGGTGACGAAGAATCACTGCCTGATGCTGCTGCGGAGCAGGAAGAGCGAGTTGGCCCGCATGGAGACGATGCTCAGCGACCCGACGTTTTTTATGGAAAAGGAGGAGGTTTCGCATCCTATGGAAAACGATGAGGGCATTGACATGAAGAGGCTGGAGGAGTGCATAGAGAGACTTAAGGATGAACAGAAGAATTGTATTCAGCTGTTCTATTACGAGGGGTGCGGTTACAGGCAGATAGCTGAACGGTTGGGGATGGCTGAAAGTAAGGTAAAGTCGTATATACAGAACGGTAAACGGAATCTCAGGATATGCCTGGAACAAGGATAAAGGATAAAGGATAAAGGGTAAAGGTTAAAGGATAAAGGTTAAAGGTTAAAGGTGGAAGGGATTGGGGGGTATAAGACAACGTTGAGATGAAGGATAAGGAAAAGGATAAGAGGTTGATGGTGCCGGGGGATGCTTTCGAGGAGGAGGCATCGGAAGGACTGGGGAGGCTGAGCCGCGAGGAGGCTGAGGCGGATCTCCGTGAGCTGAAGGGGAGGATGGAGAGCAGGCTGAGGAAGCCTCGGATGATATGGCTGCCGGCCGCTGCGGCGGTGGTGATACTGCTGGTGGCCTCAGCGCTGTATGTCTCAATCTTCCGCGACAGGAGCAGCGGACTGAATGATCTCGCAGGTGCTGAAAAGAACCGGTATGACGAGGTAAAAGGTGACTCTTCAATGATTGCGCTGGCTGATAAGGACAATGCAGACAATGATCAGGTGGCAATGACTGATGAAGCAACGACTGACACTCTAACGATTGCCATGGCCTCACCGATAGAGAAGAAAGGCGGGGTACCAAGTATGGCTGAGATGGAATTCCGGGCGAAGGGTTATGACCGTTCATCGGATCGCATGGCTGGAGCTGAGCCGAATGCTGCTGGTGCAGGCGTGGTGGTCACTGATGAGGAAGCAGATGCGTACGCTGAGGATCTCTTTGCGGTGGCTGAGGAGGTCAAAAAGGAGGCAAAGGCTGCGGAGGTCAGCGAAGTTGTTGTGGTGGAAGCTCAGCACGAGGAGCCCATGGCGGAGGAGGTGATCGTTGAAGCTTTGCCGATGATGCAGAAGGCTGCAGTCAGAACCGATGATACTGCAAAAGACAAGGCTGTCTCAAGGTCTGATGCCGCCATGCCGGCTGCCGCCAGCCAGGTGGCAGTAATGCCCGACAGAACCGCTCTGCCCGAGGGCGGATGGGAGGAGTACAGGGAGTGGATGGCACGAAGCATCAGGTATCCTGAAGGAGTTGATCCCGTTGAACGGCAGGTGATTGTTGTTACTTTCAGGGTCAGGACAGACAGCACAGTGTATGATCTGAAAGCAGAGAGAACGGCCGGCGATCTCTTCACCAGCGAGGCTTTCAGGCTGATCCGGGA
>DZBJ01000077.1:1262-4117 GCA_022736275.1 Rikenella microfusus | reverse complement strand
GCGGCATCAGACATGGCAAAGATGGTCTTCTTCCGCTCTGACATGTCAGAGGTGACAACCATATTCTCAACCCCCGGGTGACCCCATCCCTCATCCATCATGAAGCCCGGTATGACACCCGTGACAGTGCCGCCGCCGGCCATCAGCGCATCTGCGAAGATGCCCATCAGACCGATGCCACCACCGCCGAAGATGGCATGAACGCCCTCACGGGCGAATACGGTACCCAGTTCTTCGGCAGCTTTATTGTAATCAGGATCAATGCGGCTGCTGGAAGCTGCAAAAACACATACATTCATCAGCTGATCAAAGTAGCGGGGTGAGCTTGGCCTCGAAGGCTGACCTGGCAGCTGCACCCACCTGCTTGTCGACCACCTCGCCGCCCTTGAAATATAGAACCGTGGGGATATTCCTTATCATAAACCTCTTTGCAACATCAGGAGAACTGTCCACGTCACACTTAACGACAAGCGCCTTGTCTTTGTATGCCTCTGAAATCTGTTCTATATATGGAGCGATCATCCTGCATGGTCCGCACCACTCAGCCCAGAAATCCACAATTACCGGTTTGTCTGACTTCAGAACAACCTCATCAAAATTCTTGTCGTTAACTTGTTGTGCCATAGTATTATATGTATATTTATTATAATTATTTACCGCCACAAAGATACCTAATTAACTTTATAATCGAGCTCCGGATTGTCTTCAAGCCATCCGATGAGCTCGTCTGTTATCCCTGCCTTAATGCTGCGCGAAAAGAGAGGTATGGTGATCTTGTCATCGCGATCTATCAACAGAAATTTCAGTGATTTGTTCCCGGGATTCTCGGAGATGATTGTTTTGAGGTTCTTTATAAACTCAGGATTAATAAGTTCCGCTTTCAGTTTGATTGTGATCGAGCTGATGAGGTCATCCCTGACGGCAGAGAGAAGGTGTATCTCCTTGATCTTTAGTTCCAGCTCGTCAGGATTGAAATGTCTACCCTGCACCTTTCCTTTCACCAGCAACTGGTAATCGGTGTTGAAAAAGTTGCTGAAGGCCACATAATCCTTGTCGAAAAGAAGGAATGTGAATGAGTCTGAGTAATCCTGCAGCGTGAATCCCCCGAATGGTTTGCCGTTCTTGGTGACGCCGCTTCTGGTGTCGGTCACTATGCCTGCCACGCAGACGTCACGGTTTGCAAATTCGCTCAGGTTCTGCAGGTCGGCCAGGGTGGCGTTGCAGAAGGCGTTTATCTCAAGCTTGTAGTCGTCAAGCGGGTGCGATGAGAGGTATATCCCTATCACCTGCTTCTCCTTGTTCAGTTTCTCAAGCTTAGTCCAGTCGGGGCACGGAGCCGGTTCGGGCTTCACAAGCTCAAAGCCTGACGCTTCGCCGAAGAGCGACTGCTGGCTGCTGTTGCGTATGTTCTTTACGCTGCTGCCGTAGCGGATGAGGCTCTCAAGGAAGCTTGATCCCTTGCTGTCAGCTGAGAAGTACTGTGCCCTGCTTATGCCCGGCAGTCCGTCCAGAGCGCCTGAGACCACCATCGCCTCGAGCATCTTCTTGTTGACGGTGTTGAGGTTAACCCTCTCGGCAAGGTCATATATATCCCTGAACGGACCGTTTTTCTCGCGCTCCTCTACCAGGTGGAGGACGGCGTTCTCCCCAACTCCCTTGATGGCGCCCAGGCCGAACCTGATGTTGCCGTTGCGGTTGACGGTGAACTGCAGGAGGCTCTCGTTAACATCGGGTCCCAGAACCTCGATACCCATCCGCTTGGTCTCCTCCATCATCACGGTGATCTTCTTGATGTCACTGATGTTGCGGCTGAGCACCGCAGCCATGAACTCGGCCGGGTAGTTTGCCTTGAGATACCCTGTCTGGTAGGCTATCAGGGCGTAGCATGTCGAGTGCGACTTGTTGAAAGCATACTCGGCGAAAGACTCCCAGTCAGACCATATCTTGTTTACGGTGTTCTGGTCATAGCCGTTCCGTCTGCATCCCTCCATGAACTCCTCCTTAAGCCTGTCCATGATGGTGCGTTTCTTCTTGCCCATAGCCTTGCGGAGAGAGTCAGCCTGCCCTTTGCTGAACCCTCCGAGCTCCTGTGAGAGCAGCATCACCTGCTCCTGGTAGACAGTGATGCCATAGGTCTCCTTAAGGTATTTCTCCATCGCGGGCACCTCGAACGAGATCTTGTCTTTACCGTGCTTGCGCCTGATATACTGAGGGATATAATCCATGGGGCCGGGCCTGTAGAGAGCGTTCATGGCAATGAGGTCACCGAACTGGTTGGGCTTCAGGTCGCGGAGGTACCGTTTCATGCCG
Organism: Rikenella microfusus; assembly: GCA_022736275.1. GTDB lineage: Bacteria > Bacteroidota > Bacteroidia > Bacteroidales > VadinHA17 > SR-FBR-E99. The sequence goes on along the minus strand of DZBJ01000077.1, from coordinate 1,807 downwards.
ACCGATTCGAACTGGAACACGCCGGTGGTCTCAGCGTTGCTGAACAGCTCCCATGTCCGCTTGTCGTCGAGTGACAGCGTGTCAAGGTCTATCGAAATACCCTTTGATTTTTTTATGTTCTCCAGTGCATCCTTGAGGATGGAGAGGGTTTTGAGCCCCAGAAAATCCATCTTCAGCAGGCCCACTGACTCAACGTGGTTCCCCTCGTACTGGGTGACGTACAGGTCAGTATCTTTTGCCGTGCAAATGGGTATGTGTTCGCAGAGGTTGTCTTTGCTGATGATGATGCCGCATGCATGCACACCTGTCTGCCTGATGCTTCCTTCGAGCACCTCAGCGTACTTGAGTGTCTGGGCCACCAGCGGTTCTTTCGATTCCCTCTCCCTGAGCAGCTCAGGCACCTCCTCGTACGCCGTTGCCAGGGTCATGCCAGGTCTTTCGGGCACCAGCTTTGTCAGCCTGATTGCCTCCGGGAGTGGCAGCTTCTGAACCCTGGCGACATCCCTGATGGCCATTTTGGCGGCCATGGTGCCGAAGGTGATGAT
>DZBJ01000077.1:0-1162 GCA_022736275.1 Rikenella microfusus | reverse complement strand
TGCCTCTGCACCTCCAGGTAATAGTCGTCGCCGAAGATCTCCCTGTATGAAAGAATCGCCTCCTCCGCACCCCTGATGTTTCCGGAGAGGATCTCCTGAGCCGCCTCGCCGGCAATGCAGGCAGATGAGGCTATCAGTCCCTCCCGGTGCTTCCTCAGCAGATCCTTGTCAATCCGGGGCTTATAGTAAAATCCCTTTATCCAGGCCTGAGAAACAAGCTTGACGAGGTTGTGGTACCCGGTGAGGTTCTTCGCGAGCAGTATGAGATGGTCACCCGAGCGATCCTCGACGGAGGTCTTGTCTTCAAGGGTGGTCCGGGCGACGTAAATCTCACATCCGATAATCGGCTTGATTGAAGCGGCAGAGGCGGCGTCGTGAAACTCCTTTACCCCGAACATGTTCCCATGGTCAGTGATGGCAAGAGATTCCATGCCCAGCTCCTTCGCCCTGCGAACCAGGGCTTTTACACCCGATGCACCGTCAAGAATGGAATATTGTGTATGTACGTGTAAATGAGCAAATGAGGACATGATCAAGGGATTTAAGCCTGCAACGGCTCCGGAAACAAAAATATCAAAAAGGCGCGGGATATGTCAATTTATTTATTAACATGGGACGGTCGATAATTTTTGATACTTCGGAAAAGTGTGATATATTTGCACCCTCTTAAAATTTTATAAAACACTTAAACAGTAAATTTTACATGTCAGTAAAGATCAGATTAGCTAGGAAAGGCCGCAAGAAGCAGGCTTTCTACCACGTGGTGGTAGCGGATAGCAGGTCGCCACGTGATGGCAGATTCATTGAGAAGATCGGGATTTACAATCCGATCACTGACCCGGCAACAATCGACATCAATTTCGAGAAGGCTCTGGGTTGGCTGCAGAAGGGTGCGCAACCTACGGAAACATGCAGGGCGATCCTCAAGTACAAGGGCGTCATGATGAAGAAGCACCTTCTTGAAGGTGTGAAGAAGGGTGCCTTTGACGAGGCTGAAGCCGACCGTCGTTTTAATGAGTGGCTGAAGGGCAAGGAAGAACAGATCGAAATGAAGAAATCAGGTCTTGAGAAGCTGGGTGAGGACGTCCGCAAGAAGAGGCTTGACGCTGAGAAGGCCATCAAGGAAGCAAGGGCAGCTGAATATGCCAGGAAACTTGCAGCT
>DZBJ01000188.1 GCA_022736275.1 Rikenella microfusus | reverse complement strand
ACCTGTTTGAGCGGCTGCAGTTCGGCACCATGCGGCAGGTACTGGAAGCGAGCGAGTAATAAAAGCGTCATAGATCCGCTGCGTGGTGTTTTCTCGGATGATTTGTGATAACGTGCAGGCTGCTCGTAGCAGACCCTGAAGGTGAAAAAGACATGAAACGACTTGAGGCGGCACTTAGTATTCAAAAACTCACAGACCAGATAGTGAACAACTATCATCCGGAAAAAATTATTCTCTTTGGTTCTGCAGCAGGAAACAGCGAAAATATCAACGATATTGACCTCTTCATCGTAAAAGACGACGTGCCTCATATTGGAGCCGAACGGATACAGCAGGTATACCGGATGATTGTTTCTGATGTGCCTGTTGACTATCTTATTTATCGCCCCTCAGAGGTTGCTGAGCGACTTTCTCTGGGTGATCCGTTTGTAACATGCATCCTGAAAGAGGGTACAGTCCTGTATGGCTGATATCCGGATAATCAACGAATGGTTAGAAAAAGCGGATGATGATTTTCATTTTGCCGCCGCCAACCTTCGTGAAGGAAGTGAATTTTTTGCACAGATTTGTTTTCACTTCCAGCAGTCTGCTGAAAAATATCTCAAAGCCTATATCATTGCTCACGACCTTGCCTTCAGCAAAGTGCATGACCTTGTCTATCTGCTCAAGATCTGTTCTGACAACATGCCTGAACTTGGCCTGCTTAAAGAGGACTGCATTCTCCTGAATGCAGCATACATCGACACACGCTATCCGGTTCACTGGCCCACTGACTATACCCGTGAAACAGCTCTGAAGTTGTATACATCTGCTGATAATATTGCCCAGACAATCCGGAAAAAGCTGGACCTGAAGCTTGTCGGGGGGCAGTAACGCCATGAATTTTTTTGTCGACATACCGGTCAGAAATCAAGCTGCCAACCTCGACCCGCAGCAGCCGAGAATCAAGGCCGGCCTCAAGTCAACCTTCCGGCATTACCTGAACCTGCACCGCACCGAAGGCAAGCTGATC
>DZBJ01000076.1:3050-4233 GCA_022736275.1 Rikenella microfusus | reverse complement strand
GACGTTCCCCGTTGCTTCTCCTGTTCCCTGAAGCGGCGAGTGGTTTCGTAACCATCCAGCTCTGGCATCTGGCAATCCATCAACACCAGATCATAGGTCCGGTTCGCCAGCTTGTCTAAGGCTTCTAAGCCGTTATTGGCAACGTCGCTGGCGCACCCCATAGTATCAAGCATCGCAAGGGCAACATCTTGATTCACCAGTGTGTCTTCCACAAGCAGAATAGCGGCGTCAAGACGGGGGGAATCTGTGTCGGAGGCCATTTGGTCATGTGCTACCAGTGCACAGTCGTTGAAGCGGGTAGCGCAGATGCTGTTTTCAGATTCAACCGTATCGGAGCAGCGTGAGAACGTCAGGGTACAGATAAATGCGCTGCCCTGCCCTAACTGGCTGGTGGCAGTCAGGGTGCCTCCAAGCATGTTGCTCAGTTGGCGGGCAATTGCTAATCCCAGGCCGGTGCCACCAAATTGTCGGGTGGTTGAACCATCAGCTTGAGTAAACTCTTCAAAGATCGTGTGTAATTTGTCAGGGGCAATCCCTATGCCGGTGTCACGCACCGTGATACGGAGGGTGAATGTGTTCTCATGGTTCGCGAAACGCTCTACTTCAATACTGACCGTACCTTCTTTTGTAAATTTTACGGCATTGCTGACCAGATTGGCCAGAATTTGCCGAAACCTCTCTGGGTCACCAATGGCGTAATGAGGGATGCCGTCTTGTATCTGTACAGCTATTTCCAGTCCCTTGCGATGGGCAGTGGCTGAAAACAGTTCTACCGTATCCTCTATAACCTTGCGGGGATCAAAACGGATGGTCTCCAGTTCCAACTTTCCCGCTTCAATCTTTGAAAAGTCCAGTATGTCATTTAAAATACAGAGCAATGAATCGGCTGATGTCCGGATCGTTTTAACAAAGCCCTGCTGGCGTTCGGTAAGGGGGGTGGTGGAGAGCAGTTCTGCCATTCCCAGCACCCCGTTCATGGGAGTACGAATCTCATGACTCATATTAGCCAGAAATTGTGATTTGGCTATATTGGCAGCCTCTGCAATTTCTTTAGCCCGTTGCAGGTCAATGATGGTCTGTTCACGTTTGAGATTGGCGTCATGCAGTTCAGCGGTGCGGGTATTAATCTGTTCTTCCAGATTCAGGTTATACCATGCCAACGCTGAACTTTGTTCTTCTATCA
>DZBJ01000076.1:0-2950 GCA_022736275.1 Rikenella microfusus | reverse complement strand
AGCTGAGAGGTTTTTACTCAGCACGTCGGTCAGGGCTGACAGTTCCTGATTCATGTCCCGCTTGGCGGTGAAGGAAAAGACAGCTATAAATGAAAGGGTAGTCATCAGAAGTACAGCAGCACTGATGACCAACAGCAGCACTGTCAGCTTTTTCCGCAGCGTAAAATTGCTGAACCCCCAACTCATTCAGTTTCCCTCGACATTAGAATTGAATTTCATCGTAGTACAAATTGAGCCAACTTCAGCAAATGGCTGCTCATGTCAAGCCCGGCGGTGCGTACTGCTTTGAGATTGACTTTAAATGCCGGATGGTTATCGCTAACCGTAAGGTAGAGCATTCCTCCCTGATTACTGAAACCATCAATTTCGCTGACAGTCAGTACCGGGTCGTTACGTAGCTCCAGTAGCAGTGACGATAGATAACGTCGTTCGGAGGGGAGAATAACCAGAATTTGACATCCGTGTAGCTCAGCCTGGGATGCCGCATGACGTACCTGGATGCGGCGTCCCAGCACCGACTTATTCTGTAGTCGTTTTATGCTGTTTTCTAATGAGCCGCTGCCGAGTAAACCAATTGTAATGGTATCTTTATGCAGTGCTTTAGGCGGCCATGATATAAAATTTATCATGTTATACAGAAAGGCCGCTTTTATGTCGGAGTCATCGGCAAAACTGCTCAAGGGTAGCATGACTACCAGCAGGGTTCCGACAATAATTCGGCCAAAATACTTTCTCCGAATATGCTGTATAGGTACTGTCAGTATTTCCATGTGATCATGCCGTAGACACTTCGTTGTACCTGGGCGGCTGCAGTGGTAATAATCTCCGTGGTAAATTCCTGGTGGCGGGGTTCTAACAGATTTCGTCCCACCAGGGATATCTCCCAGTTTTTCAGGGGATGCCATGCCAGACGAAGATCTAAAGTCGTGTAGGGATTAATGGTAGTATAGGTACTGCCATCAGTATTCAGGGCTTTAATTGTGTCTACGAAGCGTATCCAGGCGTCAAGAGTTACACCTGATCCAAGATTGACAGAAGATCGTAGTGATATCTGGTGACGGGGATTCAGCTTTTCTGCAGCAGCGGAAGTGGTGTCAACACTTGAAGATGTTGTATCTAAATCCATCCAAAGAGCGGTGTAGGCTGGTTGTAGTCGAAGCCAGGAAAATGGTTGGTATTCGCCGGACAATTCTATTCCGTAACTTGTACCTCGCATGTTGTTGCCTTCATAAATACTGATCTGTGAACCGTCAAAAAAAGGTTCAAGAGTACGCAGGTCTCGGTACTGGTTGTAAAAGGCTGTCAGATCAAAAAAGGCCCGATCATTCAACTGTTGGCGATAGCCGAGTTCATAGGCAATCACTTCTTCGGATTTGAAGTTCTCGTTAGCGTATATACTGCTGGGAATCATCATGGTGACAGGGGGGACTGCAGGGGTCTGGATCTGTTGCCAGTTGTTGATGGTGGCAGATGTCTCACCCCGGCTGGGAGTGCGAACCGCTCGTGAGACCGAGGACCAGAGGCTCTGTTGTTCTGTGGGTGTCCAGAGAATGCGAACACTGGGTTGTATCTCTATACCGGTAAAACTATTGTGTTCAAATTTGGAACCGAGAATCAGGTGCAGTTGTTTGGGCAGGATAGTAATGTCGTCCTGAACGAAAAGATTTACCAACTGTGAGACATCGCTTGCTGGGGTGAGGCCAATCGAGTCGCTGTTCTTGTAGTCGTCGGTAATTATGCGAAAACCGCCTCCCCATACAATGTCATGGCGTTTTTGCAGGGCAAGGCGATGTTGCACGTCTAAATCAAGAATATGGCTGTGACCCGGTAGAAAGGCCGTGGCTGAATGGGTTTGATTGTATTCGTAGTAAAGCTGGGTAGTAAGTTCGGATGCATTACTGAAACGATGTTCCAGGCGTCCGAGCAGGCTGGCAGCAACATGGTAGCTCTTTGAGTTTGATGTGGTGTAGTAGGTGGGAGGTGGCAGTGTACTGGTGGTAACCATACCGTCTTCGCCATACATAACATCACCAAGGATGGTAATGGTGTCATCAAGAGTTGGTGTGCTGTCAAGCCTGAAGCCACTCCTTACCTGTTCTACCTGATCTGCTTTTTCGTAAGGACCTGTTTCCATGAATCCGTTGTGTTTAAGATATTTGGCATAGATTCGCCCGGTTGTTGACTCGCCAAGCTGAAATCCCCGCCGCATGCTTGTAAACATACCTTCTTCAGTACCAATACCCCCTTGAATCAGGGTTGAGGTAGTTTCATTGCTGTGTTTGGTGATGATATTGATAATGCCATTTACTGCATTGGCACCCCATAAGGCTGCTCCAGGGCCGCGAATTACTTCAATGCGCTCAATGTCCTCCAGAATGGTGTCCACACGCCCCCAGAACACCCCTGAATAGAGGTTACTATAGACAGAGCGACCATCAAGCAGCACCAGTAATTTATTGGCAAAACGTCCGTTAAATCCCCGGGCGGTGATGGCCCAGTTTGATCCGTCGATACGTGCTACCTCGAGACCGGGTACCATACGCAGGACTTCCGGGATAGAATGAGCCCCGGATCGCTTGATATCTTCAGATGAGATGATAAATGCTGCCGCCGGAGCATCCATGAGGGCCTGTGACTTTTTGGACACGGAAGTGACCGTCATGTTCATCAGGGATTCCAAAGGCAGGTCAGTCAAGTCAGGTTCTTCAGAGGCCTGGGTCGGTGAGGGGAGAGATAACAAGTAACTAAGTATAATAACGGTAAAATATCGATAGGCTTTGTACATACCGCCTCCCGGGAGAATAATGCTTATTTTAAACTGTATACAAATATCACGAGCATATCTGTTTTACAAATGATTAAGTAGGTATTGAATCAGTTAAGTGAATGAACAGGGTGGTTTTGGAGGGTGCTTCACGTAAACGAAAAGGGCTCACAGATGTATTCTGTA
>DZBJ01000187.1 GCA_022736275.1 Rikenella microfusus | reverse complement strand
CTCCCCGTCCCGATGAGAAATCATCGGAGCAAGGTAGGTCTTATAACCGGCAAAACCGGGAAGTGGATCGAAGACGGGAGGGTGGCGGAAGGGTGAGTAGTAGCTACGAAGCGGGGTAACGTCCGTGGAGCAAAGGCACCCTGCTGTTGACATTCCTCTGACAACAAAGGGAGGCAAGGGTGAGATGACAAAGGCACCCGGCAGTTTGCAGGAACTGAGGAAGAGGATATACATCAAGGCGAAGGCTGACAAGACGTGGCGATTTTGGGGGCTGTACGTTCACTTATGTAAGAGAGAAGTGCTCCAGACTGCCTACGAGATGGCGGAACAAAATAACGGTGCGCCTGGAATTGATGGTGTAACGTTTGAAGCCATCGAAGAGATAGGCGTGGAAGCATTTCTGGAAGGCATAAGGAACGAACTGCTCACCGGCACCTATCGGCCTACCCGCAACCGGAAAAAGGAAATTCCCAAAGGGGGTGGCAAAGTCCGAACCCTGGGGATTCCGACGATTCGCGACCGGGTGGTTCAGGGAGCACTCAAGCTCATCCTGGAGCCGATCTTTGAAGCTGATTTTCAAGAGGGGTCGTATGGATACCGACTGAAGCGAACCACTCACCAGGCAGTACACCGGGTAGCAGAGGCAATAGTGCATAACAAGACAAAGGTAATCGATGTCGATCTGAAATCGTACTTCGACACGGTACGCCATGACCTTCTGCTGAAGAAAGTGGCGGAACGAGTCAATGATGATCAGGTGATGCAATTGCTTAAGCTGATACTCAAAGCTGGAGGGAGCCGGGGAGTTCCGCAGGGCGGAGTGATCTCACCATTGCTCAGCAATCTATATCTCAATGAGGTAGACAAGCTGCTCGAACGGGCAAAGGAAGTCACCCGTTGCGGACGTTACACGTATATCGAGTACGCCCGTTTTGCGGATGATCTGGTGATTCTGGTAGATGGATACCGTAAGTGGAAGTGGCTTGTGCAAGCGGTATATCAAAGACTTCTTGAGGAGTT
>DZBJ01000186.1 GCA_022736275.1 Rikenella microfusus | reverse complement strand
ATTCAGACGCCATTGAAAAAGGGATTGAACCACGGCCAAACACCTTCTTTCCGGTCGATATCGCCGTATTTGAACTGGACAAGAAACTGGCCGCCTGCGGTATTACCACCATGTTCCATTCTCTCTCCTTTGCCGAAATGGAAATAGGACTGCGCTCCAACGGCACTGCGGCACGCATTATCCGGGAAATTCATCAGTTTAAAGAGCGTCTGAAGATCAATACCAAGATCCATGCCCGCTTTGAGATCACTGATATGGAAGCTGTGCCGTTTCTGAAGGATCTGATACAGGAACATCTGATCGAGCTTTTTTCCTTCATGGACCACTCTCCCGGACAGGGACAGTTCCGTGACATCATCGCCTTTAAAAACTACTATGGCCCGGTCTATGGCAAGTCCGATGCAGAAATGGACGGCATTATTGATCGCAAGCGCCAGACCCGCGAAGGGTCTTCGCGGGGCATGGTGCACCAGCTGGTGAAATTGTGCCGGGAACAGAACATTGCCATCTCGTCCCACGATGATGATTCACAGGAGAAAATTAGCTGGCTGAAGGAAATGGAGATCAGTCTGACCGAATTCCCGGTAAATATGGAGGCGGTTCGTTCAGCAAAGGAGCAGGGCATCATGGTCTGCCTCGGTTCTCCCAATGTGGTGCGCGGCAAGTCACAGGCAGGCAATCTGAGCGTTCGCGAAGCAATCAGCGATGGCTACGGCGACATACTCTGTTCCGATTACGCCCCCATGTCCATGCTGCACGCGGTTCTAACCCTTGCAAATTTCGGCATTCTGCCACTCCATGCGGCAGTCAGGATGGCAAGCCTGCATCCGGCCCACGCTGTAGGAATAGCCAATCATACCGGATCGTTGGAGGAAGGCAAGGATGCGGACATGGTGCTGGTTGACCAATCAGACAGCGTTCCCCGTATACTGAAAACCTTTGTCAGGGGCAAGGAGGTCTTTGCCACATGCTGAACATCGGCAGTAACATCAATGAAGTACGAATTGACGGCTCAGTATCACG
>DZBJ01000185.1 GCA_022736275.1 Rikenella microfusus | reverse complement strand
ATCTCCCGGCATGTATTCGCACAGCATTGCAGGCTGCTCCAGAAATTGGCGAGGCACAGGCAGACCTGGCAATGACCAGCAGCAAGCTCGAAGAAGCAAAATCATACCGGTATCCCCAGATTGAGCTCAAAGCGCTACTGGGACCGGCGCCCGGTGCGAAGAAAGAAGACCTGTTTCCTCAAGTCAATACTGACAGTTCCTTTAAGCTCAGAGAGACTACCTGGTTCACCAGTACTGATCTGTTGGTTATTCAACCGTTATGGACTTTTGGCAAAATCAGCGAGAACATGAAAGCAGCCACCCACGGCATGGAGGTTGACAAGGCAAGAAAACAGCAGAAAGGAAACGAAGTTGCCCTTGAAGTAAAAAAATATTACTACAGTATCCTGCTGGCCCTTGAGTTACAGGGTGTCATCTCTGAACTTCAGGACTATCTGGAACAGGGCAAAGAGAAAGTCCAGCAGTTGATCGACAATGAATCTGATTCTGGTGATCCGATGGACCTGTACAAGATCGATGCCTACGCCGGAGAGGTAAATAAATATATGGAAGAGGCCCAAAAGGGTGAGCGGTTGGCTAAAGCCGCCCTCAAAGCCCGTCTAGGGCTTTCAGACTCTGTTGACCTTGCACTTGCAACCCAACGACTTGAGGTGCCTGAAGAGGCTCTACCTGCATTACCCGGCGTAGTTGAGAAAGCGCGACTGCAGCGCCCTGAATTCAAGCAGCTGACCGAAGGGATTGCCGCCCGTACCGCATTGGTAGGGGCTGCCAAGGCGAACTATTACCCGGACGTCTTCCTGGCAGGCATGCTGTCCTGGGCCTATGCCGATAAACGGGACCGAATTGATAATCCGTACATCAGCGACACCTTTCAACACGCCTACGGAGGCGTAGCCCTGGGGCTCAAATGGAAGATCGATTTTGGCATCACCGGCGCCAGAATTGCCGGCGAACAAGCACAGCTGAATCGCCTTTCCAGTACCAAGCAGTATGCCGACAGCTACATCCCGCTCCAGGTTCAAAAAG
>DZBJ01000046.1 GCA_022736275.1 Rikenella microfusus | reverse complement strand
CAATTGTATTGTGTGCCGTTGACTGGCTGGGCATTGCCAACGAAGGGCAGGACGCCTTTAAAAAAGCACTGGCTGAGGCAGCTGGTACGGATATCGGCAGGGTGGTTCTACATACCTTGCATCAGCACGATGCCCCGGTTTGTGATTTTAGCGCCGAAAAGCTCCTGAAAAAGAACGGGATCATGCCACAAAGCTTTAAAAGCGATTTTCAGCGCAAGTTTATTAAAAGGCTCAAAGCAGCTGTTGAAAATTCGGTAAAAACCCCCCGGCCCGTAACTCATTACAGCATTGGTGCGGCACCTGTATTTAAGGTAGCTTCAAACAGAAGAATTATGGATGAAAACGGCAGGCTGATGCCTATGCGGGGTTCTTCATGTAAAGACTCTCTGTTGCAGGCGAAACCTGAGGGGATAATTGATTCGATGGTTTCAGTTATCGGTTTATGGAATGGAGATAAGCCAGTGGCCGTTCTGAGTTTTTATGCCACTCACCCTCAGAGTTATTACCTTACCAGGGTTGCAAATCCTGATTTTCCGGGTATCGCCAGATATTATCGGCAGTTGGAAATACCCGATGCGCTGCATGTGCATTTTAACGGGGCCGGGGGAAATATTGCCGCCGGTAAATACAATGACGGCTCGCATGAAATAAGGGCTGTTTTAGCCGGACGGCTTTCCGACGGTATGAAACGCGCATGGGAATTGAACAAACCGGTGGGGATTAAAGCCGGTGAAGTGGGATGGTTTACCGAGGCGGTTTCATTGCAACCGGCTAAAGGTGTTGCTGAAGAGGTTGAATTGAAAATGAAAACCGCAAATATGCGATACCTTACCAATAATATTCAAAAATTAGCCTGGATAAAAAGGGCGGAAAAAGGTCAGCAAATCAATATCTCGTGTTTAAAACTGGGTAATGCGCGTATTTTGTTTATGCCGGGAGAGCTGTTTGTCGAATATCAGCTGGCAGCCAAAGCCATGCATCCCGAATTGTTTGTTGCCATGGCGGCATACGGAGATTATGGCCCTTATTATATTGGCACCAGAGAAGCATATGAACAAGGTGGTTATGAAATAGAAGTGAGCCCTGTAACTTGTGATGCGGAGGAGGTACTGATAACGGCTATGAAAAAATTACTCGCACAATAATATCCGGTAAATCGATTTTAGCTGACATTTCGGCCTACCCCCCCGTGCGCGAGTCTCGTTTTATTGTTATGCAAAAAACTGTAGCAACGGACAACAGGATACATAACGTATCACTTTCCCTGATTAACAGGTGTTGGCCTGCAGATGAGGAGCAGGTCTGGAGCGTCTGGGAAGGCAATGCGAGGATGAAACGATAATTTCTCGAAATAGCTGGCCCCTGGCAGGCCGGGAACATAAGCATAACGACAATATGCAGGTACAGGCTACTTTTTCATGTCGATCTCTGAAAGGTCCCCGTAGTATGATATGGCCTGCCTGTTGGTGCTGTTAACGGTCAGATTGACCGACCCTGTCTCCGAGATAAAGAATGTAAGGTCCAGCCTGTCATTCTTGTTTGTGGTTTTAAATGTGACCATCCAGCCTCCTTTTTTAGACTCTTCAACTTTGATATCTGAGATTTCTCCCTTGAAACTCATCGGAGACTCAGAGCTTCCGTATTCAGCGCTGTAAGCCCTGCCAAAATAGGGGAGATATGAATCAACCAGGCTGTCTTTAACCACCACGCTGTATGAGGTTGTGAGCGTCCTGGCTCTGCCGGATGAGGGCAACATCCTTGTGGCATCAAACTGCCAGGCGCCTGCTTCCACCAGCGATTTGGTCTTTTCAATCAGCTCTGCCTTCTTTGATGCCTTTTTCTCTTTGTGAGTCATCTGGGTTTCCTGGGCAGACAAAATGCTTACCGAAAACAGCATTACGAGTATAATCAATAGTTTTTTCATGAGACTTCAATAAGTTTTCACTATAACAATGAAAAAGGTTTTTGGTTTTCGCAGTTAAATTTACGGAAATCGAGACAGATAAACACAAAATAGTTGCATAAAGTCAATATAACAACCAGAACATTTCGTAAAAAAAAAGGGGACTATTTCCAAACTTTATTAACGGATATACGTCAAAAAGACATATCATAGAAAAGCCCTCCTTCGCTGAAGCTTCGGAGGGCGGAGGTGGAGCTGGCGGGAGTCGAACCCGCGTCCAGGCAAGGCGACCATATGCTTTCTACATGCTTATCCTGCCTTGATTGTCGGGAGTGACCAGGTGGCAGACAGCCGAACCACTCCTTATCTCCTTTGATTTCACCGTCAGGCCGGAGAGACCATCAGGCTATCCCTGAATTGCGTGCGCTTCCTGATCGGGTTGGTACTGGGCATCACCGCCCGGGAAACGTCTCGTCCCAGCACCTTGTGCCGGGATTAAGCATAATCTGCTTTGCAGGTTACGCAGCAAGAGCGTAGTTATTCTCGCCTGTTGTTGTTGTGAGACACAAGTTAAAGAGATGCGTCACCCTACTCTGCATGCTTACATACCACCGCGGCTTGCTGTCAAAACCAGGTCAGCCCCATATGATATATTACGCAATGCAAAAGTACTCAATATTGCGTTACTGTGACAAATATATGCTCAAAAATCGGGCCGAATTCTTATCTTCACGGCAGTACTCAAACAATCAGACATGCAAAGAAGAGTGAAGGTGGGCATTATACGTGAGACGAAGATCCCGCCAGACAGGAGGGTCCCGCTTACACCTGCCCAGGTGGTTGAACTAAGGGAGAAATACCCGTTCGTCGATTTCTTTGTCCAGCCCTCAGACATAAGATGTTATACGGATGAAGAGTATAAATACCTGAAGATACCGTTACGCGAGGACCTCAGCAACTGTGACATTCTCATGGGGGTGAAGGAGGTTGACAAAAGGGTCTTTATACCCGGGAAATCATATCTCTTCTTTGCCCATGTGGCCAAGAAACAGGAACACAACCGCGAGATGCTCCATGAAATTCTGCGAAAAGAGATACGCCTGATCGATTATGAATATCTCACCACGGACAAAGGGCAGCGGGTTGTCGCCTTCGGACGCTGGGCAGGTATTGTGGGCGCTTATAATGCACTGAGAGCAAGAGGTATTAAGACCAACAGGTTCAAACTGAAGCCGGCCTACCAGTGCCTTGACCTGGATGAGATGTGGGCCGGACTGAGGCTGATCCTGCTCAAGCCCGGACTGAAGATTCTTGTAACCGGTGAGGGCCGTGTTGCATCGGGTGCCATGGAGACACTCTCGAACTGCCATGGACTGGAGAAAGTATCACCGGAGGATTTCCTGACGCAGAAATATGAGATTCCGGTTGTCTGCCAGATCGGACCGCAGCACTATGTGAAACATACAGACGGACGGCCGTTCGATTTCAATAATTTCGTGCAACACCCGGAGGACTACAGGTCGGATTTCCTCAAATACGCCAAGGTAACGGATGTGCTTATTGCAGCTCACTTCTGGGATCCGAAGTCGCCTGTATTCTTCACCAGGGAAGATGTTGAAAGTCCTGACTTCAGGATATCGGTCATAGGTGACATAAGCTGTGACATCGAAGGTCCTATCCCGACAACCCTCAGGGCTACCACCATTGCCGATCCGTTCTACAGTTACAACCGCACCTCTCACAGTGAGGAGGAGGCCTTCAAAAACCCTGACAACATAACGGTGATGTCAATAGACAATCTCCCCGGCGAGCTCCCGAGGGATGCCTCAAGTGACTATGGCAGGCAGCTGATGGAGAATGTGTTGCATGATCTGTTCCTCGAAAATGATTCGCCGATGATTCAGCGTGCCACCATCACCAGGGGAGGCAGGCTTGAGCCGCAGTATCGTTACCTTTCAGATTGGGTCAATCCTGAGGGGAAAATGTCATGATGCGTATTGTGATCTGCGGGCCGGCACATCCTTATCGGGGAGGTATCGCAGCATATAACGAGAGGCTTGCACAGCAGTTCCTCCGTGAGGGGGATGCGGCGGCCATCTATACCTTTAAGCTGCAGTACCCCTCATTCCTCTTTCCGGGCAAGACTCAATATGATGACGGTTATGCCCCTGAGGGGGTGACAATAACCCGGGCCATCAACTCGGTCAACCCGGTGAACTGGTTCACCATCGGGATGCGGCTGCGGCGCACACGGCCCGACCTGATTATCCTGCGCTACTGGCTTCCCTTCCTGGCTCCGGCCCTGGGGTTCATTGCCCGTCTCGTGAGGAGCAACGGGCGCACCAGAATAGTTACCATCTTTGACAATGTGGTGCCCCACGAAAAGCACTTCCTCGACAGGTTTCTTACACGGTTCTTCATAAAAAGCGTCCACGGGGCACTCGTGATGACCAAAGCGGTGGAGAACGATCTCAGACAGTTCACCGCCACCATGCCCTGCGTCATATCACCACATCCCCTCTTCGACAACTACAGTGAGCCGGTCTCGAGGGCGGAGGCTATTGTACACCTGAAACTCTGTCCTGCTTACAGGTACATTCTCTTCTTCGGATTTATCAGGGAGTACAAGGGCCTTGACCTCCTGCTGAAAGCGATGGCTGACCCTGAAATGCGCCAACCGGATGTCAGGTTGTTAGTGGCCGGCGAATTTTATGAGGATGAGAAGCCCTATTTTGACCTGATACATAAGCTTGATCTGGGCAACAGGATAAACCTGCACTCTCATTTTATCAGCGACGAGGAGGTAAGATATTATTTCTCGGCAGCTTCATTGGTGGTTCAGCCATACCGCAGCGCTACCCAGAGCGGTGTCACACAGGTGGCATATCAGTTCAACAAGCCGATGGTTGTAACTGACGTGGGCGGTCTTCCGGAGATAGTGCCTGACGGGGTCTGCGGTTATGTGGTTACACCTGAGGCGGGAGCCATAGCAAAGGCAATAAATGATTTCTTCAGCGGAGACGAGGAGAGGTTCAGAGCCGGAATCGAAGAGCAGAAAAAGTCCTATTCATGGGACAGGCTGACGGAGGCACTCCGTACTCTGGCACGTGACATGCAGAGGGGCCGGGGGAGGCAGTAGCTAGTCGGCAGTCCCCAGTCGGCAGTCGGTAGTTCCAAACAGGCGATAGGGAGTCGATGTAAGTTACTAATTTACTAAGGACTGAGGACTGAGGACTGATGACTGAAGTCAGTCCTTTAGGTTTAGTTTCTCTCTTATGAGATAGCGGTTGCGGTCGGCAGAACGCCTGTTGACCAGCTCGGCCAGGAAGCCGGCAAGGAAGAACAGGCAGCCTATTATCATAACAGCCAGCGCAATATAGAAGAAAGGACTGTCGGTCACCAGCGGTGCCCGCAATCCGTCATGAATGAAGACCAGTTTGCGTATACCCAGGTAGGCGGCCATAATGAACCCGGTAAGGAACATCACCGTTCCGAAGGTGCCGAACAGATGCATCGGACTCTTGCCGAACCGGGTGATGAAGCTGATGGTCAGCATGTCAAGATAACCCTTCAGGAACCTGTCGAACCCGTACTTGGTCACACCGTGCTTGCGGGGATGGTGCTGCACAACCTTCTCGCCGATATTCCTGAAGCCGGCTTCATTGGCCAGCATGGGGATGTACCTGTGCATCTCGCCATATACCTCGATGCTCCTTACAACCTCACCGTCATATGCCTTCAGCCCGCAGTTGAAGTCGTGCAGCCTTATGCCTGAGAATCTTCTGGCTGTATAGTTATACAACCTGGAGGTTGTTCTCTTGATGAACGGATCATATCTCTTCTTCTTCCATCCGGAGACAATATGATAACCCTCCTCACTGATCATCTTTACCAGCCCGGGTATCTCATCAGGACTGTCCTGCAGATCCGCATCCATGGTAATGACCACATCACCACCCGAAGCTTCAAATCCAGTCTGCAGCGCGGCTGCCTTGCCATAATTCCGGCGGAACCTGACAGCCTTTATCCTGCTGTTCTTTTCCGAGAGATCCCTGAGCACCTCCCATGTATTGTCAGAGCTGCCGTCATCAATCACAATAAGCTCGTAGTCAATTGAAGAAGAGACGCATACTCTGTCAATCCATAGTGCCAGTTCCGGCAGCGATTCCGCCTCATTGTAGGCGGGCACTAAAACGGTAAGATCCATTACTCTTTTGGTTCTTCTTCCACCTCATCAAGGAGAGAGTTGCCTTTTTTCACTATGAAAAGGGAAACGAGCAGAGACTGAATAAGTCCGTAGAAGACGCTCCCGAGGGTCGATATCAAAGTGGTGAACCATGGCTTCATCATCTTGGCCTGCATCTCCAGTGCCCTGTCAATGGCTGCTTCAGGCATACCACGGGCGATTAACCTTTCTTCCTGCATGGCAAGGGACTTGTCAACAAGCCCGGGATCAATGAACGCATAAAGCACATAAATATAAACTGCTGCAATCAGGGCTGAGTACATGACGATAACAACTCCAGTGCCAACTGATTTGCCGTATGAGATGTATCCGTTATTGTAATGATCACGGTATGAACGAAGCAGAAAAAAGAGTACAAGAACACCGATCAGAAGGCTTGGCACTATGATCCATGTCTTGAAGGTGAGATCAAACATATAGGCCAGCAGCGAGAGGCCCACAGTAATAAGGCCATATATGATACCGTAATTCAGGGTCTCTTTCCAGATTGATCTTTTCTGTTCCATTTCAGCTGTTTTTATAAGTTTTGAAAACAAATATAATCTATTTGCGGAAATCTCTGCCGTTATGAAAAGAGGAACCAATATTTGGAGCAGGTCATAAAAGTTCGTATTTTTGTGCGGGGTAAGTCTCATACGACCAGCTCCCTTTGAACTCCCCCAGGGTTGGAAGACAGCAAGGGTAGAAGGTTGTAGCGGTGCGATGTGAGTAGCTTACCCTTTTTTTATACACTCCTCTCATAAGAAGTTTATATATTTGCCGTCACTTTTAAAGAGGAGATGATACTGAAGATCTATCCGGAGAATCCAAATTCTGATCATATACGGAGGGTGACCTTTGTGCTTGAGCAGGGAGGTATCGTCATTTATCCCACTGATACCATTTATGCCATGGGTTGCGATATCAAGGCAGGCAAGACCATCGAGAAGATCGCCCGTTTCAAGGGACTCAATCCTGGCAATCCCGACATGTCGATGATTTTTTCGTCAATGAGTCAGCTCTCTGAATACACTGTCATTCATGACAATAACCTCTTCAGGCTGCTGAAGCGCAATCTTCCTGGTCCTTTCACATTCATTGTCCCTGCAAACAACCAGATCCCGGCCATGTTCAGGCATCGAAAGAAGACACTGGGGATCCGCATCCCGGACAACAGCATCACCCTGGCAATGGTGCGTGACCTGGGCAGGCCCCTGGTAACAACCTCAATACATGAGGATGATGAGATCATTGAGTATATAACTGATCCAGAGCTTATTCACGAGAAGTACGATGACTTTGCCGACCTGGTGGTTGACGGGGGTTTCGGGAGCAACGAACCCTCTACCGTGGTTGACTGTACAGGATCGGAGCCCGTCATCCTGAGACAGGGAAGAGGGGTGCTGGAGCTCTGAAGAGCAGGCAATAGGCTGCAGTGAAGAATTAAGAATCAAACCGCATGACCGCCCCGACGCTTCGGTCGGGATATCCGCTTCGCTACGACATGACCTTCAGACTTTGGACTTTAAGGACTTTACAGACTTTACGGACTTCTGACTTTCAGACCTCCTACCTCTTCTCGGAATTGAAGAACTTATTAAGCTTCTCGAAGGCTGTCGGGAGAGCGAAGACCACTACCTTGTCGCCGGCCCTGATGAGTGTGTCTCCCGTTGCAATATATGGCTTGTATTCGCGGATACCACCACCAACGATGGCATCTTTGGGAAAGTCAATCAGCTTCAGGGGTCCGCCGGTGATACGCGCATTCTCCGGAACATTGTACTCTATTACCTCAGCATCAGTGCCGGTCATCATCTTGACCTGGGTGACATTGGGGTTCATGGTATGGCGGAAGATACGACTGGCGGTGGCTATCTTCTTGTTTATGATTGTGTCTATCCCCGAATTCTCGGCAAGGTTGATATACTCCATGTTCTCCACTTCGGCAATGGTCTTCATCACGCCTATCTTCTTGGCAAGGAGACAGGAGAGTATATTTGTCTCGGAGTTGCCCGTGACGGCAACGAAGGCATCCATATGCTGTAGACCCTCCTCGGCCAGCAGGTCACCATCCCTGCCGTCACCGTGTATAACCAGCGTCTCCTCAAGGGTCTCGGCCAAATCGCGGCATTTCTCAATGTCATAATCGATCAGCTTCACCTGGCAGTCCTGCTGCAGGTTAAGTGCTATGTGCCTCCCGATGCGGCTTCCTCCGAGTATCATTATGCTTCTGGCCTCAGTGTTACGCTTGCCTGAAAACTTCATCATGTCGGCTATACCTTCACGGGTGGAAATGACAAAGGCAAGGTCACCTTCATGAAACTCCTCCTTGCCCCTGGGAATGATTGTCCTGTCATGCCTCTTGATAGCTACGGCGCGGTACTTTATTGACCCGAGAGTGTTGGTCACCTCCTCGAGGCTGCGATTGAGGACCGGAGCATTTTTCTCCAGTTTCTGCACGTAGAGAGACAGCAGTCCGCCTGCAAAATCCATGAATTCGGTCGTGCCGGTTTCCTTGAGGAGGTTTATCACCTCTTTGGCTGCAATAAGCTCCGGATAGATAAGGTGATCAACGCCCATCTGCCTGAAGAACTCCTTGTTTTCACGCTCAAGATATTCCATATTGTCTATGCGCGCTATAACCTTTGTGGCACCGAGCTTCTTCGCCAGGATGGCAGATGTGATGTTGGTGTCCTCATAGTGGGCAACGGCAATAAAGAGGTCAGTATGCTTCTTGATGGCCTCCCTGAGCAGGTTGAGAGATGTTGCGGAACCCTCGAAAGTAAGAACGTCAAGGGCTGCGTCAACAGGTTTAAGACGCTCTGCTTCAGAGTCTATAAGGATGATCTCATGTTCGCTCTGCGAGAGCATCTTGGCCAGATGGGTACCCACCTCTCCTGCACCGGCAATTACTATTCTCATTTACGCACTGATAAAATATCTGCAAAG
The DNA here is from genome assembly GCA_022736275.1 of Rikenella microfusus. Classification (GTDB taxonomy): domain Bacteria; phylum Bacteroidota; class Bacteroidia; order Bacteroidales; family VadinHA17; genus SR-FBR-E99. Next base: position 8,087 of record DZBJ01000046.1, on the reverse strand, counting down.
TTATACAAAAGAAATGTTACCCGGGACCTGTAACCTCAATCTTTAGTCCCCTCGTGCTGGCATGCTTCCTTACCTCCGCCGGGACGAGGCCGTCATCGGATGGCACCAGCAGCAGCCTGCCGTGCTGCCTGACCCTCAGTTCAGCACCCCTGATGTTGTAGACTATGACCTTTTCCCTGTGCATCTCCTGCCATGTCTTGACCGTGTTGAAGGCAACCAGGAGCATTGCTGTGACAATGAAAGGCTTCAGAGTTATCTTTCCCAACCTGAGCATCGCCATCAAAAGGAGTGCCGTGGCTGCTGTCAGCAGCAGAGTCTCGGAGGCTGACATACCTATATTCATGATCACGCCGTGACCCACGGAACTGATGGTACTCGTGAAGCTGAGTGTGAACCGTGCCAGGTGGTCAAGTATGAAGGCCAGAAAGGAGGACAGAGGGGGGAAGGGAGAGGCGATGAGGAGCAGCATGGCCAGCAGTAGGACTATGAATGAGACAGGTATGACTACAATATTTGTAAGGAGGAAGAGGAGGGGAAAGATATTGAACAGCCTGACCGTCAGGGCCAGGGTGCCCGCCTGTGCCACCAGCGAGACAGCCGTCATCTGCCAGAGCCAGTCGGCAATACGGTTCTTTGTCCTGATGAGCCTGTAAAACGGGTAATAAAAGGCGACGATGAATGCAACAGCCAGGTACGATAGCTGAAATCCTGCCTCAAAGATCACTGCAGGGCGCGCCGCCGTTATGATGAAGGCCGAGGCCAGCAGACTGTTCATGGAGGCAGCCGGCCTGTGCAGGAGTGACCCTGCCTGCAGGAAGGTAAACATAATTGTGGCCCGCAATACCGAAGGTGTCAATCCCGTGATGAAAGCAAATGCCCACAGGGCAGGTACGATTATGGCTGCCCTGACGACCAGCAGTCTGCCTCGCAGGAAAAACAGCATCCAGGAAAGGGCCATGCTGATCATCCCGACATGGAGTCCTGAGACAGCCATGATATGCATGGCTCCCGACCTTGAGAAGGAGGTGAGGTGCTCCCTCTCAATCAGCTCCTTGTCACCTATTGTAAGGGCAGTGACAATCCCCAGGCTCTCGTCGCGGAGTCCTGCTCTCATGAAGGCTCCGATCATGGCGTGCGCCGCAATCAGGGAGCTCTCCTTCACCGAGTGGCGGGTACCGCTCCGGTATTCCCTGATGTCACCGGGGCGAAAGAAGGCCATATACCTGATGCCCTGGCCTTGCAGGTAGCGGCGGTAGTTGAATTCGCACGGGTTGCCGTTGTTCTCAACCTGTTGCGGCCTGATGTTCAAAACAAGGTGATCACCCGGCTTCCACGCTGAAGGCATGGTGTCACTCATGAACCAGAGCATCAGTGATCCCCGGGTATGGCGTAGAGAGTCATTCCCGCTGACACTTATGATCTTAGCCCTGATGGACCAGCTGGTAATCTTTTTCTCAGGATATTCGGAGAGTCTCACTGTGATCAGTTGCCGGCTGCCACTCAGCTCATCCGGACGGGCACGCTCCTCAGTGCGGAGCAGGAATCCGGCTGCAAAGAGAAAAAGAGCGATTGCTGCCCCGTAGATGGTGTCGGAAAAATAGCTCTTCCGGAAGAGGCGAAGTGTCATTACTGCTACCGTGATGGCACCCAAAGCCCAGACAACAGCCTTCAGAAACGGCGCAGCTTCCGCCACCATCACACCTGCGCATAAAGGCGCATACAGCCTCAGGAAAGGAATCTCCCTGAATTGCACGGGTCACAGCATTAGACCCATTAAAGGTAAGTCAATTAAGGGAAAAAAGCAACTGTTTATTGTTACTTCCCGGCAGGCAGAACGGTGCGGTAGTCAGCTGTGAACTTACCCCTGGTGAGATCATTCAGCTTGCCCTTGATGAGCCTGCGGCGGAGCGGACTGAGCCTGTCAGTGAACAGCACACCGTCAAGATGATCATATTCATGGAGCACAACCCTTGCCTTGTAGCCATTGTATACTTCATCGTGGTAGTTCCACTCCTGGTCATAGTATTGAATGCGCAGCTCCGACTCACGGTCTACCTCCTCATGTATGCCAGGCAGGCTCAGGCATCCCTCATTCATAGGTACTATTTCGCCCTTTCGTTCAACAACACGGGGGTTGATATAGACTTTTTTAAAGTCTTTCATCTCAGGGTGATCCTCTCCCAGAGGTTCGCCGTCAATGACGAAGATCCTGAGAGATTTTCCTATCTGCGGAGCGGCCAGTCCCAGACCGTCTGAGTTGTACATCGTCTCAAACATATCGGCGATTAAGGTGTCGAGATCGGGGTGATCCTTCTCTATGTCCTTCGCTATCTTCCTGAGTACCGGATGGCCATATACGTAAATGGGATATGTCATTTTTCCCTTTAGTTCCTGTTACCGTTCTCCCGGCTGCTGAGCCACGACTGAAGTATTATCGAAGCGCTGATGCGATCAGCCATAGCCTTGTCGCGTCTGCTGCTCTTCTTCACTCCTCCGTCGATCATCGTCCTCATAGCCATCTGGGAGGTGAAGCGTTCATCTGCCAGGTGCAGGGGTGTATCCGGGAAGAGTTTCCTGAACCTTGCTATGAACGGATCAATGTATCTTACGCTTTCACTGGGTAAATTGTTCACGGTGACCGGATAGCCTATCACCACATCAGTCACCTTCTCGCGAGGAATGTAATCCTTCAGAAAGGCCTCAAGCTCACCTGATGGAACGGTGACGAGGGGAGATGCAATAATCCTCATCGGGTCTGTCACTGCAAGTCCGCATCTTTTTCTTCCATAGTCTATTGCCATCGCCCTGCCCACCTAATACTCAGTCTTTTATTTTCATTTTCCGCTGCGCAAATATACCTCTTCTGACGGACAAAAAAAAGAGAGCCGGGGTAGCCGGCTCTCCTTGATATTAACAGTAAAGTGTTATTCGGTTTTGGCTTCAGCCGCAGCGGTAGCCGTACTGAAGTTCATCTCTGAAAAACGTTTGTAGCTGTTATACCTCCACCTGGCGTTCTCCTCAGCCTGTTTGAACAGGTATGATGCCTCACCGGGGAAATCCTTCAGAAGCGAGGTGTAACGCACCTCTGACTTCAGGAAATCCTGGAACTTGCTCCAGTCGGGTTCCTTGGAATCGAGCTGGAACGGGTTCTTGCCCTCTGCCTCGAGGCGCGGGTCGAACCTGTAAAGGTGCCAGTAACCTGCTGCCACTGCATCTTCCGACTGCTGCTGCGTCTTGCCCATGCCATTGCGGAGGCCGTGGTTGATACAGGGTGAATAGGCAATGATGAGCGATGGTCCGGGGTATTCCTCAGCTTCGCGTATTGCCTTAAAGTACTGGTTCTGGCTGGATCCCATGGCCACCTGCGCAACATAGACATAACCGTAGGTCATGGCCATCTGCCCGAGGTCCTTCTTGCGTATTTTCTTGCCTGAAGCAGCGAACTTGGCCACAGCGCCGGCCGGAGTTGACTTGGATGCCTGTCCGCCGGTGTTTGAATAGACCTCCGTGTCAAGCACGAGGACATTGATGTTCTCACCCGAGGCAAGCACGTGGTCAAGGCCGCCGTAGCCAATATCATAAGCCCAGCCGTCGCCACCGAAGACCCAGAACGACTTCTTAACGAGATACTTTTTCAGGTCGAGAATCTCACTGCATACCGGAGCCTTATCTTTCTCACATGCAGCGATCACCTTTTCAGAGATGGCCCTGCTTGCTTTTGAATTCTCTTTTTCTGCTATCCACTCATTGAATGCAGCCACCGTCTCAGGTGCCAGTGAGTTGGTGTTGAGGTTCTCCTTCATGAGACGCTCGATGCGCTCCCTGATCCTTGTGGCTCCCAGCATAAGGCCAAATCCGTACTCTGCATTATCTTCAAAGAGAGAGTTGGCCCAGGCCGGGCCGTGGCCGTTTTTGTCGGTTGTATATGGCATTGATGGAGCCGACCCGCCGTAGATGGATGAGCAACCGGTGGCGTTGGAAATAACCATACGGTCTCCGTAGAGCTGGGTGATAGCCTTGATGTAAGGTGTCTCGCCGCAACCTGCGCATGCACCTGAGAATTCAAAGAGAGGCTGTGCAAACTGTGAGTTCTTAACATTGGTGAACTTGTCAACCACAGTATCCTTGTACCCTACCTTCTCATGCATGTAGGTCCACCTGTCAGCCTGGTCAAGCTGTGTCTCAAGAGGCTTCATGATGAGTGCTTTCTCCTTGGAGGGGCACACATCGGCGCAGTTACCGCAGCCTGTACAGTCATAGACGCTCACCTGGATCCTGAACTTGTGGCTCTTGGTGTTGCCGATACCCTGTTTGGCTGTCGTGCCTGCCGGTGCTGCTGCCAGCTCTTCATCGGTAAGGAGGAAGGGACGGATGGCTGCGTGAGGACAAACGTACGAGCACTGGTTGCACTGGATGCACTTGTCCATCTGCCACTCGGGAACGTTGACGGCTATACCGCGCTTCTCGTAAGCGGCGGTACCTGCAGGGAACGTCCCGTCTTCACGGCCGGAGAAGGCGCTTACCGGGAGGTCATCACCCCTCATGCCGTTTATTACATCAACCACTTCACGGATAAACTCGGGTTTGGTGCCGTCAACCTTTTCCGCGGACACTTTGATTGCAGCCCACTCTTTGGGGATTGAGACTTTGGTCACGTCACCACCGCGGTCGATGGCATCATTGTTCATCTTTACAATATTTTCACCCTTCTTGCCATAAGCCTTGATGACGGCATGCTTCATCTCGTCGACCGCCAGTTTGTAAGGGATCACCTCCGATACCTTGAAGAACGCACTCTGCATGATCGTGTTGGTACGGGTACCAAGCCCGAGCTCCTCTGCAATCTGTGTTGCGTTGATGATGTAGAAGCTGATGTCGTTCTCCGCCAGGTACTTTTTCATATGGTCAGGAAGCTTGGTCAATGTCTCTTCCGGTTCCCATATGGAGTTCAGAAGGAAGGTCCCGCCTTTCTTGAGGCCCCTGAGCATGTCATACTTGTCGAGGTAGGCCGGCACATGGCATGCCACGAAGTCGGGTGTATTGACAAGATAGGGCGAGCGTATCGGCTGGTCGCCGAAGCGGAGATGTGAGGTTGTCACACCTCCTGATTTCTTTGAGTCATAGGCGAAGTATGCCTGGCAATACTTGTCAGTGGTATCACCTATGATCTTGATGGAAGCTTTATTTGCGCCAACGGTGCCATCTGCGCCGATGCCGTAAAACTTGGCTGAATATGTGCCCTTATGGCTTACGTTTATCTCGGGGAGGACCGGAAGGGACATGAAGGTAACGTCATCAACTATCCCTACGGTGAACTGGTTCATGGGCTTCTCCTTCTTCATGTTCTCGAAGACGGAGATCATCTGCGCCGGGGTGGTGTCTTTTGAGCTCAGACCGTAGCGGCCGCCGACGATCATCGGGCGGGTGGCCCTGTCATAAAACACTTCAGTAACATCCAGGTAGAGTGGCTCCCCGTTGGCGCCCGGTTCTTTGGTACGGTCAAGCACTGTTATGCGCTTAACGCTTTTGGGAAGCACATTGAAGAGGTATTTGGCCGAGAAGGGCCTGTAGAGATGAACTGAGATCAGACCGAGCTTTTCGCCCTTCGCTTCAGCCAGGTAGTCAATGACCTCCTTGATAGTCTCGGTCACCGATCCCATTGCAATGATAATATTTTCGGCATCGGGAGCACCGTAGTAGGTAAAAGGCTTGTACTGGCGGCCGGTGAGGGCGGAAATTTTTTCCATGTACTCATTGACCGTATCGTCAAGGTTGGTGTAGAAGGGATTGGATGCCTCCTTAGCCTGGAAGAAGATGTCAGGGTTCTGTGCCGTTCCCCTTGTCACAGGATGCTCGGGATTGAGCGCCCTGTTGCGGAATGCCTGAAGAGCATTCTTATCGACAAGTTTCTTCAGGTCTTCCATTTCAAGCTCTTCGATCTTCTGAATTTCGTGTGATGAACGGAAGCCGTCAAAGAAATGAAGGAAGGGCACCCTCGACTTGACAGAGGCGAGGTGAGCTACGCCGGCCAGATCCATGATCTCCTGGATGCCGCCGCTTGCCAGCAGTGCAAAACCGGTCTGGCGTGTTGCGTAGATGTCGCCGTGGTCACCGAAAATTGAGAGCGCATGCCCTGCCACCGTGCGGGCACTGACATGAAACACACCCGGAAGAAGTTCTCCGGAGATCTTATACATGTTGGGGATCATGAGAAGCAGACCCTGAGATGCGGTGAAGGTTGAGGTAAGGGCACCCGACTGCAGTGAACCGTGCACTGCTCCTGCAGCACCGGCTTCACTCTGCATCTCAACCACCTTCACCTCCTCGCCGAACATGTTCTTCAGTCCGTGGGCTGCCCACTCATCGACATATTCTGCCATGGTGGACGAGGGAGTGATTGGATAGATGCAGGCCACTTCGCTGAACATATAAGCTATGTGCGATGCAGCCTGGTTACCGTCACAAGTAATGAATTTCTTTGTTGCCATTTCTGATTATGAATGATTAGTGTTCAAATAACCTTAAAAAAAATAAACTGCAAATTTACGGATTTTCTCCGACATTTTATTCGCTGTTCATTGAAATCAGAAACTCCTCATTAGAGCGGGTCTGGGTTATGCGGTCACGCAGGAATTCCATCGCTTCCACCGAGTTCATGTCAGTGAGATAGTTACGGAGAATCCAGATCTTGCTCAGCATATTCCTGTCGAGCAGCAGGTCTTCACGCCGCGTACTTGAGGCCGGGATGTCTATCGAAGGGAATATTCTCCTGTTAGATAGCTTCCGGTCGAGCTGGAGCTCCATGTTACCTGTTCCCTTGAACTCTTCAAAGATGACATCATCCATTTTTGAGCCTGTGTCAGTGAGGGCTGTTGCGATGATGGTGAGTGAGCCTCCGTTCTCGATATTCCTTGCTGCGCCGAAGAACCTCTTCGGCTTGTGCAGTGCGTTTGAGTCAACGCCACCCGAGAGCACCTTGCCTGATGCGGGGGCTATTGTATTGAAGGCCCTGGCAAGACGGGTGATAGAATCAAGCAGAATGACCACGTCATGACCGCACTCAACCAGTCTCTTGGCCTTTTCCTGTACTATGGTGGCGATGCGCACGTGCCTCTCGGCAGGCTCGTCAAAGGTTGAGGCAATCACCTCGGCGTTGACGTTGCGTGCCATCTCGGTCACCTCCTCGGGACGCTCATCAATGAGCAGGATCATAAGGTAGACCTCGGGGTGGAATTTGGCAATTGCATTAGCAATATCCTGAAGGAGTATTGTCTTACCGGTCTTGGGTTGAGCGACTATCAGGCCGCGTTGTCCCTTGCCTATCGGACAGAACATGTCAACGATACGCACTGACAGGTTACCCTCGCCGGGTCTGCACAGGGTGAATTTCTCATTGGGGAAGAGCGGGGTGAGGTAATCAAACGGCACCCGGTCACGGATGAAATCAGGCGTACGGCCGTTGATCTCTTCTACCTTGATGAGGGGGAAATACTTCTCGCCTTCACGGGGCGGACGTATTGTGCCTCTGATGGTGTCTCCGGTCTTAAGCCCGAAGAGTTTGATCTGCGACTGTGATACATAAATATCATCAGGCGAACTGAGGTAGTTGTAGTCCGGGGAGCGGAGGAACCCGTAACCATCGGGCATAATTTCCAGAACACCGGTGTTGGCCACAATACCTTCAAAATCGTATGCCCTCTCCTTTTTCTCCTCCCTGACAGGCTCGGGAATATTCTGATGACCGGTGACAACCTCATCGGTCGCAGGCGGAAGTAGCACAGTATTATCTGATGCAGCTGCCTCTCCGATGATGGCAGTGTCATTTTCAGATTCATTTAACCTGAGCAGATCCTGGTCATTTTCATTGAGACGCTCATCTGCAAAGAGAAGTTTTTCAGGTTGCGGGTTTTGCTGTGGCGGGGCCTGCTGTTGCTGTTGCTGTTGCTGTTGCTGCTGCTGTTGCTGCTGGTACGACTCGCCTGCCGGGGCAGGAGATGACGTCATCGGCTGCTGGGGCTGACGGTCACCGTTGGATCTTCGCGGATCCTGCGGATCATTATTGAATGTACGGGGACGCTTATTGCGGT
>DZBJ01000004.1:90451-139998 GCA_022736275.1 Rikenella microfusus | reverse complement strand
CAAAAGTTCAGGAGTTTTGACGAACCGGGTGAAAAAGGAGGTTAAATCTAATTAGAATTTAAGGTCGGTCTGCCTGCCGGAAACCGTGAGGGCTCCTAGAAAAGCACAACTGCATCCCTGATCACCTTTGAAGAGTCATCGGTTGCGTATAGCTTCATGCTCACCTCCGGGATGGAATTCTGAAGAATATCTGTCAGCGGGTTGAATGACTCCTTCATGTCTGCGGAGCCCTTCATGTCATCATACTCCTCGAGGGGGATGTAAATATGGACCATCAGGCGGTAATCAGGATTGTTTATCCTGGTCAGCGCCTTTATTATTTTGGAGATCCACAGCATTGATGAGGTGTTGAAATACTCAAGGTTGAGCCTCAGGTTGGTCACCTCCATTGGCTGGAGGATATAGTCAGTCACCCAGTTCAGTACCGGCTCATACACTTTGGAGGCATTTTCAGGCAGTGACTTGCCTGAAAAAGAGATTTCTCCGCTTCCATGAACCAGTTCAATCCGCGGAGTTTTAAATGTCTTCTCTATTACAAGATTTCGCAATTCTTCCATAACAAATTCTTCCCTGAAGCCCGGTAAACCAATATGCCGGATTATACATACCAAAATTACTCCTTGCTTCACCAAGTTCATAACCTTTAATCAAATTATGAAGCATGGTCATCAACTTATTCGCCTGTTCGTCAACGGAAGCAGGAGATAACCATTCTTCGCAGCGCCGCACTCCAGGGAAACGGATGATTCTACATCTCCGGAAAAATGTCGGCATAATCGGCCATCGACCTGCTTATCACCTCCCGGGCCTCCTCCTTTCCGTAAACCTCGCCGATGGTGACTTTACGCTTCTCGCCGGGAAGGTTCTTGTAGGTCAGGAAATAGTGTTTCAGCCTCTCAATGGCTATCGGGGGGCAATCGGCAATATCACTGTAAACTCCGTAGACGGCATCGTTGTAAAGGACAGCTATGATCTTGTCATCAGCCTCGTTTCCGTCTATCATCCGGAAGCCACCTATCGGCCTGGCGTAGACCAGTATATCTCCGTGGGCAATGTCCTTTTCCGTCAGGATGCATATATCCATCGCATCGCCATCACCCTTGATGCCTTTTCTGCCGGTGCGTTCCATACATCTCCTGGCGACGGATGGCCCGGTAAGTGTTCTCGGGATAAAGCCGTAAAGCGCAGGAACTACATTGGAGTAACGCTGTGGCCTGTCGAGCCTGAGATAACCCGATAGCTTGTCCATCTCATATTTGACGGTGTCAGTGGGAACCATCTCGACAAAGGTCATCACTATTTCCGGGGCCTTGTCACCTATGTCAATGCCGTGCCACGGATGTGAACGGAAACGGCAGCAGTTTTTGTCTGGTGGTGTTTTCATTTTTGCAGTCAGAGGTCAGTACTTATAGTGAGGGGATAATAATTATATGTCATTCTATACCCAGGTAACTGCCTATGAGTTCCCGGGGGGTGTCATCAAGCATCGGCAGAGAGGGCAGCCTGAACAGATCGGTTCCGGCAGTGCCCGTTACGCTCCGTTCGGAGGTCCTGATATAACTATACCCGTGCCGTTGTGCCGCCGCAATAATATCAGGATCGCCTGCACCGTCACCGTATGGAAGAGCAAGCGCTTCCACCGTGCCATTAATATGTCTGTCAATGAGTATTTTCGAGCCGCCAAGCTCCTCGTCGAGATAAGCAGCGAAAGCCTCCCCGCCCCCAAGGGCTGTCTTCATTGTCATCAGGAACCGGTGGTAAAGTGTATGCGACCCGAAGACAAAGGGCTTCACTCCTCCTTCATATGCATAGTTGCTCATTATCTCCACCTCGTCCCACGAGAGAAACGAATCCATGCCTATCTGCGATGCCCAGAGAAAAAAGGTCCCTTTCATACGGTATCTCTTCAGCAGCGGCGCCGCGAGGGTGTACCAGGAATGATCGCCGTCATCAAAGGTAATCACGGCAGCATGTGTTATGAGGTCACTCTTTCCTGACACAATATCATCAAGCTCCTTAAAGTCAATAACCATTATGTCATTTTCATTCAAGTACTTCAAATCTCCTTTAAAATCAGCCGCACTGCGTTCATAGGTGTTGGAAGCATCGTCCTCGGTGATGCGGTGATACATGAGTATGATGACCCTCGGATCGTCAACAGGCTCGGGGCCGGAATACCTTTCACATCCGGAAAGCAGTGTGATGATAAGCAGAAGGTATAGTGTGGCTTTTTTCATATACAATTATAATATAATAGTATCAAAACCCGGAAACCGGATCATTAAATTAACGGAGGAAATGACTGATTCTTGCTTTTTCAGGCTAATTTGCTTAGCAGGTCTGAAGGTCTGCCTATAGTCGGCAGCCGGCAGTCAAATCAGGCAGTAGGCAGTAGAGGGACGAGCGTTAAGTCCCGACATGGTATGTCGGGATAGCGAAGTAGCCAGATTGCAGGGAGGGCAATATGACAATGCCTAAGTATCTGATTCTTAATTCTTAATTCTCAAACCCTCTTATCCTGCTTTTTGCTGATTAGTCTCCTCATTCCATCTATCTCGTCCCTCAGCCTTGCAGCCTCAATAAAATCCAGCAAGGCTGCTGCCTTCTCCATAGCCTTGCGGCTCTTCTCCATGGCCTTCTCCAGTTGCTCGCGCGACATGAACTGAATTACAGGGTCAGCTGCCACGTCTGCTGTCTCCGGTCCTGTGTAAGCCTTCATCACCACTCCCTTGCCCCTGAGCCCTGTGAGCATTGTTCCTCCCTTCCTGACTATCTGGCGGGGTGTTATGCCCATCTCCTCATTGTATTTGAACTGCTTCTCCCTGCGCCTGTTGGTCTCATCAATGGTCTCCTTCATGGCGCCGGTGATCCTGTCGGCATACATCACCACAAGCCCGTTCAGGTTTCTTGCAGCCCTGCCTGCTGTCTGCGTCAGTGCCCTTCCTGACCTGAGGAACCCCTCCTTGTCTGCATCGAGTATGGCCACCAGTGACACTTCCGGCAGGTCAAGCCCCTCCCTGAGCAGGTTCACCCCTACCAGTACATCGAACTGTCCTGACCGCAGTCCCTCCAGTATCTCCACCCTCTCAAGGGTCTCAACCCCGGAGTGAATATACCGGCATCTGATGTCAAACCTGGCGAGGTATGTATTCAGCTCTTCCGCCATCCTCTTGGTCATGGTCGTCACCAACACCCTCTCTCCGGCTGCGGAGCGTTTGCGTATCTCCTCCATCAGGTCGTCAACCTGGTTGCGGCTTGGCCTGACCACCACTGGTGGGTCAGGCAGTCCTGTCGGTCTTATGACCTGGTCAACGAAGACACCCTCACTCTTCTCCATCTCATACTCCGCAGGCGTTGCACTCATATATATGGTCTGGCCTGTAAGTGCTTCGAACTCCTCAAGCCGCAACGGTCTGTTGTCAAGGGCAGCCGGCAGACGAAAGCCGTACTCCACCAGCGTCTGTTTTCGCGAGTGATCGCCTCCGTACATGGCCCTTATCTGCGGCACGGTGACATGACTCTCGTCAATAACCGTAATAAAGTCCTTCGGAAAGCAGTCTATGAGGCAGAAGGGTCTAGTTCCCGGCGCCCGGCCGTCAAAATACCGCGAATAGTTCTCTATGCCGCTGCAATAACCGAGCTCCTTGATCATCTCAAGATCGTACTGAACCCTCTGTTCAATCCTTTTGGCCTCCTCCGGCCGTCCCGTATCCCTGAAGTGCTGCGACTGCAACACCATGTCATCCTGTATCTGGCTTACTGCCAGATTTATCCTTTCACGGGTCGTCACGAAGAGGTTTGCCGGGTAGATGACATATTCGTCGAGATCATCCCTGTGCTGTCCGCTCAGAGGGTCAAAGGTCGATACCTCCTCTATCTCATCGCCAAAGAAGACGATCTTCAGGGCAAGGTCTGCATAGGCCGGAAAGACATCCACCGTATCACCCCTGACCCTGAAGGTGCCGTGGGTGAACTCAACCTCGTTGCGTGCGTAGAGACTGTCGACCAGCTTACGCAGTAACAGGTTCCGGCCAGTCCTGGCCCCTTTGATGACATGCACGGTGTTGGCCCGGAAGTCGTCCGGATTGCCAATGCCGAACAGGCAGGAAACGGATGACACCACGATGACATCACGCCTGCCCGAGAGCAGTGATGAGGTGGCACTCAGACGCAGCTTTTCCAGCTCATCATTGATTGAAAGATCCTTTTCAATATAGGTATCAGAGACAGGCAGGTATGCTTCAGGCTGGTAGTAATCGTAGTAGGAGACAAAGTACTCCACCGCGTTTCCGGGGAAGAACTGCCGGAATTCACCGTAAAGCTGGGCCGCCAGCGTCTTGTTGTGGCTCAGCACCAACACGGGCCTGTTAAGCTGTTCAATCACATTGGCGATGGTGAAGGTCTTGCCTGACCCGGTAACACCCAGAAGCGTCTGGAAAGGCACACTCTGCCGCAAACCTTCCGTAAGTTGCCTTATCGCTTCCGGCTGGTCTCCCGTGGGAGTGAAGTCTGAAATAAGTTTGAATTCCATAGTCTGATAGCATGGCAAAAATAACATTTCGCAGCGACAGGAATGAGCGAGCCGTCTCTTTTTAATGTTATACTGTCTATCAGTAAGTTGTTATTGGACTTTTTCCTATTTTTGTCTGTCATCCATGCCATGAGCCCACTGCACTTCAAATATCCACATTGGCTGTATCTCTTAACGGTTTCCTTTACCCTTATCACTTTTTCACCGCTTGCCGGACAGTCTTATGTGCTTACGCAATATAATTCAAAAAACGGCATAGGCCACGATAATGTAAGACAGATAGTGGCTGACAGCAGCGGATTCATATGGATGGCAACATGGGACGGGCTGACACGTTATGACGGGACGGATTTCATAAACTATTTCCATGACCCGGCCGACAGCACCACCATTCCGTATTTCTCAGTCACTGCAGTTGTAGTAGATTCTTATGACAATATCTGGATCGCGACCGACAACGCCGTGCTGTGCCGTTTTGACCGGGCCACGGAAGAGTTTATGCAGTTCAGAAGCCTGGGGGGACACTCACTGGATGACTTAGTCAGCTTTGTGGCAGGCCCTGACGGTTACCTCTGGTTCCTGTTGAAGAAAGGTGTGCTTCGTTACAATCCTGCAACGGCAAAGACCTGTTTATATCTGTGGCAGCAAAACATGACCGGAATTGCACATTTCTTTTTCTATCAGTTTACAATTGTGTTTGACGGCCCCGGCCATATATGGCTCACCGGACCTATAGTCATTGAAGCAGAACTTTTTGATGATCAGGGGACCGGTCAGGGACGGGCAGAAGTCATAAGCATCAATACCATTGAAAGAGAGCCTGGAAGAGAAGGTGTTTTCTTCGGTTCCGCCGGAAGTGCCCGCTTAACCCGCGATACTGCCGGCAATTTGTGGATGGCCTCCTCAACCGGCTTGTTCAGTTTTAACAGGGAAAATAAGAAATTCACGGAGTACAGCGGAAATATCAAAGATCTTTCATTCGCCGACAGTCTGCCGGTTGTTTTTTACAGGAAAGATACCGGTCTCTGCGTCTGGTTCCCCGGAAAAGAGGGAATAACTACCATACCTCAAAGCCTGTGCGGACACCCTGTGGAACTGTTCTTCTACGAGTCCGGGATCCTCTGGGTTGCATACCAGCGGGAAAGCGGGACACCGGCAGGGGTGGTGAAGGCGGTATTCACTCCATATGAGTTCCGTTTCCTCAATCCGTTAACTGAAGATAATGATGACCTGAATGTGTTCAGCATCGTCACTGATGGGGAGGGTGGAGTGTGGCTCGCAGCCAGGGACAGGAATTATCTCATCAGGATCAGCAGAAACGGAAAGACGGAGAGGATAAACATCCTTGATAATGAGCAGCTTGAAAAAGTGTGGCACCCGAGGTCATTCCTTCCTGACAGCGCCGGTATCTGGGCCGGCTACTATTACGAAAAACTGATTCACTATAACATCTCCTCAGACCGTATTGAAGAGCATAACCCGGGCAGGAACGTGCACACCATGTGCTATGACGGTCAGGGCAAAATCCTGATTGCCGATCACGGGGTGATCAGATACGACCCTGCGACAAGAAAGACAGAGAGACTATACGCTGCGGACGACTCTCTGAACATCTTTACCTTTCACCTGCGCGACAGTATTTTATGGGCAGGCTGCAGCCACAGTTACCTCCTGAAATTAGATATGGTTTCACATGTTCCGGAGTTTATCAAGCTGGCCCGTGGCATAACCAATATAGAAGATATCTGTGACGGGGAGGACAGCACACTATGGATTGCCACCCTTGGCGCCGGTGTATGCCGTTTTGATCCGGCGACAGGTGACAAAACATTTTATACCGCCGCCTCAGGTCTCAGCAACAACACAACTTACAGCTTAATCCGTGACATCACCGGCAATATCTGGGTCTCCTCCAACAGCGGCATCTCGGTAATAAACCCGGTGAGCGGAATGATACGATCATTAGGGGAAAATGACGGCCTGATGATTCATGAGTTCAATTCAGATGCTTCATGGGTGACCCCCGACGGAAAGTTTATGTTTGGAGGCGTGGGAGGAGCCGTGGAGTTTGACCCTGCACAGATCCTGAGTGAACTTCCCGGCGGGGTGAAACCGAGCATCATTATTAAAGATTTCGAAGTGTCAGCAATCAGGCGGATTCTTGACAGGCCTGTCTATAAAGCTGATACAATAATGCTCAGGAAGGGTGACGACAACTTTCGTATCTCTTTTGTAGTCCCGGAGTACAGGTCTCCGGAAAAGATAAGGTACAGATACCATCTTGGCAGCGGGTCTGACGAATGGTATTATACTGATCACAGCGACAGGAACATAAACTACTCGAACCTCAAACCCGGCTGGCACAACCTGGAGATACAGGCCACTGATGCCGGCGGGTCATGGAGCATATCAAAAAAACTGGCCATTCATATAAACCCATATTTCTACCAGACAGTCATTTTCAGGATCGGGATGCCACTTCTCTTTCTTCTGCTCATTGCGATTGCCATCTGGACTTCCCTGAAGCGGATGAGAGCCCGAGAACAGCAGAAAAGGGATACACTTCATCACCAGGCCCTGAGAGGTCAGATGAACCCGCACTTCATCTTCAACTCGCTGAACTCCATCAACTATTTTATTTCAAAGAATGATACCCTGGCAGCAAACCGCTATATCGCCAATTTCTCAAAACTGATCAGGACCGTGCTCAACAACATGAATGAGGAATATGTAGGACTGAATGTTGAACTTGGTTCTCTGGAAGACTATCTGAAAATTGAGTATCTCAGATTTGGCGATAAGTTCGATTACAGCCTTGAGGTTGATCCTAAGGTAGTTACAGAGTCTATAAGAGTATCGCCGGGGATTGTCCAGCCATTTGTTGAAAATGCCATATGGCACGGGGTTATGGGATTGGACGGAAGGAAAGGGATGATCCGGGTCTCACTTCTGATGAGCAACGGCATCCTTGTCTGCAACGTTGAGGATGACGGTGTCGGGAGGGCCCGCTCGGAAGCCATGAAGGACAGTACACTGCCAAAGAAGTCGAAAGGAATATCACTGGCACTGGAACGACTCAGGATCATCAACAGCCTTCAGGGGACAAATTACAGGATAGTGATCTCAGACCTGCATCCAGACAGGGTTGAGACAGGCACAAAAGTTGAAATTGACATGCCTGTGATGGTTCGGACATAAAGACAGGCAAAAGTGAAAGATATATCAGAAGGTAATCATAATCAGTATGATAAGAGCAGTGATCATAGATGACGAGCAGCCTGCCAGGGAGGTGGTAGCCAATTTCCTCACGGAGTACTGTCCTGATGTTGAGATAGTGGCTAAAGCATCATCTGTCAGTACGGGGTACAACGCCATCAGGCGGACATCGCCCGACCTTGTTTTCCTTGACATCCAGATGCCTGACGGTAAGGGATTTGATCTTCTGAACAAGTTTGAGAGCATAGACTTCAAGATAATTTTTATTACGGCATATTCGGAATATGCCATAAGGGCCTTCAGGTTCAGCGCAATAGATTACCTGCTTAAACCTGTGAAGATAGACGAACTGATTGACGCGGTTGACAGGGTCAGAAAGGCCGGCAGGTCGGGATTAAGCGCGGAAATTGTCTCTTCACTGATGAACAATCTGAGGGAAGGGTCAGCGAAACAGTCGACCCTGATTATACCAAACATAAAGGGATTCGATGTGCTCAGGGTACCGGATATCATTATGTGCCAGGCTGACGGTTACTGCACCAATTTTCACATTGCAGGACAGAGGAAGGTGGTCAGTTCAAAAAACCTGAAGCACTTCAGTGAACTGCTGATTGACCAGAATTTTCTCAGGGTACATCACTCCTACCTTGTTAACCTTAATCATGTCACCGGCTATACCAGGCAGGGAGAAATCCTTCTTTCCGAGGGGCTGAAAGCCTATCTCGGGGACTCATACAAGAATGATTTTGTAAAAAGATTTGCTGGAAGATAGGGTTTTGTTGGATGAACAACCCGTTCTGTTGACTTAACCCGGTGATCTGTCAGTTGCCCTGTTTTAAGGATGCACCGGATTACTCTTTCCCCTATTTTTACCGTGCAATGTGGCAGTCCGTTTCGGATTTTATATTGCACTGAAGCAGTTCTTCCCCCCATTCCGCTGTCAGAGGCGGAAACACAATGATCCGCCCGATGGCGGATCATTTCTGTTTATGAAAAAGGCCCCGCTTATTGAGCAGGGCCATTATACTTGCTTCAGGATATCAATCTTAACCCAGGTAGCCCTTCAGCAGCTTGCTGCGTGAAGTGTGGCGCAGGCGGCGTATTGCCTTCTCCTTGATCTGTCTTACTCTTTCACGGGTAAGCCCGAACTTCTCTCCTATCTCTTCCAGTGTCATCTCCTGGCATGCAATACCAAAGAAATAGCGTATTATATCCCTCTCACGCTCAGTAAGCGTTGCCAGGGCACGGTCTATCTCCTTTGAGAGCGACTCATCAATCAGCATCTTGTCAGCTATGGGTGAGTCGAGGTTGGTGAGAACATCCAGGAGACTGTTGTCTTCTCCCTCAACGAAGGGGGCATCAACAGACACATGGCGTCCTGAAACCTTCAGGGTATCAGCCACCTTCTCCTTCGGGAGGTCAAGCACTTCTGCAAGCTCCTCTGGCGACGGCGTACGCTCATTCTCCTGCTCAAAACGGGCAAAAGCCTTGTTGATCTTGTTCAGCGACCCAACCTGATTGAGAGGCAGACGAACAATCCTCGACTGCTCTGCAAGAGCCTGGAGTATCGATTGCCGGATCCACCATACGGCATATGATATGAATTTAAAACCGCGGGTCTCGTCAAATTTTTCTGCAGCCTTGATAAGGCCGAGGTTGCCCTCATTAATGAGGTCCGGAAGGCTAAGTCCCTGATTCTGATACTGCTTGGCCACTGAGACAACAAACCGAAGATTTGCTTTTGTGAGCTTCTCCAAAGCTGCCCTGTCACCCTTCTTGATCCTCTGCGCTAACTCTACCTCTTCCTCAACCGATATCAACTCTTCCTTACCAATCTCCTGCAGATACTTGTCCAACGACGCACTCTCACGGTTGGTTATGGATTTGGTAATCTTAAGTTGTCTCATTCTCTTTACCCCTTCGAAAAAATTTCCGCAAATGTACTGCTTTTAAAGTTAATAACCAAATAAAATATTCAAACCGGCAGGAGATATGCGCATCTCACAAACAACTGATTTGCTGTTCTTTATATAAATCACTTCTTACCTCCTGGTTTGATATTTAAAGTAAGTCCCGTCCGGCGTAAATCCTTCGATCGACGTCAGACTCTTCTCATCATTCGTAGCCCTGCGGATGTCTGCAGCACTGTTCACCTTCTGACCGTTCACGTCAACAATGATTGTTCCCCGTGACAGTCCAAGGTCGCGGAAGCGGCCGTCGGATATTGATGTTATTTTTACTCCGTTACTTATCTTGAATTGTTGTTTATCGTCAGAGCCTACCGTGGATAAAGTCGCACCGAACAGTTCCGTGCTCTGCGCCCCCGGAGCTACAACGCCGGTACCGCCCTCGAAATTGCGAAGAACAACGGTTTTCTTATCCTCCTTGCCATTACGGAGGTAGGTAACCTCCACCCTGTCGCCAGGCCTGTAACGGCTTACTTTTTCCTGAAGGTCGGCAGTCGTAGCCACCGGTTCACCGCTGACGGCAATGATTACATCCTTCTCGGCCATTCCTGCCGCTTTGGCTGCACCGTCAGCAACAACACCTGTTACATAGACTCCCCTGACATCTTTCAGGTTCGCTTCCTTTGCAATCTCAGGAGTAACATCAGTTATGTTAACTCCCAGCAGTCCGCGCTGCACCTCACCGTACTGCCTCAGATCCTCGTAGACCTTCTTCACAATGGATGTGGGCACGGCAAAAGAGTTTCCTGCATAAGATCCGGTTGG
This sequence comes from Rikenella microfusus, assembly GCA_022736275.1. Lineage (GTDB taxonomy): Bacteria > Bacteroidota > Bacteroidia > Bacteroidales > VadinHA17 > SR-FBR-E99. The sequence goes on along the minus strand of DZBJ01000004.1, from coordinate 129,519 downwards.
TGAATAAATGGCTGTCGTTATCCCAATCAGCTCACCCCTTGTGTTTACGAGAGCACCGCCGCTGTTACCCATGTTCACGGCAGCATCCGTCTGAATGAATGATTCTATCCGGTACTGGCTGTCAAGCAGATTAAGACTCCTGCCCCGCGCGCTTACAATTCCTGCCGTCACGGTTGATGTAAGGTTGAACGGATTGCCTACCGCCAGAACCCATTCCCCGAGCCTGATGGCATCCGAGTCACCAAACTTTATATATGTCAAGCCGTTGGCTTTTATTTTCAGCACTGCAATATCAGTACTCGGATCACGGCCCACCACCTCTGCGGCAAATGTACGCTTATCATTAAGTGTCACCTCAACCTCGTCAGCATCTTCAATTACATGGTTGTTTGTCACAATATAACCATCTTCAGTGACTATCACTCCGGAGCCTGAACCACGTACTTCCCTCGGCTGGCTGGCTCCGGGTCCGTAGAAGAACTCGTACAGAGGGTTCTGGTATGATGAGCTTACTGTGGTCTTGGTCTTTACATGAACCACCCCATGCACGGTATGCTCGGCGGCAAAGGTGAAATCGCTCACCCCTGACTGCGGCACCATGGATGTGTATCTCGCATTCTCCTCAATCTCCCTCTTCTCCTTTTCAGTGGCCGTGGAGAGCCTGTCAGTGTCAAGAAACCTCGTATAGATGAAAAGCCCGGCCAGAGCCCCGAAGAGAGCAATAAGCAGTGTTGTTATCAGACTTTTAGCTTTCATAATTGTACTATTTATATTTTTTGTTCTTGGCAACAGGATTATCAACAAAATACGTGCCTGCTTCAAAGATTAATATCTTTACAACCCTGATCATGTTAAATTGTTTTACAAATTTTCGCTTTTTAAACAGACTGGCAGGGTCAATTCAGGAATATTAACTCCAATTTAACGGAATGAAAATTATCTTTAACAAATACGAGGGTACAGGAAATGATTTCATAATTATACGAAACAGTCCGGCGGTCATTGATCATTCCGACAGGCTGCTGATCAGAAAATTATGCGACAGACGGTTTGGCATCGGGGCTGACGGGCTCATGCTCATTGAAGAGTATGAAGGCTATGATTTCGGGATGTTCTATTTCAATTCGGACGGATCACCCGGTGCGATGTGCGGCAACGGGGCGCGGTGCGCAGCCCACTTCGCAATGAAAAACATCACCGGATTCCGCGACCTCTCCTTCCTGGCAGGCGACGGTCCTCATACGGCAATAAATAAGGGCGGCGATATCATTGAGGTCTCCATCACCGATGTAACTGAGTTCAGGGAGACACCTGACGGTTTCCTGACAAACACAGGAGTGCCCCATCTTGTAGTCTTCACTGACAATAACGAAAATGCCGACATGGTCTCTTTCGGCAGGCCTCTTCGCTACTCCGCGCGCTATGCTCCCAATGGAGTAAACGTGAACCTGGTAAGTGTCGCTGACGGCAGGCTGAGGGTCAGGACCTATGAACGCGGAGTGGAGGATGAAACTCTTTCATGCGGCACAGGAGTAACTGCTTCTGCCATTGCGGCAGTAAAAACCGGAAAAATTGTCACTGACCGGACTGAGGTGAGTGTCAGGGGCGGCACCCTCTCAATCAATTTCGCCCTGACAGGGAACGGAGCAACCGGCATCTTCCTCACCGGACCGGCAACATTTGTCTTCAGCGGAGAAACAGAAATTTAAAACGATAAGAGAAATGCAAAGGAATTACCTGAAAGTCTTCATCCTGGTGATGATCTTTACATCGTTCGTCGTGGTGCTTTCCGCACAGCCTGGCAACACCGAACTGATGAATGCCATCAGGCAGGTTGAGAATAATTTCTCATCGCTTGACCACCGTCTTGATGTCATCGAAAAAAATATTGATGACCTGCTCTGGTTTGAGCGTGTGGGTGACGTAGCCTTCGTCGACAAGATATACATCACCGGTCCTCCACCTGCAAAAGAGAGTAATCCGACCGGCCAGGGAGCGGGCAATCCGCTGAAATTCTGGAGTTACGTTTTCATTCCGCGTGATGCCGATCCATCAAAGAAATACCCGCTGCTGGTTTTTCCGCACGGCGGAGTCCATGCCAGTTTCACCACATACTATACACACATAATCCGCGAGATGGTATCGCAGGGCTACATTGTGGTTGCTGCCGAATACCGTGGCTCAACAGGTTACGGATCCGGCCTCTACCGCCGGATAGACTACGGCGGGCTTGAGGTGGAGGATGTTGATGCCAGCCGTCTCTATATGATCGAAAACTATGAGATCGTAGACAAAGAGAGAGTCGGGGTAATCGGCTGGAGCCACGGCGGACTCATAGGTCTCTTCTGCATCTTCGACCATCCTGAAGCATACAGGGCTTGTTTCGCAGGCGTACCTGTCAGTGATGTCATTGCCCGCATGGGATACAAGGATGATGAGTATCGTGACCTCTTCTCTGCTCCCTATCACATCGGCAAGACTGCTGACGAAGATGTGGCCGAATACCGCAAAAGATCACCTGCATGGCAGGTTGATCGTTACCGCAACACACCATTGCTCATACACACCAACACCAATGACGAGGATGTTAACGTGCTGGAGGTTGAGCACCTTATCAAATCGTTAAAGGCTGCCGGAAAAGAGAATTTCAAATACAAGGTATTCGAGGGGATGCCCGGCGGACACTCTTTTGACAGGATGGATTACCGTGACGCCAGACGCATAAGACTCGACATCTACAACTTCCTCAACGCCGAGCTTAAGCCGCCGAAACCTGTCAGGAACATACGCGAGCTTGAGAAGGCAGCCTACCGCTACTGATGGCAAAAGAGAAAATATACGGAAAGACGCTCTCCGAACTCGCTGAAGTGACGGCAGCCGCGTCACTGCCGCCATACACGGCAAAACAGATAGCCGGATGGCTCTATAAGCGAGGTGCCCCGGAGATTAGCGGCATGACAGACCTGTCCCTGAAGGCGCGAATCCTGTTGGAGGAACACTATGAAACCGGCCTCACCCCTCCCTCCTCGGAGATTGCATCGGCTGACGGCACAAAGAAGTATCTCTTCCGTATAGACGATGGCAGGTTCGTTGAGACTGCATACATTCCTGACCGCGACCGGGCCACCGTCTGCCTCTCAGTGCAGCTGGGATGCCGCATGGGATGCCGCTTCTGCATGACCGGCAGGCAGGGCTTCCAGGGCAACCTCACCTCAGGTGATATCCTGAACCAGTTCAGGAGCCTGCCCGAACACCCTTCTCTTACAAATATTGTATATATGGGTATGGGTGAGCCTCTTGACAATCTGGCCGAGGTTCTCAGGAGCCTTGAGATACTTACCTCGGAATGGGGATACGGATGGAGTCCTACACGAATTACAGTAAGCACCATCGGAATTACGAACAGGATCAGGGAGTTCCTTGAGGGAACCAAATGCCATCTTGCCGTAAGCCTCCACAGCCCCTTTGATGAGGAACGCCAGACCCTGATGCCTGTACAGAAGGCTCACCCGGTCAGGGAGGTGCTTGACATAATCAAAGCCTTTGACTTCGGCAGGCAAAGGAGGGTGTCGTTTGAATATATTGTCTTCAAAGGGCTGAATGACACCCCTGCCCACGTAAGAGAACTGGCACGGATCCTGAATGGCATCCGCTGCCGCATAAACCTTATAAGATTCCATTCCATCCCGGGGTCAGAATACAGCAGCCCCGGTCTGAAAGAGATGGAAGCATTCCGTGACAGTCTCAGCAACAAGGGAATCACCACGACTATCCGGGCAAGCCGTGGTGAAGATATCAGCGCCGCCTGCGGACTCCTTTCCACGTTGGAGCTTAATAAAAACAAATAACTCATCCGGGCTCTCAACAATGCATACAATTTATTTACAGGTCAAAAACTTCGGGTCTTAAGTGTTATTATCATCAAATCCTTTTTGTTACAAAAATGAAGGCAATTACCACAATCATCCTGTCCGCCGCAGCAGCACTGTGTGTAGCCGGACAGCAGAACGTCATGGACACCATTCTGGCCGACACCGCCCTTACCGGAACATCATACTCATTCTGTTTTGCCGATGCCCTTACCGGCGAGATAATTTACACGTACGATGCAGAGAGGAACCTTGCACCGGCATCTGTAATGAAACTCTATCCCACGTCCACGGCCCTGTTATTCCTTGGTCCTGATTACCGTTACTCAACTGCTGTCGTAATGTCGGGCAGCTTCAACAGGCGAAGGGGTGTGCTCGACGGGGACATAATTATCAGGGGAGGCGGTGACCCTTCACTTGGCTCGCAATACTTCAGTGAGCACTACGGTGACGTTATTGCAAAGTGGACTGAAGCCCTGGCGGCTGAAGGGCTTAAGCGTGTCAGGGGACGCGTTGCTGCGGCCCCGTCAATTTGCGACTTCAATCCTGCCCCGGCAGGGTGGGCCTGGGGAGATCTGGGACAATATTACGGCGCCGGTGTGTATGACATCAATTATAATGATAACATGTACCGCATCTTTATCACCGGTCAGTCCGAGGGACTGCCGGCATTAATTGATTCTGTTGAGGAGTATGGGAGTGATATTCACCTGACCAGCTACCTGACTTCATCAGGAAGAAGTGACAACGGTTATGTATACAACGCCCCTTACGCCACCAACGCCTGGATAGCGGGGAGCGTGCCGGCAGACAGCAGCTTCGCACTCAAAGCATCAATCCCTGATCCGCCAATGACACTGCTAAGAAAACTCGACGCAGAGATGAGGGCCGCAGGAATAAGGATTGACCAGGAGGTCTCACCGGCAAGGGCAGAACCGGACAGCAGGACCGTCACGCCGGTCTGCACGACCCTCTCGCCCGCACTGGCAGAAATCGTTAAAGTCACCAACCATGAGAGCGTTAACATGTATGCGGAGGCCCTGAGAAAACATCTGGGCTATGCCATAATGGGCGAAGGTTCATTCAGGGCGGGATCCGCGGTGATCAGGAATTTCCTCGACTCAATAGGCTGCGAGCCCTATGAGGCTGTCATGCTTGACGGCTCAGGGTTGTCTGCAAACAACAATATCAGCGCGCTGATGACTGTGAGGCTGCTTGTTCACATGTACAACAGCATTTGTTCCGGACCATTTGTAGCCTCGCTGCCTGAGGGTGCCGTGTCAGGCACCATGAAAAACTATTTTCGCGATGAGGTGTTTAAAGGGAGAGTAGTGGCAAAAACAGGCACGATCACCAGTGCAAAATCATTTGCCGGTTATGTCACCACAAACAGCGGAAGAAGGGTCGCATTCACGATGTTCTGCAACGGTTTTACAGTTCCCTCAAGGAGGATTACCGACAATATGGAAAAGATAGTGAAGGAGATCATTCTCAACTACTGACAGCCTGCTTCAAATTACGCGGCTAAAATAGCTTTAACCCGCTTTTCTGTTTTAATATACTTTAACATAATAGCTTGATTAAACCCCCTAATTTTGCGGGTCAGAATAGTGAATTAACAACATAGATGAAAAAAGGAACGAAAATAGCGTTATGGGCCAGTATCCCGTTAGTCCTGGCAATATGGTTCGCAGGCCCGCGTATCGGACTCTGGGGAGACAGGGAGCTGAAGAAAGATGCTGAAGTTCCCGCTGCAGCGGCACAGGGACAGGGACAAAGCCAGGGTCAGGGACAACCATCGGCACAGGGACAGTCTCAGACTCAGGGCCAGGTCCCGGGAGGGCAACAGGGTGGGCAACAGGGAGGCCCGCTGCCGGTCACGGCAACAATTGCCCGGCCTTCATATCTTACATATGGCATAAGGTCAGCAGGTACCCTGCTGGCAAACGAGGAGGTTGACATTGTCAGCAAGGTTTCAGGTAAGGTGACAGGGGTATTTTTCAAGGAGGGTTCGGTTATAAAGAAGGGAGCCCTTCTGGTCAAGATCTACGACGAGGATCTCCAGGCTCAGCTCAAACGGGCTGAGATACAGGAGAAGATGCTCTCGGAGAAGCTCGAGCGCCAGAGAGTGCTCCTGGCAAAGGACGCGGTGAGCCGGGAGGCTTTTGACCAGCTGCAGACAGACTACAATGTGATCCTCGCCGACATCAACCTGCTTAAGGTCAGGATCGCCGAAACAGAAGTCAGAGCCCCGTTTGACGGCACCATCGGTTTCCGGTTCGTCAGCGAGGGTACCTATGTGCAGCCTTCTGTCAAGATAGCCCACCTGATTGACTACTCACAGATGAAGCTGGAATTTGCGATTCCGGAAAAATATGTCTCCCAGCAACTTATGGGAAAGAGAATCTCCTTCAACGCACAGGGTTACCCTGATGAGTTTTTCGCCACCGTTTATGCCATTGACTACCGCGTTGACGAAGCTACAAGGACAATCGGGCTCAGGGCGCGGTACGACAACCGCGATAAAAGGCTTGTGCCGGGGATGTTTGCAGACCTGGTGCTTATAACAGATGAAAAGAGCAATGCCATACAGATCCCGACGGAAGCAGTCGTACCTGAGATGAACGAAAAGAGAGTGTGGATTTACAGCAACGGCAAGGCCAACCTTGTTCCCGTTACGGCAGGAACGCGTACTGAGACCATGGTGGATATCCTCTCGGGAATCAGGGTGGGCGATACTGTAATCACCAGTGGCCTTATGCAGCTCAGGCAGAATATGCCGGTCAGGGTAAATCTGCAATAGAGATAACGTATTATTAGACCTGCTTCAAGCAAAAAAGTACCAGATGAGCCTTTCCTCTCTAAGTATAAAAAGACCCGTTCTGACCATCGTTATGAGCCTGGTGATACTCATTCTCGGAGGCATCGGGTTTACCTTCCTGGGGGTTCGTGATTATCCCAGCGTCGACCCCCCGATAGTAACCGTGTCAACCTCTTTCCCGGGGGCCAACTCCGATGTCATTGAGACGCAGATTACCGAACCCCTTGAAGCTGCCATCAACAGTGTCCAGGGCATTCGCTCAATATCCAGTTCCAGCAGCGACGGTTCGAGCCGAATCACCGTCGAATTCAAACTCGAGGTGGAGATGGAGACCGCCGTCAACGATGTGAGAGACAAGGTGTCAGGTGCCATGAGGCGCCTCCCTCAGGACGTTGACCCTCCTGTTGTTCAGAAAGCTGACGCTGACGCTCAGCCTATATTCGCAATCTCACTCAGAAGCGACTCCCGTTCGCTGATAGAGATAAGCAACTTCGCTGAGATAAATTTCAAGGAGCGCCTGCAGACAATATCAGGTGTCAGTGATGTGGGTGTCTGGGGATCGAAGAAACTGGCCATCAGGATGAAGATGGACCCCTCGCGCCTTGTTGCCTACGGGTTGACCCCGCTGGATGTGCGCAATGCCGTCACCAGGGAGAACATCGAACTCCCGTCAGGCAGGATCGAGGGAGACAATACCGAGCTCACCATCAGAACCCTTGGCAGGCTGAAAACAGTTGAAGAGTTCAATGACCTCATCATTACCAAGAAAGGTGACAGGGTTGTAAAATTCAGGGACATCGGCAGCGCCGAGGTAGACGCCGAAAATATCAGGTCCATTCTTAAAGTCAACGGTATTCCCTGTGTGATTGTAAACCTCGTCCCGCAGCCGGGTGCTAATTACATTGACATAGTTGACAATGCGCTTGTTGTGCTTGAAAGTCTGAAAAAAGACCTCCCGGAAGATATCGTTGCCGAGGTACTGTTCGACAACACCATCTATATCCGGAAATCGATTACCGAGGTGAAGCATACAATCTTTATAGCCTTTTTGCTGGTTGTACTGGTGATCTTCCTTTTCCTCCGCAACTGGCGCACGACACTCATTCCCGTGCTTGCGATTCCCGTTGCACTTGTCGGAGCTTTCTTTGTAATGTATATTGCCGGCTTTACCATAAACATCCTCACTCTCTTCGCCATTGTGCTTTCCATAGGGCTTGTGGTTGACGACGCCATCGTTGTGGTTGAGAATATCTATACCAAGGTTGAGCACGGGATGTCTCCGATGGAGGCGGCAAAGAAAGGCTCAACCGAAATTTATTTTGCAATTATTGCCACAACGATTTCGCTTGTGGCGGTCTTCTTCCCGATTGTCTTCCTTCAGGGCGTCACGGGCAGGCTCTTCAGGGAGTTCAGCCTTGTCATTGTAGGTGCAGTTACCATCTCCGCCTTCATTGCGCTCTCCCTGACACCCATGGTTTCGTCAAGAGTCCTGAAGCACAACGCCATGGAAGGACGGTTTTACAGGTCAACGGAACCATTCTTCTCAGGCATGCAGAACGTTTACAGGAGAGCCATCTCAGCCTTCCTGAAAAAAAGATACTGGGCGCTTATCATTATTGTTGTGACAGCAGGGTTGATCGGGTGGATCTGGACCATGCTGCGTTCTGAAATGGCACCGCTGGAGGACAGGGGCTACTTCAGTATCAATGCCACTTCCGCCGAGGGAACGACATACGACTATATGCTTAACTATGCCGAAACCGTTGTTCCTGTTGTCCGGGATAGTATTCCTGAACAGGATAACATCATGATGATGGTCCACGGAAACTCAGGTACCATAAGGGTCAGACTGGTTGACATCGATGACCGGAAAAGATCACAGCAGGAGATAGCGACATCAGTCACACCGCTCGTCAGGCAGCTTACGGGAGCCCGCACAATTGTCTCACAGCAGCAGACCTTCGGGTCAAGACGCGGCGGACTGCCTGTCCAGTATGTGATCCAGGCCAAGAGCCTTGATGACCTGAAGAGGGTCATCCCGGATTTCATGGCTGAGGTGGCAAACAGCCCCTACTTCTCGGCAAGCGACGTGAACCTCAAGTTCACCAAACCGGAGCTTACTGTCATCATCAACCGCGAGAAGGCCTCCATGATGGGGGTAAATGTCCAGAGCATTGCACAGACTCTGCAACTGACGATGAGCGAACAGCGCATCGGCTATTATATCCTGGACGGGAAACAGTACCAGATCATGAGCCAGTTTGACCGTTCAAAACGCAATGATCCCTCTGACCTTACTAACGTTTATGTGCGTAATGACAGGGGAGAACTGATCCAGCTTGATAATATCGTTTCTGTGAGGGAAAACAGTCTTCCGCCGCAGCTCTACAGGTATAACAGGTTTAACTCAGCAACGATATCCGCGGGACTTGCAGGCAAGTACACACTCGGGGAAGGTATCGAAGAGATGGACAGGATTGCTGACCGGGTGCTCAACGAGGATTTCAGTACCACACTTTCCGGCGACTCAAAAGACTTCGTCGAAAGCACCTCAAGCCTCCTCTTTGCCTTTGTCCTTGCCCTGGTGCTGATCTATCTTGTTCTTGCTGCCCAGTTCGAAAGCTTCCGTGATCCTGTAATCATACTGGTAACAGTCCCGCTGGCCCTGATCGGGGCACTTTTCACCATGGCCGTCACCGGACAGACACTGAATATCTTCAGCCAGATAGGCCTTATTATGCTTATCGGGATGGTAGCCAAGAACGGGATCCTCATAGTGGAGTTTGCCAACCAGCGACAGAAGGCAGGCCTGAAAATCATGGATGCCGTCAGGGAGGCAGCTGTCTCACGCTTCAGACCCATACTCATGACCAGTCTTACAACCATACTCGGCATATTGCCTCTTGCACTTGCATCCGGGGCCGGAGCCGAGAGCCGTGTCTCAATGGGCGTGACAGTGGTCGGAGGACTATTCTTTGCCACGTTCCTTACACTCTTCGTCGTTCCCGCAGTTTACAGCTACCTGACTGCCAGAAAAAACGTTGAAACAGTCACCGATGAGAAACCTCAGACTTAATACCGTAATACTCTTGCTTCTTTCTCCGCTTGCCGCCCTGGCTCAGGAGAAAATGACCCTTGACGAGGCCATCATGAAAGCACTGGAAAACAATTACTCCCTTAAGATCAGCAGGAATGACGAATCCATTGCCGGCAACAACGTCACCCCTGCACCCTTCCTTCCTACTGTGACCGGTACGGGGAGACAGGCACAGACAGATAACTATGAATCGTCATCGGACGGTGAGGAAAGCAGAAGAACCAACGTATACACGGCCGGCGTCTCTCTCAACTGGAGAATCTTTGACGGCCTCGGCATGTTCGCCACATACAGCCGTCAGCAGGAGCTGCTTTCAATGAGCAGCCAAAGGGTGAAGATTGACATTGAGAACCTTGTTATGAGAGTCTGTACTGAGTATTACAATATCATCGTTCAGCAGAACAGGATGGAGTCGGCCCTCACCTCACTGGCCCTCTCCAAATCAAGGTATGAGAATGCCGAGGAGAAGTATTTGCTGGGTGTTATCTCAGGACTTGAACTTCAACAGGCCAGGATTGACCTCAATGCCGACAGCTCAGCTGTACTGCTTCAACAGGAGGCGGTTAAGACTGCCTATATACTCTTGACCAATCTTCTCAACGCAGGCCATGATATAAACTTCAACATAAGCGACACCATCATGCTGGCACCTCAGATAGATATTGAAATGCTGCGCGAGAGGACACTAAGCTACAACAACCAGCTCATTATGGCACGACATGGAGAGATCCTGTCAAAGTATGACCTTGAGGTGGTCAGGGCACTGCGCTACCCCACCATCAACTTCAGTACCGGATACAACTATACCCGGAGCGAATTTCCATGGGCTGCCACCACATACAACCTGACCAACGGCTTTAACTGGGGATTCAGCATGAGCTGGAACATCTTTTCAGGACTGGAGACCAACAGAAGAATTTCCAACGCAAAAATTGAGGCCGAGAGCAGCCGTCTGGCTTACCTTGATATAGAGAATGAGATACTTAGTGAGCTTGACCTTCTGTACAACACATATCAGAACAACATAATCCTCACAAACTTCGAAACACAGAGTGCCGAGGTGGCCAGGGCCTCACTCGAGATAGCCATGGAACGTTATCGCCTCGGAAACCTTTCAGGACTGGAGTTCAGGGAGTATCAGAACAATTATCTCAGTGCGATCAACCGCAGGCTGACGGCACTTTTCAGGGCAAAAATCTCAGAGACAGGACTGCGACTGCTTTCAGGGGAGCTTACCGATTGACACTGCTCCTGTTTTTCCTCCAGACCTGCCACCCTTTCCATGAAAGCCAGATGACAAACACAGCACCTACGGCATACATGATCCAGTCGAGGTAAGGCAGGATGTGTTCGCGTTTGTCATATGCATAGTATCCTATAACGGCAAGGATTATGTTCCATAAGCCGGCACCAAGAAAAGTAAACAGGAGGAACGGGCCGATCTTCATCCCCGACAGGCCGGCCGGAATCGAGATCAGCTGCCTGACGGCCGGCACCAGGCGACCGATGAATGTTGACGCCTTCCCGTGCTTTACAAAATAGGCCTCAGACTTCTCCACTGACTGCCGGTTGATCAAAAGGGCGTGAGCCCACCTGGTATCGGCAATGCGATAAAGCAGCGGTCTGCCCAGCCAGACCGCCAGGTAATAATTAAGTACAGCTCCCACCATCGCCCCCGAAGTGGATGAAACCAGCACCCCTGCCAATGAGAGTCCACCCTCACCTGCTTTCCAGGCTGCAAACGGCACAACTATCTCTGAGGGAAAAGGAATAAATGAACTTTCAATGGCCATCAGAAGAAATATGGTAAAATAGTTAAGGTTAACCATATACCAGTCAAAAACAGTCTGAAAGATTTCCATGGGCAAAGTCTGTAAAGTCGAAAGTCTATAAAGTCCTTAAAGTCAGTCAACAGTCCTCACTGCTGACTGCTGACTGAGAACTGAGGACTATTGGCAACTGCCAGCTGCTTACGCATCTATATTGGCATACTTCGCATGCTTCTCGATAAATTCCCTCCTTGGCGGCACCTCATCACCCATAAGCATGGAGAATATGTGATCCGCCTCGGCGGCGCTGTCGATAGTCACCTGGCGCAAGGTGCGCGTCTCGGGATTCATGGTGGTCGACCATAGCTGTTCTGCATTCATCTCACCAAGACCCTTGTACCTCTGTATTGTTACTGATGATTCCTTGCCCTGACCCATCTCCTGAACGGCGGCGTCACGCTCCTCTTCAGTCCAGCAGTATTTCTCCGACTTGCCTTTATGTACCAGGTAGAGCGGCGGTGTGGCAATGTAAATGTTGCCGTTCTGGACCAGCTCGTACATATACCTGAAAAAGAAGGTCATTATCAGTGTGGTGATATGCGAGCCGTCGACGTCGGCATCAGTCATAATGATCACCTTGGCATACCTCAGACCCGTGATATTGAGAGCCTTGCTGTCATCAGCAGTGCCGATATTCACACCCAGTGCGGTGAAGATGTTTTTTATCTCCTCATTGTCAAAGATCCTGTGCTGCATGGCCTTCTCTACGTTCAGAATCTTTCCCCTCAGAGGCAGGATGGCCTGAAAGCGCCGGTCACGGCCCTGCTTGGCGGTTCCGCCGGCGGAGTCTCCCTCGACAATGAATATTTCCGATACCGCCGGATCCCGGTCGGCACAGTCAGCCAGCTTGCCCGGCAGGCCTGAGCCGGACAGAACATTCTTCCTCTGCACAAGCTCCCGCGCCTTGCGGGCTGCATGGCGTGCCGTGGCAGCCAGGATCACCTTCTGCACTATGGCCCTTGCATCCTTGGGATTCTCTTCAAGATAGTTGGTCAGTGCCGTGCTAACTGCAATATCAACCGCTCCCATAACCTCAGAGTTGCCAAGCTTGGTCTTGGTCTGGCCTTCAAACTGTGGCTCGGCAACCTTGACAGACATGACCGAGGTCAGCCCTTCGCGGAAGTCGTCACCGTTGATGTCAAACTTAAGCTTGGTGGTCATACCCGAATCTTCGGCATATTTCTTAAGCGTGCGTGTCAGTCCCCTGCGGAAACCTGCAAGGTGTGTTCCTCCCTCTATTGTGTTGATGTTGTTCACATATGAGTGTACATTCTCAGAGAAGGAGGTGTTGTACTGCAGGGCAAGCTCAACGGGAGTGTCTCCCTTGTCATAATCGATGTAGATGACCTTGTCTGTAAGCCTCTCACGGTTGGCATCAAGATACTCCACAAACTCAATAAGCCCTCGTTCAGAGTAGAAGTTCTCGGTAACAGGATGTGAATCACTGCCGTTTTCAGTCACTTCGCGCTTGTCTGTCAGTGTCAGAAGTACGTTCTTGTTGAGGAACGCCAGCTCCCGGAGACGGACAGCCAGAATTTCGAATTTGAACTCCGTGGTCTGGAAGATGGTATTGTCAGGCATGAAGGTCGTCACTGTTCCCGAGCCTTCGGAATCGCCGGCAAGCGATACCGGAGCAAGAGGTTTACCCCGCTCATAGGTCTGCGTCCATCTCTTCCCCTGCCTCAGAACATCAACGGTCAGCCGTGATGAGAGGGCATTGACACAGGAGACTCCCACACCGTGCAGGCCTCCTGACACCTTGTAGGTATCCTTGTCAAACTTGCCACCGGCATGCAGCACGGTCATCACCACCTCCAGTGCCGAGCGCTGCTCCTTTTCATGCATCTCAACAGGTATGCCGCGGCCGTTGTCAACCACGGTTATTGAATTGTCTTCGTTGATTGTCACGTCAATCCGGGTACAGAACCCTGCCATCGCCTCATCAATTGAGTTGTCAACAACCTCATAAACAAGATGATGCAACCCTCTCACGCCTACATCCCCGATATACATCGCGGGGCGTTTCCTGACGGCCTCCAGCCCTTCCAGCACCTGGATGCTGTCAGCTGAATATTCTTCCTGCTCCTTACTCCTCTTCCTCAGTTCCTCAGTAGTCATTACCAGTCCTTTTTTTATGAATTAATTTGCTTTTAACAGTTTGATATTATGTAAATTAATAAATCACACAAAGGTAGCAAAATCTGTGAATTTTACCATGGTGCAGTCACCTTTTCCATAAATAGATATGAACATTTTGCTATCCGGCAGTGCAGTTTAAAGGCTGTATGAAAATCCGGCCAGGAGCAGGTAGTTCATGGCAGGATAATAGTTCCACTCGTAATAGCGGTTGTATGAAATATTGTTGGCTCTGATCCAGAAGGAGAGTGCCGGGGTGTACCTGTATTCCACCCCCAGGTTCAGGTTCGGATTGAAGGGGAGCCTGACGGTATTCTCATCCGCCCTGACCCTGGCGTAACGGGCACCTGTAAGGGTGAGCCCGGCTGAAGCCACGATCTTGTTCCTGAGATTATAATCAGCCTTAATGAGACCGTCCCACTTTGGCTTATGCCATGCATACTCATGACCTGAGAGATCGTAGCCGTAATAGTTGCCGTGCGCTGACAGTGTCAGCCTGTTGTTCAGGGGATAATTGACCTCACCGTGTACCCTCAGGAGAGTGCCGTCAGCGTATACCGGGACGAAGTAATTGCCAACCCCGATGGTATCGTTCATGAAAAGAAGCATCTCCTTGAACATTGAGAAACTCACATCCACCGCGTAGGTTGCCGCGACATTCATGCTGCCCGACAGGCCTGCCTTGATCCTGAGCTGATTATCAGTGCTGCGAAGGGTGAAGAGGGTGTCTCCCGGCATCAGGAACGGATTGACGGACGACGTGGTTCGTGCCTGGTTATTTTCAAGTGAACCGTCGATGGCGACGGTGAACCGCATATATTCAGGTATCACCCTGAAGGTGAAGGAGACATCGGGATAGACATAGCCGTAAAGCTTCGTGTCACCGCCGGCAAGCGGATCATGGTTCTCCTTCAGGTCAGCAGCCAGCTTCAGGCCGAAACGGAATCTCCATTCTTCATTGCCCTTGGTGATGTACGGTGCCAGGGTTAAAAGGTTCCTCGACTTGCTTTCAATGCCTTTGGCAAAAAGATAGAGGTCATATTCAGCATTCAGGCCGCCGTAGAAGCCGAACATGTTCATCCCTCCGCTGGCAGTAATGCCGGGATTATGCTGCATGCCGTCGTCCTGACGGGTAAAGAGGTTATACCTGACAGTCGCATCCCAGTTGAGATCGGATGAGTCGGGTTCCATTGTGAAATATCTTGCCCTGGCCGACAGGTCATAATAGAGTGACCTGATCTCCTTCTTGTCAGGGCTGTAGCCTATGACATCAGGATCATATCCGTATGCATGCCTTGTCATCTGTCTGAAATCTATATCGGAATCTAGACGACTACGCCTGAAGTACTTCTTTCCGTAGAGCAGCGCCTGGTTGTCCAGAAATCCCGCGTAGACCCTGTAATCGTTGTCGAGAGAGACCTTTCCTGCCGAGCCATAGGTGCGGGTGTAAAGACCGATGGTCCCGTTTCCTGACCTGCCATTAGAGACGCTTATCTCCAGGAAGGGTGACAGGTATGTCCCGATACCCAGGCTGACATATCCCTTTTTCAGTTCCGGAAGAGGGTCAGTTGACAGAACCGCTGCCTTGATCGGGCTGACTTCGTACTCAGGAACAAATGGACCGGGGGTGAAGTCATAACTGAAATCCACATTCACCGTCGCAGTGTCCCCGGCCGAAGGCAGAAGGACTCTCTTAGTCGCCTCCTGGAGCGTGGGCTTGTACGGGTTGTACAGGGTGACTGATCTTTTGATGGTCTCTTCCTGTGTCTGTCCTGCGGCGAGCACCGTGATCATTAAAGCCGCTGCCGTGATATATGTTTTTGCTTTCATCGCTTTCGAAGTGTTTTTGATCAGTTCCGTGATGCATCTCCGCCAGTTGCCGCTCCGGCCCCGGGCCCGGAGGTGAGTGCGGCAAGTCTGGTGCGGGCTTCGTCAATGATACCGTCATTCTGAACGGTGTAGTAGTCTATCAGGCTCTGCAGGGTTGCCTTTGCCTGGAAGGTATCACCCTTCTTTACGGCAATATCGGACAGAAGCAGGAATGTCTTGCCGGTCCAGTAGGGGTGCGGCGAACTCATGTCAACGAACTCATTGGCCTCCTTCTCGGCACCGTCAGTGTCACCTGCCAGCCAGAGCAGTTCGGCTACATGATACTTGGCCTCAGCTCCGTAGGCTGTAGAAACCTCATATCCTACCCTGCGGTAATCATCGAGGGCATCGGCATTGTTACCCAGTCGCTGGTTGGACCTGGCCGTCATGAATGTGGCTTCGCGGGCCAGCTCTTCCGTCAGCTTGTCTGAACCCAGGACCATCTCTGCCGCTGCGATAATCTTCTCATCATCCTTCAACCCGGAGGCCGAACGCATCATGCCCAGCCAGGCATACATCCGGTTTTCGGGATTGGAAGCCTCACGGCTGAGCTGCTCGTAGAGGCTGTAAGCCCGGAGGTAATCGGTCTTGCCGTAAGTGATTGATGCCGCACCAAGCAATGACTGCTCCATGAACTGATTGTTTCCAACACTCACAACACTGAGATACAGGTCGAGCGCTTCATCAGGCTTGCCTGCCCTGTTCAGGCAGTCGGCAAGGTAAAACCTCGCGTTGGTTGCAAAACTTCCGGAAGGAAACTCACTTAAGTAGTTTCTGAATATCTCCGAAGATCTCTCGCAGTTGCCTTTCACATACTGGTTCTCGCCGGATATATAGGTCATTGAGTCCCGCGTTGTGGCTTCTATACTGCCAAGGCCCTCAACTGTCTTCATATATGCGAAGTACGATTCAACATCGTCCATGTCGGTGTATGCGTTCCTCAGTCCGTTAACCGCATTGCGTGCCTCGGGAGTGCTGCGGTAGTTCTCAATCACCTTCTTGAACTGGGCCACGGCCTTGGCATTATCACCTGCATTGTAATAAATCAGACCGAGCTGCACCATGGCAGGAGGGACAAACTGGCTGCTTGTATGCCATGCGATAATATTTGTGAAGTCAGCCTCTCCGCGTGCCGGCTGTTCGATAGCCACATAGGCCCTGCCCCTTTCGAAGAGGGCATTTGGCACGTAAGCCGATTTGGGGTATTTGGTTATCAGCCCGGTGAGGGTTGATATTTTCGCTTCATTATTGTTACTCAACCCCTGGGCAAATCCCTTCTGGAACATCGCATAGTCTGCATCATTGGTTCCATGGTCAATGACCTTGTCATAATATGTAATGGCTGACGGGTAATCGGCCCTGATGTAATAGCAGTCTGCTATGCGGTTACGGCTATCGGCCAGAATGTCCGGGCTGGTCTTCTGATCAGCGCTGTTGTTGAACGCAATGAAGAAGGGCAGTGCCTTCGCATACTCCCCTTCATTATACCAGACATACCCGAGGTTATAATCAACCAGGGCATACTCCGGAAGGGATTTTGATGCCGGCAGCTGCCTGAATGCCTCCCAGTCGCCGGCAGCCTCACCGGCTTTTCCCATGCGGAAATTTGACTCACCCCTCCAGTAAAGAGCCCGGGCTCTCAGCTCCTGGTTTATCTCCTTGTAGGTAAGTGATTTTGTAAAAGTTGCCGCGGCCTCCTGGTAGTTCCTGTTGCTGTACAGCTCAATACCCCGGTAATATGCAACCTTCTGGTAAGCAGCCTTCAGCCTGTCATCCCTTGAACTGATCTTCTCAAGCGAGTTCATGGCTGCCTGGTAATTCTTCAGCCTCATATAGGCTGAGATCAGGTAATCATAAGCCTCCGACACATTATCTGAGTTGGGGTATGTCTGAACGTATGTATGGAGTGCTTCGATCCCCTCTCCGAATGGCGCATATGAGTTTTCATAAGCCAGCTTGGCGAAATTGAACAGTGCCTCTTCCTGGACCTGCTTGTCAAAGCTCATCCCCGCGGCGGCGGAGAAAGCCATCTGGGCCCTCTTTTTGTCATTGCTCTTCAGATAGCATGAACCGAGCATGTAGTAGGCATTCTGAGTAATCATGTCACTTGTGCCTACCACCTGATTGAACAGCTTCGTTGCATTTTCTATGTCACCTGTCTGGTAATAACTGAAGGCGAGTTCATACTTGTCATTCCTGTTGCTGAGTTTGGTGTTCTGAATGAACTTCTCAAGATAGGGTATCGCTTCGCTGTAATTGCCCTTCTGGAAATGCGCATCGCCGATAAAACGGTAAAGCTCCGTCTCGCGCGTCTTTCCTGCCTGGTCGATGAGAGAAGGCCCGGTCTCAAGGATTCCGTCATAGTTTTTGTCCATGTAGTAGATCTGAACAATGTAGAAGGGAACCACACTGCCAAAGGTTTCATCCCCCTTCAGCCTTTCAAAGCCGTCGAGAGCCGTCCGGTAGAACCCGCCCTCATAGGCAATGACCGAATAATAGTACAAGGCAGGCGAAGAATAATCTGTATCCACGTCTGTCAGTTCGGCGAAAAGCATCTGCGCTCTCTTCAGATCGCCCTTTACGTAATGCGAATACCCCAGCTTGAAGAGATATTCCGGGACGCTCTTCTCCGAAAGCCTCATACGGTCAGTCTGCTCAAACCACTGTATGGCACAGGTGTAATTGCGCTTCTGATAGCAGTACAAACCTGATTCGTACCTTGCGTCATTCAGTCTCGGGCTCTCACTGTTGGAAGTAATGAACCGCTCCATCCTGTATTCGGCATCAGGATTCATCAGGCGCATGGCCGACAATGCCGCATAATACTCCGCATCGGCCCGCTGGAATTTGTTTCCGGTTTTTTCATTGGCCAGCCATTTGTCAAACAACTCAATAGCCGTTGCATATTTGGCACTGCCGTACATCTCATGCCCATTGTTCAGCAGAGAGTTCAGCTCTTCACCGGAAAAGGATGACTGCCCCCTGACGGCAGTTCCGGCAGCAAAAGCTGCAACAATCATGATAATCAATATCTTCCTGTTCATAACTTTATCCTTTCATGAGCTCCAGCCAATAAAAATATGCCAGCAGGTATCCCCTGTTGGTAATCATCTTATTATCAATTTTTTACACAGGCCTTGCGACATTGTTTCATCAGTCGCTAAAATACAACTATAAAATAGCCTTAAAATCTCTTTAATGCTCATTTTATCAACATCCATGCCGCTGATTGTTAATTCTTCTTTATTTTGCGCCAAAAGAAACAGTGATGGAGGAAATATCGCCGCTTGATACGATTATCGAATTGAAAAGCTGCTCGATCATGCAGCAGGATCACCTGGTACTTTCCGACGTTGATCTGAAGGCTGACAGGGGTGAGTTCATCTATCTTGTCGGAAGGGTCGGCAGCGGCAAGACATCACTGATACGTACGCTGAATGCACAGCTGCCTCTCACTGACGGTGAGGGACGGGTGGCAGGGTTTAATCTTCGCACCATAAAAAAGCGTGAGATTCCTCTTCTGAGAAGGAAACTTGGCATAGTGTTCCAGGATTTTCAGCTTCTGACTGACCGGTCAGTGCATGACAACCTGGAGTTCGCCCTGAGGGCAACCGGATGGACGAACAGGATTGCAGTCGAGGACCGTATCAGGGAGGTACTTGAAAAGGTGAACCTCCAGAATAAAGGATTCAAGATGCCTCACCAGCTTTCCGGAGGCGAACAGCAGAGGGTGGTTATTGCACGGGCCCTGCTCAATGATCCGGAGATAATCCTGGCGGATGAACCTACAGGCAACATCGATCCCGAGACTTCAGAGGAGATACACATTCTTCTCCGCAGTATCAGTGATACAGGAAGGGCAGTAATCATGTCGACCCATAAGCATGCGCTTGTGAAGAAATTTCCGGCGAGGACACTGCAATGCGAGAACGGCCGGCTTACCGAGTCAGACTTGAATGACCAGGTGATGGAACTTCTCCTCTGATTACCTGAACAGCCTCAGGGGCCATGGCAGGTTATTGCGGTAAATACGCCAGTAGGTGGTCTGTTCTCCGCCGAAAGACCTCATGAACAGAGATATCGAGGGCACTGACGATCCGGCAAAATCAACTGTCCGGCCACTACCGGCACCATTTTTTATTATGTGATCTATGACATGGTATGATGTGCGCAGCTCGCGGCTCTTCCTGCTACCGGCCGTAAAGAGCATAGTAATGCGGTCGGCCGTGTCTATGACAAACATGCCCCACAGCAACTTGCCCTTCGGGGATCTCACTCCGAGGATCCTCCCCTTGCTGTTCTGAATACAGTGATCCATCAGGTTCTTCAGACGACTGTAGCTTACATCCCTTATCACTCCTGCCCTCTTTCCTATGTTGCTCCTGAAGAGGGATATCACCTCCCGGGGCCTGACATCATCAACTATCGCCTGTGGATAGCGACGGGCGATGTTGATGTTCCTCCGGCAGTCGGAAGAGTAGTTCAGCCAGCATTTTTCATACGGTTCATCAAGGTGCAGTTCGATATCATACCGCGGAGTGACTGTGTAGCCCCGAGGTCTCACCTCCTGTCCGATGTGCAGGTCGATAAGCCTATAGAAATCAGGCATGAACGAGATGAACTCCAGTGCAATTTTCTGCCTGTCTCCGTCAGGAGTGAACAAGCCAAGCTGCTGAAGGAACAGAGGTGTGGCGATATAGCTGAGGCCGTACTTTTTTGCTCGTGGCAGGGGAAAGAGGGCAGAGTAATCGTCATCAACGAGCGCATCCCAGCCGGGTGACATAATGTCGAGATACCATGACCAGGCATAGGGCCGTATGCCCGGTATTTCCGCCAGGCATTCATCCCACCTGCGGCGGTCTATCTCCTCATTTCCCAGATAGGCGATCATGGTTTCTGAAGTGCCAGCGTCTCCTCGAATACCTTTCTCCATCCCTCCCAGCCGTTTCCTTCGGTGAGCGATGTGTTATGCCACACTGAGACAAATATACCCCCTGCCTTCCTCGTGGCATCAATCAATGACCTGATGACAGCAAGGGCTGCATCAGGAGAGAGGTGAAGGTACTGCCTCAGAGTGCCGTCCATTACCTGGAATGGCACCACGGTCAGGCCTGTGATCTTCTCGAGTGAGAGGTCATAGAAAGGAAATGGACGCGCTATGCCTGCCCTGAATCCGGGCTCATCGGCATAGCCCATGGTATAGTCACTCCTGATGCCCGCATCGCTGTACGCCTGATATGTCCCGGGCATGTGCAGAAGGAGCCAGTGCTGCCGTGCACGCTCCGGGTGATGCCCTGTGATGGTGCGGTATCGCTCCGTTTCCATCCTGAGCGTCTTTGGCCTGCCGGCAGAACGGTATGAAGGATGAAGGCCGCTTCCGAACATTTTGTCGTACTTGTGTATTATCTCCCTGTAGTCGTGATCACGGTAAGGAGGGTTATGATCATATTCGCCCTGATCACCTGTCGGGAAAAAGAAGAGAGCGTCACTGCCATTATGCAAAAGGTGCTTTTCAATATAGTCAAAGCTGTCATACGGATCAGCCTGGCTCCCTGCCATGGTCCTGATGCGTTCTGCCGGCCTGGCACCGATGCCGGTCAGGCCCTTCATCACCCCTCCCATGCTTCTCAGCAAACCGCGACTCCGGTAGGCAAAAGGCTGATCGACATCGACGGTCACCAGAGAACTGAATTCGTTGTGCCTGATTGAGAGAACAGGATAGTATCTGACGAGCAGACCTGCAAGATATCTCGACCATATCTCCACCACGGGCATCCGCAGGAAGCCCTTGCGGTATGCCAGTGACCTTATCCCCTGGTACCGTCCGTGCACATCGGGCGCGAAAGGCAGATACTCTTCATACCGCGAGAGCATATAGAAGGCTGCCGAAAATATATCAAACGGAATACTCCCGTCGTCAGCAGGGAACAGCACCGGAATGTCATCAATAACGATGACCTCCGGCTCCAGGGGGGTGACACCGGTGGCTGCAAGTAGTCCGGACGGCCGTATCACAAACTGCCCCTTCACCTTCTCGTCGGAATAGATGATGGCGGGATTGCCGCCGATCTTCCTCCTGTCTGCCGTGATCTCGAACTCAATGCCGAGAATGGAAGAGAAAATTATCTCCGTGACGTACTCAAGCCGCGGGGTGATATCCTTAGAGTAAATCCTCAGCGTCTTTGTTGTCATATGAGCAAATTTATTAAAACGTAGGGTAAGAAGCTCTGCCTGAACCCCCTTATTTATTAACATAAGATCAGACCGCAACAGAATTTTACTACTTTTGTCGTCTGTGCTCTTTTATATTCACAAAAATTAAATTTATACGTATTATGGGTAAAGGTGATCAGAAATCAAAGAGAGGAAAGATAATCAGAGGTACCTTTGGCGTCCGCCGGCAGAAAAAGGCAAAGAAGCGTGCTGCAGAAGCGGTAACAAAAACAACCGCTAAGGCAGCTGCAGCTGCTGAGGCAGCATCTGCCGCATCACCTGAAGTAAAAGTAAAACCGGTAAAGGCAGCTGTAAAGACAGCAAAACCCGCGACTGCCGCTAAACCAGCAGCCAAAAAGGCAGATAAAGAGACAAAACCTGTTGTTGAAAAGGCTGTAAAGGAGGCCAAACCAGTCGCTGAAAAAGCAGAGAAGGAGACCAGTCCTGTTGCTGAAAAAGCAGGGAAAGCTGCTGCAAAAGCCAAGAAACCTGCCGCAAAGAAAAAAGAATAGTCCTTTTCAGGTCCTCACCACCAGATCACTGTAAACAGAGGGGTCAACTGCGGCTTCTATGATGATGCTATTGTCGGCATGAAGCGCCATACCGACGGCTGATTGCATCTGTTTGGCGTCAGTGACATGCAGCACCTTACACCCCAGGAACGTGTCAGTTCCGAAGAGCGAGCCCTGACAGAGCCGGGTTCCGTATGGACTGACCTCCTTCCATGACTGTTTGAGCCTGATAAGGTTAAGCTCACCGTCAGCCAGCACCACAACTATCACCTTCAGTCCATACCTCCGTGCAGTGATCATCTCTCCGGCGTGCATCAGGAAACCGCCGTCACCGGTAATGCACACATTGGGATTGTCACGGCTGATAAAAGCTGCCGCCAGGGCTGCTGGAAGACCGAATCCCATTGAAGACCATCCGTTTGTCATTATCAGACTGCCGGAAGGGGGAACATCCCACATCTGGCCCAGCAGATGTAAATGCGATCCCACATCGGCGGTGACAATTGCACTCTCCGGGAGAAGATTCTTCAGAATATTAAGTGCGGTTACAGGACTGAAGTCTCCAGCGGCCGTATGCAGACCGTTACCGATCTCTTCCCTTACCTCGGCGGCCAGGGCTGTCATTTCTGGTGAGCTTCGGAGCACACCAAGAGCTTCAAACCAATGGCCGGGAGATGATACCGAGCTGATGGCTCCCCTGATTTGCAGGTCAGACTCGCGGGTATCAAAATGAACCAGCGGCACATCGGGCACCCATGATTCATAATTATATTCCACCGGGTCATACCCGAGTCCGATGACAAGGTCTGCCTCACCCGTAAGACGCCTTAGCCTGTCGCTGAGAGCATGGAACAGCACACCCGCATTACAGGGGTGAGAAGAGGGCAACAAACCTTTTGCCATGGGTGTCAGCACAACGGGGACAGCGTGATGCTGCAGGAAATCAATAAGTTTCCGCCCACTGCCATGACGCATGGCAGTGAGTCCTGCTGCTATCAGCGGCCTCCGTGATGATGCAAGCAATACTTTGATTCTCTCCTCTGTCATGAGGGTCTCCCGGGTGACGGCCACGGGCCTCCCCGTGACAACATCATTTATGCTTGTGCCGGCCAGCCCGGAGGGCAGCCCGATATGAACCGGACCCGGGTATTCTTCATTGGCTATCTCGAGGCTTCGGCTGATGATTTCTCCGGCATCACCGGCATTAAGTCTGAAGGTGGCCTTTGTCAGGGGGGTGAAGAGCGCCTGGTGGTCAATGTTCATCTGGGCTGTGCGGCCCGCCCACTCATCAGGCATCTCTGATGTCAGTGCCAGCAACGGTGACCGGTCAAGGAGCGCCCCGCCAACCCCTGTGGAAATGTTGGTGGCTCCGGGACCGAAGGTTGCATGACAGACACCCGTCACACCCGTGAGCCGTGCGGTCACATCGGCCATGACAGCGGCAGAGGACTCATGTGAGGTGAGAATGAACTCAATTCCAGCTTTCCTGAATGCTTCCATATATGGAATCGAAGGCCCCCCGGGGATGCCGAAAAATCTTCTTACCCCGTGATCCCTGAGTCTGCGTGAAAGGAGTTCCTCTGCAGTCATATTTTTTTTTGAATAGACAAATGTAAGCAATCAGCGAAACAAAAAAACCACGATATTTGCACACTTCCGTGCACTAAATGAAAGACCAGCACTACAACACCATCTTCTGGGCCATCGTAACCTGCCTGTTGTGGTCAACTGCCTACCCCTTCATCAAAATAGGACTTCAGTACTCCACCCCGATACATTTCGCAGGGACACGCTTTATTCTTTCAGGACTGATGATCCTTCCCTTTACTGTAAGGCCCCGGGAGTATGTAAAAATGATCCTGGAAAACAAGAACCTGGCATTTTGGGTAACGATACTCCAGACGCTGATCAACTATATTCTGTTTTATATTGGCATGGACAAGGTGCCCGGGGCTCTGGGGGCAGTAATTGTCGGAGCTCAGCCATTTGTGACGGCAATCGTCTCCCGCATAATGATCAAAGATGAGCGCTTCACGCGGGCAAAAGTTCTGACTATTCTCTGCGGGCTTGCAGGAATAGTGCTTGTAAGCGCGGGGAGGCAGGGTTTTCACCTTGGAATGCCGGGAGAAGTGGCGGGAATAATCATGATTTTCCTTGCCAACATATCCACAGCAACAAGCAATGTCCTCGTCTCCAGGGATGGCAAGCGGATGAATCCGCTGGTTCTGAGTTCCTTCTCGCTTCTTGTGGGAGGATTTTTAATGTTCATGCTGTCATTTGCTGTTGAGGATGTGCCGTCAAAGCCTGATTTCCCGGTAAAATACTGGCTTGTTCTGGGTTGGCTCGCCTTCATGTCGGCCTTCACCTTCTCGAAGTGGTACGTGTTGCTGAAAAGGCCGGAAGTCAAGGTCTCGGAACTGAACCTGTGGAAATTCATCATTCCCGTCTTCGGTGCCATTCTCAGCTGGATGATAGTGCCGGGAGAACATGCTGACTGGGTTACAGTTTCAGGCATGGTCATCATATCAATATCGCTGATATGGTTCTTCGGCTTCACCGGAAGGCGCGAGAGGCCTGATGAACGCATCCCCGCGGGGCCGATTGCAAAATAGTCTTCAGTCTCCAGTCTTCAGTCAGCAGGTAGTCATTTAATTTTTGACTGCCGACTGCCGACTGCCGACTGCCGACTGCCGACTGAATAATCACCACTCCGGCGGCCACTCTGACAGGTTCTTGAAGAAGAGCAGATCCTTGTAGTGAGGTTTGGTCTTTGCCTCGATGGCAAGCATCTGATCGGCAGTGAGTGGCTTGAACTCCTGCGCTATCTTAATGTTCTCCTCCAGCTCCGCAATCTTGTCAATTCCCACAATTATTGTGCTTACCGGGAGGGTCATGACATATTCCATCGCCTCCTTCATGGTGATGATGCCTCCGTTGGCAAAGATGCGGTCGCGTGCCGGGATCTTCATCCCTACAATTCCCATTCCCGCGTTCACGGCGCTGGGCAGGAACTTTTCAATGAAGGGATCATGATGCTTGTCAGCAGCATTTATGGCAACAAGAACGTTGTCGAACGGAAACCTCTTGAAAAGTGCATTCAGTACGTCGGGCCCCTCATGGCCGGTGAATCCGATGAAACGGATCATCTTTTCATCCCTGGCTTTAATCATGGCCTTAAGTACTCCGTCATCACCGGTGATCTTGTCAAGAGTCTCCATCTCGGACATTTTCACATTATGTATCTGCCACAGATCAAGATGGTCAGTGTTAAGCTGCTTCAGCGACTTCTCCAGCAACCGCATCGAGCCGTCATATGTTCTGTCATGGGTCTTGGAGGCCAGGAAGACCTCCTTGCGGCGGTATTTCAGAACTTGACCCAGATTACGTTCACTGGTGCCCATGGCATCAGCACGGGGTACTGTTGCCGTCTGCCTGCCGTATGCTGCTGCAGTGTCAATATAATTGATCCCAAGATCAATAGCCCTGTTTATGATATCCAGTGCAATATCCTCCCTGCCCGGCACCTCGATGGAGGCCTGGCCACCGAGACTGTATACACCGACCATGTGGCCGGTCTTTCCCAACGGGCGCTTCGGGAGAGTGCCACCGGATTGTCCGAAGAGAGGCTGGCCGAATGCATCGGTATAGGGTGCGACTCCTGCAAGCGCAGTGAGCGCTATCATCTTCTGCAGGAACTCGCGGCGACTGTTGAAAGGTCTTTCTGACATGATATTTTTGTTTAAAGTTAAACCCTTTCAAAAATATTTTGTTCAGGGACCTGTGTAATATTTATCACTCCCTGTTTTAACCCCGGATTTTCTCCTCCCTGAAATAACATACAGAGCCATGAGTAACGCTGCCAGAAAAGCCATCGCCCCCCCGAAATAGAAAGGAACAGCCGACCCGGCCCTGTCATACAGCACCCCGGCTATTATACTTGCAGGCAGCAGGGTCATCCCAAGTATTGCATTATAAATGCCAAGGCCGGTGCCCTTTTTGTTTTTGTCAATCATATCCGTGACAAAAGCCTTCTGAATGCCGTCAGTAGCAGCGGAATAGAGACCGTACAGGGCAAAAAGCAATGTTATAGCAGTTGTATCGGATGTTCTGCCAAACCAATAGTATACCAGGGCATAAATAAGGAATCCGGCTACAAGTATTTTCTCCTTCCCCACCCTGTCGGAGAGTGAGCCCAATGGAATTGCGGCAATGACTGCTACAGTATTTGTAATCAGATAGACCAGCGGGATGAATGCGACCTTTATCCCGGCCTCGTTAGCCTTGACCAGCAGGAGGGCGTCGGTAGAGTTTCCAAGGGTGAAGATGAAGATGATCGCCAGAAAGAGGTAATATCTTTTTGAAAAGTCCCTGAACCGGAACTTCTGAAAGAGTTCAGCCTTGTTTTTCCTTATCTCCCTTATTCCGAAGATAATGACGAATATGCCCAGAATAGCAGGGATGCCTGCCAGTATGAAGATAAGCCTGTAGTCGCCCGGAAAGAGGCTTAAAAGCGCAAACGCCAGCAGGGGTCCGGCAATGGCTCCGCTGTTGTCCATGGCTTTCTGAAGACCAAAACTCCTGCCTGTCTCGTTGTTTGTTACCGACCCTGCAATGAGACTGTCGCGGGGAGCCGTCCTGATTCCCTTTCCAAATCTTTCAGCAAATCGAAGGATCAGGACATGCATCGGGGAGACGACGAAGGCATACAGCGGCAGGATGACGGCTGAGATGGCATAGCCAATCAGCATGAAGGGCTTGTTTTTCCCGACTTTGTCACTCCAGAAGCCTGACAGCGCCTTGACAAGGGAGGCAGTGCTTTCAGCCACACCCTCAATAAGCCCGAGACTTGCCTTGGAGGCACCGATCGACATGAGGAACATCGGCATGACCGAGTAGATCATCTTGACCGATGTGTCGGTAAGGAAACTGGTAAGGCCGGTGAAAAGTATGTTCCGGGGATACCCTAAGATCTTCCTGTCTGCGGTCTTGTGTGTCATTCTGCCTTTAGCCAGATGTAAGAAGCCTAATTTTTCCCGAGACTACTTTTCGTCGCTTTTTACACCGTTGATCCTGAACAGCTTGAACATTTCAACTACGACTATCGGAGCAAGAGACATCAGGATAACTATTATCCAGTGCTCGCGGTCCATGACTACCAGGCTGAACGCCTCACGTATCGGCGGCACAAGGAGAACGATCAGGCCGATGGCTGCTGATGCGAAAATGGCTTCTATGAGCGGTTTGTTATTCAGCGGATTGGTCCTGAATGATGAGATGGCATTTGAATGAAGGTTGCGTACATGCACCAGTTGTGCGAACATGAGCGTGGCAAAAGCCATAGTGCGGCCAAGGACCTCTCCTCCGTCATGACGACCGAGAATATATGACACCAGCGGAATACAACCGATCATCAGACCCTGGTACATCACCCTCCAGATCATCCCTTTCGTCATGAATCCCTTCTTGGAATTCCTCGGTTTGCGGTTCATGATGCCCTTCTCCGGAGGATCGACGCTGAGAGCCAGTGCCGGCAGACTGTCGGTGACCAGGTTGATCCATAGAATGTGTATCGGGAGCAGGGGCATGCCCATATTGAATATTGAGGTGACCAGGATAAGGAATATCTCACCTACATTGGTTGACAGGAGGTACTGTATGACCTTCAGAATGTTGTCATAAATCCGCCTGCCCTCTTCAACAGCAGATACAATTGTTGCAAAGTTATCATCAGTGAGGATCATGTCAGCGGCGCCCTTGGCCACATCGGTTCCCACAATTCCCATGGCTGCACCTATGTCTGCCTGCTTGAGCGCCGGGGCATCATTGACGCCATCACCGGTCATGGCCACCACTTCGTCATGGGTCTGCCATGCTTTGACGATGCGGACCTTATGCTCGGGAGCGACCCTGGCATAAACCGAAAAACCAGTGATACTCTCATTCAGCTCCGCGTCAGTAAGTTTCTCAAGTTCAGACCCGGTAATGGCTATATCACCCTCCTTGTAGATACCAATCTCACGTGCTATTGCAAGTGCTGTCGACTTGTGGTCTCCGGTAATCATTACCGCCCTGATGCCTGCCGTGTTGCATTTGGCCACGGCCTCCAGCACCTCCGGCCGGGCAGGATCGATCATACCAAGCAGCCCGATAAAAATAAGACCGTTTTCCAGTTCCCCGATGGTGACCTTATGCGGAGCTTCCGGGCAATCCCTGTAAGCCATCGCCAGTACCCGCAATGCTGAATTGGCCATATTCTCGTTGGCTTTACGGATCTCATCCGTGTCAGCCTGCACAAGAGGCCTGACCTCACCGTTGATCACTATCCTGTCGCAGACACTCAGAACCTCGTCAAGCCCTCCCTTGACGTTTACACGGGTGCTGCTCTCCGACATCCTGTTGACGGTAGTCATGCGTTTTCTTTCGGAGTCAAAAGGTATCTCCGCCACCCTCGGGAACTTCTTCTCAATCTCATCCTTATGCATCCCGTAAAGCAGCCCGAAGTCCAGGAGCGCGGTCTCGGTAGGGTCTCCCGAAAAGGATATCTTCCCATCCTCATTCTTCCTGATGTAAGCATCAGCGCACAGGACTGAGATGGCAAGAAGCCTCTGTTCCTCTGCATTGAGGGTGGTGCCGGGGGCACTCCTGTTTATCTGGTCATGCTTATGGTTGACGAAAGCCTCAACAACGGTCATTTTGTTCTGCGTCAGGGTGCCTGTCTTGTCAGAGCAGATGACGGTAGCGCTTCCGAGGGTCTCAACCGAAGGTAGCGTGCGGATAATCGCGTTCTTCTTCACCATGCGCTGCACCCCTATTGCCAGAACGATGGTTGAAACAGCCGGAAGTCCTTCAGGTATGGCCGCTACAGCGAGCGTTACCGCTGTCATGAACATACTCATTACCGGGTTGCCATACAGTACTCCCATAATGAAGATCAGAACACAGATGCCAAGGGCGACAAGACCGAGTATCTTTCCCAGCTGGTTAAGACGCTTGCTCATGGGAGTCTCCATATCCTCGGCATGCTGAAGCATGTCCGCAATCTTACCTACCTCTGTCTTCATCCCCGTGTTGACGACGATGCCGCGGCCACGGCCATAGGTGACCATGCTGCTCGAATATGCCATGTTCGTCCGGTCGCCCAGGGAGATATCATCTCCGGGAATGGGTTCGGTTTGCTTTTCAACAGGAACCGACTCCCCTGTCAGGGAGGATTCCTGGATCTTCATATTGACAGATTCCGTAAGACGGAGGTCAGCAGGGATAATTGCGCCAGTCTCAAGTATCACCACATCACCCGGTACAAGGGAAGTGGTGTTCATCTCTGTCACGGACCCGTCACGGAGGACTTTCGATGCCGGCGCAGCCATGCTCTTAAGCGCTTCCAGCGAGGTTTCCGCCCTCTTCTCCTGGATCGCTCCTATAAGGGCATTTATTATCAGAATCCCAAGTATAATAAAAGTATCGAGCAACCCTTCTCCTTCCATGATCCCCACCACCCCGGATATTGCAGCGGCAACCAGCAGTACAATTATCATGAAACTTTTGAACTGGGCAAAAAACATGGCCAGAATGCTCTTCCTGCCCT
This sequence comes from Rikenella microfusus, assembly GCA_022736275.1. Lineage (GTDB taxonomy): Bacteria > Bacteroidota > Bacteroidia > Bacteroidales > VadinHA17 > SR-FBR-E99. The sequence goes on along the minus strand of DZBJ01000004.1, from coordinate 99,588 downwards.
TTTCTTCGAGGACATTCCGGCCGTATTCTTCCAGTCGACGCCGCGCCTCTGGAGAAGAAAGCCCTGCAGTCTGACTTGTTTTCAGCTGATCAATAGTTTCGCTTATCCCCTGATTGTAATAATTTGCCATGCCTCTGATTTTGCTTCTTGTTTACCTGCAAATTTAGGATGATTTTATGATCACGGCTCATAAACTCTGCCTTCTCTTTGATCACAGTCTACGGGCAAGGATCTCTGAGAGGATTCCGGCAGACAGCTCTGCCGGATTGTTTTTCACATCCGACTGTGAGCAGATCACCTGCAGGTCATCATGTATCAGTCCAAATCGGCTCAGTTCCGCAAGGTGCAGCTGATAAGTCGCAGCCGTCAAATAATCAATGAAGAAGTCGATGTGATAATCGTCCTTCTTACCCGAAGTATCCGAGAAGATCCTGCCCAATGCTGCATATTTCTTCAGGGCCGCATCACCATTACCGGTTCGTCGCAGTTCCCTGACATTAACCCTGTTTGCTACAGCCATCAGGGTGCCGCAGACAGCCCCGTGGGGAATATTGAACATGGCTCCGATGGTTCCTGCCAATCCGTGGACAGCACCAAGGCCGGCATTTGCCAGGCAGATTCCGGATGTCAGCGCCGCAAACGACATATCAGACCTGGCATCAATATCACCACCGTGAGTAAAAGACCTGATGAGCGACCGGTTTACAGACCTTATTCCCTGCAGTGCCAGGGCGTCAGTGTATGCATTTGCCTTTGTCGACAGGTAGGACTCTGTCAGTTGTGTAAAGCAGTCCATCCCGGCTGCTGCTGTAATTTCAGGGGGGCAGCTCAGAGTAAGCTCAGGGTCAACAATGGCAATATCCGGAACGAGGTTATCATGACGAAGCGAACGCTTGAAGCCCTTTTTCGCCACCCTGGAAATGACAGCGTTTTTCGTCGCCTCACTGCCGGTTCCGGAGGTAGTCGGAACAGCAATGAAGGGCACCTTTGTGCCCGGATGTTCCTTATTGCCCACCACCTCCAGGTATTCCATGACAGAGCCGCTTTTACCCAGCATGGCAGATATAGCTTTGCCGGCATCAATGACGCTGCCGCCTCCTATGCTTACAACAACGTCTATATCCCTGCCGCTGAATCTTCTGACGGTATCATCAATCAGCTCCGGGGATGGCTCCCTGTCAACTACAACCCTGTGGATGTCCACACCCCTGCTCTTCATCTCTCCGGACAGGCTTGCTGCAGCCGGTGAGTCGGCAAATGACCTGGCCCCGGTCACAAGCAGCATGGACTTGCCGAAGTTTGAAATAATTCCCGGAAGCCCGCTGATCTTTCCGCTTCCGAAATATATCAGCGGCAGCTTGGCAAAATTAAACGGCTTCACCACCTTGACCTCTCTTTTGGTTCAATCACGCTGTACCGCACTCCGTGACGGTCTTCAGCCATGAAACCTTGCACGGCATCCTTCCATTTCAGATAATGAGCTGTCTCTTTGTGCAGCCTGACAGCCTCTTCCGACTCATATGCCTCATAGATCATGAACCTGGCAGGATCATCAGCCTGTTGCAGTACGTCAAACCTGAGGTTTCCCGGTTCCCTGACGGAACCACGGTGATTGTCAGTCATCGCCACAATGAATTCCCGGATATTCTCAGGTCGTACCTTAACATGAACACATGTAACTATCATCTTTCTTCGCTTTTAGGCATAGTACAAATTACAAAAAACGTGGAACATGGTGCCTGCCTTGTCTCCTCAGGCTATCCTTCGCTACTCAACCACCCTGATGCCTCTGTAGCGGCAGGCAAGCTCAAGCAGGGCGGAATGGCTGCCGGGCAATACGAGAAGGTGATTGCCCAACGGCTTTTCCCTCAGTATTTTCAGTTTGTTTGCCGGAAGCTCTATCTCCACCTGGGTTCTACAGGCGTCTGGCAGGCGAGGCCTGCCTGCCACTCTGCCTTCGGCAATGAAGACCATGTCGAGGCTTGCCGAGAACCTGAATATTGTCACCTCCGTGGCCGTCATTTGTCCGTCTATGGCCAGGAAATTGCCCGTCTCAAAATGAGTCGGCAGTTTTATATCACTGACCAGATCGAAGGCAATCGTACAGTGGGAAAGAATAAGGGTCTTTTCCGTCAGGCGCGTGGTGTTTGCCATCCAGGGAACAATCCCGGTCGCCTCGTGGCCGGCCATCATGCCGGCCATGGATACGAGGTCTCCTTCACATGCAGCTACGGTTCCTTCTGCGTTCAGTTGAGCCAACGCCAGGCATGCCGTAACCTTACGTTCCTGCACAAGGCTGAAGCACTCCACGCCCACTGCGCTCAGACCGTTGTCCGAGATGACCCTGCGCAAGAGGGTCAGTACCCTGGCTGCATCATCAAGTCCCGCAGACCTTTGTCCGCTGAGCCGGCTCAACAGTGCTTTGTCAGGTTCCTCTTTGCCATAATCCGGCAGCCCTGCCCATGGTATCCCTGCCAGGTTCACCCCGAAACGGTGGCCGAGTGTTTCGGCTGAGACATCAGATGCCACCAGCCACTCTGAGACAGTTCCGATCAGGCCAGCCCTTTTCCCCTTCAGGCTCTCCCATACGCCGGCCGCTCTCCCCCACCTCTCAAGCAGCCCGGACCCTGTAAGGTCAGATGCGCCGGGGAGAATGGCAATCCTGTTGTGGCTTACCATCCATGCCATCACCTCGGTGGCAGCCGCGTAGGCATTATTACCCATGATACTCAGAAGCAGCACCGGCCGCTCCGGATCAGCCAGCTCAATGGCGCTTCTCTCTGATCCGCCGCTCATAAACAGGATTACGTCAGGCTGTTTATCAACCATGACAAAAGCTTCCAGGGGAAGCAGCTTTTGCATAAAGACCTCAGCCTCAGCGCCTGTCGTTTCTGCTGCCCCACGGTGAGCCGCCCAGGCCACCCTGAGAATATATTTACCAATTCCCGATCCGGTTAATTTTTCTGACATAATTCACCATTGGTTAGGCTTCTAAAATACATCATTAAATTTACAGTTTAGCAACCGCAATTATTCAAAAGCCTGACGGACCAGAAAACAGATATCCCTTTGCGTTTCCTGACCTTTATCATAAATATGTTTAACGGCAGGAAAAATTAAATATATTTTTATATTTACGCCCTGAAAATCTGATGATGACGAATAAAAACCCGCTAAAAGGAATAAAAATGAAGATGAATACTTTGAAAATGATCGCAGGGCTTATTGTTGTTACTGTATTTTTTGGGATGGGTCTCAATGGTCAGGACCGAAATGACGTGATAGCATCCTATAATGAGGGTGCCAAGGCCATGCAGACAGATGTTCCCGCCGCAATTAAGGCTTTTGAGAATGTGATTACGCTGGCAGGCCAGGTAGGCGAGACTGCTGATGACCTGAAACAGAAAGCCATCCAGGTTCTTCCCGGCTTGTACTATAAACTGGCCGCCGCCGCCAATAACGAAAAGAAACCGGCATCGGAAATAATAGCGGCTTCAAAGACAGCGTACGCCATGGCTGACAAATACGGAAGCGCAACCTACAAGGAGAACTCCAACAAGATCCTTGTCAACGGCTATTACAAACTGGCAAATGATTTCTTCGGCGCCAACGACTATGCAAATGCACTCCTGGCATATGACAGCGTGCTGGCAATAAATCCAAATCATATTGCTTCGATTTACAACAAGGCACTGATCTATAAAAACCAGGATAATGCGGCCGCTTTTGAGGAAAATATTGACCTGTTCCTCGGCAAGCTTGAACCGGGCAAAGATGATGAAAAGGCCCAGCAGGCAAAAGGTGTCGCCCTTGAATACTTTCGGGCTGCCGGATCAAAGGCCAATGCGGCAAACAAGCTTGATGACGCTCTTGACCTGCTGAACATGGCTGCAAAGTACGGTGAGGACAAGACCCTGTTCTATTTCTTTGCTGACGTCTATAACAAAAAGAACAACTTCACCAGCGGAGCCGAATATGCGCAGAAGGGTCTCGATCTTGAGACAGGAGATGCCACGGCGAAAGCAATGTTCTACTATCAGCTTGCCGTTGCACAGGTGGGCAAGGGAGAGACCTCCGCAGCCTGCGCGTCATTCAAGAATGCCCTTTACGGCCCCTTTGCCGAAGCAGCGAAAGCACAGCGCACCAACCTCAAGTGCGAATAGGACATAACCTGATCTTAGCCGGAATACCCTGAAGATAAAAACGGTCCGCCTGACAGCGGGCCGTTTTTTATGTTGCTGCTCATCTGATTGGAAATTTAATGAATCCATAGCGACTGCGGGCTCATTCATTCAGCCCTGAGCCGACATAAAATCCATCCGGGGTTTGGAAATTACCTAGGGTCTGCTGAAAAAGTAACTTTATCAGCAAACCCTATTTAAGTATAGTTGTTCAAAATTTCTACTATGCTGGTAACAGGTCCTTTGTTTTATTTTTGGCAGGAGTAAAGATTCCGATCACACCTTTCAATCCGACACTCATTACAATATTATAGAAGAATGCAAGAAATCCTATTAATAAAAGTGTTCCGCAAACTGCAGCCAGTATCATGAAAAGATTGAATTCCCCATCCGGATAAATTGAACGTCTTAACATACCCTTCAATCCTGCCATTCCCATGAATGCTCCCATCCCTATACCGCCAATGAGGTGGCACCAGAAATGAACATTGACAAGTTTCTGACTGTATACTTTTGCACCGTTGGTAAGAATTGGGAAGAGAATATAAATTGCTGAGTATAAAGTCATTGTCAATCCTACAAGTATTGCTACATGCACGTGAGGTCCGATCACCCACTGGGTGTTGTGAAGTATCCTGTTCAAACCAACATCAGCCTGCATTATACCTGCCGGTACCGCAAGGGCAAATCCGAGCAGACCGCCAAGGAGGAACTTCAAGGGATTTGTCATTTTAAGAGGTCTTGCACTCCAGAGAGTGGCAAGAGTTATGAAAAAGGCCAGGCCCTGGGTGATTAGTTCGAAAGCTGTAACCATCTCGCCCGATATTACTTTGAGCATGGCAGGCTGAGCCTGGTCAGAGAGCAGATGATGCGACCATACTGTCCATGATACCACAAGCTCAACAAGCAAGGCAGCACGGGCAATATTTTGCATGAAGAGCGGCTTTCCGCTTATCATCATGGCCAGAAGATACCAGGTGCCCGCAACAAAGATAAGTACCAGACCATCGGCTATCAGATCCAGTCCCCACCAGAACCAGTTCTTGTATAACAGGGCATCAATAGCTGTCGATTTAAGATCAAAGCCTAATATGGCTGCAACCATATAGACAAGGATCAGAACTCCGGTAAAAAGTATAATTGCCGTATTCAGGGCAACATCAACACTGCCTCTGGCAACTGCAGCTACCGGAAGCGTTACTAGATGTTCTTTCTTGTTTTTTGTAAACAGGTTTTTGAATCCGGTTATTCCAAGAGCAGAAGCAAGCAATGCCTTTGATGGTTGCTTTTCCCATCCCTCGGGAGTGTAAGTTATTGTCTTGAATATATTTATTACAAAGAACGCACTACCCACCATCACCAGCGCTATCCCTGCAATAAAGAAGGTTCCTCCCCATACACTGAACTGTTTGAAATCAGCTGGCAGAGGCCAGTAAAGAGTGTATAGCGGGGCATAATGACTTATAAATCCTGCAAACCAGAAAATGAAGGTGCCAACGGTGACCAGAATGAAAGTCCAGTTTCCAAGTTTAATACTCCACAGTGGTTTTTTCATTAAGAATGGAACAAGGAAAAGAAATGCTCCGAAAACGATAGAGTATGTTGAACCGAATATCCCAACCAGCGGATGCGCTGTAAGAATTGCAAAAAACTGTGGTTCAGTAATAAAAGGAAGAGGTTTAACTTCATATAGCCTCATTAACATTCCTTCTACAACAACGAAACCAAAATAGATAAGACCAACAACTACAAACCGGAGTGTCAGTTTTTGCATAGGAGTAAGAGTATCAGACTTGAAGAGTCCTTCCTCACCATCTATAAAAGTCTTTATAAAACTCATATATTTAATTTTTAAAGATTTATGTATAGTCATTATTAGTTTGTCGTATTTGCAGGGATTACCTGAACAGCATCTTTTAAAATCATATAGACGCCTTTTGGTCCAGAATACTCTGTTGAGCGAATTGTATAAACCCCCGGTCGATCGAAGTGCCATAACAGATCATTTCTGTGTCCCGGAACAACCTGCATCTGGAACATCATACTGTTATCGTTCCTGAAAAGGCCAAAGCCGTAGGTAAGGTCTTCCGACTGTACATCGAAAAGGACTTTGTCATTAACATTGATAACCAGTTTTTCTGATGGCATAATGAACTGATGATCCTTAACCTTTATTACAAATGTTTTGTCAGGTTTGTAATCCGACCTGTTAAGATCCATTTCTGCCCATGGGATTGTGTTGAAGGTAATGAGATGCAATGATACGCCAAGTACTGCAAGAAATCCGACAAAAGTGTAGAATATTGCCGGTTTAACCGCAAGCCCTTTTCCTTTACCTGTAACCTTAATTGCAAACCAGGCAACCAGCAGAATGATGACAATACAATAAAATGTATATGCCATTGTCTGTCCTGTAAGAACAACTTTTGAGTCAACCATACGACCTCCTTTTTATTTATTACTAATTGAATTAATTTGGGATAAGTTCATATCATTTAAATGAAAATTCTTACTCAGTTCATTTTGTCAAATCAGCCAAAGATGTTTCTTTCAGTACTTTAATCATACTGTCCCGGGTCTTTTCCCATACTTCGTGCATTGAGCATTGTTTATCAAATGGACATTTGTTAAATCCGAGAATACAAATGTTAAGACTTTCCAGTCCGTCAGTTATATCAATTATATCTGCTAATGATATTTTCTCTTTAGGCATACTGAATGTAAACCCTCCTGTTCGTCCCCTTGTGCTCTTTATAAATCTTTTGTGGGTAAGGTTAGTTAAGACCTGTCTTAAGTAAGGATAGGGAATGGATAGCTTATTGTGAAGATACTTGGCTGACATGTTTGTATCTTCATTAATAGACATATAGCTCAGTATACTAAGAGAATAGGAGGTTGTTTTGCTGAAATTCATAAATGATACATGTCTATAGCATTTAATACAAAAATAGTAAGTATTTTCTAATGAGCAAGCGTTTTGTTAATTATTTCACAGGTAACCCGGAGGTATGGATTGCAATAGCCCGCACCGTAGAATACCTTCAACCGGTTGTTAGATTGCAATTATAGGATTTAACTAAATATCAATGATTTAACTCTGCACCTCCATGGTTAATCTATTCCGGTCAAAGGAGGTCCGGGGAACTCGCTTTTCCAGTACATGGAATTGCCACCTGCTGCACATGCTTTGATAAATATAAAGCTAATAATTTATAATTTATTTACATTATTTGTGTTTTATTATTATCTTTACAAATATGATAAAAAGAATATCTGAAACCAGGGTAAATGAGCTCCTAAAGGGCTTTCCATGCGTAGCAATTGTGGGCAGCAGGCAAACTGGTAAAACTACTCTTGCAAGGGAAATCCAGAAGGGATATAAATCATCTCTTTTCCTTGACATGGAATTACGGAAAGACTTTTGCAAACTCGATGATGCCGAGACTTATTTACAGCAATTCAGCGATCACCTGGTAATTATCGATGAAGTACAAAGAAAAAAGGATCTGTTCCCGGTATTACGTGCGCTGATAGATCAGGAACGGAGACCCGGACGTTTTCTCCTCCTCGGATCTGCAAGCCCCGATCTGTTGCGGAACAGCTCTGAAACCCTGGCAGGAAGAATTGCATTTCATGAGCTGACACCTTTTATACTGCCTGAGCTCCCGAATAGATATAAAACAGAGGATCTCTGGATGTATGGCGGATACCCCGATGCATTTTTGAATCGGGATTACTGGTTGACCTGGATGAACAACTATGTAAAGACTTATTTTGAACGTGATCTGCCAATTCTTGGCTTTCCGGCAGACAGCCTCACCGGTGAAAGATTATGGAGCATGCTTGCCCATTATCATGGGAATATGCTGAATTATGCCGAGCTGGGCAGAAGCATGGAACTGAACATTAATACAATAAAAAGTTACATAGGTTTTTTGCGAAATGCATTTCTTATCCGGATCATTGAACCGTTCCATGTAAACCTTAAGAAAAGGCTGGTAAAGTCGCCAAAGGTTTACATACGCGACTCGGGAATTCTGCATTATTTGTCAGGGATTGAAGATTACCAGCAACTTATCGGTCATCCTAAAATGGGAGCCTCGTGGGAAGGGTTCGTGATAGAACAGCTCATTCCGGTTCTGCCACCGAACAGAGGTTTATATTTCTACCGGACACATGATGGCGCCGAGGTCGACCTTGTCATAACAAAAGGCAACAATACTCTGGCATCACTGAAGATAAAATATGGATCTGATCCAAGACCATCGAGGGGAAATACTGAAGCAGTACACGCGCTAAATACTACAGACAATTTCATAATAATAAAAGATGATGAAGACTATCTTCTTTCATCAGGATTCAGGGTATGCGGAATAAAATTATTCCTTACAAAGTACTTGGGGGAATTATAGTTGATAGGGGCGTTGACACAGAAGAGCTAAAATCAGGTGGATAATGCACCGTCAGAATATTGGGAGAGTTTTCCACCAAATAGCCAGAGAGAGGGATGATCTCCCGACCTTCCCGATCTTTGATCGGGACGCTCTAACCTATTTATTTCGATTCAATGAGGGTTTTGATATACTTTCGGCTCTTCATGGCTTTTATTTCTCTTTCCCGTTTAATTGCCGCACTATTGTTTTCGAATTCTTCTGTGTAGGCCAATATCCATGGTCGTCCCGGTCTGGTTGAAGGTGTGGCTCCGAGATTATGTTCCACGACCCTTTCTTCCGGATTAGCTGAATATCCTGTGTAATACCTGTCTTTTGACTGACTGTAAAGGATATAGACATAGTATTTCATTCATCCAAGGTACAAAAAAAAGAGCCCATTTAAATAAAATGGACCCTTTCTGTAGCGAGAGGGAGAATTGAACTCCCGACCTCATGATTATGAATCATACGCTCTAACCAACTGAGCTATCTCGCCCTCTGCCCTCCGTAGCCTTGGCGAAGG
>DZBJ01000004.1:67664-90351 GCA_022736275.1 Rikenella microfusus | reverse complement strand
TTAATGAACTCCCGACCTTCCCGATCTTTGATCGGGACGCTCTAACCAACTGAGCTATCTCGCCCTCTGCCCTCCGTAGCCTTGGCGAAGGAGGGTTAAAACCATTTTAATGAACTCCCGACCTTCCCGATCTTTGATCGGGACGCTCTAACCAACTGAGCCCGACTTGCCGGGGGCGCTGTCAAAACGCGGGTGCAAATATAAATATTTTTTCATTTTGACCGGCAAACTTTTTCTTTTCAGGTATTATTTTTATATTGCATCACACTCGCGCAAAGAATGAGATCAAGATTTGAAATCGAATATACACTGAACACCCCCACCCGCGTCCTCTTCGACCGGCTGAGCACCCCGGAAGGCCTCGCCGAATGGTTCGCTGACAACGTCACGGTCGAGGGCGACATATTCACCTTCTTCTGGGCTAAGGTTGAAGCCCGGGCCCGGCTCATCTACGTGAAGGAAAACAAGGCAGTACGGTTCGACTGGCTCGACTTCGCCGACACCGACACAAACTTCTTTGAATTCAGGATCGTGATCCATGAACTTACCGGCGACACCGCACTGATGATCACCGATCACGCCGACGAGGATGAGGTTGAAGACGCGAAAGACCTCTGGGACACCCAGATCTCTTACCTGAGAAAGGTCCTCGGCCTCACCGAGTGAAAGAACTTTGCATCTTTCTCAAAAATAGTTTACGTTTGCACCACACCCCAGACAATGAAGAAAATCGATCTGTTCATGATAAGATCGTTCATAGGACCGTTGATCCTGACGTTTTTTATTGTGCTCATTATCTTTATTCTCCAGTTTCTGTGGATGTATGTCGATGAACTCGCCGGCAAAGGCCTCGAACTGAAGGTGCTGGGTGAACTCCTGTTCCAGTTCTCACTTACATTCGTTCCCCTCTCCCTCCCCCTGGCAATATTGCTGGCCTCACTGATGACCTTCGGCAACCTGGGCGAGTTCCTGGAGCTTACGGCACTCAAGTCATCAGGCGTACCACTCCAGCGCATTATGATGCCAATACTCATATTCGCATCTTTTCTCGCTGTGGCCTCCTTCCTTTTCGCAGACTACATCCTGCCCATTTCAAACCGCAAGGCAAGAACTCTGCTTTATGATATAAGGCGCAAACGGCCGGAACTGAACATCCAGGCAGGAACATTCTATAACGGCATCGACGGTTTCAGCATCAAGATCACTGACAAGGACCCCGAGACAAACAGGCTGGACGGAATATTCATCTACGACCACCGCGACGGAATAGGCAACACAGCCGTTATCCATGCCGACTCCGGTTACATGACCGTCACGGGAGACGAGAGCGGACTCATACTGACGCTCTACAACGGGAATGCTTACAAGGACATCGAAGAGAAAAATGTCCCGCAGGAAAAAAAGAAATATCCCTTCCGGCGCGATCAGTTCTCGGAACAGAACATGATCATCGAACTTACCGGCTTCGGACTCAACAGGTCGGGTCTGGACCTCTACAGGTCAAACTATGCCATGCTGAACACCTCCGACCTAACCTTTTTCGTCGATTCCCTTGCAGACCGGTACAAGACCAGGTCCGACGCCTACTATGATGAATTCAGCCGAACGAGACTCTTCTCACCTGCACAGCATTTTTCAGGGGGATATTATCAGTACGGTGACACGGCAGCTGCAAAGAAACTGGAGAACTTCAACTCCCGGGCTGTTTTTGACACTCTGAACTTCCATGATAAAAGCACCTCCATCATCCGAGCCCTTAACTTTGCCCGTGACGGAACGGCCTATATGACGGAAATAAGTGAGTCTATGCTGGCGGAGGCCAAGAACCTCACGAAGTATCAGGCAGAGAGATACAAACGTTACACGCTTCCCTTTGCCTGTCTGGTCTTCTTCTTCATTGGTGCGCCACTTGGCGCAATTATCCGCAAGGGGGGACTGGGCACCCCGGCAGTAATATCCGTTCTGTTCTTCCTGGTCTATTACGTTATTACACTTTCAGGCGAGAAATTCGCCAAGGAATTGATAATCAGTGTCCCTGTCGGGATGCTGGCCTCCTCCGCTATCCTGCTTCCGATAGGAATCTTCCTTACCTACAAGGCTACCACCGATGCTGCCATTATGAATGCAGAGACCTATATCATCTTCTTTAAAAAGATCACAGCTTTCTTTACCGGGATAAAACCTGAAAAAGAAAATGAAGGTACTGGTCCTGTCGCCTAAACCGCCCTGGCCTCCACATGACGGAGGAGCCTTGGCGACAATGAGATGCATTGAGGGCCTGGCTGCCAACGGCGCCAAAGTGTCGGTCCTGGCGATGAGGACCCGGAAACACCCGCTGCATCAAAGCACCTCAGCCGACAGACCGGAATTCACGGAGCACTATCAGACAGTGGACGTTGATACCCGCATCAGACCCGTGAGAATGCTGATCAACCTGCTCTTTTCTGACCATCCCTATGATATTCAGCGATTCCGGTCAAAGCGGTTTTCGGAGGCACTTCACGCTCTCATCGCAGATGGCAATTTTGACATTGTCCAGTGTGAAGGACTTGTCTTATCCCTATATATTAATGATATAAAGAAACTTACCTCTGCACCTGTGGTGCTGAGGGCACATAACGTCGAACACCGGATAAGGGAGATGATGGCAGAGAACAGTGCCGGCATGTTTCGCAGATCCTACCTGAAAAACCTCTCCCGGAGAGTAAGGCAACTTGAGACAGCTGCAGCAAAGCATTTTGATGCCGTAGTGCCCATCAGCGAACCTGACAGCCAATGGTTCAGATCCATCTCAACAGGCAGGCCGGTGGTGCTTTCAGAAACAGGAGCAGAGACCGCTGAACAACTGGTTGAACCTGCAGGGCCATCTGTGAGGGTGGGGTTTATCGGGGCCCTTGACTGGCAGCCTAACCTGGAGGGGATAAGATGGTTCCTGAACCATGTGTGGCCCTGCGTCTGCAGGGCAGTTCCTTCCGCCAGCCTTCATATTGCAGGCAGAGGCGCTCCGGCAAAGGCGAGGAGATGGCTTAGAGGCCATATGGTATCATTTGACGGAGAAGTTGAAGATGCGCGAAGCTATATGGCTTCAATGAACGTAATTATTGCACCCCTCTTTGCAGGAAGCGGACTACGTATAAAGATCATAGAGGCTATGAGCATCGGCAGAACGGTGGTGGCAACACCGGTGGCGGTAAGCGGACTGCCAGCCAGGGACCGCAGGGAGATCATAATCGCCGCAGAACCCGGATCGTTCTGCTCTGCCCTGACTGAAGCACTGCAGGACCCCGTCCTGAGAACCTCAACCGCAGAGGCAGCCGTGGCACTTGTTCAGAACAGGTACAACAACCTCGCCCGAACGGCTGAACTTCTTGAATTCTACAAGGATCTGAACCATGGCCGCTGAGGTGATACTGATCACTGCCCTCGTGCTTCTGCTCTGGACATACCTGGGCTATCCGGCACTGGTGCTTATTCTCGCCGCATTAAAGAGAAACCGCAGAACAGAAAACAGTGAGCCGGAATATAACCCGGATCCGGTGCAGCCATCTGTTTCAGTCTTAATGTCGGTCTACAACGAGGAAAAGGTAATAGGTGAAAAAGTCGCCAGCATGCTGGCATCGGACTACCCTGCATCTCTTACAGAGTTTATAATAGGTTCGGACGGTTCTACTGATGAAACCGCCGGAATATTAATGGGTTTTGCCGCGGATGACAGACGCATCACAATTATCGATGACGGTCAAAGGAGAGGCAAGCCGGCCATGCTGAACGATCTGGCTTCAGCTGCCCGGGGCGACATACTGGTAATAACTGATGCAAATGTGATCCTCACTCAAGGCGCCCTGCGGCATCTTGCAGGTGGTTTCAGGTTGCCGGCAACTGGATTATGCGATGCGACGGTCATGACCGGGTCATCAGACGACACAGGCATAACCAGACAGGAAAACTTCTACGGTAGCTTCGAGACCCTCCTTAAACGGGCCGAAGGGGATATGTGGGGTGCAATGCCGGGGCCATACGGAGGATGTTATGCCATCAGGCGCGAGCTCTTACCTCATCTTCCGGAGAACACCCTGGTTGATGACCTATATGTTGGGCTGACAGTACTCCGCATAGGTTTCCGGTCAGTAAACATCCCGGAGGCGCTGGTCTACGAAGACACCCAGCCTGAAATGAGAGCCCAGTTCCGCAGAAGGATCAGAATAGCAGCCGGCTCTTTCCAGAACCTGTTCCGCTTCGGCCTCTTTCCTTCCGGGAAACTGGCCTCCTCATTCGTCTTCTTCTCCCACAAGATACTGAGATGGTTATCCCCCCTTTTCCTGGTTCTCTTTTTTATGACAACGGTCATTCTTTCAGGGCGTTCTGATTTCTATTTTTGGATGTCAGCAATTCAGCTGATTTTCATAATTTTGTCGGCGCTTGATCTGGTGCTTGACAGATTCGGCAGGAAGATCATATTGCAGAGGTATATTACACAGTTCCTGTTGATGAATGCAGCACTGGCAGCAGGGTTTGTGAAGGCAATCAGAGGGATTAAAAACGGGATATGGGAACCCACGAAACGAGTTTAGAATGACTGATAATACAAGGCTGAATATCATCAATGAAGCCATTGATGAGATAAGAGAGGGCAGGGTAGTCATCGTTGTTGACGATGAAGACCGTGAGAACGAAGGCGATTTCATCTGCGCGGCAGAACTGGTTACACCCGAGATCGTAAATTTCATGGCTACCCATGGCAGGGGCCTTATATGTGTGCCACTTCCTGAGGAACGGTGCGAGGAACTTGACCTCAATATGATGGTAGGGCATAACACCTCACTTCACGAAACACCTTTTACCGTTTCAGTAGACCTGATCAGCCAGGAGACCACAACCGGCATCTCTGCCAGGGACAGGGCGATGACGATAAAGGCACTTGTTGACCCTGCCACAAAACCTTCCCAGCTCGGTCGGCCGGGGCATATCTTCCCGCTTAAGTCGCGCTCAAAGGGGGTCCTCCGCAGAGCCGGACACACCGAAGCAGCAGTTGATCTTACACGTCTTGCAGGCCTTCACCCAGGAGGGGCGCTGGTGGAGATAATGAATAAGGACGGTTCGATGGCCAGACTGCCCGACCTGTTAAAGCTGTCTCAGAAGTTCAGCATAAAAATTATCTCCATCAGGGATCTCATCCGTTACAGGCTGGGTATTGAATCAATAGTTGAGATGGGCGAACAGGTGAAGCTGCCGACCGAGTACGGCGACTTTGACTTTATCCCTTTCAGGCAGGTAAGCAACGGCCTTGAACATGCAGCTCTCGTCAAAGGGACATGGACCAGGGAAGAGCCTGTTCTTGTGAGGGTGCACTCATCATGCTTCACGGGTGACATTTTTGCGTCAAAGCGATGCGACTGCGGGCCTCAGCTTCACCAGGCCATGCAGATGGTAAACGAAAACGGCAAGGGTGCAATCATCTATCTGAACCAGGAAGGCAGGGGTATAGGACTCATAAACAAGATACGCACATACAAGCTCCAGGAGCAGGGGCGTGACACCGTTGAGGCAAACCTTGAGCTTGGCTTCCGCGAAGATGAACGCGACTATGGCATCGGAGCGAACATAATGAGGGGGATCGGGCTGGGTAAGGTCAGGCTGATCTCAAACAATCCTGTCAAGAGAGCCGGGCTGGAGGGCTACGGTATCTCCATTGTTGAAACCGTGCCTCTGATAATCCAGCCGAACAGCTTCAACTCATTTTACCTTGAGACCAAGGCAACAAAAATGGGCCATAGCCTGTCATGCTACAAGACTCCCACTAAAGGCGAAAATGACTGAAGGACTACCACGGATAGTATTCATGGGCACACCTGAGTTCGCGGTTGCCAGCCTCCGCACCCTGCACGAAGCCGGTTTCGGACTGGCAGCGGTGGTAACGGCACCCGACAGGCCTGCGGGACGAGGCAGGAAAATTTCGTTCACTCCTGTCAAGGAGTACGCCCTCAGGCACGACCTGATGCTCCTGCAGCCCGAACGGCTCCGTGACCCTGACTTCATTCAGACGCTCAGAAACCTGCGTGCCGATATATTTGTTGTCGTGGCTTTCCGGATGCTTCCCGAAGAGCTATGGAGCATACCGCCTCGCGGCACTTTCAATCTGCATGCCTCTCTCCTTCCGCAGTACCGCGGTGCCGCCCCGATAAATCACGCCATTATTAACGGTGAGACAAAAACCGGAGTAACTACATTCCTGATAGACAAGGATATAGACACAGGACATATACTTCTTGCCCGGGAAACAGATATCCTCCCTGATGAGTTGGCGGGGAATCTGCACGATCGCCTTATGGAGCTTGGGGCCTCCCTTATGACCGAGACGGCAAGGTCATTATACACCGGAGAGCTTAAGCCTGTGCCTCAAGTGGTTAACCCCGGAGAGACACTGAAGCCTGCTCCTAAGATATTTCCTGCCGACACCATAATCAACTGGAGGGAACCGGCGGTGAAGGTCCATAACAGGATAAGAGGCCTGTCTCCTTCTCCCGGGGCTGTGGCAACGCTGCACGCCGGACACATGACCATCCGGTTGAAGATCTTTGAGAGCAAGATCCATGATAATCTCAGGACTATTCCCGGAACGATGATAGTTGTGGAAAAATCGCGTCTTATGATTTCATGCATCACAGGCGCAATAGAGGTTCTCTCTCTGCAGGCTGAGGGGCGCAAACGGATGCCGGCCTCCGAATTCCTCAGAGGCTTTGACCCGGCTGGCTGGGAGCTTGCCTGAGACGAGATTTCATCTGAGCCTCAGCTTCTGCCCGGGTTTGCAATCTGTTCCCTCCTTCATCACATTCATCTTGTACAGCGAGGAGAGCCTGACAGCATACTTTTGGGAGATGCCATGCATGGTTTCTCCTGCGCTGACAGTGTGAATCGTGTAACCCTCCGAAGCGCTGGTGCGCTTGGCCTGCAGGTAGACAACCTGTCCGGGCTGCAGGGTGGTCCCGGGGGCGAGATCATTATAACGAATTATCTCCCATGCAAGAAGCTGGTGCCTCTCGGCAAGAGACTCAAACGTATCTTCTGCCACTGACATGATATAGGAAACACCATTGTTCACCTGGATATTCTTCCCCTTTCCCAGGCTTATGACCTTTATCGGAGCCTCCGCCTCGCGGGCTGCCTGAGTTGTAGCCGGAGCCGCCTGAACAGCGGTAGTATCAGTCCCTTTCTGCGTCTTCGCGGGAGCTGCGAATGGAACCGCGGGTAGAACCGTTGCCGGTATAGTTGAAGCTGCCGCTGCTTTTGGATCAGACACGCTCTTTGTAACTGCCGTCGCATTAACCGCAGACACTCCTGCCACCCGCTTGCCGGTGTCAAAATCATGCAACCGGTATTCTTCTATTTTCCTGATAAGAAGGTTCGCGTAATTGGGGTCAGTTGCATAACCCGCCTTCTTCAATCCGTGTGCCCATCCCTTGTAATCAGTGCTGCTGAGTTTGAAAAGGTCGCTGTAGCGCGAACCGTTCACCAGGAATTCCGAATGATCCCTGTAAGAATCCTCAACCGAAGGGTACGCCCTGAAGCACTCGCCCTTGCGGTTGTCATCATGGTATATCTTTGCCCCCGTCCAGCTGCTGTGGCACTTGATACCGAAGTGGTTGTTGCCCTTCGCGGCCAGGGTGCTTACCCCGTAAGCCGACTCCAGCATCCCCTGGGCAAGGGTTATACTGGCAGGGATGCCCGTTCTCTGCATCTCACTTACCGCCAGGGCACCGTACTTATTGATATAATCGGTGGCGCTGGCAGGAACTCCGCCGGAGGCAGATGAACTTCTTGCAGCCTTTCGCGACGAACTGCAGGAATTAAGGACCAAAACCAGGATAATAAATATGTATGCTGAGCAGTTTCTCATCAGGACAGTTTTGACAAAAATATAAAAATGTCATTACCCTCTGCAAAATCCGGCCCCTGAGGAAAAATATTATTACATTTATTGCGCTATAAATCACTCTGATCGCTGATGAAACACCCCTGTCTGCAAAACGCATCCGTGAAACTGAACACCAGAGGCAGGAGCGTTGAATCATGCATTACCAGCAAATCTTATTATGATGAAAAAGAGAGAATCAATCATCTCTTATCTTGAGTATAAGGGAATCGACGAGCTGCCCGGTGTGGACAGGAGACTGGCTGAGGAGGCTGTCGCAGCAGCATCAGGAGCTTATGCCCCCTATTCTCATTTCATGGTAGGTGCTGCAATTCTGCTTGATGACGGCTCCGTGGTCAGGGGTGCCAATGTAGAGAATGCAGCTTTCCCATCGGGAAGCTGCGCCGAGAAGACGGCACTCTCCTTCACTGTTGCAAACCACCGCGATAAAAGATCAGTGGCCATAGCCATCGCAGCCCTTTCCGGGGGAGCGCTCACCGCCGGGCCGGTTCCGCCATGCGGCAACTGCCGCCAGATGCTGATAGAAGAGGAACAGAGGCTGGGCACACCGATTAAGATCATCCTTGCAGGAAAGTCGTCAGTCATTGTTCTTGAAAACTGCCAATCACTTATGCCCCTAAGCTTCACGAGGAGCAATCTTCGGTAATTAGTCGGCAGTCACCAGTCAGCGGTCGGCAGTCAGGACTGAAGACTGAAGACTGAGGTCTTCCCGCCTACCCCTGTTCTCCCACCAGCAGCTGGAACCCGCTTCCATGAATATTTTTCAGACTGATCTGCGGGTCATCGCTCAGGTACTTGCGGAGCTTGGTGACGTAGACATCCATGCTGCGGGCGGTGAAGTAGTCATCGGTTCCCCATATCTTCTTAAGAGCAGCCTCGCGGCTGACCAGTGAGTTTGGTGCAAGTGCCAGCATCTCGAGCAGCTGGCCCTCCTTGGGCGAAAGCTGCTTCTCCTGCCCTCCAATGACCAGCGTGCGCAGCCTGGCATTGAAGATGAATTTGCCAATCTCGTAGGTATCACGGGAACCGTCCATCATATCCCTCCTGGATATGATGGCCTTTATCTTGCAGAGAAGAATCTCAGTGTCAAATGGTTTGGTGATATAATCATCGGCCCCCACGCCATAGCCGTGCAGGAGGTCCTCCTTTAGCTTCTTGGCGGTCAGGAAAATGATCGGTATGGTCTGATTCATGCTCCTTATCTCAGTTGCTATTGTAAAACCGTCAACATGAGGCAGCATAACGTCAAGGATACAGAGATCATACACCCCTCTGCGAAAGGTATCGACCGCAATTTTGCCGTCATCTACCAGATCAACGCCGTAATCATTAATCTCAAGGTAAGATTTGAGTACTGACCCGAAACTCAGGTCGTCTTCAACCAGAAATATCCTTGCGTTCTTCTTGCTCATGCTCCTGACTCGGTTTTAAACGGTAAAAATACGGTAAATGTGCTGCCTACTCCCTGCTCGCTCTCAACAGTCACTGTCCCGCCGTGGGCATCAGTGATGGCCTTCACATAATTCAATCCCAGGCCGAAGCCCTTGACATTGTGAATATTGCCTGTCGTCTCACGGTAAAACCTTTCAAAGACGCGGTTCTGGACTGCCTTACTCATTCCTATGCCCTTATCCTCAACCGACAAAAAAATACCGCTGTCATTGCTGTGCGTCCGAACGGTGATCATTGGAGCCTCTTCAGAATATTTGTTCGCATTGTCAAGCAGATTGTGCACCAGGTTGCGCAGATGTTCCGCATCACCCCTTATTATGCTCTGCTTCGCATCAAGATGACGCTTTATCTCTCCGCCCCTTTCGGTCACCTGTATCCCGATTGTCTCTATTGACTGAGTGATCACTTCATGCAGATCAGTGGGAGTGAAACTGAAATCCATCTCATGCTTGTCAAGTGTGGCGATCTGAAGGATGGTCTCTACCTGCCTGTTCATGCGCGAGTTCTCCTTCTTGATCATCCCTACAAAGTGACGCACCTTATCCTCGTCGGATATAACCCTGTTGTTGGCGATGGTATCTGCTGCAAGTGAAATGGTGGCAATAGGTGTCTTGAACTCATGCGTCATGTTATTGATGAAGTCGGCCTGCATCTCTGAGGTCTTCCTCTGCCTTATAATGAACCACAGACTGAGGGAGAAAGTCGAAATAATTATAATCAGGAATAATCCGGAGCCACCCAGCATCAGTCCCATCGAGCTGAGCACGTAGTTTGTCCTGCGTGGGAAGACCACGGAAAGAGTCTCTCCCTTCCTCAGGAGCCCTTCAGCAAAGAGATTGACCTTATAGGGACTCTCCCTGAACTCTTTCGGTTTGGCCTTGGAATAGATGCCGTCAACAATGGAGTCACCCCTGATGACAGCAAACTCAAAGGGAGTCTTTATTCCCGAGGCTGTAAGCTCTCCCTGCAGTGTATGAAGAAGTTCTTCCTTATTAAGATGCATGTTCCTCTCCCACACAAACATCTCAGAGACAAGCTGATTGCTTATCGACTGGAACTCAATGGCCTGTTGCTGCACCCACCTCATGTAGTCCTCCGATCCTACCACGATGCTGTTCTGAACCGCTTCCTGCGCCTCATCACGCGGAACTTTCTTCGTTACCGGAGGGTTATTGTTTGTTGAGACAATGATCTCAACGGAGTCGGTCTCTGAGGAGACCCTGCTCTGTATGCTGAAGCTTTCCGAACTGCTGCCGGGTGATGCTGATCGCATAATGGCCTGCGGAAGAGCCGAATATCCGCGGATGAACATGTCATTAAGGAAATTCATGCGACGGCTGGTCTCCATTGATCGGGCCGTATTGCGGAGACCGTTGATGACAAAAAAGTCGAATTGTTCGCTCTGCACCCTGATCGAATTGCCGATCCAGGTCACCTGCACCCAGATGATGGCAATTACCGATACAACCATGAGCACAATCAACCCGGTGAATTTCTTCTTGTTCATGGCACAAAAATATACATATATATAAGCAAGGAATTCGTTTTAACTTTTTGTTAACCAGTTTTAACCTCCCTTTAACCCCCGACCGGATTTTAAGGCTTACTTTTGTAATGTAAAATTCTATTAAAAAAATCGTATGGGAAAATTTCTGAAAGCAGCCGCAGCCATAATGGTATCTCTTTTCATCGCTTCCGGGACGCTTTCAGCGCAGGAAAAGAAGCAGGTCGAAAAAAAGGTGATCACGGTCATAACCGTTGATGAGGACGGCTTAACAAAGGATACTACGATCATGATGTCCGACACCCTGGAGCTTGAAGGTGAAGAAATGATCATGCATACCGGGGAAGGCAAAAGAATTATTCACAAGCCTGGTAAAGAGAGCCGGATGGTGTTTGTGGATACAGAGATGGGGGCTCCGGGATGGGAGGCTGGACCAGGTATGGGAGCCATACCGGCCTGGGTCATCGGTCATCCTGTCAGGACTGAGAAAGAGGGTGTCAGCTACAATCTTACCGTTGATGGCGTGACGGTCAATATCAGGGCACCTAAGGAAAAGGCAGCCGAAGCTGATCAGATCCTTAAAGAGGTACAGAAAATTCTGATGAAGAAATAGTTATTCATGCTGCGCACACCCCGCAACCAGGGAGCAGCAATCATAGGGTGGTTGATTTGGGTTAGTTTTGGGTTAGGTTGAGAAGAGAGGCGGCAGAGGCGTCTCTTCTTTTTTTATATAATATTGATCTTAGACATTGGAGAAGAGCTTCCATATCCTGTCGTCAGGAAGCGGCGCTTCAACGGTTATCTCTTCGCTTTTTACCGGGTGGATAAAGGATACACGGCGTGAATGAAGCGATATGCCACCTCCCTCATTGGACCTCTTCGACCCGTATTTGAGGTCTCCCTTGATGGGGCAACCTGCTGCGGACAGCTGAGCCCTGATCTGGTGATGTCTGCCGGTCTGAAGGTCAACCTCCAGGAGATAATATTTTTCAGAACGGGCCAGCACGCGATAAGACAGCTCAGCCAGCTTTGATCCCTTAACCTCTTTATCGTAAACATAGGACTTGTTCTGTGGCTCATTCTTTTTCAAGTAGTTACTGAGCGTGCCTTCCTCGGCCGGCGGACGGTCAGAGACAATAGCCCAGTAGGTCTTCCTGACCTCCCTGGTGCGGAAGAGCTCACTTAGCCGTGACAGCGCCTTGGAGGTGCGGGCATAGACGACACAACCGCTGACAGGCCTGTCGAGTCGGTGTACCACTCCGAGGAACACATCACCGGGCTTATTGTATTTCTCCTTGATATATGCCCTGACAATGTCATCAAGCGGCTCATCACCTGTGCTGTCGCCCTGCACCAGGTCAGATGAACGCTTGTTGATAATGATTATGTGATTATCCTCGTACAGGACGGGCGGCATATCTTTTCTCATTGCTCTTCAATTACATATTGCCTACTGCCTCTTACGGACTTTTGACTTTACGGACTTTACAGACTTTCGCTAATACTGCTCCCTTTCATTCGGAAAATCGCGTGATCTGACGTCAGCTATATAGTTATGCACTGCCCCCTTGATCTCGTCATGGAGGTTGTGATATCTTCTCAGGAACCGGGGAGAGAACTCCATATTAAGGCCGAGCATGTCATGCAGCACCAGCACCTGTCCGTCTACCTGCGGTCCCGCTCCGATGCCGATGACAGGCACCTTGACTGCCTCAGCCACCTCTCCTGCCAGTGCGGCAGGTATCTTCTCCAGCACAATGGCAAAGCAGCCGGCCTTTTCGATGATCTTAGCATCCTCCTTGAGTTTCCTGGCTTCCTCAGCCTCGCGGGCTCGCACCACATAGGTACCGAATTTATGTATCGACTGCGGGGTGAGACCGAGGTGACCCATCACCGGGATCCCGGCCGAGAGAATCCTTTCAATGGATTCCACTATCTCCCTCCCTCCTTCCATCTTTACAGCGCTGGCACCTGTCTCCTTCATGATGCGGATCGCTGATGCAAGCGCCTCGCGTGAGTTGCCCTGGTAGGTTCCAAACGGCATATCGACTACCACCAGCGCCCTCTTTACGCCGCGAACAACCGAGGCCCCATGATATATCATGTTGTCAAGAGTGATAGGAAGGGTGGTCTCGAAGCCAGCCATGACATTCGATGCGGAATCCCCCACAAGGATAATATCAATCCCGGCCTCATCAAGTATCCTGGCCAGTGAATAATCATATGCCGTCAGCATCGCAATCTTTTCACCCTTCAGCTTCATCTCGTAAAGCACGTGGGTGGTCACCAGCTTGACTATCTTTTCCGTCGACATGGTATTATGATTTAGTGTC
The DNA here is from genome assembly GCA_022736275.1 of Rikenella microfusus. Taxonomy (GTDB): domain Bacteria; phylum Bacteroidota; class Bacteroidia; order Bacteroidales; family VadinHA17; genus SR-FBR-E99. The sequence goes on along the minus strand of DZBJ01000004.1, from coordinate 77,132 downwards.
ACTGCAAAGCTACAAAATAAGACAATGAGTAACGCCGGGTCATTTTCTTTTGAACTCTTCTGCCGTTTTGTCATAATATTAAAAACCTTCATGGGCCGGCACTTCCCATGATCATGACATAATTTCATAATAAACGGTGATCTGACCCTGTGGCACAAACATTGTCACATCCAGGGATATCATAAAAGAAATTAAAGTATAAATCAGAATAACAATGGGAAAAATTATTGGTATTGACCTGGGAACCACCAACTCCTGCGTTTCAGTGATGGAAGGCAATGAACCGGTGGTCATACCCAACAGTGAAGGCAAACGCACCACCCCTTCGGTGGTGGCTTTTCTTGAAAACGGCGAGCGTAAGGTGGGTGACCCTGCAAAAAGGCAGGCTATCACCAACCCGACCAAGACCGTTTCATCTATCAAGCGTTTCATGGGCAGGAACTTTGACGAGGTGACAAACGAAATGAAGAAGCTGACCTACCAGATCATCCGCGGCGATAACAACACCCCGAGGGTGAAGGTCGATGACCGCAACTATTCGCCTCAGGAAATTTCTGCCATAGTGCTCCAGAAGATGAAAAAGACAGCCGAGGATTACCTTGGCCAGGAGGTCACTGAAGCCGTCATTACCGTTCCGGCATATTTCAACGACTCGCAGCGTCAGGCCACGAAAGAGGCAGGTGAGATTGCAGGTCTCAAGGTAAAGCGTATCATCAATGAGCCTACGGCAGCATCACTGGCTTACGGTCTTGACAAGAAAGCCCATGACCTGAAGATAGCAGTATTCGACCTTGGAGGCGGCACATTCGATATCTCCATTCTTGAACTCGGAGACGGAGTGTTCGAGGTAAAATCAACCAATGGCGACACCCACCTCGGTGGCGACGACTTCGACAACCTGGTAATCGACTGGCTTGCCGATGAGTTCCAGAAAGAGGAAGGCATTGACCTCCGCAAAGACCCCATGGCCCTGCAGCGACTCAAGGAGGCTGCCGAAAAAGCTAAAATAGAGCTCTCGAGCACAACCAGCACGGAGATCAACCTCCCCTACATCATGCCGGTCAACGGTATTCCCAAACACCTTGTGAAGACACTCACCAGGGCCCAGTTTGAGAAACTGACGGATAAACTCATCAACTCAGTCCTGGGACCGTGCCAGAGGGCGCTTGATGATGCAGGACTCAAGACCTCTGACATAGATGAGGTACTGCTTGTGGGAGGCTCAACACGCATACCCGCAATCCAGCAGATAGTGGAGAAGTTCTTCGGAAGGGTTCCTTCCAAAGGAGTCAATCCTGATGAGGTTGTTGCCGTAGGCGCAGCCATACAGGGTGGAGTACTTACCGGCGAAGTAAAGGATGTGCTTCTTCTTGACGTCACCCCCCTCTCACTTGGTATTGAAACAATGGGCGGTGTGATGACAAGGCTCATAGAATCGAACACCACCATCCCTACCCGCAAGACTGAAACATTCACCACGGCCAGCGACAGCCAGCCGTCGGTCGAGATACATGTTCTCCAGGGCGAAAGACCGATGGCACAGGGAAACAAGACCATCGGACGCTTCCACCTTGACGGCATTCCTCCGGCCCCAAGAGGCATACCTCAGATAGAGGTCACCTTTGACATAGATGCCAACGGCATACTCCATGTCTCTGCCAAGGACAAAGGCACCGGCAAGGAGCAGAGGATACGCATAGAGGCTTCGTCAGGACTGAGTGAAGATGAGATTCGCCGCATGCGCGATGAGGCAAAGGCCAATGAGAACGCCGATAAAGCTGCCAGGGAGATGGCCGACAAGGTAAATGCGGCTGACAGCATGATCTTCCAGACCGAGAAGCAGCTGAAGGAGTACGGTGACAAGATCCCGACTGACAAGAAGGGACGTATTGAGAACGCCCTCGGTCAGCTTCGCGAGGCTCATAAGAACAAGGATATAACCGGTATTGACCGTGCCCTTGCAGAGATCAACGCTGCATGGCAGGCTGCCTCCGAAGATATGTACAAGCAGACCCAGGATGGACCCGGAGCACAGGCAGGACCGCAGTCAGATCCTCAGTCCGGACCCGCCGGCGATGCCACAGGCGGCAAGGGCGGCGATGAGCAGGTCACCGACGTCGACTTCGAGGAGGTCAAATAATCGCAGCATATATCATCTATTTAAGCCGTGACAGCGCAAGCCGTCATGGCTTAAATTTTACCGGGCACAGCCACCGCGGGGGATTCCGGGCAAACCTGTTCCCCCTATCTTCTTTATGCACAATCGGGATGATATCCAAATACCTTTTCATTACTTTTGCACTAAACTGCATATCATGAATAAGCATCATATTTTACCGGCAATACCATTGTTGCTGCTTTGTACTGTAGCCTTCCCTCAGAATACGGTTGATACCCGCGGCATGAAACAGGGCCCGTGGGTGAAAAACTATCCCAACGGGAAGGTGATGTACGAGGGCACCTTCAAAAATGATAAACCCGTGGGACTCTTCAGGCGTTACAACAATGAGGGTATACTGATCTCGGAACTGACATACAGCGACAAAAAGGATGAGGCTGCGGCAGTATTCTATTATGCTGACTCAGTAAAAGCGGCTGAGGGCACATACCTGGCCCGCAAAAAAGAGGGACTGTGGAAATTCTGGTCGGCAACCCGACCCGTATACCTGATATGTGAAGAGTACTACCATGATGATCTCAGGCACGGGCTCTCACAGAAGTTTTATCCTGACAGCACCCTGGCTGAGAAAATGACATGGGACTATGGGAACAGGACCGGCGAGTGGCTGCAGTTTTACCCTGACGGGTCAGTCTGTCTGAGAGCTGAATATTTTGACGGCAAACTCGAAGGTCCGTTCTCATATTACCACCCGAACGGCAAACTGCAGTACGAAGGCAGATACAGGGATGACTTAAGGAACGGCGACTGGATGGTGTTCAACGAATATGGCTCCCTGAAACAGATCATCGCCTACAAGGATGGAAAACCTGCCGACCCGAAGCTGGCCGAGAAGGAGACAAAATTCCTCGATGACCTTGAAAAGAACAAAGGCAAAATAATGGTGACAGACATCACCGGAACCATTATCCAATGAACGGGGAGAGCATTATAAAAACCATTCTCATCCTCCTCCTGGCTGCCGGACTCACTTCATTGCATGCACAGGCCCAGGGGGATTATAATGACCTCTATCTCTACCGCGTTTACTTCAATGACAAGGGAGCGGCGCCGGAGGCCTTTTCTCCCGGCGAGCTGCTCTCCCCGGCAGCAACAGCCAGGAGGGAAAAACTCGGCATACCCTTCCCGGATGAGCAGGACATACCTGTCAGCAGTCAACATATTACGGCAGTGACCAGCCTCGGTCTATCCTTCAGGTGTGCTTCAAAATGGATGAATACAGCGCTGTTCTCCTCGACGAAGCAGGAGGGTACAGGGGAACTGGAAGAGTTCTGGTTCGTAGACAGCGTGCGGCTCGTAAAACGACCTTCCGCCCCTGTCAAACTGACCAGCAGCAAATACGGGATGACTGCTCCTGCAGATGACCCTGATGCTTTTGATCCGCGACTGCCTCACAACGGTCATCTGCTGCATCAGTCGGGGTTCACCGGCAAGGATATTGTGATCGCAGTGCTTGACGCCGGTTTTCATAATGCCGATCTGATAGAGTCACTGCATCCGCTCAGGCAGCGCGGAGGCATTATCGCCACCCGTGATTTCGTCTCCGGTTCAGATTATGTATACAGTTACCATACCCACGGAACATCAGTCCTGTCAATACTGGCCGGCACTCTCCCGGGCATCATCAACGGCACAGCGCCTGGGGCCGGTTACCTGCTGCTTCGCTCAGAAGATGATGAATCGGAATACCCCGTAGAGGAGGACTACTGGGCAGCGGCTGCGGAGTATGCTGACAGTGCCGGCGCTGACATCATCACCTCATCACTCGGTTATTTTACTTTTGATGACCCGTCAATGGACTACTCTTTCAGAGAGATGGACGGCAACACTGCGTTCATAACGCGTGCTGCCAATGTCGCGGCCTCCAAAGGCATACTGGTTGTCAACAGCGCGGGGAACGAGCGGAACAAGGAGTGGGTCCGAATCATAGCTCCCTCCGACGGCGACAATGTTCTGGGGGTAGGCGCAGTGAAACAGGATCTGACAATCTCCGACTTCTCATCGGCAGGCTACTCATCTGACGGGCAGGTTAAACCTGACGTGGTGGCGCCTGGTGTACTTTTGCCGATGCAATCGCAGCCCGGCCTCTGGTACAAGGGCAGCGGTACCTCTTTCAGTTGCCCGGTCATCAGCGGTTTGTGCGCTACACTGATGCAGGCAGTCCCCTCTTCATCGCCCGCAGAGATAATAGATGCCCTGCATAAAAGCAGTGACAGGTACAACAGTCCGGATACACTCTATGGATACGGTCTGCCCGACTTTCTCAGGGCACTGGGATATCTCGAGGAACTGAATACCTATAAACCTGAGGTTATGATGACTGCCGGCCCCAATCCCTTCTTTGACGAAGTAACCTTATGGTTCCGGGATACTCCCGGTCATCTTACGGTCACAGTCACCGGTACCGGCGGAAGTACGGTATTGAAGCACTCCTGGTCCTCCTACGCCGCCCGCTCCTGCAGACTAGACGGCCTTGGCCAGCTGGGGCAGGGAGTTTTCTTCGTAAAGGTCATCACTGACCAGGGAGAAAAGGTCTTTAAGATGATCAGGCTCGCCAGATGAATCGTCCGGAGAAGATATCACTCACGGAGTTGCAGGGACTTATCCGTGACAAGATCTATGAAAATCTTCCGGGCGCTTTCTGGGTGACAGCCGAGATTGCGGAGATGAAGATACACGGGGCGGGCCATTGCTATCTTGAACTCACAGAAACCGACAAACCCGGTGGCAGGGTCGTAGCTCGTGTAAGGGCCACTATATGGGCATCGAAATTCATCTCTCTCAACACCTTCTTTACCGCCAGCACAGGCATACCCCTGAGACAGGGTATCTCCGTCCTCTTCAAGGCAACGGTTGAATACCACGAGCTCTACGGTCTGAGTCTTAACATAACCGACATTGACCCTGCCTATACCGCCGGAGACATGGCCCTGAGGAGAGAGGCAATAATAAGGAGGCTGACCGCTGAGGGTATCATGGAGATGAACCGCGAGCTGGAACTCCCTCCCTACCCAAGACATATCGCAGTTGTGTCATCGTCAAAAGCAGCAGGATACCAGGATTTTATCAATCACCTGACTGGCAACTCATACGGATATATCTTTAAGCCTGAGCTCTTTGAGACCGTAATGCAGGGTGAGCTTACTGAGAGTTCTGTTATTGAAGCACTCAATATGATCTCAGAAGAAGCCGGGAGGTTCGATGCAGCAGTGATAATCAGGGGAGGAGGGTCTGCCATTGACCTGAGCTGGTTCGACAATTACAGCATCGCTTACCATGTCACCCAGTTTCCCCTGCCGGTGCTGACCGGTATAGGGCATGAAAAAGATGTCTCTGTCACTGACATGGCAGCATGGAAATCACTGAAGACACCTACCGCCGTGGCTGACTTCCTGGTGGAACAGACTCTGGAGTGCGAGAACCGGATAATTGAAATGGCCGGTTCTCTGATCTCTGCAGTGAATGGTGCTCTCTCCGGCGCGGGTGAACATCTCTCCTCACTGCGGAACCGCACTGCTGCAACCGCAAAGCTCATCGTAAGGGTCAAACGCGAACAGACAGGTTACCAGTTGGAAACACTCCGGCGCTCCACTGCAGGGCTTCTGCGCTCAGCCACAGATGTGACAGGAAAGCTTGAAAATGCCCTTCGCCACCTCGACCCGGCCGGCGTGCTGAGGCGGGGATTCACTCTTACGGCAAAAAACGGCATAATCGTTCGCTCACCGGCAGAACTTGAACAGGGCGACATTATTACAACTTACTTTGAAGCAGGGCAGGCCACAAGCACAGTAAATAAAACAACACAAAAAAGATAGATCATGGCAAAAAAAGAGATCGGGTTCAATGAGGCCGTTAAGGGCATCGGGGAGATTCTCAGGAAGATCGAAGAGGGTGAGCCGGATATTGACAAACTGTCTGAAGATGTCAGAAAAGCCGCTGAACTAATTAAGATATGCAGGAAAAGGCTTCGTGAGACGGAGGAGAGAATTGAAGGCATAATCGAGGATCTGAAATCATAATGACGGTCATCAGATATATGCCAAGGGGGGCATAAATCAAGGAAGCCCCGCCTGAGCGGAGCTTCAACTCGAAACCCTAACCTAAATTCCAGAAAACTAACTCTTCTGTTAGAAAACTACCTTCAATAATTAAACGAATAAGTTACGATTTTGTTTTGAAAAAACAAACAAAAAATTGATTTTTTTTTGTTTTTCAGTTTTTTTCTACTCCAAATATATCTTTAAAGGCTTTTTCAAACGCTTCTTTAGGTAAAGCTCCCATTGCCATCTGAGGCTGTCCCTCCATGGGAACAAACAGCAGAGAGGGTATGCTCCTTATCCCGAAGACCGATGCAAGCTCCTGTTCTGCCTCAGTATCTATCTTATACACATACAACTTTCCGTCATACTCCTTAGACAGTTCTTCAAGGACAGGGGCAACCATCTTGCAGGGACCACACCAGTCGGCATAAAAATCAATTATACAGGGTTTATCACCTGTATATTTCCATTCTTTGTTCTGCTCGTAATTGAATACCTTTTCAAGAAAGGTCTCTTTTGTCAAATGTTCTGGCATATCTACTTTTTTTTTAATTGTAAACAGATTATTAAATGTATTGTTCAGCTTAAGCAATAGGCGTGCCGCAGGTTGCCTGACATCAATTTTTCATCAAGTCAGGCTATAAATTGTAAATTTGTCACCGGTTTCGGTAACTTTGTCAGACCAAAGATGAATATTTTCCCTGATGACAGGATTTTTGAGATTGTCGCCCGCGTGGCTGACAGAGAACAGGTTGATACATATGTTATCGGGGGATATGTGCGTGATCACATAATGGGGAGGAATCATCCCGACAAGGACATTGACATCGTTGTTCTGGGTGACGGCCCCTCGATGGCCAGGGCGGTCGCCAGGGAAATCAGCCCTGATATAAAAGTCGCCGTTTTTAAAACCTTTGGAACCGCAATGTTCCGGTACCGGAACTGCGAGGTCGAATTTGTAGGCGCACGGAAAGAATCATATTCCGGTGACTCACGTAAGCCTTCAGTGGTTCCGGGCACCCTTGAAGATGACCAGAACAGGCGTGATTTCACCATCAACGCCCTGGCCATCAGCCTCAACGCCCGTAACCCCGGCGAGGTGCTCGATCCGTTCAGAGGCATTGAAGACATACGCAACGGCATCATTCGTACCCCTCTTGACCCTGACACCACCTTCAGCGATGATCCGCTTAGGATGATGCGTGCCGTCAGGTTCTCAGCCCAGCTCGGTTTTAAAGTGACGGATGAGACAATGGCCTCCATAACCCGCAATGCGGAAAGGATAAAAATCGTGTCAGCCGAGAGGATCACCACCGAGCTGAACAAGATTATGGAAACTGCTGTTCCCTCTGCAGGGTTCCTGCTGCTTGATAAGACAGGACTGCTTCAGCTGATCCTGCCTGAGGTGGCAAGGCTCAAGGGAGTTGAGGACAAGGAGGGCAAAGGACACAAGGATAATTTCCACCATACCCTGAAGGTCCTGGACAACACCGCGGAGAAAACCGATGACCTGTGGCTGAGATGGGCTGCACTCCTCCATGACATTGCCAAACCGGTGACCAAAAAGTTCATACCTGGTACCGGCTGGACCTTCCACGGACACGAATTCCTCGGTGCCAGAATGGTGCCTCAGATATTCACCCGACTCAAGCTACCTCTTAATGACAGGATGAAATATGTCATGAAGCTCGTGGGACTGCATCTGAGGCCGATATCACTTGTCCAGGAAGAGGTGACGGACTCAGCCGTCAGAAGACTGCTGTTTGAGGCAGGCGATGACATTGACGACCTGATGCTGCTCTGCGAGGCGGATATCACCTCCGGAAACAGGATGAAGGTTCAGAAGCACCGTAATAATTTTGCATTGGTCCGCACCAAGCTCAAGGAGATTGAGGAAAAGGACGCGATAAGAATCTTCCAGCCCCCTGTGCACGGCGAGGAGATTATCGCCGCATTCGATATAGCTCCGGGACCAATGGTCGGCGTAATCAAATCAGCCATCAAGGAGGCTATTCTTGACGGAGTAATACCCAATGAACACGAGGCTGCCAGAAATTTCATGATAAAGAAAGGACTGGAACTAGGGCTTAAGCCCAGGTGAAGCCTTTGTGCGGCTGACAGTTATCACCACGGGCAGGTGATCGGAATAACCCCCGGACCACCTGAAGCCTGTGTAGGTGGCAAAGGGTTTCTTACCGGGATAATCGGGATCATCCGCAAGCAGGAAAGGTGCATCCGGCACCCTGACTGACCCGGGAGCATAATTGAAGCGACCTGCCCCTCCGGCCATGGATGACGATATCAGTATCTGGTCAATCACCTCCCATTGTCCCTGGTATTTGTAAGTACCCTTATCCACTGACGCCAGCCCTCCTGTCACATTCACCATGATATCTCCGCGGGTGAGGGATTTCATAATCTCATCACCGGGCCCCGAATTAAAGTCGCCCATGACAATTATTGCAGCATCCGCCGCTTCTGAGAGGAGTGAGTCGGTCTTTGACCTGAGCAACTGTGCCATCTCTTCCCTGGCTCCCTGTGTGGCAAGCACTCCTCCTCGACGTGAGGGGAAGTGGCATACGATCACGTGGAGAGTGTCAGAATCCATAACCGCTTTGGCATAAAGGAGGTTCCGTGACAAAAACGAAAGAGTGTCCGTCCGTTGTGGTATCCATGACCTGACCTCTTCAATCTGAAAATGATCACACCTGTACAGAAGAGCCACATCGATGCCCCTCAGGTCCGGGGAGTCTCTGTGAACCACACCATACCGTCCGGCTGATAGCAGGTTTCCGAAAGCAAGATCCCTGACAACCTCCCCGTTCTCCACCTCGCACAGGCCGATAAGGGCAGGCAGTTCCCATTCCCCGGCAGCTGCAATAGCCCTCGACAGATTACTTATCTTATCCTGGTACCTTCCTGCTGTCCATCTTCTGTCTCCTTCGGGAAGGAACTCCTCATCGTTCCTCGTTGTGTCATCCTTCGCGTCAAAAAGGTTCTCAACGTTATAGAACATCACACTGAACTCCTGTCCGGCCGCCGGTAGAAAAAGTGCCAGCGCACACAAAAATGTGATAATTATTCTTGCCATGGCATTAATAGTCGAAAGTCCATAAAGTCCATAAAGTCTGTAAAGTCATTTTTCAGTCTTCAGTCTCCAGTCTCCTGAGTATTAGATTCTTAATTCTTAATTATGAACTGCCGACTGAGGACTGTCGACTGCCGACTGAAATCACCTCTCCTCCTTCC
>DZBJ01000004.1:0-67564 GCA_022736275.1 Rikenella microfusus | reverse complement strand
TGAACTGCCGACTGAGGACTGTCGACTGCCGACTGAAATCACCTCTCCTCCTTCCGTTTCTCCCCTGGTTGCCTCTCATACGCTCCCATATCAGGCCCGGCGTCATTCAGTCTCGGTTTATTCCTTATGTCACCAGGCCATCTGACAGCTTCAGTGCGTCCTGCAAGGTCAAGCAGCGGCGAGAGTGAGTCAGGTCTGAAATCATAAATGCTCTCATCAATAAAACGCGGGTTCAGGCCGGTGATCACATCGCGGAAAAGGGAGCCGGAGTACCAGCTGCTGCCAAGGGTATCAACCTTTATCAGCGAGCTGTCAGCCCTGAAGTGAGCGGAGGCGGCGGTTGCAGAGGCATCTATTCCAAGCTCGTTTTCAAGGGTGCCGGTGATGACCGAGTTGAGAACAGTAACATCAGGCATATCTCCGTTTCCCGTACCAACAAACATCACGGGCTGCGAGCGGTAACTGTACTCCCATCGCGATTCCATGGTGCAGAAGACAAAATTGCCGGCCCCTCCCTCAGTAAGTGTCACCGTGCTGAATCCCGAGTGCGAAAAGAGTGAGTTGACAGCAGAGACCGTTGCATGCCGGGCCACCAGTGACGCTACCGTATTGTGCATGAGGCTGGTGCCGTTCATTGACAAATCCGGTACGGAGCCCGTCCTTCCGGTCAGAGCAACCGCTATCTCCGCATTCCTGACATCAGTAAAGAACAGGTGGTTATTGCGGCTGCAGTCCATGAACCGGATCCCTTTCCACCTTCCCGGGACATTGGTATATTCATCCTCGAGGCGGTCTGTTGCAAAGAGCACCCTTTTTTCAGGTGTACCTGCGGAGCGGAGAGATCCTGCGACAGTCATCGCTGCGCCAAAGTGAAAATAGACCCTGGTTCCGGGATTAAGTGTCAGGTTTGCCAGTGTGTCAATGAACAGGGATCCACTGATGACGTATGGTTTTCCCTCAATCCATACTGCATCAGTCTGAACATCCTCATTCACAAGCCAGATGTCCTGTCCCCAGGCCTCAAGGATAACTCTCCCCGTGAAGCCTCCCGACACAAAATTCACTGAGTCAGTCACAGCCAATGGGGCATCGACGCCTGTCGGGTCAACGGTAACTTCCACAAAAATGAAGATGCTGTCATTGCCTGCCAGTACAATATCTTCAGCGCCTGTGCCAGGCACACCGTTGATATTCAGGCGGAAGGGTGAATCCTCTCCGCCTCCCAGCCAGATGCGGTCTATGAGTACGGGGGCATCTCCGGGGTTAATAACCCTTAGCTCCCTGGTAGCTGACCCCACTCCTGTAAAGACCGTATCAAATGTTACCGTGTCAGAAGAGAAAGAGAGAGGTCCGGAGACAGGACTGGCAAGAGGGTCACACCCCAGACATACTGCGGTAATCAATAAAAACAATATGAGAGGCCTCATCAGTACTTGTTGATCCACCTGTATCTCCTCGGGTTGTCTCCGAAGCGTGCCATAACAGTCAGTTCATGTGTCCCGTATGTATAGCTGCGGATCTCCGAGAGGGTGAAATCAAAGGCATACCCCACGTAGAACCTGTCAACTTTTAAACCCGCAAGCATTATCAGGGCATCCTGGGAACGGTATGAAAGACCAAGCCAGTAATCATCCTTGTAATATACGCGTCCTGTAATGTCAGCCTGGATTGACTTGAACACCATATCTGAAGATTTCAGCATAACTGACGGTTCTATTATCCAGTCTGCACCCGCATAAAATCTCAGACCGCCGGTAAGAAAGAAATGTCCGAGTTCGGAGTTGCCGTTTTCTCCGCCATTGCCTATCATAAGGGATCCTCTGAAAAGGTTGGTCATTGAGAACCCTGCATAATACCTTCGGGTCATGTAACTGATCCCGAAGTTTGCATCAGGGATATAGACAACCTGGTCATAGTTGTTCAGAAACTCGTCGTTAACATCGCCGGGCATGACTGCTCCGTTGATGTCAACAAAATACTGGTAAGCGCTAAGTGAAAGACCGAAGGAGAGCTGCTGCTCGATGCCCATGGGAAGATGATAGGCATACGCCAGTTGCAGTCCGGTTCTGTGCATAATGCCGTTATGGTCTGAGAAGAGGTAACCTCCCACTCCTACCCTGCCACCCCTGGTGGGCCTGTCAATCTTCTTCCTGACGGCAGTTGATTTCGTAATATAACTGTCATTGAGAAGCCTGGTCTGAAAAGAGGCCGCGTATGTACTCGGCGCATCCAGAAGATTCATCCACTGTTCCCGCACCGTAAGGCCGAAGGTAGTGTAATAGTCGCTGCCCGCATACGAGGGATTAAGCAGGAAACCGTTCATGATGTACTGGCTGTACAGCGGAAACTGCTGTCCTGACGCAACGGGCATGATTGCCAGAAGGCCTGTCAATAGAATTATTTTCAAAGGCTTCATCATAATAACTTATGATTTGTAAGGAATGCTGCAGCACCAGTGCAGTTTGTCCGGTTACAATTGGGGTTGTCTCTGTCAGAACATTGGTGTTTCATATCTCCCTTCAGTTTCCAGGTTACTTGCTGATAATTGAGATGACTCCCGTTCTTGGCTCAGAGCCGTCGTTGAGGTGTATGACATAATGATACGAATCGTTCGGCAGGAGTTTGCCGTTATAGGTTCCATCCCATTCTTCACCTGCATTCCGTGAATGATAAACCAGTTTGCCCCAGCGGCTGTAGACGAAGATCTCGGCATCGGGGTAGAGCACGGCATTGCGTAACCTCCAGGTGTCATTACGGCCGTCACCGTTGGGAGTGATTATCTCGTAGATCGTGAGGCAGTCAACGCCCATAACTCCGATGGTGACAGTGAGGGTCTGTTCGCATCCGTTGGCATCTGTCACAGTGACTGTGTGATCACCGGGAAGCAAGGCAGTGCGGTCCGCGATGGTAACCGCATCATCCCACCTGTAGGTTAGCGTCCCTGCTCCTCCTGCAACAGTCAGGTCAATTCTTCCGTCAGGCGTATCGGGACATGATGCGTCAACAGTTTCGGCAGTCAGAAGCATGGCCTCAGGTGCGGTAAGCACAAAGTCACCGGTGCTTATGCACCCTTTGCTGTCTGTTATGGTGAGGTAATATGTCCCTGCCCTGAGTAACGAAATTGAAGGACCGGTAGCTGTAAATCCTCCCGGACCGGTCCATGAGTATGACAGCGGAGCGGTACCGCCGGTGGCAGATACCGATATTGATCCGTCAGCTGACTCAGGGCACTGTACTCCAAAACCACCGTAGTCAGACATGGTCAATCCCGTCAGTATAATAGGATCGGGCTGGGTGATCACCTCAATGAAGCTGTAAGAGGCACAGCCGTTCACATCGGTTGCGATGACAGAGTAAGTACCTGCTGCCAGTCCTGTGATATCGGGAGAAGACGCCGTGAAGCCTGACGGACCAGTCCAGGTTATGATGTAGGGCTCCGTGCCGCCTGCAATAGTGGTGTATACAGCGCCGTCAACAGCACCGTTGCAGGTCGCGTTACGCGCACTGTCAAGTGTGGCAGTGAAGGGTAACGGTTCCGTTATGTCAAGGGTGATACTGCCCGTACAGCCATTGACATCCATGACCTCAAAATAGTACGACGCGGCTGAAAGACCTGTAAAGTCGCCTGATGGCTGGAAAGGACTGCCGTCGATACTGTAAGTGTAAGGAGCAAGTCCTGCGCCGGCACTCAGATGAATCTCACCGTCAGCCAGCCCTGTGCAACTGATATTCTTCAGACTTACGACCTCCGGCAGTGGCAGCGGGTTAATGGTTATCACCATCGATGAATTGACAGTACCGCAACTGCCTCCTCCCGCTACCTCCATGGTCAGGGTCACCTGCCCGGCAGTGTAGTCGGCAGAACCGAATGTGTAAAGTGGATTGTCGGAGGTGGTATCGTTGAATGTTCCGTTACCAGAGGTGCTCCATGTTACTGTTCCTCCTGCATGTGAGGCTCCTGAAACCTGGTGACCTGAAGCTGTCTCGCAGACGGCCGCATCCGGTCCGGCATCAGCAACAGGTGCAGATGTAAAGGTGATGACAACATTATCCGTGCTCAGGCCGCATTCAGTACTCGTGACTGTAAGTGTAAGTGTCACCGGACCTGTATCGGAAGAACCGAATGTATAAACCGGGTTGATTGCCGCAGGATCACTGAAGGTACCGTTGCCTGATGTTGTCCATGTCACCGTTCCGTTGGAGGAGGAGGCATCGCTCAAGGTCACGGCAGGGGTGCCGCTGCAGATATCCTTGTCGGCGCCTGCATTGGCAACAGGTAATCCTGCAAAGCTCAGAGTCATTGCATCATTGAGTGCGACGGGGCAGCCGTTTATCTTGTTTCCTGCAAGGGTGAGCGTCACTGTAGTGAGATCAGTGGCCCCGCGGGTGTAAACCGGATTCAATATAGTGGGATCACTGAAGGTGCCGTCACCCGAAGTGGTCCACAGAAGACTCATATTTACCGCAGTCGCTCCGGGAATGCTGTATGAGGGCTGAGTGATGCATATCTCATCATCAGGTCCGGCGCTGAGTGACGCCGGGAAGGGATCGGTGACAGTGACAACTGCATCGCATGTAGCTGCATTGCCACTGGCGTCGGTGACAGAGACTGTAACCGTCACACTTCCGAGATCGGCACAGGTGAATGATGACCTGCTGAGAGTTACCGAGGCTACGGCACAGTTATCAGAAGGAACAGCTGACAGAAGATCAGAAGGAACTACCGATGCATTACCCGAAGCATCAAGAGTGACCGTGGCATTGGCACAGGAGACGACCGGCGCTTCCGTGTCGTTGACGGTAACCGTAAAGGTACAGGTCGATACCATGCCGTCACTGTCAGTGGATGTGTATGTTACAATGGTAACACCTACCGGGAAAACTGCTCCCGGAAGATGAGTGGAGACCATAGGCGCAGTGGATACAGGAGCTACCCAGATGACCACTGCTGAACACAGGCCCGGATCATTGCTGACGACTATGTTCCCCGGACAGCCTGTTATTACCGGAGGGTCATTGTCCTCAATAGTGACAGTGACATCCTGCGACGCCATCGCGTCAAAGTTGTTATCGGATAACGACTGGTTGACCGAAACAGTGATTATGTCAGTCCTGTCCGCATCCAGCACATCCTCCACAGCTGTCACACTTACCGGTATGGGTACATTCCAGTTTTCGGGTGTGAAGGTGATCTGCGAGACGTGAGTTGTATGAACAGGAGCGGCATTGAGAAGATCAAATACTACATCGGATGAAGGCTGTGCGGTAAGAACGACAGTAAAGACTCCTGCCGGTCCTCCCTCGCTGATGGTCAGGGTTAGTGGACTGACAACAAATCCCGGAACGTCATCATTGGTTACATTGACGGTTACAGTTGCTGTAACGCCGTCATAGCCATCATATGAGAGAGCATTATTGACGGCAAGGCTGATGGTGGTTGAGGCATCCGGAATAGTATTGTTGTCAATGCCTGTGACAGTTATTGTCTGCTGAGTACTCCAGTTGGCTGTGGTGAATGTCAGCTGCGGGATGTTAATGGTGGCAACAGCCGTATTGTTGCTTGTGAGGTCAATGACAACGCTTCCCGATGGCGGAGCCGCCGACAGCGCAACGGTGAAGGACGCCGTGCCGTTCTCGGCAACTGTAACCGTCGCCGGACTGACAATGATCGATGCAATGTCATTGTTGATTACTGTAACAGGGATATTAATATCCGGTAACGGGTCGAACGGATTATCCGAGAGAGCGTCGTTAACCGAGATAATGATATTATCAGTCTGATCTCCCAGTACGGTATTCTCAACCGCCTGGACCGTTATCGCCTGGTGTGTGGCATAATTTGCGGTGTTGAAGGTGAGCGTGGCAGGGCCCACAACCAGTACACCGGGAAGAAGAGTTGATATGTTAAGGGTGACCGCGCCTGCCGGTGCGGAACTCAGCCATACCTCAATGGTGGAGGTCGATCCCTCCGCCATTGTAACTGATGCCGGCGAGTAGAGTATTTCAGGAAGATCATCATCCTGGATTGTGATTGTCGCAGGCACCGCATTGACGGCAATTGCCGGCGCACCAGAGACTGCTGTGATAGTGACGGTCACCGTCTCGTCGCCTTCCACTATGAGATCAGCTGTTGCAGTCAGGTTACGATCATAGGTCAGTGAACCTGCCGGCATTACGAATGAACCGGGAAGGGCAACGTAATCGGTCCCTGATGTCGCGGTGCCGCTGACCATATAGGAGACAGTCCTTGCCGTGGATGAGGGATTTGTAAAGGTGAACACAAAAGTGCCGGTTCCGGGGGCTCCGGGACCACCCTCAGCAATGACAGGGGTGGCAGTAGTGACACTCACAGTTGAATTGTCGTCATTGAGTATCGTGTAGACAGAATTAACGACGGGTCCGGCAAGCACTGTAACGAAAGTGTTCATGCTCAGGTTTATGGTCTCATCATTCTCAACGGAAAGATCTCCCTGGATGGTGAGCCCTGAGGCGGATATGGGTATTGATACCGGTGTGGTGTAGTCGCCTGCCGGAATGTTGATAAGGTTGGTCGTCTGGGTCCAGTCATCGGAGGTTGCAGTGCCGTTGGTGACCAAAAGAAGCAGGCTGCCGGGAACGCTGATAATGCCGCCGCTGACGACTATCTGAGGTGCGGCAACAGGTGCAGGTGTGTTGCCCTCAGGGCCTGACGAGGTTGCGGACGATAATGATGCATAGACAAAATCATCATTCAGAATAGTATAGGTATAGCTGTTCTGCGTACCGATCGACCCACCTGCGGAAGGATTGGAAAGCCCGGCAATGATTGTCTCACTGGGTTCCACAAGAGCATCGTTGATAATGGTGATGTTGAATGAACCTGTGACTGACCCGGCAGGTATGGTGACCGTTCCCGGCGCCAGGATGTAGTCTGAGCCGCTGGCTGCCGTGCCTCCGGTAGCGGCATAGTCAAATGAAATATCGGATGTGTTCGGATAATTGAGATAAGCCTGTACGGTTACATTGATTATGCTTTCCAATCCTGACCCTGACGGTACGGTGAAGTTCACCTCCGGTCTGAATGCAATAATTGCAAGATACTGCCCGTCAGCGATGTTAAGAGATAGAGAGTATGTACCTGCCGCAAGTACGGGCCGGTGCATGGTGGCCCCTGAAGTGAAGTCGCCGTCGTTGTCAACCAGTACTCCAACTATCGGGTAGCCGGTCGGTAATGCAGGAAGAGATGAAGCAGGTATGGCTATGGTGACGATTCCTGCCTCTCCTGTCTCGTCAAATCTCCACTCCCTTGCCAGGCGGAAGGTGCCCGGAGCAGGAACCTCACTGGTGGTCCATGTCCTGGCACCAGCCTTATTGTGTCCGAAAAAGAGGTATTCGCCTTCTGAAAGGTCGGTTGGCGAGGTGACTGAAAGCATGCCTGCAGACCAGGCATTGGTGAAGGTGGTGCCGTTAAATGAGGCTATACCGGAGACATCATGCGAATGGGTCACCTCCCATGCATAATGGTCGTCAGCGATGGGCATAAGATATTTAGCCCCAAGGTTATTCTGAAGAACCACACGTTCGGCATCATTGAGCTGTCCTGAGAAGACGGCTATCTCCATGATGTCACCGTTAAAATATCCATCCGGGTTGAAGGATCCGTTCATCTGAGTTGCACCGACGAGTGCGTAGTTGGAGATGAGCGAGGGAACGAACGAGGAGGAAGAGCTGCCTGTGAGAGGCGTCCCGTTCAGGTAAGCACCGTATGCTGATACGGATGCACCTGCAGGATTGGTATAGTAGACCATCTTTAGGTCGTTCACAGTATGTCCGTCGTTGAACACCTGGTTCTGGCCGTTGAATCTGACAGCATCATCATATTCAAGTCCGTAGCTTCTGACAGCATTCGCCCCTCCGGCATTTTTCTGTCCCATGTATAGCCCGCCGTTCTGTTCATCGGCCGGCGTTGTATTGCGTGCCACGATGACAACGGTGGCTGCATCTGATCCTGTAATGCCAAGTGACCCGTTGTACCCGAGGAAGTCACCTCCCGCGCCACCCTGGTCAGAGAATGTCACGGCAGGATAGCCGTTAATCACATTAAGTGACAGTGACGGGACGGTCTGACCGCTGACAACAGCCCCGAAATCGCGCATGTGTCCCGAAAGGTCATACCAGTTTGTTATGAAATAGAGTGGCTGGATAGCTATCAGACTGTCAGACCGAAGCCATAGTTGAGTGTTTGTCATGCTGCCTACGCCTCCCGGGCCTACCTGCGCATCAGCCTTCGGCACAGGCAGGATGAGGAAAGATGCAAGCAGCAGGGGTAACAGGCAGGTTTGTTTCATAACGGTCAGGTTCGGGATATGCCAGACATATCGTACTATTTATCAAACAGTTGAGCTATAACCCCGGGAGTCTTCGGATCAGGATTGCAACTCATTCAAAGTCAAAAAGTACCAAAAGCTAATATAAATAATTTTCAATTATTTATATCATTCCCCCGGAGTCTGTAATTAACATAGTTAATAACATGACTCAGAACAGCCGGGGAAGGTTGCTTAATGGGTTAAAAAGCAGTATTGAGACCGGCTCTTAATTTTCCGGAAAGATATTGTGTAATTAAAAACATGAACTATATTTGCACTCGCTTTTCGGGCGATTAGCTCAGTTGGTCCCTGACGTTCCGCAAAGCGGAAGTCAGGGTGCTGACCGCAAGCGTCAGCATCAGAGCATCCCGGCTTTCAGTCGGGAGGGTCGTAGGACCGGGAGGTTTTCAAGAAGGGCGATTAGCTCAGTTGGTTCAGAGCACCTGCCTTACAAGCAGGGGGTCGTAGGTTCGATCCCTACATCGCCCACCGAAATAGAGTTTCGCAATCGCGGAACTCTTTTTTGCATTAGGGTAGGAAGTCGAAAAGTCTAAAGTCATAAGGTCCTTTTTTTGAAGGGCGGAGCCTATAGGATGCATAGAAAAAGGCAGTTCCTCCCCCCACGTACATTTTTATAAATGTTAAAGATTAACAGATTGTCCGACTAGCGTACGTGCCTGGAACTGCCTTAATTCAAAAATAGAAAAAAATCCTTTACAAAATGCTACAGAGGGGAAAAAAGTGTGAAAATCACAATTATTCTGTGCAGGCAGGATTTGCCGGATAATTCATCTGTCACCTGCTTCTGCTCATTTACCATTTAATAGTATATATTAGTCAAAACCAGTATATTACTTCTTTGTCAGGTCAGGATAATTTTGTTACTTTATTCTTCCGAAGGTCCTTTTTAATTTTGAGTTGCAGCCCTCACGGCACAGAAAGCTCCCCGGAGAGGAGAGCGGGAAAGTGAGGGCTGCTTCCATTTTATCAACCCGTCTCCGGACTGCCTTGGTTTCCTTAACCAAATACAGACGGTAATACAATAGAGAAGGGGTCAACCTCAGCGGTTAACCCCTCCTCTTTCAAAACTCATCTCTTCCGGCGAGATCTAATATAGAATAGTGCCCATGTCTATTTTAAAGACCCTCTGACCAGCAATATTATCAGTTATTTTAAACTGGAATACGGTGTAATCTCTTCCCTGGTAACCCCTGAGTGACCCAACGTACAGATAGGTATCGTCAAACGCGAAGCTGTCATCGTCATGGTCAAGCACAACCTCCAGGTAATGGACATCGCCTTCCCAGTAGTCAGTGGCTTTAATAGTTCCAATGGGACCAACTATGGCATCAAGTGTAGCCCTGACAAGGTCATATTCATTCTCCCCGTTGAAGTCGTAGTAATTGTACCCCATGTGGAGGCCGTATTCTGTGCTGACGCCAAGACCACCGCTCACAGCCCATGCGGCCTTACGCGAATAGGTTATTACCTCACCAGGTATTGGCGTAGCCAGGTATGTTTTCAGTGCAATAACCAGCGGATTGGCTTTGACAAGACAGAATGTCAGGTTGCTTAGACCTGCAGGCTTGCCCGAGCTGTTCACAGGTGCCGACAATCCGCCATCAGCCATGGTTCCGCCGGGGTAATAATAGACATTGGCTGCAGGGCCGCCCTTGACGATAACTGCACCAACAATGTATTCCATGCCATCAATAACGAGAGGCGCTTCCATTTCAAAAGAAACATACTTTCCGTCTTTCACTTCAACCATAAGGCCGTCGGGAAATTCACCGTCGAACATGTCATCATTGAAGTCTGCCTTCTCTCCACAGCGAAAATAACCTTCGGGAAGCTGAAAATGTGCTGCCACTTCTGCACACGTTACATTTCCTCCGTTATTTGATCCTTTGATAATAACGGGAATAATACCGCCACCCGACTGGATTATTGCAGCAGGTGAACCTGTATTACCTTTCTTCAGTATTATCTCGCTGTCATCCTGCTCGCAGGAACCCAGCGCGGCAACCATTACAAGTGCCACAAACTAATAAGTAAGTTTTTTCATCTCAGCCTGTTTTATTATTAATTAAGTATCTAAAAAATATTTTATAATTGAGTCGTTGATTTTTTAAATGGTTATGCTTTCAGCCCGTTCTGAGCCAACCTCCTTTCAGGCGATCAGCCCGATCTGAGCCGACCTTCTCCTTGCATGGAAATAGGTCAGTCCGTTCAGTTCAGTCATACCGATGATCTGCAGATTGCACTCCTCCAGAAGGTGGGTGACAGTTCTCTTTGTGAGATACCTGTTGGTCTTGAGGTCGATGAAGCTGTACATCCTGTTAATAAAAGGTATTCTTGACTCGATGCCGTTCTCATAGGCCTCGGCCTTTTCGGAGAGGGTTCTGGGCAGGTTGCTGTATTTATCAGAAAACCCGTTCTGCGATTTGTTATCGATGAAGCACCCGACAAAACTGCTCTCCTGCGGAAGCAGCCCTGAAATATTGCGAAGGAAATCCCGGATCTCTCTCACGTAGTTAAGCTGTTTCAGGTTCACAACAGTCTTGACACCCCTGATCTCTTCGGCATCATAGAAGAAGTGCTTCGATGAAGGAATTACAAGCATAGCAGGGTCATTGACCACTCCCATGCCTTCCAGGTACTTTATCAGATCCTGTCGCACTTCGGTTGCGAGCTCGGCAAAGAGATTATTCAGCCTTGACTCCCTTGAAGGTGCATTCCTCCGTGAATTTACACTGAACGGCTGATCTGTAAATGTATTTGAATTTTCTCCCAAGGCTTCGGTCTCCATTTCTTAAGAGTATTTTATATAGCAATGACTACTTAAGAAAATATGTATAGTCGTAAACGATACCCCTTTCACGAAGCCACCATCGCAAAGCTTTGGCAATCTTCCGGCGTCTGATCAGAACCCTTCCCGTTTCCGGTGATGTAATCTGAAAAAGTATCTTCATTTCTGTGGCTCTTAAGTATTGTCAAAGTTAATGTGGAATAGCAGGTAACGCAAGTCGCTCACGTCCATATAGTGGACTTTAGCAATAGATCAGAAAATCATTAATCAAGAAAAAAGGGCGACTCGCTTGCCCTGGAATACCACTGACAATACTGAGAAGGCTATTCGTCAAAAACAGGGTCATTTTTACCGGAGATTCAGCGTTAACAGGATAACAGGCATATTGACAGAGGTTATGTCACTGTATATATGCATATTATGCTGTTTAAAATGCCGGAAAAGGGGGAAAAACAGATTTTGACAAAAGCAGGATTCAGGAAGGTGAAAATTATGATCCGGGAGACAATTCCGGCATTTTTATGAAGATCTCATGAAGAAAACTGAGAGAAAAAGGCTCACTTTCCGGGGCGGAGAGTCAGTCTGGTGATGCCAGGGGCGGTGAGTATAATAAAAACAAGAATGTAAGAAGATCAATATCAGGCTGGTAATGGAGTGTCAACCAGACAGGCACTTGAGAAAGGAAGGTGACAGGCAGCCGTGAACCGCGGTAAACCTACGGTTTCCTGTTTTTAAGATTAGCAAGGTAACGCGACTTCGCCTCGCTGGCATCAGCATCAAGGGCGATGTAAATTTTGGTCCTGTGATCAATGATAACCTCTCTCATCTTGGAGAGATCGGGCGATTTGAAAACTACAGGTTTTTTTTCGATCATATTTTCTTGAATTGCAATAAAAAGTCCCGCCGTCACCGGCGGGACCAAAATTTTTAAATGTCTGCATTAAAACTATACACGCTTAACATTTACTGCATTTAATCCTTTTTTTCCCTGCTCCAGGTCAAATGTAACAACATCATTTTCCTTGATATTGTCCTTTAAACCAGTTGAATGCACAAAATACTCTTTTGGTGAATTTTCCTCTTTGATGAATCCGAATCCTTTGAACTCATTGTAGAATTTTACTGTTCCTTTACTCATTATTTGATTTTATTAATATGCCGCAATGTACGCATAATTATCCGGATATTATATTTATTTTCAATAAATTATATATGAAACATACCTTGGCGGACAACTCCATGGCATGATGAAGTCGTTGTCAGGGGTCCCGCCGGCAATTACCCGATCCGGTGTTCAGCACCGGTAAGATGACCTGATCCGACTTCCGAAAATGAACAAATAAATCTTTCCCGTCTATCAACCAGATTAGGTTGGTTACCTTCTCCGGCACCCGATTCCGGGCAGGTCAGGCGAGAGTGTATAGAAAGGCGCACTGTAATCCGGTCCGCCGGTAAAGGGTTCCAGATCCGGCTCAATGTGAGGGTCAAGGTCGATATGACTGAAGCAGCCCATCCCTGCCGCAAAATGAACCGAGCATCCCAGCGCCAGTTTCGTCTCAAGCATGCACCCGATCATGAGCTTTATATTTGCGCTTCGTGCGATGGCGGCAATATCCATAGCTTCAATTATCCCCGACTTCATCAGCTTGATGTTGATGTAATCAGCGCAGCCTGTACGGACTACGTTTATGGCATCGGCGCTGGTGAAGACCGATTCATCAGCTGCGATGGGGATAGATGTATGATCCTTGACAAACCTCATCCCCTGGAGGTCATAGCGTGATACAGGCTGTTCAAAGAGAAGGGGTCTGATGTTATTCTTACCCATTTCTTCAATGAAATGAACAGCCTCGCACGGCGAGTAGCCCTGGTTTGCATCAATGGTCAGGCCGCATTGCGGAGCCCCCTCCCTGATTGCAAGAAGACGGTCGATATCGTCAGTCAGTTTCTTGCCCACCTTGGTCTTGAGCATCGTGTATCCTGCCCTGGCAAGTTTTGCAGCATTGGCTTTTGCCGTCTCCGGAGGCACTATGTCAATGGTATAGTCTGTTTCAGCCTTGTTCCCCGCACCCCCGAAGAACTGGTAAAGCGGAATGTCAAGCACTTTTGCATAGGCGTCGAGAAGGGCCATTTCTATTGCGCACCGTGCGGTGATCTGCGCCCAGAATACTCCGCGCAGGGTTGCGGAGACAGCCCTGTAATCAGTAATTTCCTTCCCCTTAATGAAATCAACGCAGCTTTTCAGCGTGGCAAGCACCGTGACCTGATTCTCCCCGTTGATCGGCTCCAGCGGGGCCGCCTCTCCGTAACCTTCGATCCCGTTGTCAAGAACCACAGTCACCAGCGCGTTTTCAATGCTGTACTTGGTTCCGATGGCTATCCTGAACGGCTCTTCAAGCGGTACGTTTACCGGCTCAATGAATACTTCCCTGATCTTAATTGCTTTCATTTTTCTCCTTCCATTTTTTTAACAACTCAAGTAACCGGGTGATCTGATTGTCTGTGTGACTGACAGAAACCGCTATTCTTATCTGATGCAACTCCTTCCTGACGGGATAATTCATGAATGGAGCAATCACACCGTTTTCCTCCAGGAACATTGAGAGGCCCCTTGCCTTCTCAGGAGTATCCAGTATGATCGGGATAATGGGGGTCCTGTCATGTGTGGTCTGAAAATCCATGGCAGCTATCTCCTCCCTCAGCCGCCATGCCTTGTCAACCAGGTCCACATGCAGTTGGGGATTGGCTTTAAGGATAGCAATCGAGGCGATTCCTGCTGCCGCTATCGGAGGTGGCAGAGCCGTCGATGCCTGGTAGGTTGCAGACCTCTCCCTGATCATCTCCGTCAGCTCCCTTCCGGCAGAAATAAATCCTCCGTATCCGCCCAGGGCTTTGCTCATCGTCTCAGTCTGGAATATCTTATCGTCGTCAGGAAGAGAAAAGTGCTCAGGAGTACCTTTGCCTGTTTCGCCCAGGATACCCGTTGAATGAGCATCATCAACCACAAGTATCCCGTTGTGCTTTTTCACTACCGGGTAAATTCTGTTCAGAGGAGCTATCTCACCAGTTAGCGGAAATATGCCATCCGTCACCACCAGAGGACTGGACCCCCGGTTGTACTCAAGGAGGTAATCGAGATGATCCGCATCGCAGTGTCCGTAAAACATCACCCTGACCACATCGGACGGGATGGCTGCGATAATGCTGGCATGCGCTGACTGGTCAATGAAGATTGTTGAATAGCTCCCTTTCAGAATCTCGAGCAGAATACTGTTGCCCTGGTAGCCGGAGGCGAAGACAACCGCGTCTTCCTTACCCTTGAATGAAGCAAGCACGCTCTCAAGCTCAAGATGGATGTCGGCCGTCCCCGTCGTATGACGCGAGGCGGAGAAATTGACACCGTACTTTTCAACAGCCCTGATAACGGCTGCCTTTACTTCAGGGTGAGAGGCAAGAGCCAGGTAATTGTTACCCGCGAAATAAGAATATTTTTTACCGTTGCTGATGACATAATTACCGACTTCGCTGTTTAAGAGGATCATGGGGAATTAGCTTGTTACAACAAATCTGATGGTATCAAAATTACAGTTTTAAAACTTCATTCCCCATCTATCCCGGGAGAAATGCAGATACAATTGCTCACATTATGTCGTAAAGCATAACGAAAAAACAAGGCCGGTCTTTCGGACCGGCCTTGTAATTTAAGTATTCTTCCCCGCCTGTATGGATTTATTTGGTGACCTTTAACTGGCCCTTAAGATTGAACTCCACAGGTATTGTGTAACCTACGTCTACAGGTTTTCCCTGTTGCTTCCCTGGTTTCCAGTCGGGCATGCTCTTAACAACCCTCACTGCCTCGGCATCAAGTAACTTATGAGCCGATTTTTCCACCCTCACATCAGATACCTTTCCGTTGGCCTTGACAACAAAGCAGACTTTGACCAATCCGGTGATATTCTGAGCTTTTGCTTCGTCAGGATACTTGATATTATTCATTACAAATACAAACATGGCCTCATTTCCGCCAGGGAACACCGGCATCTCCTCAATTGCCGTGAAGACCTCCCCTCCTGCTTCCGCCTTGTCAGACGATGGTGGGGGCGGGGGTGGCGGGGGTGGCGGTGACGCAGCTGAGGCATCGGTATTTAGAGCAATAACAACCACCGTCTTCATGACCACTGACTTCTTCTTCATCCTGGCGGTGATTTCTGGCCCTGCGGAGGCCTTTACCGCGGCGTTCTCATATCCGACATATGAAATAATAAGGACCGCGTCATCTGCCACATTATCAAGGGCGAACCGTCCTTGCTTGTCAGTAGTAGTACCTGTTGCGGTACCCTGCACCACAACAACCGCTCCCTCGAGCGGTGTACCCTCCTCACTTAGAACAACGCCCCTGACTGATTTGATCATCTCAGCCTGAACGGTACTGGCAGGAGGTGAATCTGCTCCGATTGTTGTGATCCTGTACTCCGGTTTTGCGAAGGCGTAGAGAACCAGTGCGGCAACAGGCAGAATCAGAAGTAGCTTAAGCTTCCTGAACGGTGAACTGAATGTATTTTTCATCATGGTAAATCTTTTTTTGTTTAGTGAATTACTGAAAAAGTTGCCCAGATCAATCACGGGTGACCCCGCTATCTGGTTGAGAAGAGCAGCCTTGTACAGAACCGGGTCAGATGTGCGCTGCAGCGCCTCTGCATCGGCCAGGTACTCATGATTCTGCCTGACAAACCGGGAATAGATCCATACGGCAGGATTAAACCATTGAACTGCACAAATAAATCCTGAGAGGAACAGGTCCAGCCAGTGTTTCTGTCTGATGTGCACTACCTCATGATTCATTATCTCCCTAGTCTCAGTCTCTGAAACAGAAGGATTGACAACAACTAAGGAGAATAATGAAAAAGGAGAAGGAAAATCAGACGACCGAATCAGTTTTACCGGATAACCTGATACCGGACTGGCCCTTTTTGCCACCTTTAATACAGGAACCATCTGGATGATAAACCTGACAGCAATGAACAAAACCCCTGCCAGCCAGATACCATATAATAAAAGAATCAACAGGTCCGGGCGAGTTGCAGCCCGTTCAACTCCCCCGCTCAAGGCCCCTGCAGTCGTCAGCGTCTGAATCTCAGGCACGGCAACCACATACCTCACCGTGAGGAAAGGAAGTATTATTGAGGAAAGTATTCCGACAACAAGATAGATCCTGTTCAACTGGAAAAACCTCTCATTCTGAAGGAAAATTGCGTAAATAAGCCCGAATCCGGATATCCAGATTGCCGACTTAAGCAGGTAGAATCCGAGTGCTTCCATCATTTCAATTTTTTGCGTGCCGACAATTCCTCCCTGGTCTCTGTCATCAGTTCCTCCAGTTCCGCCATGGAAAGATCCTTCTCACGTGCAAAGAATGATGCCATGGCCGGAAACGAGTTGTCAAAGTAACCTTCAAGAAGCCCGAAGAGCTGGTGCCGTGAGTAATCCTCCCGCGAAACGATCGGAAAATAAAGGTAAACATTTCCATAGGACTTGTGGTCCACGAAACCCTTTTTCTCCAAAATCCTAACCACGGTTGAAACGGTGTTCCTGGCTGGCCTGGGTTCATCAAACCGGTCCCTGATATCCTTGACCAGTCCCTCTCCCAGGTCCCACAGGACCTGCATCACCTGTTCCTCCGCCCTTGTCAGTTGCATCGTCTTCATATCTGTTCTGTTAATCCTTCAATACAAATATATGACTATTTTCTTAGTCATGCAACTATTTTCGCATCTTTTTTGACTATTTTTTTAGTCCGTAACTTATTCAGCTGAATTACAACGATATAATGATCGTTTATTACAATATCACCAGATTGACCGATACAATTTATCAGCCATTAACTGGTGTAAACCAGACCAGATGCCTCAGTTCAGGCGTTGACCGGTGATCAGAGTCGCTTCCTGATAAAGGACCAGGTATTTGTAATGAAGAAGGTCTTATTCAGGGCCAGTCTGTTTTCCTTACCCTCAGCAGTGAAACATACTGTAACCAATTCAATCACCTCCCTTTCAGGAAATAAAGGCTCGGTTTTTACTGATACTTGAGGCTCTCCGACTACCAACAGGTTATTATCACCGGTCTGTTTGCAGGATGTTCCGGTCGTAAGAAGCAAGGTGAGGAAGATCAGGTAGAGCCTCATATTATGAAAATCAGATGACCACAGCATAGAAGAGATCTATCACCGCAAAGAAACCTGCCTGAACGGCAAACAGCGGCAGCGCTCTCGGATTTGGCTCTTCCTCACCCAAGACCGAACGCAATACTTTCGGCACGTGCCTGACAGGCAGTTTCGTCATCTGGAAGATGAAATCGGGCAGTGACCTGAAATTCTTTGACAAAACTCCCTTTTCGATATCATAGAACAGCCGGCCCGACGAGGCAAGGGACCTTTCCATCCTGCCGCGAAAACCCGGCTCGGTCGATTCAAACTGCTCAGTCCGCCGGTCAAGGTCGCGGTATATGATGTAACGTCTGTCGCTCTTCCTGAAGTTAACGTGGTAGAGCGGATCGATCTTAACAAAGCGGAAAGGCATCTTTATGCCGGCGGCCCTGACGAACTCATCAAAGTGATAGCTCATGCTGAAGAAGGTGGGCGCCATATCGAATGTAAACCCGGCCGAAGTGATCTGGTTAAGCCTCCCTCCTGCCTGTTTATACATCTCAACCATCTCAACATCGTACCCCCTTCTGCTCAGCCGAAGTGCCGTAGCCAGTCCTCCGAGTCCGGTGCCCACAATGAGTGCCCTTCTTCTCGTCAGGAAATCAATTCAGTCAGTCAGTATTCCTTTTACCTTCGTGACGCATACCGTACGCCTTTATAAGTTCCGGCGAGATTAACTTTACTCATTTTATTTTCTCCTCCACCGCCGGCAGCAGTTCGTTCTTCACCCACTGGAACCCGGGCTCCCTTTTCAGTGCGCGGAGATATGCCTCACGTGCACCATTTTAGTCGTCCATCTGCTCAAGAAGCTGTCCGAGCATGACAATGGTATTGAGGTACCTCCAGTTGCAGTCAGAGAGGCTCTTGTCTGCTTCAAACAGGCGCAGGGCCTCCCTGAATGATGCAGCAGCCTTTTCCTTCGATCCTCCGGCGAAGGCAGACATATGTGATTCTGAGTTGGCCTTTTCTATCCACACTGAAGCATTGTTGCTTCCTGCCTCCATGGCAACATCGAGCTGCTTCAGCGCCTTTGGCCCGAGAGTGACAGCCCGTGCGGGGCTTAGGGCCATGCGATAACCCAGCAGGGCTATCCTGAAAGCCTCCGTCTCCGCCCTATATTCCGGATAAGCTGCCAGCAGCGTGATATCTTTTTCAAATTCATCAATAACAGGTCTGGCGGTATTCTTGTCTCCTGAGCCGATAAGAAATCCTGCATATCCGTATTTAGCCTCGGTAAGCGTATAAAGAGTGCATGACCCTGATTCCCTGCCGTACAGCTCCTGAAGCTCCTTTATCCCCTTTTGCCATATCTGCATGTCTCCGTTGACAAACCCTTTATAGATTGTGCAGTTGCTGCAGTCAGTGCCTGATGCTGGCAGAACAGTAACCATTGCAGGTAATAAGACCAGGATGATTCCAATTATTCTTTTCATTTCACTTTACGTCCTTTCCATTCATAGCTTCTTCCGGCAGTTCTGACAACTGCCAGGAATGCTATGTGAAAATATGCTGCGATACCTGGCAGGAGCCACCGGATGCTGTTGGTAACCTTCTGCCCGCTTGTAGCCGCTATCATTGCATTCAAAGATACAACCATAAACAGATATGATACCGGGAAATACCACGGCATGAAAACTAATATTATCCATCCTGCCAGGCCTGTCAGGGAGTAGAGCAGAAAAAAGAGAACACTGTTGCTGAACATCGAAAAGATATTGCGTGAGAACCCGTTGACCCCCTCCGTGTAGCTCCTGTACATCCGGCACATTATTTCATTCCTGCCCACAAGGGTATCACCCTTCAGTCGTGCCCGCTTGATCACCCTCATGATTTCAATGTCCTCTGCCAGATGATCCTTCACTTTTTCGTGAAAGCGGTACTTCCTGTAGGTCTCTCCGCGGAATAGCATCATCTGTCCGTTTGCAGCCGAGAATGATGTCCATGAACACCTCCGGATCAGAAACAGGGGCAGCAGTGACAGAAGTATACGGAACATAAAGGGCACCACGATCTTTTCACCCTTTGTCCTCATAATCTGCCCCGGGAACATTGAAAGGAGCGTAAGGTCATGCTTCACTGCATATGACACTGCTCTCCGGAGGAAATCATTCCTCACGGTCACGTCAGCGTCAAGGAAGAGGAGGTATTCTCCCCTGGCCTCCTTTGCCAGGTTATGGCACGCCCGGTTCTTTCCTGTCCATCCTTCAGGCAGGTCGGACCCCCTGATATATCTTACCCTGCTGTCAAGGCGCATATAACCATCTATCACCAGGGCTGATCCGTCAGTTGATCCGTCATCATAGACCAGGATCTCTGCATTCTTGTATGGGAGGGATATCAGAGAACCAAGCAGCTTGCCTATGTTCTTTTCTTCGTTTCTGACCGGTATGAGGACTGACAGTGAAGGCAGAGGTCCGTAATAAGGTTGCAGCTCCGGAAGGTAGGGTCTTGACAGCATGTTCACCATCGCCACCATAAAGCGCAGGAAAGTCAGGAAGAGGATGAGTATCCCGATTAACGAAAGTATCATAAAGGTATCTGCCTGGTAATGCACTCGTCGAGAAACATGTTATATGTCTCCTCAAGGTCAGTTGCAGACCTCTCTCTGACCCCATACTCAATGACCCTGACCGTCAGTCGCGGTTTCTTTTCGGAATACCAGTCGGGCAGTGCCACATAAAAGAGAATCATAAGCCTGTCTGACGCCCCGGCGATGATACGTTCAACACCTTTTTCAAACCTCACCGGCCTGCGGTGGATCGAGGATATTGCCCCCCGGGGATATACAACGACCAGGTTTTCACCATCATGAAGCAGGGCTGAAGCATATTGAAGTGATTCAACCACGGAACGTGATCCTCTCTTTATCGAGAAGGCCCCGGCCTTATTAAGAAACATCCTGGTTTCAAGCTGCTCCTCGAGCATCATTATGTGAAACTTTTTCCGAAGGCAAAGATCATTTAACCGGTAAGCTATGAAACCGTCCCACCAGCTGAAGTGGTTTCCGATCATGAGCACCGGTCTGTTTGCCGTATCAACGCTGCAGTCAAACTCAACCTTGTGAAAACTCCGCTTCAGGCCATTCCGTGAATAGAAACTCATAAAGCGGACAAATAAGGGAATATGTTTTGACTTGATTATCACCTGGGGATGCTTACAGGAACAAGAGATTCCGGGGGATTAAGGTAAAAGTCCGGTATTACGGGCAAGCCTCCCTCTTCAGCCGGACTGAACTGCTGAAGATACTTCACCAGTGCCAGCCATTCCTTCCCTTCCTGTATTCCGGCCTGAGATGCGTTGAAGTCCATCATGAAGCTATCCATTTCGGTAACGATGTTACCGTCCTTGTCCTTTGGTTCAACCTTTATCAGTCCAAATGTTTTCTTTTTTACCAGGCCAAGGTTATCAGCCATATATGAGTTAGCAACAATTGAATAAAGCTTCGCATCATCTTTTGAAGTGTTTACCTCCGTCACATTTCCTTCGTTATCTGTCAGTTCAATCTTACGGACCTTGCTGAAAAGCCTTCCTTCAGGGTCGTATTCAACCCGCAGATGAGAATAAAAGGGGTAATTTGACGGGGCTGATGCCGATGTAAAGAGAAGTATCTCCGTAATGTTTTTGATTTCCTTTCCTGTCACCCACATTTTTGAAAGAGCGTATCCCGGCACATTGTCTTCACCTGAGCCCAGTGACATTACCCTGAAGATATCAGCCACACTCTGCGCTCCGGGCAGGATCGGATCGCGGAGGACACCTGCTGCCACAATTGCTATGTCAGTTCCGGGGCCCTCACTGTTGACATATCGGTAGATGGCATCAGCCACCATGGCTCCCAGGTTGCTCCCTTTCGCATCTCCGTATTCTTCATAACTTATTTTGTAGGGGGCAATGGCAACGGGCATGGTATAGGTCATTCCGATGTTATTTAATATTGCCACGTCAATTCTCGACTGCTGCAAAACGATTTCCGCCTGTATCTCACTGTGAGAATTGATTCTGTCGTCAACGGGAATGGATTCATATTTCTCAAGTTTCACTCCGTCGTTTTCTGCAAGGAACTCAATTCTCCCGACAAATCGACCGTTATCACCTGCTCCCACAATAGGTATACCCTTTACGAAGAGGGGCTCCTTAAGCAGGACATGGGTATGCCCTGTGATGATAAGGTCAATGCCTTTTACTTTCTGTGCAAGCTTTACATCCTCTCCGGACCATGCTCCTTTTTTATCCTTGCTTATGCCGCTGTGCGACAAGCATATAATAACATCGCAGCCCTCCTTCTTCAGTTCCTTAACCAGTTTTTTTGCTGCCGGAATTATCTTGCCAAAGGTCACAGGCGGCGCATAGGGGGCAGATTCGTCGGCATCTTTTCCAAGAAGTGAGAAGAATCCTATTTTTACTCCCGCCATCTCCTTAATAATATAAGGTCTGATAACTCCTTCACTCCGCAGTGCTTCAAAGGAATCATCAGCCGGATCATCCGGGTCTGTTACGGCATTCCCCAGGAGCATCACGGGTATCTCACCCCTCTGTTTTGATTTATTTACTATCTCTGCATAGGCACCGGGACCGAAGTCGAAATCGTGGTTGCCTACGGCTACCACATCATAACCAGCCTTTTTCATCAGCGGGAGCTGGAATCCTGTTTCAGTCTCAAGGGCATGGAACAGTGTACCAATGAGACAGTCGCCGGCGTCGACCACAAGTGTCGACCCCGGGTTTTCAGCCTTTGCATCGGAGATGATGGCCGCAATTCGTGAGAATCCTCCCACGGTCGGATCATTGTCTGCCACGCCCGGCGTATATGCAGACTCCGGAGCATAGCCCTGGAGATGGGAGTGGAAGTCGTTTGTATGGAGTATTGTCAGTCTCCTGCTCTCCTGGGCATTAACTGTCACCAACGCGGCAGTGAGACATATTGCAAACAGAATCCTTAATTTCATATTAGCTGAATTTGGGGATTAAGTTAGGAAAAAAAGTCTGAAGCTGGCGGGTTGGAAAAATACCAATAAGTCTAAAGGTAGATTGAGAATCCTATCTTCAACCCAAATCCGGCTATTACATCGGTTCCGCTCATCCCCTCTATTTCGTAATCCCATTTATATGAGGCACGCATGTAACCGGCGGAGGCATCAATTGTTATCTTGTCACCCAGCGGCAGAGCAGCGCCCAGATGAATACCAAACATGGTCAGAGCGTCTTTATATTCATCATCTTCATCATATATTTCCTTGCATGTGCCAAACATAGCTTCCACCTCTGCAAACGGATAGACTTTTTCAAGAGGGTAATAATATCTGACAAACGGTCCGATACCCAAAGTTGATTCCTTATATGTGTCATCGCCATCAACCTCCTCATTCGAATAACCGGTCAGAACAATCTCTAGGCCTGCAACAAGATTGTCAATAATAAAATACCCGGCTTTAGGAAGGAAATTGTAGGCCGTAAATTTGTACTCAGTAGCAGGATAATCTGAACCGTACTCCCATTTTTCCGTCCCGAAAGCCAGTCCAAATACCTGGGAATCCTGTGAGCCTCCCACGGATAAAGTCGATGTGACGCCTGCCATAATGTTGCCTTTGCTCAGTTGTGGTGCCTGAGCAGTTGCAGCAGAAGCAACAAGGCAAAGTCCTGCACATAAAAGTAACATTTTTTTCATAATCAGGGATTTTTAGGGTGCCTACTCTTAAGTTTTTCGGCGTACACTCCTTACTCTTTTTAGGATTTTCAGGCTACTCCTTATTAATAATAATTAATTAGAGCATCTCCAATGAAGAATATCAAAGTTACATCCCGGCTGCAAACAAGTCAAATTTATTTTCACCTGTCATGGCCGGCAGCTAAAATTCAACACTGCCTGCTGCCTACTGCCTGTGAGGAATTAGATTAATGTATTGTACGCTAATCTACAAGACTTGATGCGCTACGAGCAATATTTCACTACTACCTGCTGCCTGCTGCCTGCTAAAGCGCGTCAGCCACAACGAAGGTTGACCCGCCGATAAAAATCATGTCCTTTGGTCCGGCCGCCAGGCGTGCCGTCGCAAGGGCATCAGCCACCGACGGATGACATGACCCGTGCAGCCCGTACTTCTCAGCCTCAGCCATCAGAATCCTCTCATCAAGTGCGCGCGGCACCGAGGCCCTGGTGAAATAGTACCTTGCGTCACGCGGGAAGAGAGGCAGCACAGATGAAAGATCCTTGTCATTAACAAAGCCAATGACCATGTGCAGCCCCCGCTTCTTTAAGGCCCTGATCTGCCTTATCACATATTCCAGTCCCTCGCGGTTATGCCCCGTATCGCATACGGTGAGTGGCGACCGCGACAGTACCTGCCAACGGCCCATCAGTCCAGTGCTGGCCGTGACCCCGGCCACCCCCATCACAAAATGATCCCTGTTGAGACCGAACGGTACTGAGAGGAGATCGACGGCGGCAGCTACAGTCTGCAGGTTCTTCTGCTGCGCCAGACCACCCAGCGGGGTGGTGCCCCTAATGGTTTTCCCGTCGCGGAGATCCGTGAGCGTGAATATCCGCATTGCAGTGCTGGCATTGAATCGCCCCAGCCTGCATCTGAAGAGCCGGTCGGCAAATGTGAGAGGTGCATTCATCAGCCGGGCCCTGGCGCTGAATACCTCCATGGTCTCAGGCTGCGTCTCCCCAATCACTGCAGGTACTCCCTCCTTGATGATACCGGCTTTCTCACCCGCAACAGCCGCCAGGGTATCGCCGAGGAACTCCATGTGGTCATGCCCGATATTGGTGATCACCGAAAGCTCCGGAGTTATAATATTGGTTGAGTCAAGCCTGCCACCCATACCGACCTCTATAACTGCCACATCCGCCTTCTTCCTCGCAAACCAGTCAAAAGCCATCGCCACCGTCAGCTCGAAAAAAGAGGGGCGTACCCTCCTGATCAGCTCATCATGTTCGCGGACAAAAGCAATCACATCCTCCTCCCCCATCATCTGACCGTCGATCCTTATCCTCTCACGGAAATCCTTCAGGTGCGGAGAGGTGTAGAGGCCGGTGCGGACTCCTGCCTCCTGCAACACCGAGGCTAACATGTGTGACACAGACCCCTTGCCGTTGGACCCTGCCACATGCACTGTCCGGAACCTCCGGTGAGGGTGATTAAAATAGCTGTCAAGCTCAAGAGTGTTATCAAGATTCCCCTTGTAGGCCGGCTTGCCGATTCGATGGTATGCAGGCAGGAGGCGGTAAAGAAAGTCGAGGGTTTCGTTGTACGTCATGTTAATAACCTTTGTCCGGTTGTTTGCAAATTTACAAAAACCACCCGTTGACCGGTTCCGGAGAGGCTATCTTTGTCGCCGTGGCATCATCTGCGCCGGAGCTGAAGCCACTTTAAACCTATCCTGTTATGGCGAAAAAGAAAAAAGAAAAAAAGATTTTCATTCTTGACACGAATGTCTTACTGCATGATTATAAATGCATTTACAACTTTGAGGAAAACGATGTGGTCATTCCCATCGTTGTGCTTGAGGAGCTTGACAAGTTCAAGCGCGGCAATGACATGATCAACTTTCACGCCCGTGAGTTTGTTCGCGAGCTGGACAAAATAGCCGGAGACATGCTTCTCACCGGAGCTATCCCGCTGGGTGAAAAACTGGGCACACTTCACATCGAGACCGGGAAACAGTTCTCGGAACGTGTCTCCGAATCATTTCCCGAAAAGACCCCCGACCACCGGATACTGGCAATTGCTGACCACATCACCAATGTTAATAAGGAGAAGGCGGTAGTGCTTATCACCAAGGACATCAACCTGAGGATGAAAGCCAAATCGATCGGTGTGAGGTCAGAGGACTACCAGAATGACAAGGTGGCCAACCTGGATGATCTTTACAAGGGGATCAAGATCATTGAGAATATTGATCATGCCCTCATCAACAAGCTCTATGAGCAGCCGGAGGGTGTTCCGGCTTCAGAGCTGAAAGTGAAGGACCAGGAACCGGGGCATCATTTTTTCATTCTGCGCAACAGCAATTCCAGCGCACTGGCACACTATAACCCTGCCACAAAGATGCTCGTCAGGGTTCTCAAGCAGTCTACCTACGGCATTGACCCCCGCAATGCGGAACAGACCTTTGCTCTTGACGCACTGTGCAATCCTGAAATTCAACTTGTGTCTCTTACAGGCAAGGCCGGCACAGGCAAGACCCTGCTGGCGCTGGCGGCAGCATTGCATCAGCACAAACGATACAAGCAGATATTTCTTGCACGCCCGATAGTGCCGCTGGCAAACCGCGACATGGGGTACCTCCCGGGAGATGTCAAGGAGAAGATGGATCCCTACATGCAGCCTCTCTTTGACAACCTGACGGTCATCAAGCACCGCTTCAGCGCCCAGAGCCCCGAATTCATCCGTATCAATGACATGATGAAGGACGAGAAGCTGGTCATCACTCCGCTTGCCTACATCAGGGGCCGGAGCCTGTCAAACATCTTCTTCATCGTCGACGAGGCGCAGAACCTGACGCCGCATGAGGTAAAGACAATTATCACAAGGGCCGGAGAGGGGACGAAGATGATCTTTACCGGTGACATCGAGCAGATTGATTCACCTTATCTCGACTCCGGCTCCAACGGCCTGAGCTATCTCTCTGACAAGATGAAGGGCCTCGATCTCTTTGCACACGTCCACCTGGTTAAGGGAGAGAGGAGCTTCCTGGCTGAACTGGCGAGCAGACTTCTTTAGACCGGCTTTTTTGACTATTTTTACGGCCGGAACAGTAACCATTTTTAGTATTGAAGAGGAAAGTAGCGTTTCACACACTGGGATGCAAGCTTAATTTTGCCGAATCCTCCACCATTGCCAGAAGCTTCCCGGAGGAGAGGTATGAGAGGGTGTCTCCGGACAGTGAAGCAGACATATATGTGATCAACACATGCACGGTCACCGATGCTGCTGACCGCAAATGCCGGCAGGCAGTCAGAAAATTCATTCACCGCAATCCTGACGCTTTTGTTGCTGTGGTAGGTTGTTACGCTCAGCTGAGACAAAAAGAGGCTGCTGCCATCGAGGGTGTCGACCTGGTGCTTGGCACCTATGAGAAATTTGACCTGGTATCCTATATAGATAACTTTGAAAAGCTGAGGGCACCTGAGATACACTCATGCGAAAATATAGACACGGAGGACTTTATGGCCTCATGGTCTGCAGGTGACCGGACCCGTTCTTTCCTTAAGGTTCAGGACGGCTGCGACTACCGCTGCTCATACTGCACCGTGCCGCTGGCAAGGGGAAAGAGCCGTAATCCTTTCATCAGCGAAATAGTTGAGGAGGCAAAGACAATTATCGTCTCCGGTGTGAGGGAGATAGTCCTCACAGGTGTCAATGTGGGCGATTTCGGGAAGAGTACCGGTGAAACGCTTGAACAACTCCTGAAATCACTGGTCTGTGTGCAGGGACTTGAAAGATTAAGGTTATCATCTATTGAACCTGATCTTGTAACCGATGAGATCATTGACCTCATAGCCTCGGAAAAGATTCTGATGCCCCACATCCATATGCCATTGCAAAGCGGCAGCGACAGGATACTTGGCCTGATGCGCCGCCGATACCGCAGGGAACTGTTCCGTGACAGGGTCATGAGGATAAGGGATAAGATGCCCGGCGCCGGCATTGGCGCCGATATTATCGTGGGCTTCCCCGGTGAGACGGAGGATGACTTTCAGGAGACATACCGTTTCCTTGAGAACATGCCGCTCTCCTACCTCCATGTGTTTGCATTCTCACCGCGGCCCGGCACACCGGCGGCAGAGATGCCCGGAGAGGTAAGTAAGGCAGAAAAGGAGAGGCGCAGCAGACAGCTGATAAAACTGTCAGAGAACCGCCGCATGCTCTTCATGAGAAATGCCTCAGGCAAGAAGTTCGATGTGCTATTTGAAAAAAGAGACTCAGAAGGTATGGTGGCCGGCCTGACAGGAAACTATATCAGGGTCATGACACCGTATAGCAAGGATCTGCCGGGAACAATAAGAAGAGTCAGGCTGACATCAGTGCGCGACGATGCCTCTATGAACGGAGTAATGACAGAACCGGGAAAGTGATGAAACGTGCAGGTTTCTATATTTTCTTCCTGTTTGCCTATATCATAACCCTGCTCCCGTTCAGGGTGCTCTATCTTCTGTCAGACCTGATTTTTATAGTGATATATCACCTGATCGGCTACAGGCGTGAGGTGGTGGAGAAAAACCTGAAAAACACCTTCCCTGAAAAAAGTCCTGAAGAACTTAATATGATCGGAAGAGGATTCTACCGGCATCTCTGCGATCTCATCGTTGAAACTCTGAAGATCATGCACATGAGCCCTGCAGATATTTCCCGAAGGTTCGATACAGGCGACCTGGCTCAATATGACTACCTCTACCGTGAAGGGAAGGATATTGTTGCTCTCTGCGGTCATTATAATAACTGGGAATGGTTTTCAGCAATACAAATATCGACCTCCTTTAAGATAATTACTATATATAAACCACTAAAAAACAAATACTTCGACCGGTATATACTGAACCTGAGGACCAAGTACGGCACCACTGCGACGCCAATGCAGAACATCCTCAGAGAACTTGTCAGGTACCGGAAAGAAAATATACGCACGATTTCAGGTTTCCTGGCTGATCAGACACCTCCTCAGGATGAGAATGCATACTGGACAACCTTCCTGAACCAGGAGACAGGATTCTTCCGGGGTGCGGAGAAGATAGCGGTGAAGTATGATATGCCTGTGATTTTCGTGTACCCTGTCAAGATCCGGAGGGGTTACTATAAATTGGAAACCAAAGTTATTGCTGAACATCCGAAGGATGAGGCTCCTGAATATATAACCTCCAGGTATTCGGAAATACTTGAAGAACTTATAAGATCGAAGCCCGAGTACTGGCTATGGTCTCACCGCCGCTGGAAATACAAAAGACCCTTGAAAAATGATTAAGACAGCTGTTGTCATCCTGAACTGGAATGGCAGGGATTTCCTGGCCAGTTTCCTGCCGGAGGTAATCAGGAATAGTGTCTCCGGTGATACTGCAGTTATTATTGCAGATAACGGATCGGATGATGATTCCGTTGAATGGGTCTCGGCCAACCAACCTGAGACAAGGATCATCAGGCTGGATAAGAACTACGGATATGCAGGAGGCTACAACATGGCACTTAGACAGATTGAGGCAGAGTACTTTATCCTGCTTAATTCCGACGTGAAAGTGGAGCCGGGATGGGCAGACAAGCTTACCACCTTTATGGAGATGCATCCAAATGTCGGCGCCTGTCAGCCGAAGATCCGGTCATATGAGCATCAGTCAGCATTTGAATACGCCGGTGCCGCGGGAGGCTATATTGACAGGTTCGGTTATCCCTTCTGCAGAGGACGTATTTTTAAGACCGTTGAAGATGACCTCGGTCAGTATGACGACACACGTGAGATCTTCTGGGCTTCAGGTTCATGCATGGCTGTCAGGGCCTCCGCCTTCGACCAGTGTGACGGATTTGACGATTCATTCTTTGTTCATATGGAGGAGATCGACCTCTGCTGGAGGATGCAAAATGCAGGCTTTATAATATGTTATGTGCCGCATGCCGTCGTCTGGCACGTGGGTGGCGGGACCCTGGGTTACGGATCGCCGTCAAAGATCTACTATAATTTCCGCAACAACCTGATAATGCTGGCGAAAAATCTCCCCTCCAGGCATCTGCACAGAACCCTTATAACCAGGCAACTGCTTGACGGCCTGGCGGCGGTTATGCTTTTCTTCCGGGAAGGCCGTGCTGCAGCAGCTGCCGTGGTCAGGGCGCACTTCCACTACCGCAAACAGCGTACGGCAATAAAGACCTTCCGTGCAATGACACCGTACCCTGACATGTACCATACTCCGCACACCATGTTGAACAAAACGCTCCTGTTTGAGTATTATATACTCGGAAGAAAGAAATTCTCCCAACTCAGGTGGCACTAAACAGAAAACAACAGATGGCGATATTCTTTATAATAGTCTTCACAGTCTATTCCCTTACCAATTTTTATCTATGGATGAAAGGCCGCCGGACACTGTCCGGCGCAGGGTTTTCAACCACCTGGTATACAGTTG
Organism: Rikenella microfusus; assembly: GCA_022736275.1. Taxonomy (GTDB): domain Bacteria; phylum Bacteroidota; class Bacteroidia; order Bacteroidales; family VadinHA17; genus SR-FBR-E99. The sequence goes on along the minus strand of DZBJ01000004.1, from coordinate 38,090 downwards.
TTTTTCTGGTATTGGCATCCACCTTTATTGCAGGAAAATTCCTTGAACACAGTTATACGAACCTCTTCTCGGATATCCTGAACGTCATTGGAGGCTTCTGGATGGCATTCATGCTGTACGGGTTCCTCATCTGGCTGACGGCCGACATCCTGTTGCTGCTACAGAAACCGTTTAACCTGATACCCGCGACTGCCATTCCGAAAATGCGGTTATGGCTTTTTGCAGGCGTCACCACGGCCACGGTCATGCTAATCATGGTTGGCTTCTTCAATGCCATCAGTCCCGTGACGAAACGGTACGATCTCACCGTTGACAAGAGGTTTGGAGACGGCAGTGATACCATGTCTATTGTGGCCGTTTCAGATATACACCTCGGCAGCATCATCCGTAAGAGGAGCATGAAGCATCTCTCAGAGATGATCAGCGAGGAAAAGCCTGACATTGTACTTTTTCTCGGTGACCTGATAGACGGAAGCATAGGCCCGGTTCTGCGTGACGACCTCCTCTCCTGGCTAACTCTCCCCGAGCTACCCCACGGCAGGTATGCCATTACCGGAAACCATGAGTTCATGAGTGACCTCCGTAAGTCAATTCCATATATCGAAAGCAAAGGCATCAGGGTTCTTTCAGATGAGGTTGTCCGGCTGGGGAACGGTGTGCAGATTATCGGGCGGACCGACAGGACGGCGATGCAGGGAGGTGGTCCGGGGCGGGCCTCTCTTGACAGCCTTCTTTCGATGACTGATACCAGTGCCCCTGTCATCCTGCTTGACCATCAGCCTTACGATCTGGCAGCACTGGCCGGAACAGCGGTTGATATGCAACTGTCAGGACATACCCACAACGGGCAGATGTGGCCTCTCACAGCCATAACAAACAGGATGTTTGAACTGAGCCACGGATACAGGAAGTTCGGTAATACTCACGTAATTGTATCATCCGGCTTCGGCATATGGGGTCCCCGGATGCGTATCGGCACCAGGCCGGAGATACTGGCGATCACCCTGAGGGAAAGATCAGAGTAGAGGATAGACCTTTTCAAGCATCATGCTCCGGGAACCTTTCACCAGGATTGTGTACCCTTCGGGCCTGTCTGATTTCAGCCATTCGGCAGCCTCATCCGTGGAGTTGAAAAGAGGAGCCTGAAAATCTCCGGCTGCCCTCCTGAAACGGGGTCCGATAAGGATGACGCTGACAGCTCCGAGGCTCCTGAGCTGCTTAATCACTGAAGCATGCCCGTTATCGCTTTCGCTGCCCAGCTCAAGCATGTCACCCAGGATCACCATTTTCTTTTCCGACCGCAATGCAGCGAAGGAGGTCAGGGCCTTCTCCATGCTTGAGGGGTTTGCATTGTAGGCATCTCTGATCACAGTATTCCGACCCGTATCAACCACCTGCGAGCGGTTATTGGCAGGCCTGTAAGAGGAGATCGCATCGATGATCTCACTGACCGGAACATCGAAGACAAGTCCTGTTGCCATAGCCGCCCGTATGTTATCAATGTTGTAGGCGCCATATAATTGTGTCGCAAAGGAGTATTCCTTCCCATCCAGTGATGCATTTACATGCAGAAGGATGTTCTGCCTCTCATCGGGCATGGCTCTCAGCTGATGGCCACCAGGCAGGGAGTAGGGCACTGTACGGCGTGCAAGATGCGCCAGTTCACTGAGCACGGCATTATCATCATTGTATATTATTGTGCCGCCGATGGATCCAAGCCATCTGTAAAGCTCCGACTTGGCCGACCTGACATTTTCAAATGAGCCAAAACCTTCAATATGTGCCGTTCCGATATTAGTTATGATACCGTGGGTGGGCATAGCTGTCTCGCAGAGTGCTGATATCTCGCCCATGTGGCTTGCGCCCATCTCCACAACCAGGAAGCCGGCATCGTCGGGAGCGCTCAGGAGGGTCAGGGGCACTCCTATATGATTGTTGAGGTTGCCGGCGGTGCTGTGCACCTTCGCCTTCCTCGACAGAACAGCGGTTATCAGCTCCTTGGTTGTCGTCTTGCCGTTGGTGCCGGTGACGGCTATGACGGGAACCGTCAGCCTGCGGCGGCGGAAGGCGGCAAGGGCTGTCAGTGCCTGAAGGACATCGTCTGCCAAAACAAGTTTATCACCTGACAGTGAGCGGTCATCAACAACCGCCGCCAGCGCACCGGCGGCCACAGCTGCCAGCGCATGACTGTTGCCGTCATGAGCGGGGCCTTTGAGTGCAAAGAAAATCTCTCCCTCCCTCACTGATCTCGAATCAGTGGCTATGCCTGCAGAGCTCCGGTAAAGCTCATATAATCCTTCAGTATCCATTTTATTCTAAAAAGAAGCCCCATTATTATTCATAATGAGGCCTTTTATGTTTCGTGATAATCTTGTTATTTCAATCCTGTGGGACTTCCGACCCTGATCATCGCGCACCTGAATCCGAGGTCATCGCGTGATGCCTCCTGGTCAAGGTAGCGGCGGGTTGAGGGGTTGAGCCAATAGGCCCGGTCCTTCCATGAACCGCCCTTGATGACTCTTGCCTTGTCATTTATAAGTGTCACGTAGTCATTGTCAATCTCATTCTGCGCATACATTCTCTCTGTCTGGGGCAGATCGGCATTGCCTGACCACTCGAGGCTCGAAGAGATGCTTGAGATAACATCGCCGTCGAGGTAATTCCTGTAATCAGCTTTCTGGTAGTTATACCTGTTGGCCACATCCTCCGGCTTTACAGTATCTATCTGCAGCCTGCCCAGCCTGTCCTTTTCTACCACCTGGCCGTTGGCATCACGCCTGAGGTCGGTGAAAACGTTGCCTCTGAACGGGTTGAACATGTCAACATCTTCCGATGAGAGCGGACGGTACACATCCTGAACCCACTCGTTGACGTTCCCTGCCATGCAGTAGAGTCCGTAATCATTGGGCCAGTATGACCTGACGTCGACGGTGGTGCTGCCTGCGTCGTTAAGATTACCTGCCACACCCATCATGTCACCGCGTCCGCGGACAAAGTTGGCCATGAACTCGCCCCTGTTCTTCGGAGCCGCATTGCGCACGTTGTGTCCGTCCCACGGATACAGTGCCCTCTCATAAATCCTCTCCTCGAAGGTGTTACCCCTTAGGCCATAGGCAGCAAACTCCCACTCAGCCTCCGTTGGCAGACGGTAGCGCGGCAGAAGGATACCATCCTCCTGACGTACGCGCGGATGCAGTTCGTCAACCCGCTGCCCTGCGACACCCTCATACTGACCTGCAAGATAAGACTCAGTATTGAAGTTATTGGCTCCTGACTGCTCTACGTTGGCATCCTGCCACTTGCTGCCGAGAAGTATCTGCTCGTTGACCCTGTCAGTACGCCAGACGCAATAGTCATTGGCCTGCAGCCAGCTCACTCCCACTACCGGATAAGTGTTATAGGAGGGGTGCCTGAAATAATACTGCACATATGGTTCGTTGAAGGCGAGAGGGTTTCTCCATACCAGCGTGTCAGGAAGAGCACGGCGGTGCACCTCGGGATAATCGCTGTATACCCTTCTCAGCCAGTAGAGATATTCACGGTAATCCAGATTGGTGACCTCAGTCTCGTCCATATAGAATGAAGATACTGTGACTCTGCGGGGGTTGTTGTTCCAGTCGAACATCACATCCTGCTCAACCCTTCCCATAGTAAAGGTTCCCCCTTCAATGAGAACAAGATTGGGACCGGTGACCTGTTCCGATGCCTCCCCGATAGGGTAACCAAGATCATTTACATCAGTTGACCTGGGATCCCTGTAGCTCCAGCCAGTCGTCGGAGATACATTTTCCTGCTTCCCTCCCTTGCAGGAAAAGAGGAAGAGAGCAACAATTACAAAAACCGGTAAAGCTCTGAGTTTATACATAGCCAGATAAGGTTTACTTGATTAGTTTTAATTGTATAAAATTTGTTCATTGCAAAACTCTGCACCAAAATAACTACAAAACGGGTAACTTTATTATGTGAACTGCCCTTCTTTTTTCAACATTATTGAAACTGAACAATAGCCCGGCCTTGACCAGGACAGTGCCTTTAAAGAGTGCATCACCGCCCGCAAGAATATAACTATATGATAATATGAACTTTACGGGATCAGCATCCCACCCCAGAGATGTTTCCGCCGCGGTGAAGCCCCGCGAGGCATGCCATATCGCAAGTCCTGACATAAGGCCCTTAAAAAGCGCCTCCGTTCCTAAATAAACCGTGACATCTTCTCCCTGGGCAAATAAGGCTGCAGAGGGGTTCAGGGCCAACCCTTTTCCTCCGGCCTTAAACGAGGCGCCAGCGTTAAGGGTATAGAGCCGCTTCAGCCTGTCGTGTTCCTGCTGATCATCACTCAGCGACGGCTGGGTGAGATGCATGACTGACACTCCTCCGTACCACTGCTCCGAAGAGAAGGCTATGCCTGCTCCGAGGTCAAACCTGGAAAGATTTGCCGGTGCGGTATAACCGGATGACCCTCCGGTAATACCCCTGAAAGGATCTATGTCCCCGGGGAGAATAACTGATCCTGTTCTGATTCCCCTGTTGACAAGGGAAGCGGTAAGTCCGGCGTTGATGTATAGATTCCTGCCGGCACGGAAGTGATAAGCATATGATGCTCCGGCCCTGAGGTCATTCATCACCACGCCCAGGATGTCGTCAGAGATCCATATGCCTGCACCGCCATGGAGGCCAGGCATATAACCGTCACAGGAGGCATAAATTGATTTCAGGGCAAAACCGTTACCCGGGAGAAAGGAGTATGCCGATATGTTAAGTACAGGAGCCCCGGCAGCACCGGTCCACGCCGGATTATACATCACCTGCATGCCTGACACCGACCCGTACCATGTGTCCTGACCATTCAGGGGCATCATGCACAGAAGCAAGCCGGGTATGAAAGTAATGTATCTGGGTCTCATTGTCGGGTTCGTTAAATATCAACGTTTCAGCATCGCTAATATTTTACGGTTATGATCATCATTCAGAGGGTAAAGATAACCGACTTAATTATCTTTGCGCTGATGAGATTTAAAAGTCTGGTCATTACAGCCATAGCACTTCTGCCGGCACTTTCTGCCGGATCGCAGGATTACGCCTCTTCCTCTGTTCTCAGTGAAGGGAAATGGGCTAAGATTGCCGTTACTGAAGCCGGGGTGTACAGGCTTGACTATTCGAAGATCAGGGAGATGGGAATAACAAACCCTGCAGGCGTCGCTCTCTATGGCAATAACACCGGCCAGCTATCATTCTACAATGACGGCAGTGCACCTGACGACCTCAGAAAAATAGCCGTAAAGAGCGTGAAGGGCAGTGACGGTATCTTCAACGAAGGTGATTACATGCTTTTCTATGCAGAGGGCACTCACAGATGGAAATTCAACAGGGCAGCCGGAAAATACGAGTTTATGAGGCACTTTTACTCCGATACCGCGTGGTATTTCCTGACTTCTGAGCCGGCCGGAGTTCTGCAGCTGATCACGGAGTCAGCGCCCGGACAACCGCATACACACCTCTCCACTGCCACCGATGTCAACCTCAGGCATGAGCGTGAAGAAATCAACCTCATCAGGTCGGGAAGAGAGTGGTACCAGCAGGTGGTGCCCGGCACTCCGAATAACATTAATCCGGGACTGACCGATCTCATCGTTACAGAAAAGATCAGGTATATGATCAGGGTACTGGGCCGGTCAGATACAGGGAACTCATTCACTCTCAGACAGGGATCGGAACTGCTGAAGACATTGCCTGTCACCCCGGTGAACATGACTGACCTCAACGGAATCTATGCCTCAATTGCCACTGCAGCTGACTCCTGTCTCCCTGCTTCTTCTGCGCCCGAATTCACCCTCACCTTCTCGGCCAACGGTAACCTCGCTGCCACCGGATATATTGATTATGCCGATTTCTCTGCAAGGGCACGGCTGATATACCGCAACAGACCGCTCTTTATCAGTGACAGCCGCACTGCAGTTGAATCAGCCGTTACCCGGTTTACCATCGAGGGAGCCTCATCGCTGATTGTATGGGATGTCACGGACCCGTTTGCCCCGAGGGAACTGCAGACCTCTTCTTCATCAGGCAACACCCTCTTCACCGCGGCAACAGACACCCTCAGGAAATTCGTTGCTTTTTCCGCTGATCAGGTCAGGCAGCCGGTGAGAATTGTCTCCTCAATACCGAGCCAGGACCTTCACGCGCTCCAACCGGCTGATATGATCATCGTCACCCACCAGCTCTTTGAGAATCACGCACGGCAGCTCGCCGGTCTCCATCTGGCTGACGATGGCACCACATCAATAATTGTGACGCCTGAACAGATCTACAACGAGTTCTCGGGAGGGATAGCTGATGCTGCCGCTATCAGAAATTTCATAAGGATGATCCGTGTAAAGGGTGGGGGAAGCAATTCATCACTTAAATATCTGCTGCTGTTCGGTGACGGATCATATGAGAACAAGACCCCTCCGCCCCTGAACAGCTCCTACATCCCCACCTGGCAGTCAGTCAATGCACATGTTGGTGTGCTCTCCTTCACATCTGATGATTTCTACGGTCTTCTCGACGATGGCGAAGGTGAGGCAGACGGTTACCTGGATATAGGAATCGGGAGGCTGCCGGCAGCAGACACGGCTTCAGCAGGAGTAATGGTACGAAAAATCAGCTCATATCTGCAGGTCTCTGCTATGGGATCGTGGAGGAATATTCTGTGCTTTGTTGCAGATGATGAAGATTCAAATATTCATATGCTTGATGCAGAAGGATTAGCGGCAACTGCGGCGGCGGCGGCCCCTCCGCTCACGACTCAGAAGATCTACCTCGATGCCTACCGCCAGGTGACCTCGGTGACTGGTGACTCCTACCCTGATGCCGTCAGGGCAATTGATGACCGGATGGCAGCAGGGTGTCTGATAATGAACTATGTAGGACACGGGAATGAGTCAGGCCTCGCTCATGAAAGAGTGATAAGGACTGACAACATCAACTCATGGAAGAACAAAGACATGCTTCCGCTTTTCATCACAGCCACCTGTGAGTTTTCACGGTTTGATGACGCCGATATAAACCAGTCAACGGGAGCAATATCCGCAAGGACATCTGCCGGGGAGATGGTACTGCTTAATCCTGAAGGAGGAGGCATAGCGCTCATGAGCACCACCAGGGTGGTCTATTCTGCTCCAAATTACACTCTCAACCGGAACATATATGACTACACCTTCAGAACCTCATCTGACGGACGTTCAATGAGGCTTGGAGATATCATCAGGCTGGCAAAGGTCAGCTCGGGAACGGGGCTGAACAAGCGTAACTTCCTGCTGCTGGGTGATCCCGCACTGCGACTGGCATGGCCGGTCCAGGGCAAAGTGGTTACAGACAGCATCAACGGCAGATCCGTGGAATTCACAACCGACACTCTTAAAGCCCTGTCACTTATTACCGTAAGCGGCCACATTGAAGCCAGTGACGGCACCATTATGAGCGGCTTCAACGGTACGGTGGAGTCCTCCGTATTTGATAAGGCAAGAAATATCAGCACCCTGGCCAACGACGGAGGGTCGCCAATGACCTACCCCGCTGCCGGTAATGCGATATTCAGGGGAGCAACCGTTGCTGCAGACGGCAGGTTCAGCTTCTCATTCATTGTACCGCTCGATATCAACTACACTTATGGGAAAGGTTCCGTAAGCTACTATGCACACGATGCAACAACGGACATCAACGGCTCCTTCAGCGAGATAATCGTGGGAGGGTTTTCCGAAAACAGCCTGGATGATACCGAAGGACCCGTCATAAGACTGTTCATGAATGACACCCTTTTCAAGGATGGCGGAGTCACAGATACCTCCCCAACATTGCTGGCACTCATCAGCGACAAGTCCGGCATCAATGCGACAGGGACCGGCATCGGTCATGACATCATAGCATGGATTGATGATGATATGTCAGGGGCGGTGACACTCAACAGCCTCTTCAGGGCAGACCTGGGTGTGCACAACTCGGGCAGCCTCTACTACCCGTTTGCCATCACCGAAAAGGGCGAACATACCATCTCACTGAGAGCATGGGACAACCTGAACAATCCCTCGGTGGCAACCCTCAGATTCGCGGTTGATGCCAGCGGCACTTTCATGCTGACGAACCTGCTGGCATTTCCCAATCCTGCAGCTGACGGAACAAACTTTACTGCAGATCACAACAGGCCTGATTCACAGATGGATGTGACCATAACCATTTTAAGCGCTGACGGCAGGATCGTCAGGGTTATCAGGGAGAATGTGATCAGTACAGGATATGCCCTCCCCGACATCCCCTGGGACGGATGTGACGGCAACGGCGGCAGACTCGCCCGCGGGATCTATCTCTGGAGGGTTGATGCAGTAACCTCCGACGGGGCAAAGAGCTCATCCACAGGACGTATCCTCATTTTGTAAAACGACACAATAACTTGCCTTTTTTTTTGTTTTATATTTGCACAAATCCTGAACCTGAATAAACATGAAAAACAAGGCCCTGATAGTTGGCACAATATCTTTTTTGTTTACATTTTGCTTACCCGTTGTGGCACAGGAAGATCAACCCTACAATGTCATCCAGACTGCCGTGCCATTTCTTACCATTGCACCTGACTCACGTGCCGGTGCTATAGGTGATGCAGGCGTTGCCACATCCGCTGATCTCTACAGCATGCACTGGAACCCTGCCAAATTTGCCTTCATTGACGGCAACGGAGGTTTCGCAATGTCATATTCACCCTGGCTCAGGTCGCTTGTGCCGGATATCAACCTGGCGCTGCTTTCGGGCTATTACCGTATAGACAGCAGGCAGGTGCTTTCCTCAAGCCTTATGTATTCGTCACTGGGAGAGATACAGTTCACAGATGATTACGGCAACTATCAGCGCAATTATAACCCTAATGAGTTTTCAATTGACGTTGCATACTCCCGTCTGTTCTCCGAGTACTGGTCAGGCGGAGTGGCCCTCAGATTCATCTATTCCAACATAACCGGGGGTATGACCGTCGGGACTACTGAAACAAAAGCCGGCATTGCTTTCGCAGCAGACGCCTCGGCATTTTATACAAAGCCCCTGGATCTCGGCACGAAAAAGGGAAACATATCCGCCGGATTCAACTTTTCGAACATAGGCTCCAAGATGAGCTATACAAACGATGTTGACCCCGATTTCATCCCGATGAATATGCGCCTCGGGTCAACCTTCTCAGTTCAGCTTGACAGGTACAATGCCATCGCATTCTCCTTCGACCTGAACAAGCTGCTTGTGCCCACGCCTCCGATTTATGACACTGACGGGGAGACAATCCTGGCAGGCAAGGACCCTAACGTATCCGTGCCGGTTGCAATTTTCCAGTCTTTTTATGACGCTCCCGGAGGTTTCAGTGAAGAGATGAAGGAGTTCACCGAGTCTATCGGGATTGAGTACTGGTACAACCAGCAGTTTGCATTGAGGACCGGTTATTTCAATGAAGCGGAGATGAAGGGGAACAGGAAGTACTTTACTGTCGGGGCAGGATTCAGGCTCAGTGTTTTCTCACTTGATTTCTCCTACCTCATTCCGGTCACACAGAACAATCCCCTGGCACGCACACTGAGATTCTCGCTGGGATTTGAGTTTGACTCCCTGCGCAGTCTCAGCCAGAAGTAATAGATTATATGACTCTGCATCACAGGATAGGACAGGGCATCGACTTTCATCGCCTTGAGGAGGGTCGTGAGCTGTGGCTCGGCGGGGTGCATGTAAATTCATCGAAAGGATGCATGGCCCACTCTGACGGCGATGTCCTCATCCATGCCGTTTGTGATGCCCTGCTTGGTGCCGCAGGTCTGAATGACATCGGGACGCACTTTCCTGACACTTCTGATGAGTTCAAGGGCATTGACAGCAAGATACTTCTAAGAAGGACGGTGGAGTTGGTTGCCGGCAAAGGATACAGGATTGTGAACATTGACAGTACTGTCTGTCTTGAGTTACCGAAACTGGCTCCCGACATTGCAGCGATGCGCACTACCATGGCGGCTATTGTGAATATATCGCCTGATGCAGTGTCAGTAAAGGCCACAACCACTGAGAAGATGGGTTTCACCGGCCGCGGTGAGGGGATCGTGGCGATGGCTGTCTGCCTGATCGCAGACCTGATTCCCGACAATATTTAAGTCTTCAGTCAGCAGTCCTCAGTCAGCAGTCTTCAGTCAGCAGTCCTCAGTCAGCAGTCTTCAGCCAGCAGTCTTCAGTCAGCAGTCCTCAGCCAGCAGTCCTCAGTCAGCAGTCCTCAGCCTAAGTACCTGATTCTTAATTCTTAATTCTTAATTAAGGCTACTGCCTACTACCGACTGCCGACAGATTTTGCTTGCCGACTGCTGACTGCCGACTGCCGACTTCACTTTTGCCTATTCCCTGAATAATGAATCTATAAGGTTGTCATCAGCCAGTGACGGCATTGTGACCACCAGTCCGGGGGTACGGTCCATCTCGCGCTGTATTGCCGACACGGCTCCGCTGTTCCTCGCCCAGCTGCGGCGTGCTATGCCGTTGTTGACATCCCAGAAGAGCATCGACCTGAGCCTTCGCCCCGCCTCCTGTGTACCGTCAAGCACCATTCCGAACCCGCCATTGATCACCTCGCCCCATCCGACGCCGCCGCCGTTATGCAATGAGACCCAAGTGGCTCCGCGGAAAGCGTCGCCGATCACATTCTGCACCGCCATGTCGGCAGTGAACCGTGAGCCGTCATATATATTTGCTGTCTCGCGGAATGGCGAGTCGGTGCCCGACACATCATGATGATCGCGGCCTATGACTATGGGCCCGCTTATGTCTCCACCGGCAATGGCGTCGTTGAAGGCCTCTGCTATCATTGCCCTGCCACGGGCATCGGCATAGAGTATCCGTGCCTGCGAACCCACCACCAGCCTGTTACGCGCCGCCTCGCGTATCCAGTGAATATTGTCGGACATCTGCTGCCGGATATCGTCAGGTGAGTCTTTCATCAGCCGTTCAAGGGACGCTGCGGCGATTGCATCCGTCTTTGCCAGGTCAGCAGGGTCGCCTGAACAACATACCCACCTGAACGGGCCGAAACCGTAGTCAAAACAGAGAGGACCCATTATATCCTCAACATATGAAGGGTAGCGGAAACCGCCGCGGCCGTCTGTGATATCAGCTCCGGCGCGCGATGATTCAAGCAGGAAGGCGTTGCCGTAATCAAAGAAGTAGGCACCGTGGGCAGTGTGCTGATTGATGGCTTCCACCTGGCGTCGCAGCGAAGCCTGCACCAGCTTGCGAAAGGTGTCGGGGTCATCTGCCACCACGGTATTGGCCTCTTCGAAGGTGATCCCTGCCGGATAATAGCCTCCTGACCATGGGTTATGGAGTGAGGTCTGGTCAGATCCCAGATCGGCCCACAACCCCTCCTCGGCAAACCTCTCCCACAGGTCTACGATATTCCCGTGGTAAGCCAGGGAGACAGCCTCCCCTGCACCGCAGGCTCTTCTCACCCGGTCAGCCAGCACGGCGAGATCGCCATGGACCTCATCGACCCAGCCCTGGGCAAAACGGGTTTTTATTGCCCGTGGATTGACCTCGGCTATAACTGAGACAACACCCGCTATGTTGCCTGCCTTGGGCTGTGCCCCTGACATTCCTCCCAGTCCCGATGAGATAAAGAGCCGGCTCTTCCTGGTGCTGTCATCAGTGGGCTGAAGACGGCGCAGGGCATTGAGGAGGGTGATGGTTGTGCCGTGAACGATTCCCTGCGGCCCGATGTACATGTAGGAGCCTGCAGTCATCTGCCCGTACTGCGAAACACCAAGGGCATTGAACCTCTCCCAGTCGTCCTGGGAGGAGTAATTGGGTATAACCATGCCGTTGGTGACCACCACGCGCGGAGCCTCCCTGTGCGATGGAAATAGTCCGAGAGGATGGCCGGAATAGACCACCAGGGTCTGCTCATCGGTCATCTCTGACAGGTACTTCATGGTAAGCCTGTACTGGGCCCAGTTCTGGAAGACGGCGCCGTTGCCGCCATAGGTTATCAGCTCATGGGGGTGCTGGGCCACGGCAGGATCAAGATTGTTCGTGATCATGAGCATTATGGCAGCAGCCTGAACAGATATGTGCGGATAATCGCCCACAGGTCTGGCCTTCATCTCATACGATGGCCGGTAACGGTACATGTAAATACGGCCGCGGTCACGCAGTTCAGCGGCAAACTCCGGAGCAAGAACACCGTGCAACTGTGGCGGAAAATACCTCAGTGCATTTCGGAGTGCCAGCTTCTTTTCATCGGTGGTGAGAATATCGCGGCGGCGGGGGGCATGATTGACCGAACTATCGTATGGCTTTAGTTCGGGAAGCCGGTCGGGAATCCCCTCCCTTACGTGGGTCTTGAAATCATCCATTATACAGATTGTAAATCAACACAGCAAAGATAATGAAACGAGCAGAGACGTTGCATGCAACGTCTCTGTATAAACACTAAGGCAGGATACCCTGTCTATTGTTCGTTTACGATCTCGTCGTCTACGAGGATGCGTCCGCAATATTCGCAGACTATGATCTTTTTCCTTGACCTGATGTCAAGCTGACGCTGAGGGGGTATCTGGTTGAAACAGCCGCCGCATGCATCTCTCTGTACCGAGACTACCGCCAGCCCGTTGCGGGCATTGGAGCGGATGCGCTTGTAGGCAGTAAGGAGCCTCTCCTCAATCTTTTTCTGCAGTTCTGCAGATTTTATGTCAAGCTGCTCCTCTTCCTTCTGCGTATCACGCGTGATGTCATCAAGTTCCGACTTCTTCCCGTCGAGGTCGCGCTGTCTCTCATCAAGGGCTGCCTGGGCAACGGCCATCACCTCCTTTTTCTCTCCTTCCTGAATGGTAAATTCACGTATCTTCTTGCTGCACAGCTCGATCTCCAGGGTCTGAAACTCTATCTCCTTGGAGAGCGAATCATACTCGCGGTTATTGCGCACATTATTCTGCTGTTCCTCATATTTCTTGATGAGGGCCGTTGAATTGGTGATCTCGTTGTTCTTTCCGGCAATGGACTTCTCGAGCTCGGCGATCTCGCTCTTCAGGTTCCCTATCCTGGTCTCGAGCCCTGCCACATCGTCTTCAAGATCCTGAACCTCAAGCGGGAGTTCGCCCCTAAGAGTGCGTATCTTATCTATCTCTGAATCAATAAGCTGCAGTGAATAGAGTGCTCTCAGTTTCTCCTCTATGGTAAGTTCAGTTTCAGCTGTTTTGGTCTGTTTCATCATTATGTAATTTTGATTTGAATGGTATACCTGAACCCGTATGTCAGTTTAATCAGTTGTTATTTGTTGTCTCTGCATAAAATGCGGGCTTCATTTCATTGGAAGTAATTTACCGGATTCGTTTTTATTTCCGAAAACCGGAGTGCAAAGTTAGGAAATTTTTTATGAATCAGGTTGTGGAGTATCTCCAAAGAAAATTTTTCACTCTCATAATGGCCGGCATCAGCCACCAGCAAATTTTCAGGAGCCTCGGCGAAGGTGTGGTATTTGATGTCACCGGTGATGAAGGCATCGGCGCCGGCGCGGGCAGCGGCGGGGATAAATGCGGAGCCTGACCCTCCGCACACGGCCACCGTGGTCAGGAGGCGTGAGGTGTCGCCGCTGTAGCGTATGAAAGGCATCCCGGTCAGCAGCTTCAGCCGGCCCAGCAGCTCACTGCCTCTGACCGGGGCGGGCAGGGTGCCTATGGCACCCGCACCGGCGCCGGGATACTCGTTCTCAAGAGCGATGATGTCATACGCAACCTCCTCATAGGGATGTGCCGAGAGCAGAGCCCGGACACACGCTCCGGACAGGTGCGACGGCATGACTGCCTCTATCCGTACCTCAGCCTCGGAATGATCCTCTCCTATACGTCCGGCAAAGGGATCAGCACCCTCACCGGCACGGTAGGTGCCCTCCCCCTGCACATTAAAGCTGCAACGGTCATAGTTGCCGATCTGTCCGGCACCGGCGGCAAAGAGAGCATCCCTAACACTGCCGGCATAGGTTGAAGGGACGAAGGTTACGAGTTTTGAGAGTTTCCCGCTGAGCGGCACCAGTACCCTGATAAACTGCAATCCCAGCTTCTCCGCAAGAATATGACTCACTCCGTGTTGTACGTTGTCAAAGCTGGTATGAGCCGAATAGACGGCGATATTGTTTTTCAGGGCGGCGGCCACGCTGCGCTCAGTATCACTGCCGAAGGCCAGTCGCTTCAGAGGGGTGAAGATGAGCGGATGATGCGATACTACAAGCTGACATCCATGAGTGACAGCCTCGCCTATGACATCAGGTGTCACATCAACGGCAAGCAGTACTGAATCGACCTCAGCAGCAGGATATCCTGTCTGCAGTCCGCTGTTGTCATAATGTTCCTGTAATGCCGGGGGTATCAGCTCTTCGAGCCATTTTACGAATTCTCCGAGGGTGACCGCCATAGACTCATTGAATTTCGTCCCTGATCTCAATGAGCATGGCCCTGATGTTCCGCAGCGAATCAGCTATCTCCAGGCGGTAATCGGTCTCCTCACGGTTATTCTTCAGGTATTTTCTTGCACCCTCAAGGGTCATACCCCTCTCCCTCAGAAGGTGGTGAATGAGCCGCAGGTTCTTTATGTCATCCTGCATAAAGAGCCGGTTTCCCTTATTGTTCTTTTTGGGTCTGAGCACATCAAACTCCTTCTCCCAGAAACGAATGGTGGAGACAGGCTCGGAAAACATTTCGGAGACCTCCCCGATCTGGTAATAGAGCTTTTCTGTTTTCTTTTCCCTGTACGGCATAATGAGCTAAATGGATCAGTCGAAGGTCTGCCCGCTCTTACTCGATATCTCGAGCATCCGCTCATATTCGTCGGGAGTCAGATCGTTAAAGTAATATAATGCCGGATCAACATGCTTGCCGTTTACCAATACCTCATAGTGAAGGTGAGGGGCGGTGGAGAGACCGGTGCTGCCTACAAACCCGATAACATCGCCGCGTTTGACCTTCTGCCCCTCCCTGACGTTGAAGCCGTCAAGATGAGCATAGACCGTCTGGTAGCCAAATCCGTGATCAACGATTATATGGTTCCCCAGTTCACGACGGGCTGATTTGACCGTGCTGATCACCCCGTTGCCAGTGGCATAGACCTCGGTGCGCGTAGGTGCCGTGAAGTCCATGCCTGAATGGAACTTTGATATCTTGTATATTGGATGGATACGGTATCCAAAGCCGGAGGCAGTACGCTTCAGGTCCTTGTTTGATATAGGCTGTATCGCCGGGATGCTGGCAAGCATCTCCTCCTTCTCGGAGGCATACGCTATGAGTTCATCAAACGACTGCGACTGCACATATATCTTTTTCCTGATTTTGTCAAGCCGTTCCGAGGTCTCAATCACCAACTGCGAGTTTGTGAATCCCTCAAGCTCAGCATACCTGTTCACGCCGCCAATACCGCCTTCACGGTATGAAGAGGGCAAAGGTTCAGTCTCGAAGATGGTCCGGTAGAGGTTATCATCCGTCTCCTGGAGGTGGCCAAGAACTTTCTCGACATTATCCATCTCGCGATTCATAAGCTCGTACTGAAGAGTGAGCTGTTCTATCTCCCTCTTGAGAGCCTTTTCCTGCGGCGAGTCAAATACAAAGGCAAAAATAAACCCGTAAATGCCTGCAAGAAAGAGTGATGCGACGAAATATCCGAAAAGGCGCAAGAAGGTCTGCCTGATCCCCAGCCTTATCCTGTCAAAGCTAAGAGTCTCGTGATTAAACTTGTACTTTGTCTTTGGCATCTGCTATAATGGCATACTGAATGCCCTGCAAACATAAGAATTATTAGGATAAATACAAAAATGTCTTTGCAGACTTCAGTTTATGCTTATCCGTTTTTTGCTCAGGGTCTGGTAAGGAAGTCCAGCATCATGAAATACTCATCCTCCGTCAGGCTGTCACCGAAATACCAGAGCGGGTTCACATGTGAACCAAACAGGTCGATCTGGTAGTGCAAGTGCGGGCCGGTAGATATCCCTGTGTTTCCCGAGAGCCCGATCATATCGCCGCGGGTGACCTTCTGCCCTCTTTTTACCCTGTACTCGCTGAGATGGCCATAAATTGTCCTGTAGCCATAGCCGTGGTCTATCACAACCTTGATTCCGAAGCCGTCATTATCATTTCCTGCATAATATACTACACCGGCGCCGGTAGCATACACCTCGGTACCAAGCGGACACCGGAAGTCCTGGCCAAAATGCCAGCGCGGTGATCCGAGAACAGGGTGCTTCTCGCGAAACTTTACGCCGTCACCCAGACGCATTGTGACATTGACAGGCCTGATATAAGGCAGGTGCGCCCACATCTCCTTCCACTCCGCAGCCCTGACGGTCAGCTCGGTGAGTGAGTTATACTGTATGTTGGTCTGGGTCTTGAGATCATCGAACTTTGAGCTCACTGCCATCATCAGTTCAGTATTCATATAACCTGTAAGGTCACCGACCTTGTTTATACCTCCGGCTCCGCCCTCAGATATGTTCTCCGGTATGAGAGGAAGATCCAGAATGGCCCTGTACGATGAGTTATCGGAAGACCTCAGGTCAGCAATGACTGCCGAAGAATAGTCTATTTTTCTTTCGAGCAGTGTGTATTTAAGCTTCATTTCATCGACCTTCTGAGCCAGCAGCTCCTCTTTGGGAGAGCCGAAAAGCTGATGGAAGATAAATGCATAAATGATTGTCATTAAGACAGAAAGGCCAAACCACACCGAGAAACGTATAAGCTTCTCACGTGTGTTTCGCCGGTGCCTCGTAAACTGAAGGCTGGCTGCATCAAAAACGTACTTCTTCCCTATCAGCATCAATAGATCAGTGTATTGCCACAATTTTTGGAGTGCTATCTGACAAACGTAAGATATTTGAATTAATTTTACGCACCCCTGAATTAAATGTTTCAACGGGGCGTGCGGATATTAAATGAAGGCAAACGAAATAAGGGAGGAGTTCCTGAACTTTTTCAGGACAAAAGAACACAGGATTGTGCCATCGGCACCGATGGTTATCAAGAACGATCCCACACTTATGTTCACCAATGCGGGGATGAACCAGTTCAAAGATATTTTTCTTGGCAACCATCCTGCCGCCTATAAGAGGATAGCCAATTCGCAGAAGTGCCTGCGCGTCTCAGGCAAACATAACGATCTTGAGGAGGTGGGGCTTGACACCTATCATCATACAATGTTCGAGATGCTGGGCAACTGGTCGTTCGGCGACTACTTCAAGAAAGAGGCAATAGAGTGGGCATGGGAGTTCCTTACAAGCCGTCTGGGAATTCCTCAGGAGAGGATCTATGCAACCGTCTTTGAAGGAGATTCTGAAGAGGATGTGCCTCGCGATGATGAGGCTGCAGATCACTGGGGCAGATGCTTCGCCTCACCCGAAAACCACATTCTCAACGGCTCAAAAAAGGATAACTTCTGGGAGATGGGTGAGACAGGTCCGTGCGGACCCTGTTCCGAGATTCATGTCGATATCAGGTCAGACGAAGAGCGTGCCGCCAGGCCCGGTCACCTGCTTGTTAACACAGGGCATCCTCAGGTCATAGAGATATGGAACCTGGTATTCATCCAGTATAACCGCAGGGCCGGAGGCGAACTGGAACTGCTGCCTGAAAAGCATGTTGACACAGGCATGGGCTTCGAACGGCTCTGCATGGTGATACAGGACAAAAAGTCAAATTATGACACTGACATATTCCAGCCACTCATAGCCGCCTCCGCCGTGGTGACAGGCAAACCCTATGGCGGCAGCCAGGCCCGCGATACAGCCCACAGGGTCATAGCAGATCACCTTCGTACTGTAGCATTCTCCATCGCTGACGGACAACTGCCCTCAAACAACAAAGCCGGTTATGTCATCAGGAGGATCCTTCGCCGCGCGGTAAGATATGGTTATACCTCGCTGGAAATGACCGAACCGTTCATTCATAAACTTCTTCCTTCCCTCATTGAATCAATGGGCGATCAATACCCGGAGCTCTCAGCCCAGCAGGAGATAATCACGAGGGTGATCTTCGAGGAGGAGCAGGCCTTCCTCAAGACCCTCGGCAAAGGACTGAAGATGATTGAGCGGAGGGTGGCAGCCCTTAGAAAGGAAGGAAAGAACATTTTCCCGGGCAGCGATGCCTTTGAACTGTTTGACACCTACGGGTTCCCTGTAGATCTCACCCAACTGATAATGAGGGAGAACAACATGACACTCGACGAAGAGGCGTTCAGGCGTGAGCTTAACACACAGAAAGAGAGATCGAGGGATGATGCAGCTGTCACTGCCGGCGACTGGGTGGTAGTGCACGATGTGGAGAACACTCTCTTCACCGGCTACGACCGTACGGAAGATAATATCACGATAGCACGCTACAGGAAGGTTGTATCCAGGGGAAAGGAGGCTATTCACCTGGTCTTTGACAAAACCCCATTCTATGCCGAATCGGGAGGTCAGACAGGCGACAGGGGGTTCATTTCATCGGGCAGTGAGAAGGTGGCGGTTACTGATACAGTCAGGGAGAATAACCTTATCATACACATAGCAGAAAAACTTCCCGGCAATCTGTCCGCATCATTCAGAGCCGTTGTCGACAGTGAAGCCCGGCAGGATACTTCCAACAACCACACCGCAACACACCTCATGCATCATGCACTGAGGGAGGTGATTGGAAAGCATGTGGAGCAGAAGGGATCGCTTGTCACACCGGAACGACTGAGATTTGACTTCAGCCACTTCAGCCAGGTCACACAGGAGGAGCTGGCAGCCGTGGAACAGAGAGTCAATGAGATGATCATGAAAAATATCGTCTCAGAGGTATATCATGATACTCCGATGGAGCAGGCTTTAGCCATGGGAGCTATCGCCCTCTTTGGAGAAAAATACGGCGAAAAGGTGAGGGTGGTATCTTTCGGAGAGTCAGTAGAACTTTGCGGAGGAACCCATGTTGAGAGCACCTCCCGCATAGGTATATTCAAAATCACCTCTGAAGGCGCAGTGGCCGCAGGCGTCAGAAGAATTGAGGCAGTAACGGGCAGGCGGGCACTCTCATTCATCAATGAGAAACTTAAGACACTCGATCAGATTACCGGGATGCTCCGCAGCACCGGCAATCCTGCTGCCAACATAACAAAACTGATAAATGAGAACACCGCCCTGAAAAACACCATTGAAAAGATGAGGGTTGAAGCGGCTGCAGCGGTTCGCAGCGAATTGACGGCCCGCGCCGTCACCAGGGGCAGCTGCCGCATCTACTCAGGTGTACTTGAGGAGACACCTCCTGAAACGCTCAAAACCATTGCTCACCAGATCAGGCAGTCAGACGGTACCAGCATAGTAATCCTGGGATCCGCCATTGAGGGAAAAGCCTCGCTGGTAGTGGCGCTGGGAGAGGAAGCTGCCGAATCATCACATCTCGATGCCGTGGAGCTTATCAAGGCAGTGTCACCGGAGATCAGCGGAGGAGGCGGTGGACAGCCATTCATGGCCACTGCCGGAGGCAAGAGACCCGAAGGGCTGAATGAGGCGGTAGACAAAGCCGTGGCATTGGCACAAAAGAGGCTGTAAATCAGCAATGACCAATATGTTCGGGACTAATTCAATTACACCGTTTATCGGAAAACGATTCAGATATGACCTCTTCATACCTGTGGTCCTGACGCTGTGCCTCGGATCATGTTCAGTGCAGTCGTGCTACGAGGAAATTGACCCCATGATGAATACTATTCTGCTTGAAAGCGGAACCGGTGAGAGCGCCAAAGCCTCCTCGCTCACAGTGAAAGGCGTAACTCCTGCAGATACAATTGAATTCGTTGATGCAGAGTCCGTGTCGTCATTCTCCGTGACACTCGACCCATCAATCGATAAGTCGGTGTTTTACATTACGCTCGACGGGATCTCCGACACAGCTGTCATATTCTATACCCGCAGCCCCCACCTTGTTTCACCCGAATGCGGCTACACCTTCATAAGTACCATAACCGGGTTGATGACCACCCACAATATAATAGACACCCTCATTATTGATAACAGTAATGTGAACCTCAATGGCGAAAAGAACCTGCATCTGTTTTATTAGTCTCCTGCTCATCGCAGGAACGACCGCAGTGTCGCAGGATACGGTCACCGTGCCGCTGCACCTGAAGGCAGGCTTTGACCTGTCGGGGCCGATCATGAAGATGATAGGCAGTGATCTCACCAGTTACGGAGCCACTTTATCAGCTGACATCAATTCATCTCTGGCCGTCACAGCAGGTATAAGGTATTCAACTTTTCAGACCTCAGATTACAGTTACGATTTCATGAGCCGCGGCACAAGCGTGGCAGTCGGTCCTGACTATAACTTCATCAAGGCCAATATCGCCCAGGGCAAGCATTATGCGGGCATTGGGGTGAGATACGGACTGAGCTTCTACAGTGAGGAGGCCACGGTTATAAGGTACAACAATGAGTGGGGTGCCGGAGAGTCATCCGTTCCGCTGTCAAAGCACACAGGGCATTTTCTGGAGATCACCCCCGGTGTGCGCACCGAGATCTTCCCGGGAATGACCATAGGCTGGAACCTGTATCTGAGAATGCTGATAAGCGCCGGCGCCGGAAAGGATCTCAAGCCGGTATGGATGCCAGGTTACGGGGCCGGTACAAGCGGGCTAACTACGGGAGCCGAATATTACATCTCCGTCACCATACCTTACAGGAAGATCAGGGTGATTGTCAAACCCAAACAGAAAGAATCCGGAGACGAAGAAGAGCTGGAGGAGGGACCAACACAGACGGTCACCTTCCCGACAGGTTCAGGCGGCAGGCTTTGAAGCAGGCCTGTGGCTGAATATCAACAGACCCATAAAGGTCAGGAAACCGTTCACCAGAAGCATCTCGAACCCGAACCTGTAACCCCCGAAGAGCTCCTCCGAAAACATACTGAGAAAGTAACAGATTACCGGCGAGGAAATTGCGATCCACGGCGTTATCCTGTCGTTAACGGTCCTTTTTGTGAATAGACCGAAAGTGTAAAGACCCAGCAGAGGGCCGTAAGTATAACCTGCGATAGTAAAGAGCTTGTCAATTATGGCCCTGTCATTCATCTGCCTGAACAAAAGAATACAAAGGAAGAATATCAGGGCAAATCCAAAGTGAACAGAATACCTGATCCTGGTCTTTTTGCCATCCTGCATTTCAGTGTTTTTCTCCAGCCCCAGAAAGTCTATGCTGAATGAGGTTGTAAGGGAGGTAAGCGCCCCGTCAGCGCTGGGGAAGGCAGCTGAAATCAGACCGACAAGAAATACTATCCCAGCTGCCGGACTCAGGTATTTGAAGGCAATGGTCGGGAACAGATCGTCAGTCATGGCTACCTTCACGCCCTCGGCAGCTGCGTACAACACCAGGAAGGAACCCAGAACAAGAAACATGAATACCACGAAGACATTTATCGAACTGAATGTGAACATATTCTTCCGGGCATCCTTGAGACGCCTGATGCTCAGGTTCTTCTGCATCATCTCCTGGTCAAGCCCGGTCATAGTAATGGTAATGAACATACCACTGAAGAACTGCTTTACAAAGTGACGCGGATGATCCCAGTCAGTAATGACAATACGCGACATGTCACTGTCAAACACGTCACTCAGGAGGGTGAAAACAGGAGCACCGAGCTCCCTGCTGATGTAAACAACCGAGAGTATGACGGCAAGCAGCATGAAAGTGGTCTGCAGGGTATCGGTCCAGATGATTGTCCTGATGCCTCCCTTAAGTGTATAGGCGATAATCAGTATTATGAAGATCAGCACATTGACCCAGAAAGGAATATTCCATGCATCGAATACAAATATCTGCAGTACGTTAATAACAAGGAACATGCGCAGTGATGCGCCAAGCACCCTGGAGATAATGAAGAATCCGGCACCTGTCTTATAGGACCAAAAACCGAACCGCTGTTCAAGGTATCCGTATATCGAGGTGAGTTTAAGCCGGTAGTAGAGGGGCAGCAATATCAGTGCGATGACAACGTAGCCGAAGAAGTAGCCAAAAGCTACCATCATATATGAGAATTGGGTCTCACCTACCCATCCGGGGACTGACATAAATGTCACCCCTGAAAGCGAGGCGCCAATCATGCCGTATGCGACAACAAACCAGGGAGAGACCTTGTTGCCGATGTAGAACGACTGGTGGTTGGCCTTGCGTGAGGTAATGAAAGTCACTCCGAACAGCATCAGAGTGTAGGCGATAAAAACCAGAAGGATGAGTGCAGGTGTCATAGCTCGGGGAACAAGACTGCAAGAATAATAAAAAGATCGGAGATAAAAATTAAGTTGGTGTCGCGTTTGCGGCAAATATTGAATTATTTTTGCCGCAAACAGATTAAATGTCAGCACGCTTCCCGTCAAAACTGCTAGAAGAGGCGGTCAATGAGTTTGCCTCACTTCCGGGGATAGGCCGCAAGACGGCCTTCAGGCTGGTAATGCACCTGCTCAGGCGTGACAGCGGAGAAGTTCGCCGCTTCGGAGAGACAATAACCAGGCTGCGGGAAGACGTATGCTACTGCAGCGTATGTCACGGAATAAGCGACACGGCGGTATGTGAGACATGCAGTGATCCTTCGCGCGACAGGTCAGTAATATGTGTGGTTGAGAACGTGCAGGATGTGATGGCCGTTGAGAACACCAGGCAGTTCAGGGGATTATATCATGTCCTGGGTGGAATAATCTCACCCGTTGACGGCATAGGTCCCTCTGATCTTACCATTGCTAAGCTTGAAGAAAAAATACGGGAGGGTTCCGTAAAGGAGGTCATCCTTGCACTCAGCACAACAATGGAGGGAGACACCACCAACTTTTATATCTATAAGCGTCTCTCAGGCTATGATGTCGTTATCACCACCCTTGCCCGCGGTGTGGCCATCGGTGATGTGCTGGAGTATACCGATGAGATCACCCTCGGACAGTCAATCATCAACCGCCGCCTCTTCTCACTGCAGACAGGCCGTCCCTGATTACCCTTTGTTCAGCCACTGACACGCCGCGCTGAGTTACAAAGCCCGTTCCTTTAAAAGTAAAATAGGGCACTGTCATTTTTTTATTCTGAAAATCTTGCTTAATTTGATAAAAATCAAGAACTGATGACAGAGACGTTTGACAGGTTCTTCTCGGATGCATCTCATCTGATGAAGAAATCGGCAATACGCGAGATACTTAAGCTTACCCAGAGGCCTGAGATGATCTCCTTTGCAGGCGGACTTCCCTCGCCTGACTCTTTTCCCATTGAGGAGATAAAAAAGATCACCTCAGAGATGCTCGACGAGGAGGGAAAGATAGCTCTCCAGTACGGTACCACCGAGGGTGACCTGAAGCTCCGTACGCTCCTATCCGAACGTCACAGGAGAGACGGTCTCACCCTGTCGCCTGAGAGTATTATCATCACCACGGGCTCACAGCAGGCCCTTGACCTATGCGGGAAGATCTTCATTAACCGTGGTGATGTCGTCCTCTGCGGGTTACCCTCCTACCTGGGAGCCCTGAATGCCTTCACCAACTATGGCGCCAGGCTTAAGGGCATACCGCTTGACGATCATGGCATGCGGCCTGATCTCCTTGAGAAGACGATAATCAGTCTGAAAAACGATGGCAGCGTTATCAAGTTCATCTACATAATACCTGATTTTCAGAACCCTTCAGGCGTCACGCTCCCCCGGTCACGCCGTCTCGAGATCATTCGCATCGCCGAGAGGCATGACCTCATCATCGTTGAAGACAGTCCGTACCGCGACGTGCGTTTCGAGGGTACTCCTGAGCCGCTTATGTCATCACTTGACACCCACGGCAGGGTATTGACTCTGAACACCTTCTCCAAGATCCTCGCTCCAGGGCTCAGGCTGGCATGGGTCACCGGTCACCCGGCCATTATTGATAAACTGGTTACGGCAAAACAGGCAGCCGACCTCTGCACTCCGCTGTTTGTGCAGAAGATAACGGCGAGGTACATTGAGAAAGGACTGCTTGATGTCAACCTGAAAAAGACCATTGACCTGTACCGCGAGAGGCGCGATCACATGCTGAAATGCTTCCGTGAATTCATGCCTGAAGGGGTGAAATGGACCGAGCCCTCCGGAGGCCTGTTCCTCTTTGTCACCCTCCCTCCATCCATGGATGCTGGAAGGCTCCTTGAGAGGGCACTGCAGAAGAATGTCGCCTTCGTCTGCGGCTCTGTCTTCTATTGCAACAACGAAGGTCATAACACCATGCGCATCAACTTCTCCTACTCCGGAAAGGAGGATACATGCGAAGGGGTGCGAAGGCTGGCCGAAGCCATCAGGGAGGAGATGGCTTCCTGAAAATGATGGAGCTGTCGGTAATAATTGTATCCTACAATGTCCGTGATTACCTCAGGCAGGCACTCAGTTCATTAATAGCTGCATCTGAAGGTATAAACCATGAGATAACTGTCGTCGATAACAGTTCAGCCGACAGCTCGCCGCAGATGGTGGAGACGGAGTTCCCCTCCGTGAGGCTCATTGTCTCCGCAGCCAACGAAGGATTTTCCGCCGCCTGCAACAAGGGCATCATGGCATCCTCAGGCGATTATATACTGATCCTTAATCCTGACACTGTTGTGCATCGCAACGCATTTGGCAATGCACTCGCATTCATGCGCAGCCATCCTGATGCCGGGGCTGCCGGGGCAAGAATGACAGACGACAATGGCAGATTCCTGCCTGAGTCAAAAAGGGGCTTCCCATCCCCTCTCACATCACTGTTCAGATTCACGGGCCTGGGCAGGCTCTTCCCGCGTTCAGCATTGTTCAATGCCTATTATATCGGCCAGAAGCCTGATGATGAGATATGCAGGGCAGATATCCTCACCGGCGCATTCATGATGATCCGCAGGGAGGCCCTGGAAAAAGCCGGCCTCTTTGACACCGCCTACTTCATGTACGGTGAAGATATCGACATGAGCTGGCGGATAAGGAAAGCCGGATACTTCAACTACTACCTCCCTGACGTTCGAATCATTCATTATAAAGGCAGAAGCGCCATCAGCGACAGGGAAGGCTCCATCAGGCACTTTTACGGGGCTATGAAGATCTTTGCCGTTAACCACCTGCACCGGGGCTGGCACCTTCCTGTCAGAGCCTGCGTAACCCTTCTGGAAACCTCTGAATTACTGCGGCTCCGCTTCAGACGGTTGATTAAAAAGTGACACCTGTTGTTAAAAAGGGACAGATCACCTGTCGTCTTGTAACAATATTTCACTTATATTAGAGTCTTTAAGTAAACTAGTCACCCGAATGAGAAGGGCTAAATATATCCTCAGTCTGTTTTTTGTGATGTACGCCGTCTCTCTTGGTGGTCAGTCAAAAAGCGACCTGCGTGAGTTGTTCGTCTCTGCCGAGGGAGATATCCTTTTCGAAGATTATACCGAAGCCCTCCCGAAATACCTGAGCCTGTTGCAGATCTATCCTGAAAATTACAATCTCTATTTCAGAATCGGTCAGTGTTATCTGAACACCCCGGGCGAAAAGGATAAAGCCATCGACTGGCTGGAGACAGCCGTGCAGCATATCAGTCCGGATTACCGGCGCGGTAAACTGAAGGAGACCGGCGCCCCGTATGATGCGCTCTACTTTCTGGCAAATGCCTACCGGATAGGTAACGACTTTGACAGGGCCCTCAGCACCTATGAACTGTTTCTTGACGATGTCGACACGGAGATGTATGACACCGCTCTTGTCAGGTTCCAGATGCAGACCTGCCACAATGCCCGGCAGATGATGCGCAAGCCGGCATATGTAGTTGACAGGAACCTTGGCAGTCCCGTGAACGACCGGTTCTCCGAATTCAATGCGGTGATCTCGCCTGACGAAAAGACACTCCTTTTCACCCGTGAACTGCCGTTTTATGATGCCATCTTCTGGTCAACCAAAGCGGACGGCAAATGGTCTGAACCGGTGAACCTGACTCCGCAACTCGGCATTGACCAGGACTATTACACTTCGTCGATTTCACCCGATGGCCGCACGATGCTGCTGTACCGGATTGACACCTACGACGGGAATATATACAGCAGCAGCCTGGTGGGCGACACCTGGAGCCAGGTTGAAAAGCTCAACGGCAACATAAACACAAAATACTGGGAATCTCATGCAACGATGACACGTGACGGCCGCAAGATCTATTTCACCAGCAACAGACGCGAGAGCATCGGAGGACTTGATATTTTCGTTGCGGAAC
Organism: Rikenella microfusus; assembly: GCA_022736275.1. Lineage (GTDB taxonomy): Bacteria > Bacteroidota > Bacteroidia > Bacteroidales > VadinHA17 > SR-FBR-E99. The sequence continues at coordinate 11,843 of DZBJ01000004.1, read as the reverse complement.
GTGACAGCACAGGAGACTGGGGCCCGGCTGCCAACCTGGGTCCGGAAATTAACACCATTTATAATGAGGATACGCCTTCCCTGGCGAACAATGACCGAACCCTCTTCTTTAGTTCCAGGGGTCATTTCAACATGGGTGGCTATGATGTCTTCCGTTCTGATCTCGATGCAAATGGACGGTGGAGCGCTCCCGTAAACGCAGGTTACCCTCTCAACACAACCGATGACAACATCTTTTTCATGCCTCTGGGTAAGGGCGAGCGTGGCTACTACTCGAGGTTTGCCGATGACGGACAGGGCAGGATGGATATTTTAAGCTGCGACATCTACTCTGAACTCAATCCACGCAACTTCTTCGTGACAGGACGGGCAATAGTCAGCAACCTCCTGGATGAATTTCCTCAGCCAGTGAGCGTCACCGCTGTAAGCAACGCTGATGCCGGGCGGGTGATCACGGCACTGACCAACCCTGTCACCGGCCTTTTCTATTTCAGGCTGCCCCAGGGAGCTTATAGTTTTACCTATGAAGCTGACGACGCGGAGTCAATTTCGAAGATCCATGAGATGCCGGTCGATTACGCGAGTGACACCGTAAAGATTGAAGCCGTGGTGCTCAGTGAGACAGATTTCTCAGCCCGCCTCAGGCTGTTGTCAGACACCCTGCTGGAAGTCAGCTCTGCAGAGCCTTTATTCATTCACCTTATCGCTGAAGAGATGTCCATCCTTGATGTCGGAGTGTCGCCTCCAGACTCTTTGCTTGCGGTAGAGCTTTTCAGGATTACGGATTCGACATTCACCTACACCTTCCTGCCGCAGGAGGGTGAGAGCATAATCAGCTTTCACCTTACAGACCGTTTCGGAAATGATACAGGGGCAGTTGTCAGGGTAAACCGTCACGATTTACCCTCAAGACCCGAAAAACCCCTCTATCGCGAGATCTCTGTGAGACCCGCCGGCGAATCAGCGGTGGAGAGTATGGGAAAAACGACCGCCATAAGTGACAGCTCAGCCGTTGCTGCATCCACCGAAGGCCCCGTGACACTGCCGTCAGATGAACCTGAGCCGGGGAGATACTGCTGGCTCTGGTGGCTCGTTCTGGCTATGGCACTGATAATCTTCTTCCTTATATGGAAGAGAAGAAAAAGGAAAAAAGACGATAATGATCAATAACATAATGAAAATGAAGAGATTTGCGGTTTTATTGTTCATACTGTCAACAGTTTGCACTGCCCGATCACAAGACAACCTCAGAATACAGGAAGCCTTTTATGAGGCCGAGTATTTTCTTATGAGAGGAGACTATTCCGATGCCCTTCCATATTACCAGGGAATCTATACCGCCATGCCTGAAAATGCGAACATCGCTTTCCGTATCGGACTTTGTTACCTCAACATCGACGGCAGCAAGAACATGGCTATTGAATACCTCGAGCGGGCATCGCAGAAGGTCACTGCCAAATACCGCGAAGGTTCCCTCAGGCAGACTGACGCGCCCTACGAAGCACTGTTCTTTCTCGGAGACGCCTACAGGATAAATTATATGTTTGAAAAGGCCAGGGAGGCATATTCAGAATATCGTGAGACACTCCTCGAGTTTGATATTGAGAACATCATGTATGTTGACCAGCAGATAGCATCATGCAACAATGCACCGGCACTGATGGCCTCACCGGTGAAGTTCACCGTGGAGACAGTTGACCCGATTATCAATGACAATAACATCAACTTCTTCCCTGTATTTTCCGCCGATGGCAAATCGATGGCCTTCATGACCTCAATGAAATTCTACGACGCCATTATGTTCACCCGTATGGTCAGGAACCAATGGACACCTCCCGTCAACATAACCCCCGAACTGCAGTCTGACGGCGACCATTACGTCTCATTCCTTTCAGCTTCAGGAGACCTGATGCTGCTGTCAAAGGATGACAACATAAACAGCGACCTATGGATGAGCAGCTTTGACGGATCAAGGTGGGAACCTGCCCGTAAGCTTAAGAAGGAGATCAACACGAAATACTGGGAAGCTCATGGCTACATCACCGAAGACGGTTCAACAATGATTTTTTCGAGCGACAGGCCGGGAGGCTTCGGCGGACTTGATCTGTTTATCTCAGAGCTGGGAGAGGATGGCGAATGGGGCAAACCAGTCAACATGGGGCCGGAGATAAACACACCCTTCAATGATGACCGTCCTTTCCTGATCAAGAACGGCACTACTCTCTTCTTTGCCTCTCAGGGGCATTACAACATGGGCGGATACGATATTTTCCGCAGTGACATGCAGTATAACGGCCTGTGGAGCAAACCGGTCAACCTGGGTTATCCTCTCAACAATCCTGACGATAACATCTTCTTCTTCCCTTCAGAGGGAGGAAAGGCTGGTTATATGTCTCTGTCAGCCAGGGAGGACGGAGCCGGAAAAGCTGATATCTACAGGATAAGGTTCAAATAATGCTGTCTGACAATCACACAATGCTCCGGAAGACTTAATTTTGACTCAAACAGTGACATGAGAATAAGGGGAATAATTATTATGACCGGGCTGCTTCTGATGGCACCGCTGAGTGCACAGAAGAAGAGCGAGCTTAAGGAGATATGGCTGGAGGCCGAATCTCATTATCTCTTTGGCGAATATGAGCTTGCCAACCCTCTCTATCTGATGCTCAATGATCTGATACCAGGCAATGCCAATATCAAATACAAAATAGGCAACTGCTACCTGAACATCTTTGATGAGAAGCCCAAAGCCATACCCTTCCTTGAGGAGGCAGTCAGGAATACCAGCTATGACTCCAAAACAGGAAAACTGAAGGAGATGAGAGCCCCGCTCGATGCCTACTTCTCACTGGCCAATGCCTACAGGATTACCAACAGGCTTGACAGTGCCCTGAATACCTACCGCTTTTTCAAACAGCTTATTTCGGTGTCTGTCGAGATGCAGAACCCGGAGTTCGTCAACCAGCAGATACAGGCCTGCAATATCGCATCAATACAGATGAATGCACCGGTTAATGTTCTTATCCAGCCTCTCAAGGAGTATATCAACCAGGGCTCTGTGAATGACAGACCGGTGGTGAGCCATGACGGCAGCACGATGGCCTATACCGAACGAAGGGGTCTTGAGAGCGTGGTATATGTGACACGGAGGGTGGGTGACACCTGGGACACACCTGAGGACATAACCCTTGAAACATCCATGGGGACGGACTGCCATACGACTTCACTCAGCAGTGACGGTACGGAGCTTTACCTCTTCAAAAATGACAACTATGACGGCAATTTATATGTCACCAGATTTGTAAACGGAAAGTGGTCCGTCATTGAGAAACTCAACAAGAACATCAATACCAGGTTTTACGAATCACACGCCGCAATCTCTTCCGACGGCAAAAAACTCTATTTCACGTCAAACCGTGAAGGAGGACTGGGAGAGCTTGACCTCTGGGTGTCGGAAAAGGACAACACCGGCGACTGGGGTATACCGTTGAATCTCGGGAATGTGGTGAATACTCCGTATAATGAAGAGACTCCATTTATTTCAGGCGACGGCAATACGCTTACCTTCAGCTCCGAAGGCCACGGCTCTATGGGCGGATATGACATCTTCCTCTCCAGACTGGCAGCCGGACAATGGACCAATCCGGTTAATATCGGCTATCCCGTCAGCACAACCGATGACAACATCGGGTTTCAGCCTTTCATGAACGGTGCTTTCGGATTCTATTCCATAATGACAGGCTATAAGAAGAAAGACATCACCCTGGTAACTTTCAATCCTCCGGCTGACAGGGCCAGAGACACTGTGACCATCAGCTTTGACCCCGCAGATCTGCCATACCTCACGCAGGTAGATACTTCACTGCTTATAACTGATCTGATGCTGAGAGATGTCTCTGACTCTGACGAAGAGATCGACCCTGAAGTACTCTACTATACTGTGCAGGTGATGGCGTTGTATAACCCTGTTGACCCTGCCTATTTTGAATATGCAGAAATAGCGGTGTTCTATAACCGCAATGACAGGTTCTACAGGTACACAACCGGCCGTTTCAATACCAAGATGACAGCATACGAGGAGCTGGGCAGGCTGCTCAGGCTGGGATATCCCAATGACATCTTCGTGAAGAAAGTGTACAGGAATGATTCTGGAAAGTGACGGAGTCAGGCTTCGGGCCGTTGAGCCGGAAGACCTTGAGCTCCTTTACAAATGGGAAAACGAGGAAGCTGACTGGAAAGGAAGCAACACTCTTGTTCCATACTCCAGATACACCCTCAGAAGATACATAGCCAGCTCCCACCGAAGCCTGTTTGAGACATGCCAGTTGAGGCTGATGATAGATGTGATGCCGGGGAACAGGACGGTAGGCACGGTTGACCTGTACGATTTTGATCATTTTCACATGAGGGCCGGCGTGGGTATCCTGATAGCCGACCCCGGGGAGAGAAAGAAAGGTTATGCCTCAGCAGCACTGAACTGCATCATCAGATATGCCTTTGAAACCATAAACCTCCACCAGCTCTGGTGCAATATCATTGAAGGCAACAGTGAGAGCCTGAACCTCTTCAGACACCATGGCTTTGAACTTTGCGCCACACGAAAAGAGTGGATAAGAGTCAACCAGGGATTTGAGACAGAGTATACACTTCAGCTCATCAATAAGACAATATAAATTTTCGATTAAATCGAAAATCGAAAATCTGAAATCGCAAATTCTTAAGACTTTACAGACTTTATCCTTTATCCTTTATCCTTTATCCTTTATCCTTTATCCTTTATCCTTTATCCTTTATCCTTGCCTTTCCCGCCAGCATTCCGCATCCGGCCCAAATATCCGCACCTCTTGATCTTCGTACCGAAGCCCCGATACCTGATGTAACAAGGAGATGTTTGAACCTCATCATGGTGGCTGTGTCAGAGCTTCTCTCATCGTCCCCACCAACAGGGTGATATGGAAGGAGATTTACTCTTATCGCTGTACCCGAAAGCAATCTTTTCAGTTCTTCCAGGTGACGGTCGGAATCATTCTTTCCTTCAATCATCACATAGGCCACGGAAAAGCGCCTTTTGCGGCTATTGTCAAACTCCTTCATAAGCCTGAGTGTCTCATTAAACGGCCAAATGGCTTCGGCCGGGATTACCCTGAGGCGTTCGTCAGGAAAGGGCGAGTGCAGGCTGAGAGTGATATTGCATTCTGTTTCGTCAAGTAACCTCTTAACTGAAGGGGTCACTCCTACTGTCGAAACTGTCACCCTGCCTCTCCCTGCAGCCATTCCCCATTCAGCTGTAAAGATATTGCATGCCTTTATTACCTCCTCAATGTTGTCACCAGGCTCCCCCATTCCCATGAGTACAATATTGGTGAAACCGTGAGGGAGACTTATGATCTGGTTGACTATTTCTCCTGCCGTAAGGTTCCCTCCCCAGCCGTTCTGACCGGTGGCGCAGAAACGACATCCCATGCGGCAGCCCGACTGTACCGAGATGCAGACAGTCTGACGCTTTCCGTCAGGAAGCCAGACGGTCTCATGCAGCAGCCCTTCTGATGTCGAGTACAGGTATTTAACCGATCCGTCATCAGATACTTCCGAATCCATCGGCGCAACCAGCCCTGTCATGAATGTCTCTCCCATGGCTACCAGGGTTTTACGGGGGATGTCATTGATCTCTCCGAATGAACTGATCCTTCTCCTGTATACCCAGTAAAGCAGCCTGCGCGAATATCCTGCATCAATGCCCCTGTTCATCAGAAGAGCCTGAATTTCTGAAAGATTAAGGCCTGCAATGGGTATGCGGTCCAATGTCTTTGCCATGAAGGCAAAGGTATTAAATTCCCATCTTTAAACTTTTTTTCACATCTTTATGAGGTAATTAGAGTCATCCTGATTACCTGTTCATGAAAATGATGGGAGAAGCAACTGGCTTCAGGCCCGAGACCCTGAAGCATAACGGTGAGGCAGTTCTCAACGGATATGACGAGACAGGAACCCTCCTCTTCGTGAACTCGCAGTACCAGAAGGAAATAGTATAAAAAAAAGGCTGCCACCCATGCAGGTGACAACCCTCTCATTTAACTTGCCCTGCCCTTTACTCAGTTCAGTCCCCTGTTCCTGAGCAGCGGCCCTATCTCCGGCTCACGCCCGCGGAAATTAAGATACATCTGTTCCGCATCCATGGTTCCCATCTTCTCAAGGACATTCTTCCTGAAGGAGGTGGCCGTTGCCTGGTCAAAAATACCCTTCTCCTTAAATGCTTCAAAGGCATCATTGTCAAGAACTGCAGCCCATGTGTAGACATAGTATCCCGCATCATAGCCGCTGATCATATGCAGGAAATAGGTGCTGCGGTATCTCGGTTCTATCTCGGGTATCATCCCTATCTTCTTCATAGTAGCCTTCTCGAATTCCTGCACGTTAACCTCTGCCGGTGCCTCAAGAGAGTAATAGGCCATATCAAGCAGTGATGCAGCCATGATCTCCACATTGTCAAAGCCGGTGTTGAAGTAACTGCTGTTCCTGATCTTTTCAATAAGCTCCTGCGGAATAACCTCACCGGTCTCGTAATGCTTGGCGTACATTGCCAGCACCTCCGGCTGTGTGGCCCAATGCTCCATTATCTGTGAAGGTAGTTCCACAATATCCCATGCCACCGTAGTACTGGAATACCGGTTATCCGAAAACAGTGCCTGCAGTCCGTGTCCGAACTCATGGAAGAGGGTGAGCACGTCATCCATGCTCAGCAATGCCGGCTTGTCGCCTGCGGGCGGGGTGAAGTTACCCACGATGGTCACGACGGGGGTTATCTCCTTGCCGTCAATCACCTTATGATCACGGTAGCCGCCGCACCAGGCTCCCTGACGCTTGCTTTCGCGCGGATAAAAATCCATGTAGAGCACGCCTACATGGCTTCCGTCAGCCTCCTTAACCTCAAAGGCCTGAGCATCAGGATGAGGCAGGGGTATGTTGTCAATGCGCGTAAAGGTGATCCCGTAAAGCTTGTTCGATACGGCAAATACCCCATCACGTGCGTTGTCGAGGCTGAAGTATGGTCTCAGTTCCGTATCGTCAAGATCATATTTCGCCTTGCGCAGCTTCTCGGCATAATACCACCAGTCATGCGTTGCAAGCTTAAAGTTGCCGCCTTCGGCATCAATGATCTTCTGCATCTCATCACGCTCACGCGCTGCCACAGGCAGCGATCTCTCAAGCAGATCATTGAGCAGGTTGAGAACGTTATCAGGCGTCTTTGCCATGCGCGTCTCAAGCACGATGTCGGCGTGGGTGTCATAGCCAAGCAGCTTTGCCCTGTCAGCTCTCAGCCTGACGATATCAGCCATCACCTTGTTATTGTCATTGTCATTGCCGTTGTTGCAGCGGTTGAGATAAGCGTCGTACAGTTTCTTGCGCAGGTCGCGGTTTTCTGCATACTGAAGGAAGGGCAACATGCTGGGCTTCTGAGTGGTGAATATCCATTTGCCTTCCATTTTTTCTGCTTCCGCAAGCTCTGATGCATTTGCTATTACGTTCTCAGGAAGTCCTTTGAGGTCAGCCTCGTTGTCAATCACCAGCTTGAAGCCGTTGGTCTCGGAGAGAACGTTCTGGCTGAACCTGACTGTCAGAACGGAAAGCTCCTGGTTGAGCTTCTTAAGTTTCTCCTGGTCTTCGCCCTGCAGGAGGGCGCCGTTGCGTACGAAGCTCTTGTACAGATTCTCAAGCAGGAACAGTTCCTCGGCATTAAGCTGCTCTGACGCCCTGTTCTCATAGATCGTCCTGATTATTCCAAAGAGTTCGGCATTGAGCAGTACCTCATCGCTGAAGGCTGACATTTTGGGAGCAATCTCCATCTGGAGGCTCTCAAGGGTGTCATTGGTGTTAGCGCTGGTCTGCGAATAGAACACGTATGCCACCTTGTTCAGTAACTGACCGGCACGGTCATAAGGAACAATGGTGTTGGCGAATGTCGGAGCCTCCTGTGAAGCGGTAATCGCAGCCATCTCGGCCCTGGCAAGAGCTATGCCCGAGTCGATTGCAGGAAGATAATGATCATTCCGTATCTGATCAAAGGGCGGAACACCAAACGGTGTCTTCCATTCTGCGAAGAAGGGGTTGTCCTGATCCATTTTACCGGTGGTGCATGACATCACTGCCATCAGCACGACTGATGCAAATAAAAAAGTCTTTTTCATGATATTGTTCAGATTTAATGATTGGTCATTTCAATGAGAGGCCAAATATAATTCTTTTATGAAATAATATCTTTGACAACAATCATAAAACCATCATTCTGTGGCAGCATCTGACACACTTTTGAGCAGCCTTTCATCTGCCGCCTGAAAAAAATTGTTGATAACTTGTTCATGGTTGAAACATTTGGGACCGATCATGAGTATAACTATCGTTTTCCGTTACTAATTTTAAGGTAAATTTCACAGTTGAATTTTTGAAAGAAGTTTGTTGCTTATGATGAGACCTCTACCCGTTAAAACTTTACTGCTTACAATTATCTTCTCAGCCGTCACTTTTCAGACGACCATCCCCCAGGCAGTACATCGGGCCAAACCAGTTACACCACCTGACAGCCAGTTGCTTGTTGTAACCGGGGAAGCTTCCGCCTCGCCTTTAAATGCTGAGTCAGGAAACAATGCATTAATAACGGAAAAGGCCTCCCCGGTTGTTGCAGACAAAAACCTTCTGACCGGCAATTGCAGGGTTTATCCTGTTCCGGCCCTCAATGAACTTACCGTTTCAGGAATAGAGAATGTTACCCAGCTAGAGGTCTTTGATGTAACCGGGAACAGGATCATTTCGGAAAAATGTGAAGGTATAGAGATCAAGACTTTCAATATCAGCCATCTGGCACGTGGCGTCTATTTCATCAGACTCACGACACCCCTTGGTGCCGTGATGAAGAGATTCGTCAAGGAATAATCCACCTGCAATCTCACCTTACGCAAAAACCGCCATGCAATCCGGGCGGTTTTTGTTTTAATGACAGTACGAGGTCGGGGTTGTCGCTTCCCCGGTCTCCCCGGCGGTCATTTCCCGGCGGTTTCAAGTATAAGGGTCATCACCTCAGGACTGACAGCGCCAAAGATTTCCTCAATCTTGCGGGTATATTCAGTATTATGGCTCATGATGGCATCCTTGACCATAAATACCTTGTAGTCATTGTTGTTTGCACCATTATAGGTTGCCAGAACGCACCCCACAGCACTGAGTCCGGTAAGGAACAGCACGGCGCATCCCGCTTCGCTGATGTGAACGCAATCAGGAAATCTGCACTTTTTGCCCAGCTCAACTATATCCCCGAAGGTGGCCTTTACCCCCTCCTCAATATCTGTTATGCCCACCTCCTTCATTCCCGGTGTGTCAATAACTACACCCCCGTTGTCGAGTATGAACAATTCACGGTGTTCGGTTACATGTCTTCCCTTGTTGGTGCTGTGGCTGATCTCGCCTGTTTTCAGCCTGTCGCTGTGCAGGAGATTGTTAATCAGTGTCGACTTGCCAACTCCTGATGATCCCATCACGCAGCAGGTTTTGCCCTTAGGGATGTAACCAAGAACACCTTCAATACCATCCCGGGTTGTGTTGCTGAGCAGAATATGCTTCACATGTCTGCCCCGGGTCTCAAGTTCATGCAGTGCGGCCCTTATTTCCTCCCCTGTGACCAGGTCGGTTTTACTGAGTACAAGTATCGGTTCTATGCCGGCCGCATAGCAGATTGCAAGGTATCTTTCCAGCCTGTTTACACTGAAATTATTGTTAATGGCCTGAATGATAAATGCCACGTCGATATTTGCGGCAATGATCTGTATTTCACCGGTTTTACCGACAGCCAGCCTGGCGAGGACAGATTTTCTCGGAAGAATTCCATGTATTAATGCCTGGCCGGAATCGTAAACCGTCATGCTTACCCAGTCGCCTACGGCCGGAAAGTCAGAACGTGACGCAGCAGTGAATCTGAGGTTCCCGGTAACTTCAGCGTCATATTCAGTTGCACCGTCAAAGACGACATATCTCTCGCGGTGTTCCTCTGTTACTCTTCCAACCGTGAATTCCGCAGGAACCTGCTCCCTGCACCAGGCAGCAAGTTCTTCCGTCATCCCGAGATCAGTGATATTCATGTGACGATAATTCTGATATTCAGCTTCCTGCTAATGACTTGATCCGTTTACAATTGCTGCATAAATAGTTTTCAAGATAATCAATTTGTCGTTTCGCAGGCTATGGGTATGCTCTTCTGTCATTCCACGTTAAATAGGAGATGTTGTTGATGGTCGTCCGGATCATCATAAAATGGGGCTTCCCGATACCCCCGGATCAGAGGTCTGCCCTGATCGGCAAAAATGGGGGTTCCCAATACCTCCGAAGCAGAGGTCTGCCCTGATCGGCAAAAATGGGGGTTCCCAATACCTCCTAAGCGATTGCCTGTGCGAAAAGGATCGGTATAGTGTGAAAGATTTTGTAACTTTTTTATCTCTTCCTGATCTTTTCGGCTGTTTCAAGATAGACCGGAAGTGCTGCCGAACCGTACCACTGGTAGAGCTCAACCTCAAATATACCGGAAGTCACCGTAGGATCTCCCTTCAGCAATTCCCTGGCCTCATCGAGGGATTTCACATCGTAAAGGAAGAGACCGCGGTACTGCCTGTCGTTGGCTGGCATGGGACCTGCAAGCACCAGTTTCTTTTCCGCGGTCAGCCGGTCCATGTTGGAGAAATGTCCGGCGAAGAGGCTGTCGCGCAGCTCTTTATCCTGTATATCCGCGGGACCTGTTTTAAGTACCACAAGCACATATGTTTTCATTCCCCGTTCATCAGCTCCGAGCTGACGTGCCAGGGTGGAATCATATTCATGAATTCCGTTTTGTCCGGATGCAAGGAATGAGACTGCAAGGAGCAGCAAGATTAAAAGAGAGGTTTTCATTTTAAGGCATATCTTGTTTGTCAACTGATTAATAAACAAATTAACATCGGTTATGTTCCGCCTCATCAGGAAAGGTGTTGGAAAAATCATTTATATTTGCCCCCGCAATATCCTCAGGATACTGCGCGACCGGAGAGATGCCAGAGTGGTCGATTGGGGCGGTCTCGAAAACCGTTGTCCGGGCAACTGGACCGAGGGTTCGAATCCCCCTCTCTCCGCAGACCATATCACTCCCTTCCGCCTCGAGGCGGAAGGGTTTTGTATTTTATGGCAGAGCAAGCCCGGCTTGCCGGAGCGAGCGATGACGTAAAATACAAAGACCTGATGAGCTTCGGCTCATCAGGAGTGATATGGTCTGCAGGTTCCCCCCTCAGGGGATCTCCGGCGAAGCCGGTAATCCCCCTCTCTCCGCAGAAAGGCTGCGACAGAAGTAGCCAAAAACAAGCCAAGCCCTACAAATTCAACGATTTGTGGGGCTTTTTTCGTTGCCAGGCGTCCGGTTGGAAAGCCATCAAAATGCCATAATTTGACATAGTTCTGTCGCTAATTCGTAACCTGCTTCTTAAAATCAAAACAGGTTACGATCTGTCCGAAACTGGCAGTCTGTTGTCGCCTTTTGGCAGTCTGTATGTACTTAATGTTTAACCAGTTGCAAGTCTAATACAACGGCGAAATTCATGCAATTTTTCAAACGCATCATTATTATTGCTAAAAGCAACGGATGGATTAATACCGACCCGTTTGCCAATTATAAAATCCGTATTGCCATGGTTGACCGTGGCTACCTTACACAGGAACAACTTGATGTGATAATAGGGAAGAAATTCGCTTTAAAACGCCTGGAATTGGTACGGGACATCTTTGTTTTTTCCTGCTACACCGGATTAGCCTACATAGATGTGAAGAACCTGCGGC
>DZBJ01000184.1 GCA_022736275.1 Rikenella microfusus | reverse complement strand
GTTATACCTGCTAATGGTGATACTTCAAGTCCGAAGGTCATTTTTACGTGTAGCTGTAGTTCTGATTAAAACTCGTATAGATGTTCAATATTCTGACTAATTCTTTGATATCAACCGGTTTAGACACATGGGCGTCAAACCCGGTCTTCAGTAAATACGACCTTTCATCGGGCATGGCGTGGGCAGTCAGTGCGATAATCGGTATATGTTCAGTACCACGCTGTTGCTCCTGTACGCGAATAGTGCTGGTGACTTCAACGCCACCCATCACCGGCATCTGGATGTCCATCAGGATACAGTCAAATTTTTGTGTATCCAGTAGTGCCAGTACCTGTTGCCCATCTTCCACTGCCGTAACCCGGTGACCCATACGGCTAAGCAGCTTTGTCATAAACTCAGCATTGATGTGGTTATCTTCAGCTAAAAGAATATCAAGTTTTTTTGTATGTTGAGAAGAAGCCAGAGTTGCGGGATTTGTTGTTTGCTGCAGCTCAGAAATCTCAGGCACGATGAATGGTAATTCAACATGGAAGCAACTGCCTATATCTTCGGTGCTTTCTGCCCAGATCCGTCCACCCATTAACTCTGTCAGGCGGCGAGAGATGGTTAAGCCTAAACCACTACCACCGTATTTGCGTGTAGAGGAGTTGTCGGCCTGGTTGAAGGGGGCAAAGATTGTTTTTATATGTTCAGGGTGTATGCCTATTCCGGTGTCAGTGACGCTTAACATAATCAGTACCTCTGCGTCCTGGCGTGATATCAGGGTTGCGCTGATACTGATGGAACCCCGCTCTGTAAACTTGATTGCATTACCCAGCAGATTGAGCAGTATCTGCCGTGTCCGCAGCTGGTCTCCGCATAAAATCTCAGGCATGTTGTCCTGGATGTCGGTGCGGACTTTGAGTTTCTTCTGGCTAATTCCATAGGACTGGCTATCGAGTACTTCAGCGATGCATGTACGTAATGAAAAATTGGAAGGAGTCAGTTGCATCTTGCCTGCTTCCACCTTGGAAAGATCAAGAATGTCACTGATA
>DZBJ01000183.1 GCA_022736275.1 Rikenella microfusus | reverse complement strand
CGGCCTGCTCCGGCGATGACTTCGAGGCCGATCTTAAATCCCGAAAGATCACTGTCCACTCCGGTGAGGTACTGTTTATGGAGAGCAAAAAAACCGGACAGAGGGTCATGCACTCCAGTGAGCAGGCGAGCGGGCAACGAGGCAATAATTGAGGCGGCCTTACGAAAAAATGGCCAGCCGGAGGTTTCTCCGCCGGCTGTATAGCGACTGCCGATAACCATATCATGACCGCCGGCCGTCAGTAGCTCAAGCAGCGCGGGAATTGACTCGGGTGGGTGGCTGAGGTCTGAATCCATAACGACAACCAGGTCGCAACCGGCTGCACGGGCTCCGGCAACAACCGCACCGGTCAGTCCTCGCTCCTGATTCCGTTCGATCAGTTTGACCTGAAGCGGGCCTGCATACGTTTTGACCTGCTCACGGCTCCCATCGCTGGAACCATCGTCAACAAAGATAATTTCCGGGTCCATCCCGTGCTGCTCGGCCATAAGCTGCATACGGTCAAGCAGCGGCTCGATATTTGCGACTTCATTCAATGTGGGGATTATAATGGAGAAACCTTGCATGTTGTTCTTTCCCTTGCTTCCTTTTGTTTGGTGGTTTGATAAGATCGGATCTGCCATCTGGGAACAGAATAGCCGAGCAAGATGAAGAAGGTATGAAGGAGAAGGATAGTTTCAAAAAAATGGTTCATCCGGCAAACGAGTACTCAGCCAAGCCAAACGCCTCGTGATAACTTACAAAGCTGGCAATGCCGATTAACCCCTCTCCAATTTCTTTCTTCTGAGGACCTCCCTCACCCCACAGATGGAAGGCTTTCAGAGGGAAAGAAAAAATTGGTCACAAGCTCGCTCGGAATCAAACACGTGATTCCGCGAACATAATTCCAGGCACTCATTTGCCGGATGAACCAAATTTTTTTGGGAAAAAATTGTGGGAAAATGGTGATTATAGATTCTGAAGCTAGGCGGAAGAGCCCGGGAGGTTTATATCAATTTCCGAATTTCCTCTTTTTGAGATGTTCCTGACTGAGAA
>DZBJ01000182.1 GCA_022736275.1 Rikenella microfusus | reverse complement strand
GTCCTACGTGGGCGGGCGAGGATTGAAACTTCGACGCCATACACGGAGGCTCGTCCGGCGGGTATAACAATTACCTTCTGTATGCCTTGTCGTGTTGGGTATGCAGGCTGACAAGCACAATGGTGGGGCCGGTAAGCAGGCAGGTTATCGCTCTGGCACTTCCGGTAATACGGATAGAGTAAAGTTGCTGGCCGGTTATCGGCTCTACCATGCCGTGCAGTTTTTCGAAATTGAGGCCGGGATGACTCCATAGTTGAGGCAAGTCAAGTGATTGCAGAAGCAGTAAAACCTTGGCGGCAGCCTTGCGGACAGGTAACTCGGCAATCATAACCGCTTCATCAAAAGCGGGTCGGATTTCAATTTTCATCAGCCCACCTGTTGGCAACCGTTTGTGCTTGTTCTGCGGTTGTTATCTCAACAGAAGGACGTGGATCGGCCAGAGAGCTGCTGATTGACTGCTTTGCTTCAGCAGTCCAGGCCCACAATTGGTGCCTGGGGACTGGCTCTACAGGAATTAACATGATTCTGCCATCATCAAGAACCTCAAGATTAATGGCATCTCCAGGTTTAATGCCAACTATAGGGGGAAGTGTAATGCGGCGTCTGGCATCTGTTTGCAGTAACATAGATTGTTCCTCCCGAAAATACTTTATCATAGGTGCAACTTTGGGGCAATACCCATTAACCCATACAAGGGAGTGCCTGTGACTACTCCAGTCCTTCCCCCACTGAAACCCCTGCCGGTCAAAGACCATATCTCGGTAATCTATGTATGAGAAAGGCAACTTTGATGTTATCGACGGAGCATTTGTCGTCGTGGACAAAACCGGCATCCGCATACCGCCCCACAGGGTCAACCTGCCGCTGAATACTGTGTGTTCCCCGTACACCGTTCATATGGGTACCTGGAAGGTGGCAGTATGGCGGTGTCAGAAAGATTTACATTAGGCATGTCGGGTTTACGTGTTTTAGCCGGCAAGCCCTTCCTCAACCGTCTTCAGCAAGCGATACAGTACGGTGTTGACCGGCACCGGAA
>DZBJ01000021.1:29223-51569 GCA_022736275.1 Rikenella microfusus | reverse complement strand
TGGATCCGGCTGACCCGGTGAAGTACGACTATGCTCTGTTCGGACTTGGGGTGTTTGAACATTTCTAAACCCGGTATATGATATATGCCGTATTAGTAGTTCTGGCACCAGGTTTCTTAGTCAGTTTCACATTGTTCGCCACAACTGCAGTTCTTTCCTTTTGCCTTTTCGAAGGCTTCCCTGCCTTCTGAAATTGAGAAGTAAATCAGACCTGCAGCCCCGATTGCATCAGCATATGCAAATCCTGTAAATTCATAAACAAGACTTGATACCAGCAGCACGACTGACATGTAAACGCATACCCTGGTGCAATTGGCATCGGCAATTATAGGTTCGGAGTGCAGCTTTTTACCAATGCTCTTTTTTGCATTCATAAGCCAGATCATCACGGCAATTGAAATCAGTGAAATCACTATTCCCCAGATGGTTGTTTCCGGTTTGTGTTTATAAATGATATTCGGGATAATACCCACAAGCAATCCGGCTGACAACAGATAGAATGCAGAACCTGTAATCTTTAAGGCTGTTATTTCGAACCGGCTCTTTTGACTGTCTGGATTCTGCCTTATCCGCATTATCATAATTGCAATGCCGATACCGGACAGCACCTCGATAAAACTGTCAGCTCCGAAACCAAACAGACTCAGCGTCTCATCCGCATAACCCAAAGCCATTGAAACAACACCTTCAATAATGTTGTAAAAAATGGTAAACAGGCTTAACCAGAATGCCCTTTTATAGAGTATGTGTTCTTTTTCTTCCATAAGTTAAACCCTTACTGGTATCTGTATAGTTCGATAATGGTCTCATTGAGACTCTTTTCTATGTCCAGCATTCTATTAAAACTTTCATAGTAGACAGTTTGTTCAAAATAATATTCAGCAAGCGAAAGTTCTCCGTTATCAAGGGCCTTCTGCAGCAAGACAGAATTATTGAATTTTTGCAGATTGATTCGATAATCATTCAGGCTGTTTTGCAAACTGACAGCCTTTGTATACAAGGCTTTCAGGATATTATAGAATTGCAGCCTGTTGTCGCTCTCAGCACTTTGCACCGCAAAAGTCTTTGCTCTGGCATATTTCACGGCATTTTTATTTTCAAGCAATGGGATTGAAAGACCTACCGCAATTCCCCGAAACTGCTCCCCGACAACATCTTCACTCATGTAGCCAGCCTGTAACCTGGGAAGCCCCATTGCTGTATTTAGTTTTTCATTCTTCTGACTGATTGAGATTTCCTGGTTCAACCATTTCAACACAGGATTATTTTGTTCAGCATTAATATACCACTGTTCAAAGTCAACTGGCAGAGCCTGTAACGGGAAGAGACTATCATTGAATTCAACCGGCATGCCACCATTCAGGCTTCTTAGCTCATCCAGCAGGGCACTCCTTTCAATCTCACCGGACTCTGCATCTTTGATAATATTCAGCAGGTACACCTGAGCTTTGTTGAAATCAATTATACCTGTCTCGCCGGCTTCGAACTTCGATCTGTACGAATCTGCTATTTTCTGAGCGTTGCCAATTCTTCTCCGATACTCATTTGACAGTGCGTTATGGTAAATCAAATCATTGCATACATGGCGGGTTTGTGTCAGGATTGATCTGTATTGTCTCTCATACTCCAGTTCCACCTGCGCATTCCTCTGTTCCGAAATCTGATTACGATAAGCGTAGGCTGATGGAAAATCAAATGACTGCATTACGCTTATATCCTTTCGGTTACCGATACTTTCCGGGCTGCCCCACAGGTAGTTGAAAGCAAATTCCGGGTTCTCCAGGTATAAGCCGGTCTTATTGCCGAGACGTTCAGCATCTGCACTTTTTCTGAGAGCGATGAGTGTGGTATTGTTCTTTTCCACCCGAGCCAGAATCGTGTCAATATCCTGGGACAACAGATTTGAGCTGCCAATAAAAATGATACTTAAAGCTATAATCAAGTGTTTCATAAATTGTCGTTTTTTAAGATTCCCCTGGTACTGAGTGCGCTGTAAACTATCGGGACTATATAAATGTTAAGCAGGGTTGAGGTTATCAGACCACCCAGAATAACTTTTGCCATCGGACTTTGAATTTCATTTCCCGCCAGGTTACCCTGGAGAGCCAATGGAATAAGAGCCAGAGCGGCGGTCAGGGCAGTCATCAGTATCGGATTAAGCCTGTCGGCAGATCCTTTGGTGATTGTCTCCATCAGAGAAATCCCGTTTGCCTGCAGATGCCGGTAATGAGAAACAAGCAAAATCCCATTTCTGGTAGCTATTCCGAAAAGGGTAATGAATCCGATGATAGCCGGGATACTGAGGATACCCGAGGTAAAAAATATGGAAAATACGCCACCGATTAAAGCCAATGGAAGGTTAAGAAGGATAATTCCCGCCAGTTTGAAATTCTTGAATTCCTGAAACAGTAACAGGAAGATTATCACCAGGGCAATCAATGAAGTCAGCATAAGTGTCTGTGATGCTTTTGCTTCACTTTCAAACTGACCGCCGTATTCAATTCTGTAGCCTTCAGGCAGGGTTACAGACTCCTGTATCTGTTTCTGAATATCCTGAACTGCTCCTCGCAAATCACGTCCTGCAACGTTTGCAGATACAACTATTTTTCGCTGAACATTCTCACGGCTTATTGAACTTGGTCCGGTCACTGATACAATATCAGCAACCTGTTCCAACGGAACTTTCCTGCCGTCATAGGTGTCAATGAGGGCACTTCGAATGCCCTCTATGTTTTCCGTATGGTCCGTATCGAGCCGTAAAACGAGACCAAAACTTCTCTGACCTTCATAGATATCAGCCAGTTTTTCTCCACCGAAGGCAATATCGACAAATTCGTTGAACTCCTGCGTGGTTATTCCATACTGAGCAAGCATGTCACGGTTTGCCCTGATCTGTATCTGAGGGATTTCTATCTGCTGGTCGACATTTACATCCACAAGGCCTTCAACATCGACAATTGAATTTTTTATCTCATTACCAATGGAGAACATTCTGTTGAGGTCTGGTCCGAACAGCTTAATGGCTATATTGGCCCTTGTTCCTGAAAGCATGTGGTCAATGCGATGTCCAAGGGGCTGTCCTACTGTAAATGCTATTCCGGGGATTCCGGATAAGGTACGCCGGACATCTGACATAAATTCTTCCCGGCTGCGGTCATTCAGGGTAAAGTTTACGTCTATTTCAGCGCTGTTGGTGGTTTGCGAATGTTCATCGAGTTCTCCCCGTCCTGTTCTCCTTGCAGTGCTTGATATTTCCGGAATCGACAATAATTCAGTTTCGACAAGATTTCCCAGGTTGTTGCTTTCTTCAAGAGAAGTCCCGGGTTTTGTAATTACCGAGAGTGTTAATGATCCCTCATTGAATTCAGGCAGGAAGCTTCTTCCCATCGAGGACATCGCTACCAATGAAACAATAAATAATACAAAGGTTGAAAGCACTATTGTTCTTTTATGGTTCAGCGACCACCTGAGAGATTTTTCATAATAGTATGACGTCTTTCGTACCAGCCATTTTTCCTTCTCGTTCCTTGCCAGATGCCTGTCATCTGACAGGAGTATTTTTGACAGTAATGGTGTCAGTGTCATTGCCACAACCATTGACACAAACAGGGACACTATGAAAGAGATGCCCAGCGGCTTTAACATTCTGCCTTCCATACCCGAGAGAAAGAATAATGGAATGAATGCAACAATAATTATCATTGTGGCATTCAGTATCGAGGCTCTTATTTCCTTTGATGCCTCGTATACCACCGTAAAAGCGTCCTGTCGCAATCCCGCCGGTTTCTGATGGTTTTGGCGAAGCCGTTTATATACATTCTCTACGTCAATAATGGCGTCATCGACAAGAGCACCAATAGCAATAGCCATACCACCAAGACTCATGGTATTGATATTTAGGTCAAGCAGTTTCAATACCAGAATTGCACCAAGCAGGGAAAGCGGAATTGCGAGCAGTGATATGATTGTTGTTCTGAAACTACCCAGGAAGAGGAACAGAATTAATACAACGAATATTGCACCTTCCAACAGTGCCTTTTGCACATTGCTGACTGAGGTTTCAATGAAATCAGCCTGCCGGAATATTCGTGTGTCCAGTTTAACGTCCGCTGGCATGGTCGTTTGCAGTGTTCTCAGGTTTTCCTCTATTTTTTGGGTTACATCAAGAGTATTTGTGTGTGGTTGTTTGGAGATTGAAATTATAATCGCAGGTTTTGCATTTTTGGAGGCATATCCCATCTTAACCGCGCTGCCGATTTTTATTTCGGCAACATCATTTAATCTGACCGGTTTCCCGTTGACGGATTTGACGTAAGAATTACCTAAAATGTTTAAATCAGATGTCCGTGCAATGCCTCTTACAACATATTCATTGCCATACTGTCTGACGACACCTCCGGTAGAGTTTTGACTTAGACCTTTGCATACCTCTGCCAGTTCAGTCATGGAAACCCTGTAGAATTTCATTTTCTGAGAGTTGGCAAGGACCTGGTATTGCTTGTAGTCTCCGCCGACAATTGTCACCTGGGAGACTCCGCCTGTTGCCAGCAGTAAGGGTTTAATATTCCACTCTGCAATTGTTCTCAGATCCATCAGACTTGTGCTGTCAGCCTGGACTCCGATAAAAAATATTTCCCCCATAACGCTTGACTGCGGTGCCAGTACCGGCTGACCAACTCCCAATGGCATCTGGGAGGAGATTGTAATGAGTTTTTCACTCACTATCTGACGTGCCCTGAAAATATCCGTACCCCAGTCAAACTCGACCCAGACAAAGGAGAAGCCCTGTGATGAAGCCGACCGGACTCTGCGCACTCCGGTAGCACCGTTCACCGAGGTCTCGATAGGGAATGTAACCATCCGCTCAACCTCCTCTGATGCCATGCCGTGAGCATCGGTCATCACAACCACAGTAGGGGCCGTAAGGTCAGGAAAGACATCCACATCCATATTTAATGCGGTTCTCACGCCGAAAACCACCAGGATCACTGAAAGTAAAATAATCAGATACTTATTGTTCAGTGAGAATTTTATGATATTGTTAATCATGAGTCTGTGGTTTATTAATGTACATGACCCAAATGTGCATCCAGCGTGCCGGTAGCCTGGGAAAGTTTGATCAGTACAGCACCTTTTAATACAATGCGCTCACCATCAGTCAGTCCATTGGTAACTTCATAACTGATTCCATCTGTAGCCCCCGTCTTGATTTCACGTTTTTCAAACAGTTCGGGGGTTACCTGAACATATAGAAAATAGTTACCCTGCTCTTCAATAACAGCCGATGCTGGTATGGTAAGTGCCTGTGTGTCTGAGATCGTTTTCAGATATATCTCCACAAAACTACCCGGCACAAAGCCCCCGGCATTATTTATCTGAAGGGTAACAGGTATCAGGAAATTATCCGTTGTTGTAGCTCTCCCTGCAGACAAGACTTTTCCGTTCAGTTCTTCAAGGGTATAGGTTTTGTCATCCTCTGTCGTTCTTATAATTGCGGTTGAAATTGACATGAGGTGGCGGGCATACTTTTGCTGAACTTCAGCACGAAGCAACAGTGACTTGTTTTGTGATATCACGGCAATCGGCTGACCCGTCTCTACATATTGTCCGTTTCTGACAAAGAGTTGTTTGACGAAACCAGTTATCGGGCTGGATACTGTTTGCCCGGAAGCGTTGAAATTCCGTTTAAGATTTTCATAAACCAGTCTTGCGTTTTCATACTCTGTCTTAAGTTCAAGTAATTGTTTTTCAGAGACTATTTTATCTTCGGCCAGTAGCATTGCTCTTTCGTAATTTGCCCTGGCTTTTTCAAAATTATTCTGTGCCTCCGCATAACGGACAGCAGAATTGTTCTCAGCGAGCCCGCTGCCCTGGATCGTCATGAGTGCCTGATCATGTGAGACGTTTATTCCTTCCATGATGCTTAGCCCGGCAAGTGATATAACCCCTCCTGTTTTCGCTGTCACCAGAATTTCATCGCCCTGGGCAGACTGGATTTGTGCGGTTGTTTTAATTACCTGGCCGAAAGATTTCCTTACAGGGTAACCGGTTGAGAAATTGGTTTTCCATGACTGCTCTTTTGTAAAAACGGTGGTATTGGTGCGTGGGGTTATGTTCTTACCTGCAGCCTCTGTTGCTTCCTGGATATTGGAATAGACGGAAACCCCGGGAACAGTGATTTTATAATTACCCGCTTCAGTCTCAAGCAGGTATTCCAGGGTACCGGTTCCGCTCACTTCCGGCCTGATATCAAAGCTGTAGATCCCTTTTCGGGTAGGATCCTCCAGGGTCTGTTCTGCGGTTTGTCCGTTAACAATGAGTTTAATGGTTACTGCACCGCTCGTAACGGCTGTGAATTCCGGAAGGTTGGATAAATGAGACAGGACATTTGCCATCTGACCAGTGACGAATGGATCGGCTTCGGCAAATAGTTCAAAGTCTTCACTGTATGCAGTATATTGAAATTTTACTTCTTCGGATTCAGGCTGAGTCTCCTTTTCATGATTATGATTGCAACCTGTAACTGCAAGTGTAATCAATGAAATCAATAATAATTTAAAATACATATTTCTGATTGTTTAAGGTTTTAGAAAACAGTAGATAATAATGCATGGAACATTAATCACTAATGTTAAACCGCATTATATCAATGCCAAAACTTAAACAACAGGGGGTGCCCTCAGTCCCAGGGAAGCAGAGACAAGAGATGGATACAGGCTGTCTGTGACCCGCTCATAAACATATGACGATAATACGGGAATCAGAAATTCTGTGATACTTTTCAAAAGGTTATCGTGAACGCCGTCAAGACCCCAATGGTCCGTTTCGCTAATTAAATTGAAATCAGTTTTCCACTGATTTGAAAATAACACCACCGGATCTCTTAAAACGCAATTTTCATGGTTATTTTCTCCGTCATGACTGTGGCTGTCAGAGTTTGTTCCCTGCTCAACCTTAAGATCATCATGAATACAATGAGATTTATCAAAACAAATCTGTTTATTGTGATGATGATGTGGTACAACAGAATGAGCAACCAGCAAGATACTTGCCAGCATGATAAACAAAATGGCTGTTAACCTTTTTATCATAATTAAAATTGGAAACAATGCAATTATAACGAAAATTTTAAAACATTATTCGATAGTACCTTTAGATGATTGCTCTCATTTACGATAGAGGCAGCACTCGGGCAGACTGTTGTACGTTTCGTCAGGTGCCCGGTATTTGTCATTATCGTGGCCGGCGTCAGCGATTGCCTTTTTGACATCATCGATATTTGTCTGCGATTTGTCATAGGTAAGATGCAGCTGTTTTGTCTCGTCGTTCCACTCTGCTGACTTCACTCCGTGAACTGATTTAGCAGTTGTTTCAATTCTCTCTTTGCACATCCCGCAGAGTCCCTCAACCCTGAATTCCACATGACCTGTCTTGGATGAGGATTCTTTAGCAGTACCGGATTTATCACCCTGGTTGTGGCCGGCGCCGGAGATACTGCCCGGATCGTGGCCGGCGGAAGACATGCTCTCATTACCCTGGCCGGTACCGGAAATTTGTCCGTGACTCGTGTCTTTCATGCTGCCATGATCGTGAGCAGTACCGGACGAACCTCCGGCCGGGTTCATCATACTCGGTTTTCCCGCAAGCTGTGCCGCCGCATCAACACTGAAGGTGCCGCTGGTGACAATCTCCTCCCCCTCAGCCAGACCTGCGACAACGACATAGCCCTCTCCGACCAGGGGGCCCAGTTCTATCTCACGCATCCTGAAGACAGGCTCATCACTCCCGGTCTGCTTTACATAAACGATTGACCGTTTACCTGTCCAGAGGACCGCTGATTTAGGGATTACCAGGTAATTGCTGAATTCGCGCAAAGTCGTTGAAACGATGCCTGTAACAAACATTTCCGGCTTAAGCTTTCCGGAACTGTTTTGTGTTTCAACCCTCACCTTAGCGACCCTGGTAACCGGATCAATGACCGGATCAATAAAGGCGATTGTCCCTGTGAACTTTTCACCCGGATAGGCTTCGAGAGTGAATGTGAGCTTTTCACCTCTCCTCAGGAACTGCAGGTCACTCTCATAGGCATCAAAGAGAATCCAGAGACCTGAGAGATCTGCAATCTCGAACAGCAGGGTCCCCTGAGATATGTAGTTTCCGGGATTCACAAGTTTCGTGATAACAACACCGTTTGTATTTGAAACGATGTCTACCAGAGACCGGGTAACGCCAGAAATTTCAATTGTTTCGATCTGCTCATCTGTTATTTTCCATTGGCGCAGTTTTTCCCTTACGGCTTCATAAATTGCAGGCTGTGTATCTTTTGTCTTAGCTGCCTCAATCAGTTCCTGCTGGGCGGAGACAAGTTCAGGAGAGTAAACCTGGGCAAGTAGTTGTCCCTTCCGGACGGTTTCGCCGGTAAAATTCACAAACAGTCTCTCTATCCTGCCAGTGACATGTGACACCTGACTCTGCAGCAGTCTCTCATCTGCCTGCACTTTGCCGTAAAGCCGCACCTCGCTGACAGGCTTCTGCCTGGAAGCAACGGTAGTCAGTATGTTTGCCAGGGCAGCACCCTCCTTTGTCAGACGGACGGCATCAGGATCAATACCGCCGGAGCCATTCTGAACAAGAGGAATAAGATCCATTCCGCAGATGGGGCAGTCACCCGGTTCAGGAACCCTGATGTTCGGGTGCATGGAGCAGGTCCAGGTTGTCTCCTGCATTATTTCTGAAGCCTGCCCGGTTCCATGATCATGATTGTGTCCGTCACGGAAGATCAGCCAGCCAATAAACAGACCGGCGAGGACGAAAAGGCTGTAATTAACATATCTGTTGGAGAACAGAGGTGATATCTGAGATTTCTTTTGATTTTCCATTTCTTTAATACTTGTTATTTGATTTCACTCGCCATGAGTCGTGTTAACCATGCGGCTGCAATATTCAGGTCAGCATTTGATTCAATTAGTTTCAGCTCATATTCGTAGAGCTCCTGCTGCGCCCTGAGAACATCTGTGAGTGAGGATATTGAAGCGGAGAAATTCTTCAGGATAAGATCGAAGGAATCCGAGGCAAGATTATGCTGTTTTTCATAAAGCTTTGTCCTCCTGGAAGCCTCCTGATACATCTGTATGGCGCTGTAGAGTTCAGTCGTGAGCAGATTCACCGTTTCCCTGTAATTCTGTTCTGTGGCCGCCTGCAGCAGAACCGACTCTTCCTCCATTGCCCTGTACTTTTTGCGGTAAACCGGTAGAGTAACAGAAACCATGGGCATGACCATATCTGTTCCGTTCATGGCTGAGGTGGACATAGGACTTTTATTGATGAGCGAGTAAGTGATGCCGAGGCCCACCATCGGATAACTCATCCCCGTCACCATTTTCTTTCTCGCTGCAAATGACTGATTTTCATAATCAAGCATTGTCAGCATCGGATTATTTGCGATTATGCTGTCGCGGATGGTCTCTTCCGTGAACGGGAGGACAGGTGCAGGGAGAACAGTATCAACATAAACGGGAGAGCGGGGAGGCCTGTTCAGGAGGCTGTTCATCCTTGCGGTCATTGTTCTTTCCTGGATTTTGAGCGATTCGGCAAGGTCTTCAAGCCCGAGGATCTCTATCTGGATTATGTAAAGACCAGACAGACCTGGCTCTCCTGGGGAGGTGTCCATGGAGGATGAAGGCATGGCGGATCCCCCGCTGTCCATTGCTGTTCCTGCCTGACCGGAAGCTGCCCCGTCCATGCCCTGCATGCCGGAGGTGCCTCCACGTGTTAATTCCCTGGAAGGCCGGGGCGACATAACCACGGATTGCTGTGAGGTCACACCTCCTGACGATGGCGATTTATATCTCACCAGTGTAAGTCGCTCAATGGTTTTCAGAAGCGAGATGTTCTTTTCAGCTATTCTTCCTTCCGCCTGAATCCTGAACAACTCGTACCATGTTTTCTGTACATCATAAAACAGCTGTGCCCTGGTATCACGGGAAAGCTCGTATTTTGCATTTGCCATAAGGCTCATCTCGTCCTTTGCATTCCGGAGCACCCCGAACCACGGAAACATCTGCATCAGCTGAAAATCGGCAACCTGGTTTCCGCTCATCAGTTCCATTGGCTTGAGAAAGACGCCTGCGCTCAGTTCCGGGTCAGGAAGGCTCCCTGCCTGCGGAACCTTCTGAAGAGCGGCCTGGTATTCGAACAGTTTCTTTTGGACGCCGGGGTTATTGCTGGCGGCGATTTCAAGGTAAACTGCCAGTGAATCAGACAGATGCTGGCTTCTTGTCTCCGAAGTAGCGATGCCCGCAATAATTATGGCAATGAGTAGTCTAAATAATGCTGCTTTCATCGTCTGTAGTATTGTTGTTTGTCTTAACAACCACCTTCTTGTTAAGTGTCACTTCTCTTTCCCTCCAGATGGCCTGAAATAAGGGGACAACAAAGATTGTCATCACCTGGATTACCATTCCTCCGAATGCAGGTATGGCCATTGGCACCATAATATCAGCTCCCTTCCCGGTTGAAGAAAGAACCGGCAGCAGGGCAATGACTGCCACGGCGGTGGTCATCATCGCCGGACGGACGCGCTTCCTGCCTGCCATAACAACTGCCTCCCTCACATCATGAACCGTTGACGGTCTCAGCTCTTCGAATACCTGGTGAATGTAGGTACCCATCAGAACCCCGTCATTGGTGGCAATCCCGAACAATGCAATGAAGCCCACCCAGACAGCTACGCTTAAATTAATCGTGTGCATCTGGAACATGTCCCGAAGGTTTATGCCTGCCACCTGGAAGTTGAGGAACCAGTCCTGTCCGTAAAGCCAGAGCATGATAAAACCTCCCGCGAAAGCGACAAATACGCCGGAGAAGTGTATTAATGAAGCTGTGAAAGTCCGGAACTGCAGATAGAGAAGGAGCAGTATTATGAGCAGGCTGACAGGGATAACCAGTGCCAGCCTTTTGGTTGCCCTGAGCTGATTCTCATAGTTACCTGCAAACTTGAAGGTGACGCCTGCCGGTAGTGCAATCTCTCCTGAGCTGATTTTGCTCATAAGCATTTCCCCGGCTTGCTCCGCCACATCAACTTCTGCCGTACCCTCGGTCTTGTCGAAAATGACATATCCGACCAGGAATGTATCTTCGCTCCGGATCATCTGTGCGCCTCGTGTATAATTTATTTCTGCGATATTCCCGAGAGGTATCTGTGCGCCGTTCAAAGCAGGCACAAGTATTCTTTTCAGGTCCTCGGGGTTATCTCGCAATTCGCGGGCATAGCGTACCCTGAGTGGAAACCTTTCCCGGCCCTCGACTGACGTTGAGAGTGTCATCCCGCCTACGGCAACCTGGAGGATCTCCTGCACCTCGCTTACTGACAGTCCGTACCGGGCCATTGCCTCGCGATTCAGCTTTATCTCGAGGTAGGGTGCACCTACAGCCCTGTCGTAGAAGACAGAGGATGCCCTTATTGATGGGACTTCCTTCAGCGCCTTCTCGAAAATCAACCCGGCCTCCTCGATGGAATTCAGATCCGGACCGTAGACCTTAAGACCCATAGGGGCACGCATGCCTGTTGACAGCATGACAAGCCTTGTTTCAATTGGCTGCAGCTTGGGAGCAGATGTCAGCCCGGGGATGTCGGTCACCTTTACTATTTCGTTCCATATATCATCCGGTTTCTTTATGTGAGTACGCCATTGCCTGAAGTACTCCCCCTTCCTGCCCGGGATAAGGCTGTCAGCAGGAATTACCCGGAACTCTTCGGATACGGGGTTATAAGTCCTGTCACCGGTAAGTATGTAGTCTCCGCTTTTGTTCACCTTAAACCTCATCCGGTGCCCGTTTTCATCGAGGATATATTCGGAACGGTAGTTTATGGTGTTTTCAAACATCTGGACCGGTGCCGGATCGAGGGCTGAACTGACCCTGCCCCATTTGCCGACTGCCATCTCAACTTCAGGGATAGCAGATAGCCGCTTATCGAGGGTCTCTATATACTCAAGGTTCATTCCGATGCCGGTATGGGGCATGCTGGTAGGCATAAGGAGAAATGAACCCTCATTCAGCGAAGGCATGAACTCTTTGCCTGAACCGGGAAAAACCGCAACCGAACTCTGCCAGAAAGAGGTCTGACGAAAATTTTTCCATCCCAGTTTTTCAGCTCCGGCCGGGATAAATCCGAATATTTTATCAGCCCCCTGCCAGGCAAGAAGACCAAAGAGCAGAGTCAATGCCGGGATCAGCAGGAACTTCCTCTTGTTTTCCAGCGCCCACCTGAGAATCCGTTCATAATACCGGACCATTGACATCAAGGCCAGAAGTATAACCGCAATGATTCCTGATACAAAAAGGAAATTGGAAAACCCGCTGTTGTGAGCCCCGAGAGGAAGCCATTCTGCTGAAAGGTACCAGGTCGCAAACAGAACCGTAACCAAAATATTAATGTAGTTTGGGTACTCTTTTCGTCTGCCTGACCACTTGTAATCAAGAAGGTTATTGACACCGACAGCCACCAGGGCAAGGGCCGGCCATGATTTCCAGACGATTGCCAGTACCACACCGGCAGCAATCAGGAGTGAGTTCCAGCCGATTCTGATTTTTTTTCTGTCAAATGAGATGTTGAATAGAATGTGAACCAGCGTTGGCAGTACTACAATACCAAGAATAAATGCCGACACCAGGGCAAATGTCTTGGTCCATGCCAAGGGATGGAACAGCTTTCCTTCCTGGGCCTGCATGGCGAAGACAGGCAGGAAACTGACTATTGTGGTCGCGACAGATGTGACCACAGCTGCCCTGACCTCTGTTGTAGCCTGGTAGATTACCTGCATCAGTTTTTTGCCTTTTTTCCCCCGGTTTTCGGGCATCTCGAGGTGCCTGAGAATATTCTCCACATCAACAATGCCGATGTCTACCATGACACCGATGGCGATGGCAATTCCTGATAATGCAACAATATTGGCATCGATACCCAGAAGGCGCATCAGGATGAATGTCATCAGAACACCTATTGGCAGCAACCCCGCCACAATGAGTGATGCCCGCAGGTTCATTACAAGTACAATGATCACGATAATGCTGATCAGAATTTCATGCGAAAGGGCCGATTCGAGAGTGCCTATTGTTTCTTTGATAAGTCCGGTACGGTCATAAAAAGGAACGATTGTCACCTTTGAGACTGTTCCGTCAGGCAGGGTTTTCTGGGGCAAACCTGCTTCAATCTCTTTGATTTTTGCCTTGACATTGTTAATCACCTCCATCGGGTTGGAGCCGTACCTGGCAACCACCACGGCGCCTACTGCTGCCGATCCTTCCTTGTCTAGGCCTCCCCTTCGCGGTGCCGGGCCAAAGCTGACCCTGGCAACGTCTTTGACCCGGACGGGAACATTATCGCGGACAGTCACGACAGAGAGTTCCAGGTCATTCAGGCTTTTGACATACCCAAGGCCTCGGATAATGTATTCAACACTGTTGATCTCAATTGTCTCGGCTCCTATATCCAGGTTGCTTCGCTTCACTGCATTCATCACATCCATCACGGATACGTTGTATGCCTTGAGTGCTTCCGGCATCAGGTCAACCTGGTACTCCTTCAGAAACCCGCCGGCTGATGCCACTTCTGAGACACCCCCGGCAGATGAGAGGCTGTATTTCACATAGAAATCCTGGATAGTCTTTAATTCCGCCGGATCCCACCCTCCGGCCGGTTCGCCGGTTTCAGGATTGCGGCCCTCAAGTGTGTACCAGAATATTTGCCCGAGAGCCGTGGCATCCGGCCCGAGGGAAGCCGTGACTCCTTCCGGCAATGTTCCGGGCGGAAGTGAACTTAACTTCTCCAGTATTCTGGACCTGCTCCAGTAGAATTCGACATTATCCTCAAAGATGATATAGATGAATGACATGCCGAACATGGAGGTGCTTCTGATGGTCTGAACCCCCGGAATACCAAGCAGTGCGGTTGTAAGCGGATAGGTGACCTGGTCCTGGATATCCTGCGGTGACCGGCCCATCCACTCAGTTGCGACAATCTGCTGGTTTTCTCCTATATCCGGAATTGCATCTACCGGTACCGGATCACGTGGCAGCAACCCGGATTTAAGGTTGAATGGCATTGTTACCAGTCCCATTACCACAAAAGCAATCAGGAAGATGAAGGTAATAAGACGGTTTTCGAGAAAATATCTGACTAATCTGTTAAACATAGCTGTGTGGTTAAGACCTTAACTGACCGGGTCGGCCACCGGACAGACCAGGTTGGAAATCAGCTGTCTCTCCGGTGGCTTCAGTACCTCAGGTGTTTGAAAATTCAGGGTCAGGTTCTTTACTTCTGCCTTTCATAGTGGCAGCAGCCCGGAAGATTATTGTAGACCTCATCGGGAGCCTTGAATTTTTCAGTATCGTGACCGGCAGCGGCCAGCTTTTTGCTTAATGCTTCCTTCCCGGTTTTGGCAGGATTATATGTCACTGCAAGCAGTTGAGTTTTGGAGTCCCACGAAGCAGCAGTGGCTCCTTCGGCTTTGACCGTTTTTTCTATCCGGTCCTTACACATGCCGCAGACACCCCACACCTTAAAGCTTTCTGTCTTAATGGTATCCTGATCAATCCTGGAGGCAGCATGATCATGAGCCTGTGCGGAAGCAGTGACTGTGAATGTTGATATGGCCAGTAAAGCAATGAAAAGTCGTATTGATTTCATGATTGAAACGATTTAAGAATTTAAACGATGTTAATTGGAAAATGGAAACAGACCGATGCAGATAAGGAAGAATATCTTATTGCAGCAGAAGCGGAAGTAAGAGGAAATCAAATACGAAAAACACGGATATCAGTCAGATCAACCGAGGAGGCCATAAGCTGGCCCGGGGGACTGACATCTGACCAGTTCTGATGCAGGATAACGGAAAACCTCACTGTGGATTCGACCGGGGTTGCCGGAACCTGGATCTTCGTCCGGGTAAATCCGTCGGTCGCCTGTGAGGCCGGTGTATAATTATTGTCGATGCTGTATGATGCGATTACGTCATCACAGCAATGAGATTCAATGAGATCACCGCTCTGGCCATACGGGCAGTCTTCACTGCCGGCTTCCATGCCGCATGAGGCCAGTGTCCCTGACAGGGAGATCCTTGAAGCTACCAACTCTCCTCTGCAGTAATGCCTTGCAACCGAAAAGTTCAGCATTGCCGTCACGACCAGCAGTACAGTCAGTATGGAGAATAACTTTTTCACTTAATAAGTAACAATGCTCCGTGAAAATAGTTTACGAAGCTAAAAAATATATCTTTTCAGGCAATAAGGAGACTGCCAGTGACCTATTCCTTGAATAAGAGATTAACCGGCACCCCTGAGGACCAATAATTAAGGACTGACAGATTTCAGGTTTCATTTTCATTCAGTGATCTGGCAGGGTATAAGCAGTTACGTTTTTCACATTGTATTAATATTCAGGAGAAGCCCTATCTTTGCATACCGGGTATTACGTGCAGTTGGGTGGCCTGAAGGGGAAAAGCATATTAAGCGATGGAACTGGTAATAATTGGTATTCTCATACTTCTGAACGGACTTTTTGCCCTGTCGGAGATTGCTCTGGTGTCAAGCAGGCACTCCCGGCTTGAGCAGTTGCGGTCAGAGGGCCGCAAAGGCGCAGTTAAAGCCCTGGAGCTCCAGAAAAACTCGCAGAACTTCCTTTCCTCAATTCAGGTCGGAATCACGTTGATCGGTATTATTACGGGAGCATACGGTGGTGTAAATCTTTCTGAAGATATTGTCCCATTGATTGAACGTGTGAGCTTTCTTGCCGGTTCTGCCCACGAGATTGCCCTGATCCTGACTGTAATTGCGATCACATATTTCTCAATAGTGATAGGCGAACTGGTGCCCAAAACCATTGCTCTCAACAATCCTGAAAAGATTGCTGTCAGAATTGCCCCCTTCATCTGTTGGTTCAGCAGGCTTTTCTACCCCTTTGTATGGCTTCTTGCAGGTTCAACCGCTGTGGTAACCCGTCTGCTTGGAATAAAAAAGGTGACCAGCCAGATCACTGAGGTGGAATTGAGGCAGATCCTGAAAAGCGCCTCGAGCGACGGGATAATAGAAAAGGAGCAGAACCTCATCAACGAAAGGCTCTTTTATTTTGCAGATAAAAGGGCAAAACACATTATGACTCCCAGGACCGACATTGAATGGATTGATCTGGACGACAGGCCTGAGAATATACGGAAGGCTGTTCTGGAGTCAAGATACAGCAAGCTGATATGCAGCCATGGCGATCTTGATAATCTTCAGGGATTGCTTTATACAAGAGATTATCTGAAAGAGCTGAGCGAGAAGGGAGAGGCTGACCCGGCTACCCTGGTGGTTGAACCTATCGTTGTGCCGGAAACTCTCGAGGCCGTCAAACTCTGGCGACTCTTTCAGCAGAGACACTTCTATACGGCCATAGTTGTCAATGAGTATGGCAGTCTTGAAGGCATGATTACCCTTCATGATATCATGGAAAACATTATCGGGGAAATGCCGGAGGAGGGGGAGGATTCGGAACCTGATATATTTGTAAGGGATGATAAATCATTTCTCGTCAGCGGCGATGCGCCGGTCGAGGTCCTTGACGGTATAATCGAAGGTTTTAAAATCGATTTTGAAGAGGCCGACTATTCTACCGTGGCTGGTTTTGTGCTGAGCCAGATCAACAAGATACCCCGGATCGGAGATAAATTCGAGTTTGTGGGACATTCGATAGAGATTATTGATATCGATGGGAACAGGATTGACAAGGTGTTGATTGTCAGAAAATAATTAACTAAGTCGCCTTGGCTGCCAGTTATTTCAGGTTCAAAAAGTTCACAGTACACCAGGAGCATGCGGCCTTTAAGGTGACCACCGACAGCGTACTGCTGGGGGCATGGGCTTCTGTTGAAGATGCGGGGAATATACTTGACATAGGCACCGGTACCGGTCTTCTGGCGCTGATGGCTGCACAGCGTACGAAGGCACAAATTGTGGCTGTAGAGCCTGACCGAAACTCGTTCATGCAGGCCGGGATTAACATCACCGCCAGTCCATGGCATGGGAGGATAACCCTTTTAAGTTCAACAATACAGGAATACCAGCCCTCCGGCTTATTCTTTGATGCAATAATCACCAACCCGCCATATTTCATTGATTCTCTGGTGAATCCTGATGAGACCAGGGCACGGACACGACACACCGTCAGCATGAGTCATGCCGACCTTGCCGGGGCAGCCGCGAGACTACTGTCTCCAGCCGGCAGACTGCACATGGTGCTGCCGGTGACTGAAGCTGAAAGGTTCCTGGAGATGGCCCGCGATTATAACCTTCATTGTCAGAAGAGGATGTTCGTCAGGCCAAAGCCTGAGCTGCCACCGGCAAGGGTGCTCATGTCATTGCAGCGCGGAGAGCCTCAGGTCTCTGGTGAGACGAAGATTGTTATAGAAAAAGGAGGGAGACATATCTACTCCGACGAGTATGTCTCCCTTACAAAGGATTTTTACCTGAAATTCTGAGGTTCTGATCCGGGGCCTGATTCAGCGCTTAATCCTGTCTCAGTGCTATCCTGAAAAAAACCTGGCCTGACCGGATCTATTTGATCATCATATCAACCGGCAGTCCATACTCCTCTTCCATCTTAATGCCGTTGGCCTCCAGCTCATCGAGAATGGGATTGTACAGTTCAGGCAGTATGGGTCTGTAAACACCGTGAAGTTTGATCTTCCCGGTAAGTATCATCTTGACAGCCATGGCAGCCGGAAGGGCAACCGTACGTGCAATGGAGGTGTTCGTTGCCGGGGTGCCAAAGTCGAGCATGCGTGAGCTGATGACCTCGCTCTTGCCATCATGATAGCTGGCCAGGAAGAGGTGCTGCATCACGATCATATCACGCTCCTTATCCTCCAGCCACATCATCCTGATCATCAGGTCGGATGTGATCTCATAGGGCGAGGTCACCTTGTAACCCATATCCGTGTCGCTGAACATGCCCAGCCACTCCAGTGCCTCCAGTGCCCTGTCGGTAGGACTGAGACCCGGTTTTTCCTTAAGCTCCTTCCTGAGATCTTTGCCAGGCACACCCGATTTTTCCGCAACGAATTGCCTGTAGCTCATGCCCGTGTAATCCTTGTCGCCGTCATCTATCAGGCCTATCGCCTTTATCAGGTCAAGAGTCTCGCACCAGCCTTTGAACCGGAATGTACCGCGGTACATTGTTCTGATTCCCTTCAGTCCGTAAATATCGACATAACTCACTGAATCACGGTTCGGGTAGACCTCAAGCTCGCCCACACCCGGGAAGTGGTGCGGGAATCTCACCTTGAAGAGATTGATGGGTTCAACATTGACAATCTCTCCGTGCTTCAGGTAGGTTGCTCCGTTACGGCTGGCAAGCACAACCCCTTTTGGGCTCCATGAGAACTTGTATCCCAGCGGGTTGGTGGCACACTCGGGTGCGGGGAGTGCACCGCAGAGAGAATAAAACTCATCGATCTTGCCGCCTCTTTTCCTGACATTGTCAATGATGCGC
Source organism: Rikenella microfusus (assembly GCA_022736275.1). Lineage (GTDB taxonomy): Bacteria > Bacteroidota > Bacteroidia > Bacteroidales > VadinHA17 > SR-FBR-E99. Next base: position 33,040 of record DZBJ01000021.1, on the reverse strand, counting down.
ATTGCTGACATGTGATCTATGCCCGGGTCAAGACCGGCCTCATTGAGGAATATCACTCCGGCTTTCACCGCGTCATCATGCAGAGCCTGCATGGCAGACGATACGTATGAAGTCGTCACAAGGGGCTTCCTGTGCTTCAGGCAGAGTTTGGCAACATCAACGTGATATTTGTAGGGCAGCAGGCTTACGGTCAGATCGCTCTCCCTGACCATCACTGAGAGGGTCTCCATGTCTTCCGTCATCCATGCCAGCGCTCTCGCGTTCTTATGTCCGCCGAGAAGCCTGTCGGCCTTCTCCACTGTCCTGGTTGCAATTATTACCTCAAAACCTTCTTCAAGCAGGTACTCGACCATAGGCTTTGACACCAGGCCGGCACCGAGAATAAGTACTTTTTTCATGCTATTTATGTTTACAGAGTTTAAATTCCGGATTCACTAAAGCATATTCTGTATCGAATGCCTCTTCACAAAAGTAAGGAAACTCTTCCGGAGTATTTATGATAAAAGTTATACTTAAGTTGAAGGAGATTTTTAATTTTGTTCCCAGGAGAGGATAAAGCCTCCTGCCCTGAATGTCTCAGATGCACAAATATGTCGAAACACCGCTGATGAAGCAGTATTACGCTGTCAAGGCCAAGCACCCTGACGCGATACTCCTCTTCAGGGTGGGTGATTTCTACGAGACCTTTGGCGAGGATGCCATTCGCGCATCAGAGATACTCGGTATCACGCTGACCCGGCGTGCCAACGGGTCTGCCAGTTCGGTTGAGCTGGCCGGTTTCCCATATCATGCACTTGACACCTACCTCCCGAAGCTTGTCAGGGCCGGACAGCGGGTAGCTATCTGTGAACAGCTGGAAGACCCGAAGCTGACAAAGAAGATCGTAAAGCGGGGGATCACCGAGCTTATTACCCCGGGGGTTTCGTTCAGCGACAACGTACTCAACCACAAGGAGAACAATTTCCTGGCGGCCATACATATTGACAAACAGGCCGTGGGCGTGGCCCTGCTCGATGTCTCCACCGGTGAATTTTTTGTAACCGAGGGTGATACTCCCCATGTTGAGCAGGTGCTGAATAACTTTATGCCGCGCGAGGTGCTGTTTGAAAAAAGAAAATCCGAACTGTTCCGCGAAAGATTCGGCAGCAGGTTCTATAGTTACAAGCTGGACGACTGGATATTCACTCAGGAGACTGCCACCGACAGGCTGCTGAAGCAGTTCGGCACAACATCGCTGAAGGGATTCGGGGTGCAGGGAATGCCCCAGGGTATTGTTGCCGCCGGGGCCATACTTTATTATTTGGATATGACCCGGCATGAGAACCTTGGTCATATTAACAGGATATCGCGCATTGAGGAGGAGAAGTATGTATGGCTCGACCGGTTCACGGTGCGCAACCTTGAGCTCTTCCATTCGCCTTACGAGGGAGCGAAGACGCTGATAGACATCGTTGACCGGACCCTCTCGCCCATGGGCGGGCGCATGATGAAGAGGTGGATCTCCCTGCCGCTGAAAGATACAACTGTTCTGAATACCAGGCTTGATGTAGTGGAGTTCCTTATCAGAGACAAGGGGGTCACTGAAACGATGGAGGGGCTCATCAGGGAGGTGGGCGACCTTGAGCGGCTGCTGAGTAAAGCAGCAGTAGGTCGCGTTACCCCCAGGGAAGTGGCACAGGTACGAAGGGCACTGACAGCCATCGGAGAGCTGAAGAGGCTGTGTGCCGGCAGCGACTGCCAGCCGCTGGTCTCGCTGGCATCAGGCTTTGATCCATGTCCTGAGCTGTCTGACATCATTGGCCGTACCCTGATGCCTGATCCCCCCGTCTCCGTCAATAAGGGTCATGTCATTGCCGAAGGTATCTCCCCTGAGCTTGATGAACTGAGACAGATCTACTACGGAGGCAAGGATTACCTGAACGACCTGCAGCAGCGGGAGAGCATCAGGACGGGCATCAGCTCGCTGAAGATCAGCTATAACAATGTATTCGGGTATTATATTGAGGTACGTAATACGCATAGGGACAAGGTGCCTGCCGACTGGATACGCAAGCAGACGCTGGTGAGTGCAGAAAGATATATCACTGAGGAGCTGAAGGAGTATGAGAGCAAGATCCTTGGTGCCGGGGAGAAGATACTTGCACTCGAGACATCGCTCTTCACTGAACTGGTATTGTCGCTCACTCCCTACATAGCTCTGATGCAGGCTGATGCCGCGACAGTGGGACGGCTCGACTGTCTCCGCTCGTTTGCCGTTGTCTCGGAAGAGTATGGTTACTCAAGACCGGTTCTTGACGACAGCCATGTGCTTGACATGAGGGATGGACGTCACCCTGTGATTGAGAGACAGCTTCCTCCTGATGAGTCGTATGTGCCCAATGACGTGTGGCTTGACAACGATAAGCAGCAGGTTATAATTCTCACTGGGCCCAACATGTCAGGTAAATCGGCGTTGCTGAGGCAGACCGCGCTGATAGTCATACTGGCCCAGGCAGGCTGCTTCGTCCCTGCACGGGAAGCGCGCATAGGCATCATAGACAAGATATTTACCAGGGTGGGAGCCTCTGATAACCTTTCTCTTGGAGAGTCGACCTTCATGGTGGAGATGAACGAGGCGGCAAGCATCCTGAACAATCTGTCGGACCGAAGCCTGGTACTGCTTGATGAGATAGGCCGTGGGACGAGCACCTATGACGGTATCTCGATAGCCTGGGCGATGGTTGAATATATCCATGAGAACAGGCGCAAGGCCAAGACCCTCTTTGCCACGCATTATCATGAGCTCAACGAGATGGAGAATACTTTTGAGAGGGTTAAGAACTACAATGTATCAATCAGGGAGCTTGACAACAGGGTGATCTTCCTCCGCAAGCTGAAGAGGGGTGGCAGTGAGCACAGCTTCGGGATACATGTGGCGCGTATGGCGGGTATGCCGAAGAGTGTGGTGGGGCGCGCTGATGAGATATTGAAGCTGCTGGAAGAGGGGCGCGGCGGCAAGAACCTGAGTAAGCCCGTTGATGAGATCGCCGTTAACCGTGAGGGTTACCAGCTGAGCATATACCAGCTTGACGACCCGGTACTGAAACAGATACGTGACGAACTGCTGGGTCTTGATCTTGACAACCTGACACCGATGGAGGCGCTGAACAAACTGTACAACATCCGGAAACTGCTCAGGTAACTTCCAGTGTTTGTATTTCTAAACCCTCCATGTATTGATATGCAATAATCCATTAGCAATTACATGGTTACATGGAGGCTCCATCATACCTTAAAAATCATTTGTTTTTATGATGAAAATAATATTAAATTTGCAGTCACAATTGCGGGAATAGCTCAGTTGGTAGAGCACGACCTTGCCAAGGTCGGGGCCGCGAGTTCGAGTCTCGTTTCCCGCTCAAAGAAAAAAAGGAGGCACCCGCTTCCTTTTTTGATATATATGAGATATTGGGTATATATCATCTATTCACCCACGTCAGATTCATACTATAAGGGTCAGACTGATGATCTGGATGACAGATTATCAAGACATAATCACGGATGGGAAAAAGCAACAAAGTCTGGTATTCCCTGGCAGCTGGTATGGAAATGCGAGAAGCCTGACAGGGCTTCGGCACTCAAGTTGGAAAGGAAAATAAAGAATCTTTCGAGAGATAGGACAAGACAATTCATTCTGAAGTATCAGGAAGGGGCCGCGAGCCCTGACGAACCCTGACCTTCAGTGTCAGGGTTGTCAGGGTGCTGACCGCTTGCGCGTCAGCATTCGAGTCTCGTTTCCCGCTCAAAGAAAAAAAGGAGGCACCCGCTTCCTTTTTTG
>DZBJ01000021.1:4629-29123 GCA_022736275.1 Rikenella microfusus | reverse complement strand
CTGACCGCTTGCGCGTCAGCATTCGAGTCTCGTTTCCCGCTCAAAGAAAAAAAGGGGTTGTCTTCTAAGGTGGGGGCAGCCTTTTTTGTTTGCCAGCGGAACGGCCGGATCTGGCAGTGGGAGGGTTTCATATATGCTCCAAAAGAGAAACGCCCCCGGGAGGGCGTTTCTCTTTTAGTGACGGCACCAGTAGGGATGCCGGTGTATGTTGATTGTATTGACTTTTATTTGACTGGTCCCCATTCAATGAGGATGCCGTCCCTGAAGTAGAGATATTTCTTTGAATAGATCCACTCTTCATCAACGCTCTGGTCGACGTACATTCTGTTTATCTGTATGGGCTTGCCCCAACTGTCGAGTGCCATATCTGTGCTGACTCCCTTCCACACCTTATGCTGGTAGAGACGGTTTCCAATGTCTGGCCCGTATTTGGTCACGAGTATCTCATACCTGTCTGCAGAGGCAGTGTACTCCTGTGCGCCTGCCTGCTGCTGGGACTCTGCCGCTGCAACGGGCTGTGCGACTGGCGCCGGCTCAGTATTGACCACTTCAGGTGGAGCACCGAGCTTATCTGATTTGACATAACCTTCAGTACCGTCGTATCGCACCAGTGTGTATACTGAGTCGGGTCTGACAACTTCTACTGTGCTGCCCTCAGGGATGATCATGATGACAGAGGTGAGATCATCCTTGTCCCCGAAGAGTCTGGGAGATCCTTTGATTGTTGCTTTCGGAAGATCCTGCGCAATTACGAGAACACCCAAAGACAACACGAGCAGTGAAGCTATAATTTTCTTCATGACGTTGTGTTATTTATACTCTGGTAAGATCAAAAACCGTACCACCATTACTTTTTACGGACTATCATCAGTCCGTCTCTCAGGGGCAGTACTATTTTTTCAACCCGGTGATCATTGCGTACCTTATCATTGAACATCACCACTCCCTTTGTCTGCGGGTCTTTCAGGGCATCCGCACTTTCTATCTTACCACCCCAGAGGACATTGTCGGCAATAATGAAGCCGCCCTTGCGGACCTTGTCAAAGACCAGGTCATAATATTCACAGTACTCGCGCTTGTCGCCGTCAATGAAAACAAGATCGAAGGTGTAGCTCAGTGCAGGTATAACCTCCTGAGCCCTGCCGGTATGGAGGGTAACCTTGTCGGCCACCCCTGCCAGGGCTAAATAGTGTGTGCTCATCTCGTTGAGCTCGTCATTAATCTCGATAGTATGCAGCTGGCCTCCGCTCTTCAGTCCGCGTGCAAGACAGATGGCGGAGTAGCCGGTATAGGTTCCTATCTCAAGGATGCGCGAAGGATGGATCATGTGTGAGAGCATCTCGAGAAACTTTCCCTGGATATGGCCCGATACCATGTTCGGGTTGACCACATAAAGGTGTGTCTGCCTGTAGAGTTCCTCGAGCACTTTATCTTCAGGGGTGCTGTGTTCCCTGATGTACCTGTCAAGATCTTTCTCCATTCTGCCTGTATATTAAAGTTGAAAGTGATGATCTGTCGAAGACAATGCCGGCTGTCTCAGCAAGTTCAGCGGCAGTCACCGAATCTATCTTCCTGAAAATCTCATCCATGGCATCGATGCGGTCAAATATCAGAAGGCTTTTGCCCAGGCTCAGCATCAGGCTCTCGTGGTTCTCGTACGCCCTGGCGAGGTAGCCCTTTATCTGGTTCTTCGCCCTTGTCATCTGCAGCGTGCCCAGCGGCTGGCGTCTGAGCTTGTCAATCTCCGCATGGGTAAGTGAGATGCTCTTTGCAAGGTTACGGGTGTCGGTGCCGAAGTAAATGGTCACAAGCCCGGTGTCGGTGTACGGATTGTATACCGACTCAACATTGTAGGCATAGCCCCGTTTTTCGCGCAGTGAGAGGTTAAGGCGCGAGTTCATCCCCTGCCCACCCAGGATATTGTTCAGCATAAAGAGTCCCATCCGGCGGCTGTTATGAAGGTCGTAAGCAATGTTGCCTATGATGCAATGGTTCTGAAAGGTATCCATCTGTTTCTCGGCCGAGACGGGTGTGTAGATGTACTCCAGTCTCTTTCTTTTTGCTCCGTTGCCGGGTTCGATCCGGCTGAAATGCTTTTCAAACAGGGAGATTATCTTTTTAGGGTTGATGGCGCCAACAGAGCAGAAGACCATCTGTGTGGCAGAGTAGTTTCTTTTTATGAAATTGCGGATTGAGTCCGCTGAGATTGACCTTACAGTGTCAGGGGTGCCGAGGATGTTCCTGCCGATAGGCTGGTCAGGAAAAACAAGCTCCTCGAATTCGTCAAAGATGTATTCTGCCGGGTTATCGAGGTATGAGTTTATCTCCTCTGTCACTACCTCTTTTTCCTTTTCGATCTCGGCAGGGGGGAAGGTGGAGGAGAAGAGCAGGTCGGCCAGCAGTTCTGTAGCGCGAGGATAGTGTATCCTGAGAAATGATGCATGGATGGCTGTCTCCTCCTTGGTGGTATAGGCGTTCAGTTCGCCACCAACATCTTCCAGGCGGCTAAGTATATGGTATGACTTACGGTGTGTTGTACCCTTGAAGAGCATATGTTCGATGAAGTGGGCTGTGCCGTGTTCTTCCGGCAGCTCATCGCGTGAACCGGCGTTGATGATGATGCCGCAGTGCGCCACCTCGCTGGTGGTCTGGCCGTGCACCATCCGGATGCCGTTGGGGAGAGTATGAAAGGTAAGGTCCATTCCTGTTTTTAAGAATTGACAAAGATAACAATGAAATCAGCCGGTTGGAGCTTTCAACAAAGTGAAAGGAGGGTGTTGCATGAAAAAGAAAAAGGCAGTATATTTGCCGACCGAAATGGTACCATAGCTCAGTTGGTAGAGCAACGGACTGAAAATCCGTGTGTCCCCGGTTCGATTCCTGGTGGTACCACGAAAGAAGAGTGAGAGTGAGAGCGTGAGCCAGCACTCTTATTCTTTTTTCTCAGGTCTCAATCTCACACCCACACTTGTTAAGATCATTATGTTTAAAGCCTACATGATCAATGATCTGCGGGATTTTGCTTTATGGGTGGTGACGGAGCTGTAGACGCATTTTGAAAATTTGATCAGATGAGCAGTTGATACCGGACAAAGGTGCTCAAGCCACTGGTCTATACATTTCAACGGTTGTTTTGTGAGAGCGTCATCATCTCCGTACCTGCAAGAAGAAATGCTCCGACACCATATACCTCAGTCATATCAGATGTGACAACCTTCGGATACTGGCCGGCAGGTTGCACCCAGCCTAGCTTGCCATCTGCATAAACAGCGCTGACAAGCGCCTTCCATGCGTTGATGACCACGGGAGCATAGATCTCCTTATCAAGCAGGCCCGAATTCACCCCATATGCCAGGGCATAACAGAAGAATGATGAGGAACTGGTCTCCGGATTTGGGAAACTCTGAAGGTTATAGTATATCCAAAACCATTTTCTGTTCGTTTATCAAAAAATATAATATTTCGCTTGACTTTTTACATTCAATGGTTTAACTTGGATTCGCATTGTTTTGGCCATGCAAATTCTGCACATAATATCCAAATATGGATGATAACATATTGGCTCCGGCAAGATATTTAATGAACAAGCTTGTAAAATTGATAAATTATGAAAACAAAATCGACAAGGCTGAATCAAGTAAAAATCATGCTCTGTTCTTCCCTGATTATTTTCATAGCCATTTCTTGCAGTGATGATTTCGACACAAAGAAGGAGTTTGGTATTGGTCCAAAATCTACTTTCTTGCGGGTTGACACTTATGATAGTGCTGATAATCCTTTAATTATCAATCTTGAGGATAATGGTATTACTGCCGGTGTTATGGTGAGAATAAAAACTATTGGAGCCTACATCTACGGCTCTTCCGGAGGTACGCGAAGTGATGCTATTGGTGTGTTTTCCGGTTCTGCTCAGCTTCTTGGAATATCAGAATTGAACCGTATTGTTGATGCAATCGATGCAGGCGAAGACGTAGTAACCGAAAATACATACGAAGGCAGTCAGACCACTGATATTGCAGAAGATTTTGAAATTTGGGATGAATCCTGTGAAATAAAAGTTCCTGCCGGTGCAAAGTACCTGTTCGTTGGGAATGCAGATTGCTTACATTCAGATAATAGTGAAACAACGCAGGGATTCAAGGTAGAAATTTCATATTGATTTTATCAGTAAAATTCCTCATGCTGAATTTCTAAAACAGCTAAATCAGACGTTCCACGTTGCCCACTGACTCAAGAACTTTATTTGCCCGGTGTTAGTAGCTCTGATGCCAGGCTGTTCAGTTTGTGTATCTCCTTCCGATGATTCCTTCCTGCATCATCAGGTCAGCCAGGACCAGTGCCGTGGCAGCTTCAACTATTACCGGCACACGAAGGGCAATGCATGTATCATGCCTTCCCTCAATCTCAAGGTCGACCATCTCACCTGTGACCATGTTAATAGTATTTTGTTTCTGATGTGTACTCGACGTTGGTTTAACTGCTATGCGGAATACAAGGTCATTTCCGTTGGTTATCCCGCCATTGATCCCGCCTGAGTGGTTGGTGCTGGTTTTTCCATCGGTTGAGATCAGCATATCGTTGTTTTCTCTTCCCCACATTTGTGCACCCGCAAACCCGGATCCGAACTCCACACCCTTTACTGCCGGTATTGCAAACATCATGTGACTTATCAACGACTCAACTGAATCGAAGAAAGGCTCTCCAAGTCCTATCGGTACGCCACTCACCGTACATTCAATGATGCCACCTATGGAGTCCCGTTTGGTTACGGCTGCTTCAATTGCTGCTTCAATATCTGTTATGCCCCCGGCTTCCCGTAGCGTCGCTGTCACAACTACCGGGCTGATCAGTTTCTTTGCAACCACACCTGCTGCAACCAGTCCCAGTGTGAGTCGTCCGGAGAAATGGCCTCCCCCCCTGTAATCTTCAAATCCGCCATATTTCTTCATTGCCGTGAAATCAGCATGACCCGGCCTGGGAGTTTCACGCAGTTTTGTATAATCGCGTGACCGCGTATTTATATTGTCGAACAGAATGGTTAGCGGCGCTCCGGTTGTATAGTCTTCGAAAACACCGCTCTTTATCTCCGGCACGTCAGGCTCATTACGGGGGGTCGTACCTTTGGCGCCGCTGCTGCGCCGGCTAATATCTTCTGTCAGGTCTGCCAGGGTTAGCGGCAGGCCGGCAGGACAGCCGTCAATGATAATGCCCACGCACTCCCCGTGCGATTCTCCGAAGATGCTGATTCTAAATAGTTTTCCAAAAGTATTCATATCAGAAGGTTTTATTTCTGCTCATTCATAACTCCCGGCTGATAAGTAATTGAATCATCTGTTCTTACCCGGGATAGCACAGCCAATGGTATCATGTACAAACTTTAGTTTAAACAACTTAATAAAGTCTTTGTTTACTGCCTTTCATGGTATACAAGAGCCATGGGGGGAGGGTAATTATTCAGCCAGGAAGTGCTGCCCTGATAAATTTCGTTACTGCAGCAATCTATATTTACATTGCATAAAATTTTTTCCTCATCCGTTCGTTGATTAAAACGAGGTATTGTTTTCAAGAATCAAAAACAGGGGAAATGGATCAATCAAGCTTAAAAAAAATGATATTACTCGCTGTAATATCATTTACGGTCGTAATGGCTGCCGGACAGACAAGAATTCCGGATGAGCTTACAGCCGGCACTATCACTGAGCAAATCAATTACATAGAGAATAAAACAAGGATCTACGACGATTTCCGGGCCATAAGGGAAGACATGTTCCGGAAAATCAACCGTAATATCCTTGATACCATTGCAGCAGAGAAAAGCAGAATTGCAGAATTAAAGAGCCTGACATCTGCCCTGAACAACAAGGCCGATTCACTGAATACGCTGCTTGGGTCAACCAGGAACAGTCTTGATGAGGTCACCGCCACTAAAAACAAGATCAGTATTCTTGGCCTTGGAATAAACAAGAAGGCCTATAACTCCATAATGTGGACAATTGTCGCTGCGCTGATTGTCCTGATGGCCATGGGATTTTTAATCTTCAAAAGGAACCTGGTGGTCCTCACCAGAACCGAGAAGGATCTGAAGGAACTTAAGGACGAATTTGCAGCATACAGGCAGTCGTCGAGGATTGCCAGAGAGAAGGTGGAGATGGATCTTTTCCGCGCGAACCAGAAACTGAAGGGAATGTAAATCCCGCCTTTGCGGAGCTCTGTTCCCGGGCATCAACGTTAGCCAGTCCGAATACCCCTTTGTGAGGTTGTTTCAACAACTATGCAGTGTCTGCGGCCGGTCTGGCTACACCAATTCTGTCTTGCTCTGCTATCTGAAAAGTTGCAACTGTCCTGGCAGCAGTAACCCCAAAACAGGTATTTATAACCGGTCATTCCAGTTATGCGCCGACATCAGTGAACCGTAATGAAGCTATATTTGTTACCTGAGGCGACAGCAATGGCGCCAGGGAGACATTGACTGCCATAATTTAATTGTCTGCGGAACGAAGATCTTCCGCAGAGGGGCAATAAGTTGTGGGAAAACTGATAATATGCAACTGAAGGAGAACCATGCAAAATAAACTGACAGAATTGAAGGTGCTGCTTGGCAGGTACAAGAATGCCGTGATAGCTTTTTCAGGAGGAGTTGACAGCACATTTCTTGCAAAAGTAGCCAGAGACGTATTTGGTGACAACCTGCTCCTGATTACTGCAAACTCAAGCACCTATCCCTTTTATGAGCTTGACGAGGCGAAGTCACTGGCCGTGCTGCTGGATATAAAGCATGAGATAATTGTCTCTGAAGAACTTGATATCCCGGGTTACTCGGAAAACCCGCCTGACAGATGCTATTACTGCAAGAGTGAACTGTTTGGCAAGATTAAGCAGATCGCATTGAGCAAAGGGTATGAAATTGTATTCGACGGGAGCAATGCTGATGACCTGAACGATTTCCGTCCGGGGATGAAAGCAAAGATGGAACTGGGAGTTATTTCGCCGCTGGCCGAGTCGGGATTCACGAAACAGGATATAAGGCATTTTTCTGAGGAGCTGAATCTTCCGACAGCCAGGAAGCAATCCTATGCGTGCCTGGCCTCACGGTTTCCCTATGGAGAGAGGATTACCAAAGTCAAGCTTGACAGGCTTGCCGTGGCAGAATTTGAAGTCAGGAAGATGGGGTTTACCCAGTTCCGGATAAGGAGTCATGAAAATCTTGCGAGGTTTGAATTCATTCCGGCAGAGATGGATAAAGCCTGGGCTGAGAAGGAGAGTTTAATTGAGATCTGCAGGAAATCGGGGTTCAATTATATTACAATTGACCTCACAGGCTATCGCACCGGGTCGATGAATGAGATACTGCCTGAGTCTGTTAAAAAGGATTACAGCGGGGAATAACACTATTGCAGGATAAATTACCACGCAATCCGGTCCGGGCGCAGAGGCCAGTTGCTGCCTGATAAAATCTGCCCTTCGCCAATGGCAGGCGGACCGGTTTTATTCCTTCATGGGATGTCTAATTTTCGAACGCGCCAAATCCATTTGAGTTACAAACCTTTCAGTGTGATCGTAAAGAACACTAAAATAGTAATATAGATATTTCAGAAACACAGTTAATATTTCGAACGAAAATATTCGAAAAGTTTGTTGTGTAACATTATTAATTATCTTCGGCCTTAGAACAGAAAAAAGGGAAGTATAATTAACACCTGTAACCATGTTACTACACCAGCAGTTTGTCCGCGTGGCAAAGAAGCATGCCAGTAAACTGGCGATCATTGACAAAACGACCGGAAAGAGCGTAACTTACTCCAGGGCTCTGATCGGAGCTCTTATCCTGAGCTCCAAATTCAAAAAGTATGACAAGGAATTCATTGGCATTATGATCCCCACCTCTGCCGGAGCCGCACTCGCTAACGTAGGTGCACTGATGAGCGGAAGGATACCGGTTCTCATCAACTACTCCACAGGTGCTGAGGCTAACGCCAGGTACGCACAGAAGAAATGTAACTTCAAGACGATTATCACCTCAAAAGCACTTCTCGAAAAGATCAACTGCCCCCTGATTGAAGGGATGGTTCTGATAGAGGACATCATGACCGGCGTTACAACAGGTGACAAGCTCAAGGCTGCCCTTATGACAAAGCTACCAGTCGGCATGATTTTGAATTCGGTGAGCGGAGGCAATGAGCATGACACCGCTGCCATCCTGTTTACAAGCGGCAGTGAGAAGGATCCGAAGGCGGTGCAGCTTACACACAGGAACCTCATCTCAAATATTGAAAGCTTCAGCAATTACGTCCATATCGGTGAACAGGATGTTTTACTTGCAAACCTGGTCTTCTACCATATATTCGGACTCACTGTGAACCTGTGGGTTGCATTCTATCATGGAATGACCATGGTTTCGTATGCCAACCCCCTCGACTTTCAGACTGTCAGTAAGATTGCCCGCGAGGAGAAACCCACCATCATGGTTGGCACTCCCAGTTTCTTCTGGGGTTATCTCAACAAATCAGAACCGGGTGACTTTAAAACACTCAGGCTGATGGTGGCCGGAGCGGATAAGACTCCTGAAGCCCTGAGGGACGGCTTCATGAAGAAGCATGGCGTAACACTTCTTGAAGGTTACGGGGCTACTGAGACATCACCGGTAATATCGGTTAACTCCATCGATTTTAACAGGCCGGGCAGTACGGGCAAGGTTATCCCGGGTGTTGAGGTCAGGATTGAGAATTTTGAGACGGGTGAAAAATGTAAAACCGGAGAAGTGGGCAAAATATTGGTGAAGGGTGATCTTGTGATGAAGGGGTATTATGAAGATCCAGTCCTTACCGCTGAGGTTCTTGTTGACGGCTGGTACAACACGGGTGATATGGGCTTCTTTGATGAGGACGGCTACCTGTGGCATGCCGGACGCTTCAAGAGGTTTGCCAAGGTGGGAGGGGAGATGATCTCTCTCGTCAAGGTTGAAAACATAATGGAGAAATTCCTCCCGGAAGGTGTCTCATGCTGCATCGTTGAGATTCCTGACGAAAAGAAAGGGTCATATATTGTGGCATCAGTGTCTGCTGAGGTTCACAAGACTGAAATACTCAGGAAGATGATGAATGAGCTTCCGAGCATAGCTCTTCCGAGAGAGTTTGTCGTCATCAGGGAATTGCCGATGATGAGTACCGGGAAAATTGACTTCCGGACCACCACGAAGATGGTTCAGGAGATAATGAATAAGTCTGGTTTCGCCGGTTAGAGGAAGGTAACTAAAGTAAATTCTTCCAGTCCCTGCGCTCAAGCCACCTGATAAACAGGAAATTGGCCAGGCCGATAACTATCATTATTGTGGCGAATATGGGGTAGGATTGCCGTATATTGTCTTCGCCCCCGGTCATGACTGTCCACTCGCTCATTCCGAACATGCCCGCCAACAGCGTCAGGGGCATAAAGATAGTTGTAATGAGTGTCAGCCTTCTTACGGTGGCATTGGTCTGGTTTGAGTCGCGTGCCATCTGATTGTTCAGCATTGATGCATAGAGCTCCATCAGGCTTGTCACGTTATCACGATGGCTCTCGGTCATCTCAAGGAAATTAGAGAGATGGTCAAAGATATCACGGTAGTGCACCGAGGCCTTCTCTGGCACCCACTCGCAGTCGTTGCGGCTGATCTTGACGAGTATCTCCCGCTCGTGGAAAAGACTCTTGCGCAGACCAAACAGGTTTCTGCGCAGGTAAGTCAGCATGGCGGGGTCAAAGGTTGCCGGCGACGCCAGTATCGCCTCCTCGGCGGCGTCAATTTCAGCCTCCGCCTTCTCCACCGCATCAGCCATCTGGTCGACTATAAAGTCCAGCATAATATGCATCAGCCATGCCGGTCCGCGCCTGACGGCTGCGATATTTCTCTCAATGACCGCCACAATGCCGTCAATCGGGTACTTTGTTGACTCCGAATATCCGCTTACGGTTACCAGGAATTTTTCGCCTATGAACAGGTCAACCTCATCCGACATCAGTTCTTCCTTCTCATATCGAAGGGCATTGAAAACCATAAAGGCGTAGCTGGGGAATTCATCAAGCTTCGGTACCTGGTTCTCATCGGTACAGTCCTCAAGTGACAGGGGATGAAGCCCGAGGGGTTCAATAAGTTCAGAGAGATCTTCGCGGGTTGCCTTGCTGTAGTTGAACCATACGTACCCGTCATCTTTCATTGCGCTGACGGCTCCGGCGAAGGTGCTTATCTTTTCAAGACTGCCGCCGGATGTGATATGGTAAAATTCAGGTGTTACCATGATTGGGTTGAGTTTTTAATTGAATTCACTTCTTAATATCAATTTGATCATCTTCTTTAATAATGGCAGATCATTCTTTATGGTATCCCAGATGACTTTGTCCTCTATGGCATGATATTCATGCAGAATGAAATTCCTGAGGGCTCTGACCTTATACCATGGAAACTCATATTTATCAAGTATATCCTCATCAACACGAACAATTGCTTCACCGATAACCGCAAATTGAAAAAGGGTAGCGTCAATGGTCTTTCTGTCTTCCAGGAAGGAAGTTTTCGAGTATTCCTCTATGAAACCTTCAATTGCTGTTATTGAGTCGAGTATGTGACTCAGGCGGTCCCTGTCAGTTATTTTTTGATTTCTCATAGATCAGAATCAGCTCGGGAGTTATACGTTTGAGTATTTCTGGTTTTACTGCGTTGTGCATAACAATATCTACCTTCATCGGGATCACCTTCTCCAACTGAAATTTTATTTCAGCAATGTCAAACAGGGTAAATGATTTTTTAGCAGGAACCTGCACAAGTATGTCTATATCGCTTTCCATGTCATGTTCTTCCCTTGCAAATGAACCAAAGAGCCAGGCCTTTTTAACCTTGTTCTGATTCCGGAAGTACTCCCTGACTTGTATCAATATCTGTGACTTTGTTATCGGTTTGGAGGACTGGTATCCGATTCTTTTTTCAGCAAGGGCTATCGCTTCAAGGGCCTGTTCCTCCCCGCGCAGCTCAAAAATTATTTTGTCAGCCAGCCAAAGGACCATAAGAGTGCCGGTTTCAACCTCATAATACTCTTCCAGTTTTGCCACATTTTCTCTTGTGGCATTGCGCTTGCCATTTTCTATTTTGCTCAGGATAGCCTGGTCAATATCCAGAAACGAGGCAACTTTCCTTAAGGGATTGCCTTTCTGCAGTCGCAACTCACGTATATTATCTGAGAAACTCAGCATTGTTGAATAGATTGTATTGACAAATATAGTCAAAATGGTTTATTCAACAATACTTTTTATGTTTTCAGGAAGATCATAATCGAAAAGGATGCCTGAATGCCCGGGTTACCTCTGTGGGCACAGCAGGTGAGGTGATCCCGGAAAATTAAGGGCCGCTTCTGACAGATCAAAGATCAGGAAGCCACGTGGGACTATGTGTGAGAATTGCAGCTATATCTTGAAGATTAATGTTGTAACCCTCTTTCTCAAGTGAGGTTACAAACTCACCGTGGGGGCGACTGAGGCGGTAATCAGGTTCACGGGAGGGGTGTTTGAGATACCTTTCGAAAATGGAAGGATCCTCCGCAAGATTTAGCACCGCATGATAGACCAGGCGGTTCTCACGGCGGTGCATTGAGGATCCGAGGATTTTCATGTTGCCAATGGTGATGTCTGATATCCCCCTGGTGCCGTAATTTTTCACTCCAAGGTCAGCAAGCATGTCAAGGATCATTCTGTTGACCTCCATGAAGAAATCCTTTGACCGGATCAGGTCAGCGAACTCCCTTGCCACGGTTATCACCGCCATTTTGGACGTAAGTATGACCGTCTCGCCGCCGGTCGGACGTTTTGTTACCGGTATGCTGTCGGACATGACATTCTCCATGAAAAGGGATTTTTCCGTGGTGTTGCTCTGACCCAGCACAATTACGGTCTCCTCCGGCTGCCATACCAGCATGCCGTTACCCTTGCCGCTGAAGAGGGCGGCATCAGGCAGGTCATATGGTCTTACTTGAACAGGCATCGCCCGAAGAAATCATGCCTTGTGTACAGGTTTACCGATAGCATCGGCACCTGCTTCCAGGAACACCTCCGAAATGGTCGGGTGGGCATGCATTGTATGAGCCACATCCCATACTGTGCTCTCTACAGCCATGTAGGCAGCTGCCTCACTGATAAGGTCGGTGGCATTGTGGGCTATGATCTGCACGCCCAGCACCTCGCCGTACTTTGGTTCAGAAATAATGCGGAGAACTCCCTCGGACTGCCCCTCGGTCAGGGCTTTGCCGTTGGCCGACAGCGGGAACTCGTTGACTTTGTATTCCTCACCTCCGGCAGCGAGCTGCTGCTCGGTCCGGCCTATCTGTGCAATCTCCGGATCAGTATAGATGGTCAGCGGTACACGCTCAGTCTCCATAGTCTCGGTAATGCCAAGGATATGGTTCACCGCGGCCAGTGCCTGTGCCGATGCGGCATGGGCATAGATGCTCCTGCCGTTGACATCGCCGACGGCATAGACGCCCCTGACGCTGGTCATGAAATGCTCATCGGTGACATAAAAACTCTCATTCTCCTCAGGCTTAAGCGATCCGGTCGGCTTGATTCCCTTCCTTGGCATGCAGTTTACAATGCCCTCATATACATCAAGATTCAGCGAGTCGAAACCACCTGCTGTTCCTTCAATGACTTTTATCTTCAGTGAATCAAGCCTGCGGCTGATATATGTATTGAGATAATCATCAAGAGCAGGGAAAACCTTATTGGCCGTCTTGAGGAGCGTAACATCCTTTCCTATCAGTGCAAGCATCTGTGATATCTCTGCTGATACCGGTCCTTCGCCAACCACCAGCAGCTTCTGAGGTATCTCCTTCATCGAGAAGAAGTTCTCAAGGTTGAGTATCTTGTTCTCGTGCACCTTGAAGGGCAAGGGCCTCGGATAGGAACCTGTGGCGATGATGATATTCCCCGCCGTGAGCTTGCGGTTGTCAACGACCACCGTATCCGCCGCCTCAACTGAGGCAGTGCCGGTTATGGTCTCAACGTTGTTTTTCTTAAGAAGGTATTCCACTCCCTTGGTCAGCCTCCTCACAATTCGCTCGGAGCGCTTTACCCCCTTCTCCCAGCTGAATGTCAGCTTTTTGGGATCGAGTCCTTCCACACCGAAATCGCCTGCCATGCCAAGCTTCGAGAAGTACTTGGCGCTCTCAAGCATAGCCTTCGAGGGGATGCATCCCCAGTTGAGACACATCCCGCCGACATGCTTCTTCTCTATCACTGCAGTCTTCAGTCCTGCCTGGCCTGCCCTGATGGCGGCAACATAACCTGCCGGTCCGGCGCCAATTATGATCAGATCGTAGTCCATTGTGCTCTCCTTCTCTTCTTGATTATTGTCTCATTATAAGTGAAAGCGGGTCAGCAACGCCTGCCGCCACATCATTCAGGAACTCCGTCGCCTCTGCTCCGTCAACCATCCTGTGGTCAACCGAGAGAGAGAGAGGCATCACATTCCCGACCTTTATCTCGCCGCCGGCCACAACCGGCTGCTGGTTGATGTGGCCTATTCCAAGGATACCCACCTGCGGGTAGTTGATCACGGGCACCCCGAACCAGCCGCCAAGCGCTCCGTAGTTGGTGATGGTGAAGGTGCCGTCCTTCATGTCGTCGAGCGTCAGCTTCCTGTCGCGCGCCTTCACTGCTATTTCAGCTACGGCCCTGCTCAGCTCCTTCACCGTCAGCCTGTCGGCATTGCGTATCACCGGCACAACGAGGCCATCTTCCGTGCTTACCGCTATCCCGATGTTATAGTAATTCTTATAGATGATATTTCCCTTTTCGAAATCCATCTCGGAATTCAGTTCCGGGTGGCGCTTCAGCGCTGCCACAACTGCCTTGATGATGAAGGGCAGGTAAGTAAGATTGATATCTTCCTTTTTGTACTCCTCCCTGTACCTGGCTCTTGCTTCAACAAGTGCCGACACCTCAGGCTCCTCGAAGAGAGTCATGTGTGCCGTGCTCTGTTTTGAGCGGAGCATGTTCCTGGCTATCGACTTCCTTATCTGTGACATCGGTCTGACCTCGATCAGCTCACCCGTAACAGGAGCTGCAGACGGTGAGGCTGCGCTTCGTGAAACGGCAGCAGCAGGGGCGTGGAAGTTCTGTATGTCGCTCTTCATCACCCTTCCTGCAGGGCCTGTTCCCGTGACCTGGTTTATGTCGATGTTCATCTCGCGTGCCATGGCGCGTGCCACAGGGGTTGCAAGAACCTTTCGGGGTGCACCTGCGGCAGCGGCAGGCCTGACTTCGGTACCCTCCTCACTTGCAGGGAGGAAGGCATTGTTTGATGCAACCTCCAGTGTGCCTACCACACCGGCGCCCTTTTCCTCAACCGCCTCGACCTGCGGAGCAGATGCGGCAGCTGAAGCCTCACCGGCAATATCTATCTCAACGAGTGTCTCTCCCACATGGATTGTCTCGCCGACCTTGCCATACCGCGCAGCTATTGTACCCTCGCGAGGTGAGGGAATATCCGTCACCACCTTGTCGGTCTCCATCTTCACCAGCGGCTGCCCTACCTTTACGGCATTACCCTTATCGACATACCACTCGATAATAATCCCTTCGGTCAGTCCTTCGCCTATGTCCGGGAATTTGAAAATATATCTCATCACCTCAGAATTTTATCGTTCTTTCAATCTCGTAATAAATCTTCTCGGGAGTGATCATGTAATGATGCTCACCCTGGGGGTAGGGCACTATCACGTCAAACGCCGCCACCCTCTTCGGGGGAGCTTCAAGATGAAGGAAGGCCTCCTCGTTTGCTATTGCCATAATCTCGGATCCCACTCCGAAGCTGCGCGGCTCCTCGCCGACGAATACTATACGTCCGGTCTTCTTCACCGATGCGGTGATTGTCTCCTTGTCAAGCGGATAGATGGTACGCAGGTCAATAAGCTCCACGGAGTACCCTGCTTCCTTGGCCATGACCATTGCCTTCTGCACCTCGCGTATCATTGCTCCGTAAGCAACAACGGTAACATCGGTACCCTGTGAGAGGACCTTGGCCTTGCCGATAGGTACGGAGAACTTCTCCTCACTGACCTCCTGCTTGATGGCCCTGTAAATGCGCTTGGGCTCCAGAAACAGCACAGGATCATCGCTTTCAATGGCAGATATGAGTAGTCCCTTGGCATCGTGAGGTGTTGAAGGCACAACGATCTTCAGGCCGGGTATATGTGCGAACATAGCCTCCATGCTCTCCGAGTGGTGCTCGAGGGCGTTGATGCCGCCGCCGTAGGGAAGGCGTATCACTACAGGCATTTTGTACTTCCCGCGTGAGCGGTTGTGCATGCGGGTGATATGTGAGATTATCTGGTTAAAGGCCGGGTAGATGAACCCGCAGAACTGCATCTCAATCACGGGGCGGAGTCCTGCGGCGGCCATGCCCACGGCAGTACCGGCTATGCCTGACTCGGCCAGGGGAGAGTCAAAAACCCTCTCAACGCCGTGTTTCTTCTGTAATCCTTCGGTAACCCTGAAGACACCGCCCTCGAAGCCGGCATCTTCGCCGTAGACAACCACTGTTTTATCCTCTGCCAGTTTGATATCCAGCGCGTCATTAACGGCATTGACAATATTCATTGCTTTCATTTGCGTGCGTTTTTCCATTGTAAGAATTTTTCATGTTCAATCTGCTGGTCGCGGAGCTCCTGCGGCATCTCGGTATAGGTATATTTGAATACATCCTCGAGAGGATAACTGACACTCTTTTCGGTCTCCATGAAGAGGCGGTCGATCTCCTTGTTGTATTCGTCGGTAATCCTCTCCTCTTCTGCATCTGACCACAGTTTCTTCTTTTCAAGGAAAAGCTTCATGCGGCGCAGCGGGTCCTTCTTGTCCCATTCCTTCTCCTCATCGGTTGTCCGGTACTTGGTGGGGTCATCCGATGTGGTGTGCGCACCCTTGCGATAGGTAACAGCCTCAATAAGCACGGCCTGACTCTCCTTACGGGCATACTCATGCGCGTTTCTGAATGCGGCCAGCATGGCGAAGATGTCGTTGCCGTCGACCTTCAATCCCTTAATGCCGTAGGCTTTAGACTTTATGGCCATGTTAAGACTGGCTGTCTGCATCTTAACGGGAACAGAGATAGCATACTGGTTATTCTGTACCACGAATATGACCGGCACCTTCCATACACCGGCGAAGTTGAGAGCCTCGTGGAAATCTCCCTCGGAGGTTCCGCCGTCGCCTACGAATGCGATTGCAACCTCGTCCTTCTTCTGGTATTTGATGGCATACCCGATGCCTGAGGCGTGAATCAGCTGTGAGGCAATCGGCACGGACATGGGAAGCACATGATTAGCTTCTGCAAACCT
The DNA here is from genome assembly GCA_022736275.1 of Rikenella microfusus. Classification (GTDB taxonomy): domain Bacteria; phylum Bacteroidota; class Bacteroidia; order Bacteroidales; family VadinHA17; genus SR-FBR-E99. The sequence continues at coordinate 12,768 of DZBJ01000021.1, read as the reverse complement.
AAAGGCGTCTTCATGACCCATAGCGTAGAGGAATACCTCTTTTACTGAAATACCCTTGGCCAGCCAGGCGCCCAGCTCGCGGAAGGCCGGTACCAGCCAGTCGTCATGCCTTAGCACCGCCCCGGCAGCAACGCCAATCGCCTCCTGTCCGTAATTGGGAGGGTAGGTAAAGACACGACCCTGCCTCTGGTAGGAGACGATCATGAAATCGAGAGTCCTTACAAAAAGCATATCCTTATACAGTTTCAGCATCTCATCATCAGAGAGATGTGGCATCAGCTCCTTGCTGATAACCTTTCCGTTGTTGTCAATGACCTGCAGCATTTTGTCATCAGCAGGGTCAAACTGGTCGAACATATTTTATTTTGTTTAATGTTTCTTCAATAAAATACAAATTAAATATGAATTTGTTCAGGGATCTATGAAAACACCTTTTTTGTGAAGAAATGTTAACAGCCGCAGGGCCGAGTATAATTTGTTTTAAATTAGTCAGATGATTATGCAATCAAAAAACCCAATTCCTTAATATTATGAAGAATCTCATCAAAGCATTATTAATCATTACCGTTATTGTTATGGTCTCATGTCAGACAAAACCAAAAGATGAACTGACCATTCCGTTTGAGAAGTACCAGCTTGAAAACGGACTGAGTGTCGTTTTGCACGAAGACAAGTCCGACCCGATTGTGGCGGTGGCTGTCTACTATCACGTGGGAAGCAACCGTGAGGTCCCGGGCCGCACAGGCTTTGCGCATCTGTTTGAGCATATGATGTTCCAGCAGAGCGAGAATGTTCCTGAAGACCAGTTCTTCAGGCTGATACAAAGTGCAGGCGGAACACTTAACGGATCCACCAACCAGGACCGTACCAACTACTATGAAACTGTGCCTAAGAATGCCCTGGAAATGGTTCTCTGGATGGAGTCAGACCGCATGGGTTACCTGGCAAACACCATTACGAAGCAGGCTTTCGCCATTCAGCAGAACGTGGTTCAGAATGAAAAACGCCAGAACAATGACAACCGGCCTTACGGACACTCGTCAACGGTCATGGCAAGGGCAATGTTTCCGGAAGGACATCCCTATAACTGGACTACCATAGGGGAGATTGAAGATCTTTTCAACGCCACTGTGGAAGATGTCAAGGAGTTCCACGGGCGTTTCTATATACCCAATAACGCAACTCTTTCCATCACGGGCGATTTTGACCGCGAGCAGGTCAGGGAGCTGGTGCAGAAATATTTCGGTGAGATACCAAAGGGTCCGGATGTGGAGAAGCTGACCCCGCTGCCTGTCACTCTTCCTGAAACGAAGAAGCTTTACCATGAAGACAACTTTGCAAATACTCCCCAATATACAATGGCTTTCCCCACTTCTGAGAGATATTCAAAAGACTCCTACGCTCTTTCGGCTCTTTCCGAAATTCTGGCCGGAGGTAAGAAATCACCGATGTATTCGGTGCTGGTGAAGGAGAAGAAGCTGACATCCAATGTTATGGCAAGGAACGGAGCTCAGGAGCTTGCAGGCACGTTCGTCATCTCTGTAAATGCCAATCCCGGTGTCTCGCTGGCCGAGGTTGAGGATGCCATCTTTGAGGCTTTCACCCGTTTTGAAACCGATGGCTTCACTGATAAGGATATTGAGAGAGTCAAGGCAGGTCAGGAGACGAGCTTCTACAACATGATCAGCAGCGTACAGGGTAAGGCATTCAGCCTGGCTGAGTATGACATCTTTGCCGGCGATCCAGGGTTCTACAAGCAGGATATGGCAAACAGGACGGCTGTAACGGTTGATGACGTAAAACGGGTGTATGAACAGTACATCAAGGGAAAGAACTATGTGGCAACCAGTTTCGTGCCAAAGGGAAAGGTTGACCTTGCAGCTGCCGGATCTGTCAATGCGGGCATCGTTGAGGAGAATATCCTTACAGCCACTGAGGTGAAGATCGAAGCCGGCGACGGCGGCGAGATACAGAAGACCCCGGCTTCGTTTGACCGCTCGGTGCAGCCGCCCCTGGGACCGGATGTGTCAGTGACAGTTCCTCTGGTTTGGAAGTCTTCACTTGCCAACGGCATGAAGCTTTACGGGATACAGCACACCAAGGTGCCGCTGGTGCAGTACAACATTGTAATTGAGGGCGGACACATGCTTGATGATATAAGCGCCCCGGGTGTGGCAAACATGCTGGCGATGATGCTCAATGAGGGGACAAAGAACAAGACCCCTGAAGAGCTTGAGGAGGAGATCGATCTCCTCGGTGCAATGATAATGATATCAGCCGATAACGAAGAAATCACTGTCAGTGTAAACACTCTTGCCCGTAACTTTGAGAAAACTCTTGCCATTGTTGAGGAGATGCTTCTCGAGCCGAGATGGGACTCGCTCTCATTTGAGCTGGCGCGCACACGCGTACTCAACGGGCTCAGGAGAAGCTCCATCGATCCTACATACCTCGGATCAATGACTCTGTCAAAGCTTACCCTCGGAAGCGAGAACATCCTTGCAACTGATGTGTCAGGGACACCTGAGAGCGTGAAGAATATGACCATGGACGACATTAAGGCGTTCTATGAGAATAACATTTCGCCATCAGTGACACGTTTCCTGGTTGTCGGTTCCATTGATCAGGCAGGAGTTGAAAAGGCCCTCGCCGCCCTTGGTGCTGACTGGAGCGCCAAAGAGGTTAAGATGCCTGAGATCGCCTCCGCACCGGCGCCTGAAAAGGCAGGTATATACTTCGTTGACGTTCCCGGTGCCAAACAGTCGAATATCTACATAGGTGCACCTGCCATTCCACGCGGGAATCCTGATTATTACCCTGCATTTGTTGCCAACTACAAGCTCGGGGGTTCGTTCAACGGTTATGTCAACCTGGTCCTCAGAGAGGAGAAAGGCTATACCTATGGAGCACGAACCAACCTCAACGCTCAGAAGAACTACGGCACATTCGTGGCAAGCTCCGCAGTAAGGTCAACAGCAACCCTCGAGTCGGCCGAGATATTCAGGGATCTTATGGCAAAATACAGGGCAGGGGTCTCTCAGAGCGATGTCGACTTCACCCGTGATGCATTGCTCAAAGGCAATGCACTGAGGTTTGAGACGCAGCGGGCATTGCTCGGAATGATTAACACGATGAGCGCGTACGGACTGCCTGATGACTACATAGCCCGTGAGGAGGATTATGTAAGGAACCTAACCGTTGATGAAGTCAATGCAATGGTTCAGAAATACATTGATCCCATGAAGATGTATTATGTGGTTGCCGGCGATGCCGCAACGCAGCTTAATGAGCTTAAAAAACTCGGCTTTGGAGAACCAGTATTAGTTAAATAACAGATACCATGCAAAAAACCATCAGTTTACTTATGCTTGCCTCTTTGCTCCTGGTTTCAGGATGCAGCAAGGAGACAAAGAGCACTCTATCAGTTCCTTATGAATCATACAAGATTGACAACGGCTTAACGGTGATCCTAAATAAGGATAAGTCTGACCCCATCACCTCACTGGTGATACTCTACCATGTGGGATCAGGCAGGGAGGTGCCCGGCAAGACAGGTTTCGCACACCTGTTCGAACACATGATGTTCCAGCGTTCAGAGAATGTCGAGGAAGATCAGTTCTTCAAGTACATCGAAGGAGCGGGAGGAACCCTCAACGGTGGCACCAGCTTCGACCAGACGATCTATTTCGAGGTTGTTCCGAAAAATGCCCTTGAAACGGCAATGTGGCTCGAGTCTGACCGCATGGGTTTCCTGCGTAACACTGTAACGCCGCAGTCGTTTGCCCTCCAGCAGAATGTGGTTCAGAACGAAAAGAGGCAGGGGGTTGATAACAGGCCTTATGGCTTCACCGATTATGTCATCCTGAAAAACCTCTATCCCCAGGGACATCCTTACAGCTGGGATGTGATAGGGGAGATGGAGGACCTGGCAAATGCTACCGTTGACGATGTCAAAGAATTCCACAAGAAGTTTTATATCCCGAACAATGCGACCCTGGTGGTTTCGGGTGATTATGAGGTCGAGGAGATTAAAGCTCTCATACAAAAGTACTTTGGCGAGATTCCTGCGGGAGATGAACTGAAGGATCCCGAGCCCATGAATGTGACGCTGGCGGAGACGAAGAAACTTTACCATGAGGATGCTTTTGCCCGCGCACCGCAGTACAACATGGTAATTCCGACTTGTGAACAGTACACGAAAGATGCCTACTCGCTTGATGCCCTGGCACAGTTGCTTGGAATGGGCAAAAAGTCGCCGCTGTACAAAGTGCTGGTAAAGGAAAAGAAGCTCACCTCCAATGTTAATGCCTATAATAACGCCCAGGAAATTGCCGGTGACTTCCAGATAAGCGTCACTGCCAATCCCTCAACAAGCCTGAATGACGTTGAACAGGCCATTTTTGAAGCTTTTCAGAGGTTTGAGACGGAGAAGTTCACAGAAAGAGACCTCGAGAGGATCAAGGCCGGGCTTGAGACAAATTTTTACCGCATGTTAAGCAGCATAATGTATAAATCGTTCATGCTTGCCATGTACAGTGAGTATGCCGGCAGTCCCGACTATATCACGGAGGAACTTGAAATGATTCAGAAGGTCAGCATGGATGATGTCTGGGATGTATACAACCGATACATCATGGGGAAAAATTTTGTTGCCACCAGCTTCGTGCCAAAGGGACAGCTTGACCTTGTTGCCGAGGGTTCTGTCAGCGCCGGCATTGTTGAGGAGGATGTGACGAAGGCCACCCAGGTGCAGGTTGCAGCCGCCGGTGAGGAGGTTATTGAGAAGACCCCCGGCAGTTTTGACCGGTCGGTACCCCCGGTGCCGGGTCCGGACCCGTCGGTGAACCTGCCGGAAGTATGGACTGCAGATGCCTCCAACGGCATGAAGATATTCGGTGTTGAGCAGCATGAGCTTCCTCTTGTGACATATTCCATAGTGATCAGGGGCGGTCACATGCTTGACGATATCAGCAAGCCGGGCGTTGCCAGGTTCACCGCACAGATGCTGAATGAGGGTACGAAGAACAGGACTCCAGAGGAGCTTGAGGAGGAGATACAGTTGCTGGGCGCCAACATAAGCATATCGGGAGGACAGGAGAGCATTACGGTTTACGTCAGCTCGCTGGCACGCAACTTTGAGAAGACACTGGCCCTGGTGGAGGAGATGCTTCTTGAACCACGCTGGGATGAGGAGCAGTTCTCGATAAACAAGACCCGTACCATCAACAACCTGAAACGTAATCTTGCCGAACCAAACTACCTGTCAACAATTACGTTCAACAGGCTGACCCTGGGGGCGGACAATATCTTTGCCATTGACAACAGCGGGACCATAGAGAGCGTGGAAGCAATCACCATTGATGACCTGAAGACTTTCTATGAAAAGAATCTCTCACCGTCGGTGGCCAACTTCCATGTGGTGGGTGATGTAGACAAGGCGAGAGTGCAGAAGGCACTGGCAGGTCTGAATTCAAAATGGATGGCCAGGGAGGTGATTATGCCAACCTATACCTTCCCGCCTGCACCGGAGAGATCAGCAATCTGGTTTGTTGATGTACCCGGAGCCAAACAGTCGGTTATAAGTATCGGCACGCTCGGATTGACCCGTGACCATCCCGATTATTACAAGGCAGATGTTGCCAACTACATGCTCGGCGGCACTGCCAGCGCGCGTCTCTTCATGGTTCTCAGGGAGGAGAAGGGATTCACCTACGGGGCATATTCAGACTTTACCGGGATGAAGAATTATGGCACCTTCAGAGCTTATGCCTCTGTTCGTACCGATGCCACACTCGAGTCTGTCGAGCTGTTCAGGGATATCATGAATGAGTACAGGGCCGGAGTTCCCCAGGAGACTGTTGATTTCACGAAGGGATCACTGCTGAAGGCCAATGCCCTGCGTTTTGAAACCAACGAGGCTAAACTCGGCATGATAAGCACCATGACCACCTACGGTCTGCCAGTCGATTATGTAAGGCAGGAAGAGAATTACCTCAGGGGTTTGACCAGGGAACAGATGGACGAGACCGTACAGAAGTACATTGATCCCATGAAAATGAATTATGTTGTGGTGGGTGATGCTGCCACACAGATGATTGGATTGAAGAAGGTCGGTTTCGGTGATCCGGTGCTGGTAAAGTAAACTGATTTATTCATAATTTTTTCAGAGTTCCGGGTATGCGACAGTGCAGCCCCGGGACTCTGAATCATTTTATGCCGGTATGTTATGGTTTGAAGGTATTGCGATGATCACCTTAGCCTGATCTTTCTCGTCAGCCTGATATCTCCGGATGAAGCGCCCGCCAGGAGTTCCATCGTGCAGATATCATGATCCCATGCTTGCTTTATACCGTTCCAGTACATGAGACTCTTCACCGGTATTGAAAGGGTTACGGTTTTGCTTTCCCCCTGATCAAGAGATACTCTTTTAAATGCCTTTAGCTCCTTCTGCGGCCACTCTGCTGAGGGGTCAATGCGGTGCACGTAAACCCGGGTAACTTCATCTGCGGCCATTCCCCCGGTGTTCTTCAAATTAAATGTGACGGTGATTATATCATTTTTACCGTACGTTTTTTTATCACACTTAAGTTTTGAGTATTCGAAACCGGCATAGGTAAGTCCGTGACCAAACGGATACATCACAGGTATTTTCTTCGTGTCAAACCAGCGGTAGCCGACAAGTGATTCTTCGGAATAATATGCAATGTCAGGGTCATTCTTCAGTCCCTTTGCTGCTTCTTCCAGGTTCTGTTTGGTTGTGTCACCGGTTGAGACCAGGCTGGCAAAAACATCTGCATTACGGGCATCCTGAGGGTAGTTGCCAAGGGCATACGCCGGAGAATCCTCAAGCTTTACAGGTATTGTGAAAGGCAGTCGCCCGGAAGGAGAGACAGTTCCCAGTAGCACATCGGCCAGCGCATTACCGCCTTCGGAGCCGTTGAACCACGATATGAGCAATGCCCTGGAGAGCGGGTTAACCGTGTTGAGATCGTTGGGGGCGCCGCTGGTCAGCACTGTAATGATATTGGGGTTCACTTCGGCGATGCGGGCGATCAGCCTGTCCTGGCCTGAAGGAAGGAATATATCTTTCCTGTCTTCTCCTTCTGTTTCAACGGCGCGGTTATTACCACCCACAAATAGGATGAGATCTGCCCCGGAGGCAATCCTGACAGCCTCATCCGCCAGTTTTTGTGCAGTCACTTCCTTTGCCCGGGCTTCCTTTTCAAGTTCTTCAGGAGTCCGTTTCCGGAACCTGTCAGCATAGCTGTACTGAACCGGTTCATAACCTTTGGCATAAATGATTTCGGCCCTGTCGCCGATCTTTTGCTTCAGTCCCTCCAGGGGAGTTACCTCATACAACGCTTTCACACCGGCTCCAAGGCCTCCCGATGCCATTTTCTGTGTTGCATTGGCTCCGATGACCGCTATCACAGGTTTGTCAGCGAGCTTAAGCGGAAGCACTCCGTCATTTTTCAGGAGAACGATGGACTTGATGGCCACGTCATAGGCAACTTTATGCTGTGCTGGCTGAGAGGTCATTTCCTTGTTTGCTTCGTTTTCATGGACAGGTTTGACAGCCATTCTGACGCGCAGTATCTTATTGAGGAGTATATCATTTTCGGCGCACCACCAGCCGTCAACCTTGTTATAGGCGGCCATCACCCCGTAAGCATCGGCCTCCTCTACTGCAGCCCTGAAGGGAGGGAGGTAGATCTCGCGCATGGCCCGTTCCCCGATGATCACGTTAACTGTCCTGCGGTGCTGCCTGCCAGCAGGAGCGTAATAATAGCACAAGCTGCCATTCTTGTATGTTTCATGAGGTTCTGGTTGTTTGGTAATGCATTGAGGCCGGGATTTGAAATTGGCTGCCGTAAATATAATTTACAAATCCTATATTTGCACAATCTTTCGCCCGGATGGTGGAATGGTAGACACGAAGGACTTAAAATCCTTTGGCCATAGCGGCTGTGGGGGTTCAAGTCCCCCTCCGGGTACTGAAAACAGAGCGAGTGTGAGAGCGAGAGCGTGAACACTCGCTTCTGTTTTCCTCACTCCCGCACTCACACTCACACTTTCTTTTCTTCAGCGAGAGCGTGAACACTCGCTTCTGTTTTCCTCACTCCCGCACTCACACTCACA
>DZBJ01000021.1:0-4529 GCA_022736275.1 Rikenella microfusus | reverse complement strand
CTTCTGGCCTTTTCATGGTTTTAATTTTCTTTATAAATTAGCTCTGTTTTGCTGCTAATTTATTTCCATTGTGCTAACCTAAAACCTATTATCATGTTTGATTTTCAGAAACTTGATGTCTATCAGAAGTCAAAGAACTTCTGCAAAGAAATTTATTCGATCCTGGATGAAAAGAATTTTGACAGGGTAACAAATGATCAGCTCAGAAGAGCATCATTCAGCATAATGTTGAATATTGCTGAAGGAACTTCACGGTTCAGTAACAAGGACAGGAAAAATTTCTTTGTGATTGCCCGAGGCAGTGCATTTGAATGTTTTGCTATTCTGGAATATCTTCATGATACAAAAGAAATAACTCAGCAGGTATTCATGGAGAGAGAGCAAAAACTTGAAGAAATATCAAAAATGCTGTTTGGACTAATAAAAAATCTGTGCTAATTGCGACTTTTAGAGAGAGTTATCTTTTTGTAACTTTTGTCTTTGGGGGTACCCGGAGGCACAAGAGGTCAAAATCTGCCTCTTGTTAATAAAACTCCAAAAAGCCCCATCAATTCTTAGGATGAGCTGTACCAGGAATGAGAGAGCAGGTGGTCCTTTCTCATAATCATCCGGGATTATATGCCAGGACGTATTTTCCCCGGGCAGAAAATCACCGGTCATGTTTTCCTTCTGCTATCATGATCACACTAAGGGTCCTATATAAACAATAATTATGATGGATCTTTCCGGCAGGTACAGAGACTAATTCTTCTCAGATAAATATTTCATCACAGAATTGAATACCTGAAGCCGGATGGGGTTTACATTGTAGTATTCACCCTCGTCCGACAGGCCGCAATTCTGCCGGTTGATCAAGAGTATGATTGAGGTCTTGTAATGGGGGACGACAGCAATACTGGTCCCGGTAAATCCTGTATGTCCAAATGAACCCTCAGGTGCATTCTTCATGAAGGAATTTTCAGGATTCATCATCCACCCAAGGCCATTGTTGAATTTATCTTTTGTCAGAAAGGTTTCGATTGTCCTGGCTGATATAAATTGTTCTGAACCAACCATGCCGTCATTCATCAGCATATCGACAAGTTTTTGCAGGTCACGGGCAGTAGAAAACAGTCCTGCTGCACCTGATACTCCGCCGTTGGCATACCAGGCATTGCCGTCATTGGCTTCTCCTTTAAGAATATAGGTTCGCCAGCCGTTCCATTGTTCCGGATCAATTTCCTTTATTTTGTAGCCCAGAGTGGAATCATAAACCATACGCCTTTCATAAGGATTACCTGCAGACGTTGCTGCAATTCCCGTGCGACCACCGGTGGCCAGAGGGTTGAATGTCGTGTTTTTCATGCCAAGGGGCTGAAAAACATTCTGTTTCATATACTGTTCCAGAGGCAAGCCCGATACAATTTCTATTATTTCGCCAAGAAGTACAAATCCAAGGTCACTGTACCGGCGTTGTTGCCCAACTGGTGCTATTAAAGGAAGGCTTTCAATTATTCTGAAACAATCCTGCCGGTTTGAAGCAAGGTAGTAGAGTGGATACCATTCGTAAAGCCCTGCAGTATGCGTGAGCAGATGACGTATGGTAATATCCTTTTTATCAGGTGTGTCAAAGGCTTTAATGTACTTGCAAACCCTGTCCTCGATGTTGATCTGACCTCTGTCTGCGAGTAACATGACTGAGGTTGTGGTTCCTGTTACCTTTGTCAGTGAGGCGATATCAAACAGGGTCTTAACCTTCATCTTCTCCGGAGGGTCGACCAGATTATGGTTGAGATCATACTTTTGGGCAAGTCCGTAAGCGCGGGAATGAATGACCTTGTTATTATTTTTTATCAGGACAACTGTCCCCGGGATTTTATCCTGGTCAACCTGACTCTGAAGGATGCTGTCAATTTCAGCTTTCAGCTTCAGCCTGTCTTCTTTTGACAAGGACCTTTGGCTAAATGAGGTCAGAGTACCAAGAAAAACGATGATTACGGTTAATAGTTTCCTGTTAATCATGACAGTGCTTTTACCGGGACCGGTATCCAACCCTTGGACCCGCGGTTTTGCGGAGCAATAATTCTGTAAAGCCCTCTTTTATAAAATTATCCAATTCACCGATCAGTTTAAACCCAAACTCATAATACAGCCTTATTGCCCCTTTGTTAAAGGAAGAGACACAGATAAACACATTAGGTGAGAATTTCAGAATTCTCTCCTCGCAATATTTCAGGAGTTTTGTTCCAAATCCCTTTCCCCTGTAATCTTCTCTTATGCAGATTGTCTGAATGTATCCTGAGAAGCTGCCGCAGACCTGCAGAATAGCAAAACCTGCAATATTATTCCCATAGCTTACAACATGGATCTCTTTGCAGGCCCCCTCAAATGCAGTAAGGCAATGGTCATAATTCATCCCCAGTGTAACCCATGGATCTGTTTCTGACATCATCAGAGCACATATTCCAATAATTTCACGATCGTTGGTGATATTGACTGTAAACTCTTTTTTCTTCAAGATCAGTTTCTCTTTTTGATGATAAACAGGAACAATATAGTCAGTAATGCATTTACAAAAATATTCATAAACCCGAAATCAAAATTGAAAGCTCTTATAAAATAGCCGTTCATTATCCATGTCAGAAGTGCAGCCGAGACACATGCCACGGGAACCCACTTTTCCCTGAATTTGATTTTTGAAAACAGTCCGGTCATGTATAAACCCAGGATAGGTCCGTACGTATATCCCGCAGTTTTGAAAATGGTATTGATAATGGCTCCCTTACTGTTCCAGAAAGTAATGACTATCAGAAACATCACGATATTTACACCGATCAGCACCCTTGTTTTGATTTTCTTTCTGACATCAGGGGGTTTAGTTTCGATGTTCATAAAATCATAGCTGAAAGCCGTTGTTAAAGCAGCTATACATGAGTCAATGCTTGCAAAGGTGGAGGCCACAATACCAATCAGAAATGCGACCGCTCCGATTTTGCCAAAGTAATTCAGTGTAAGCAATGGATAAAGCTCATCAGTATTCACAAAACGCCCATCCTGTCTTAAGAGATTAATGCCGTTGCGTTCAGCATAGATATAAATCAGCACACCAAGCGCCAGAAACAGCGTTTGGGCAAATGCAATAAAAAAGCTGAAAGTCAGAACATTTTTCCTGGCATCTTTTGAGTTTCTGACAGTCAGTGTTTTTTGCATCATGCTCTGGTCAAGACCCACCAGGGCAACTGTAATTAGCAATCCTGATACAAATTGTTTGAAGAAGTTGGATCCGGAATGAATGTCCCAGTCGAAAATTCTGGCATACGGATGGTGTGCTATGGCTTCTGTCATTTCTGAAAGTGAAAGGTTTAAAGAATTTTTGATTGCAAGAATTGAAATGACAATAACAGAGATCAGGAAAAAGGACTGCAACGCATCAGTCCAGACAATGGTTTTGATCCCTGATTTATTTGTATACAGCCAGATGAGTATTAAAACAACAATGATGGTTACATAGTAGGGAGTATGCAGCTTATCAAAAAATGCATACTGTAATATTTTGATTGATAACAGCAACCTAAGGGCAGCACCGAAAGACTGGGATACAAGAAAAAAGAGAGAGCCTGTTTTATATGAGACTTTACCGAATCTGATATTCAGATAGGTATAGATTGAAACAAGTTTCAGTTTGTAATAAATAGGAGTCAGAACAAATGCTATAAAGAGGTAGCCGACTACTGTCCCGAGGATAAACTGGAAATAATGAAGGTTGTTGTTGCCTACATTGCCGGGGATAGATACCAGGGATACAGCTGATATTCCTGAGCCAATCATCCCGAAAGCCACAAGGAACCACGGAGATTGCCTGTCTCCGTCAAAGAAGGTGGTGTCACGGATATGGCGTGACGCAAAATGAGAAATCACCATCAGAACGGAGAAATAGCAAAGGATAATAATCAATAACAGAAGAGGGCTCATTATATCTGCTTTTATGAGAAGTCAAACGTAAGGAAAAAGTTGGATATTCAGATATAATCGACTGTATCCATGGTCGCTTGATTTCCCTATGCAAAATTTGCCAGATATTGAATAGTATCGTAAATTGAATTGAGCAAAGAAAATAACATAATGAGAAATAGCCTGATTATCTTCTGTCTGATGGTTTCAGCAACAACTTATTCCTTATCACAGTATCCCGAGGTATTAAACTCTGTATCTGTTGACACAGGTTATGTACTTGTTGATGGTGGAAAGCTGTTCTATGAATTAGCTGGCAATGGAATGAATATTGTCCTGCTGCATGACGGAATGGTTAATCGTGAAATATGGAATGAACAATTCCCTCTGCTGGCGAAAACGTACCGGGTTGTAAGGTACGACTGACGCAGTCTTCAGACCCTGAGGTGAAATACTCTCACATCGAAGATTTAAACCGGTTGTTTATTCATTTAAACATTGATAAGGCAATTATTTTCGGAATGTCTGACGTTTAAAAATTTTGCTTTGCCGATAATAAGGAATATGATCTGTAAACTTACTGATCAATATCTGTGCAA
>DZBJ01000181.1 GCA_022736275.1 Rikenella microfusus | reverse complement strand
GCAACGACTGCAATGCAGATTGTTCCTCTTCGAACATCCGGCGAACCTGTTTCTTCGTCGTACCATGGATACGGGTGTCAGCCACGTTCGTCTCCCAGTCGGCAAGGAATATCTTCTCTTCAGCCAGAGAGGAAAATATCCTGCCTTTGAGGGCGTTGTTCTTTACATACTTTATTCCGCTCTCAATCTTGCCCTTGTGCCGTGGTGTGTAGGGTTTTGTTGGAAGAATGACACATCCATAATGCCTGGCGAACTCCACCACTTTCGGATTGAGATCAGGATCAAACCAGTCGGCGTTCTTAACCGCAGCCTTAAGATTATCAGTCACCAAGGTTTTTGTAACACCTCCAAAATGCCGGAAGGCGTTCTCTATGGCACGGATGAAATTCTCTGTTGTCTGCCTGAAGACCGGCTCAGAATAGCTCTTGCGGGAGTGAGATAGCGTTACGCGAAGCACGTGGGATCGGCGCTTCTTGTCATTCTCAATGATCCATGCCCCTGATCCAAAATCAACCTGGCTCTCAGCGCCGGGTTCCGGTTCCATGCGGCGGAAAGGCAGTGGTGTGGATGCTTCGAGTCTTTGCACAAAGCGTTTGACTGATGAATACGAACCTGTAAAACCGTGTTCGTAAGCTACGTCCTGAAAGATACGCTGAGCGGATAAGCCTTGTTCCAGCTTGGCCTTTATGACCTCTCGTAACGGCTCACACTCGCTGGGTCTGCCCGGAGATTGCCCCGAGGACGGAAAGAACAGATCCGAAAGTGAGCCGCTTTCGGACCCGGCGGTCGAAATGGCTGGGTTTGGAATGTCCGGGTTACCGGAGCCGGGGGCTACAATGGCGGGTTTTGACTCCCGGTTCCGTCGTAACCGGTCATAACGGGCAACCGTCTCACGGTCCACACCCAGCTCGCGGGCAATGCGCCGGTAAGTCCATTTATTCTCAAGTAAGCCTATGATTGCGTGTATTTTAGCCATTTTCAGTATGTTTGCCATGTATGCATACCTCCTTGTTCAGGAGGCAATACAACATCTGCAATTTCC
>DZBJ01000180.1 GCA_022736275.1 Rikenella microfusus | reverse complement strand
GTAACCGATACTCCAACCTCCACCGCAACCAATACCCCTACCGTTACAGCAACCAATACCGCCACAAATACGCCAACCATCACATCAACTCCTACAAAGACCTCAACCCCGACAAGGACAGGAACCCTGCCTGCCCCAACGAGAATTTGCCTCTACTGCGTTACTTTCGAACCGACCAGAAACGCAAGCCCGCAGGAACTCCAACCGGTATCATATACCGATAACTCGTCCAATCAGTTGCAGGGATTCCGCGTCAAGTCTGATGCGCCTGCTTCCCTTTTCCTCCAACAAAGCGCTTCTCTCACGATTGATTACACCTATGATTCCCTCAACCGCCTGACCTCGGTTGTGTATAGCGATGGGCGACACTTTAACTACACATACGATGCAAACGGCAATGCGCTTTCGTTCGAGCGGGACCTTGGACCGGGTACAGTCACGACAACCTATGCCTACGATGCGGCGAATCAACTGAACACGGCCAGCGAGGGGAGTAATACCTGGCAATTCACCTATGATGCCAATGGAAGCCTGACCTCCAATGGCGTGAGCACTTACACCTATGATTCCGCAAATCGGTTGACAGGGGTCAGTAATCAGTCATCAGTGACCAGTATGACCTATAACGGACTCAGCCAGCGCCTGAGCATGGAAGCCTCAGGCGTGACAACTCAATATGTGATGGATGGCAATAATCCATTGATTGCAACTTCAAACGGGAATGACACCACCTACCTGTATGGACTTGGCCCAGTTGCCGAGAAGACCACATCATGGAACTACACCCTGCCCGATGGAAGCAACACCCCACGCCAGTTGACGGATGCCAGTGGCGAAGTGACCTTTGCCGCGCGTTACACTCCCTGGGGAAGTACTCTGGAGACCTACGGTACAGGCAACTTTGAATTCGGCTACTTCGGTGGTCTGATGGATGAAGCCAGCGGCCTCCTGTACATTGGGAATGGACAGTATTATGATCCGTCCACAGGCAGATTCCTCAACAGGGATGCCAAACCGAATATTTCCAATCCGTATGTGCCGTTTGA
>DZBJ01000179.1 GCA_022736275.1 Rikenella microfusus | reverse complement strand
GCATAGCATCAATCAAAATGGCGCCTAAATACTCATTCTCAGTTGCAAGCTGTAAACTATCAGCCGCAGCACTCAATGCACTCTATACAGCCCTGCCAGCAATTACAGGGCAGACCATAACAGTAACCGGCAACTATGGGGTAACCGGGGACAACCCTTCTATTGCCACAGCCAAAGGCTGGACGGTCACAGGTTAAGGAGATTTCACGATGGCATTTTACAAACGGAATAACGAAACACTTTTAACGGCGCCTAACTTTGTTCATGGCCCTGACTTTTCGCTCACAGCCGAGAATCACACAGAGCAGGCATATCCAGTAGATGGCTGGTACTGGTTTGATACTCTTGATGAGGCGATGCAGGCGTTGAGCAAGTCTGCTGTTACAGGCTCCATATCCATGCGTCAGGCGCGTTTACGGTTGCTGTCGCTGGGCGTGTACGATCAGGTTAATACTGCCATTCGATCTATGTCGCAAGCAGCACAAATCGAATGGGAGTATGCAACAGCCGTGCAGAGAGAAAATCCACTGGTATTGGCAATGACTCAGTTACTCGGTTGGTCTGCTGATGATCTGGATGCGTATTTAGCTGAGGCGGCGAACCTGTGAAACTCTACATCTACAACCTGCTGATAGGCATTGATCAGCTTGTCAACGTGGTACTGGGCGGTGCTCCTGACCGGACTATCAGCTATCGGGCATACTCTCACAGGGAACACTGGTCAGGGGCTGCGTCAGTAAAATTTATCGACTGGCTGTTTAGCTGGCATGAGAAAGACCACTGTCGTACAGTTTACGAAGCAGGGGATAATCAGACAGACGAGGTGTTGGGATGAGCACATTTGACAGAGCGATAAAATACGTTCTCCAGCACGAGGGTGGACTTGTAAACGATCCTGCCGATCCTGGTGGCCTAACCAATCGGGGTATCACACAGCGGGATTACCCCCATCTGGATATTCGACACCTGACCGAAGACGAGACCACCGAAATCTACCGCAAGGACTACTGGCGGCCCGTTTATGACGAAATGACGGACGCAGACGCTGCCTGCAA
>DZBJ01000178.1 GCA_022736275.1 Rikenella microfusus | reverse complement strand
TTTTGACTTGCAGGCTCATCGCGGGGGCCGGGATGCAAGGCCGGAAAATACATTGCCTGCCTTTGCTTATGCCTTGGCAATCGGCGTAACAACCCTTGAAATGGATATGCAGATCACAGCCGATGGCGTGATCGTTGTTCGTCACAATAAAGATATTCCCTGGTATATGGCAAAGAATGCCTGGGGACGATTCTTGACAGCAGATGAACAACCCGATATTCGCTTCTGGAAATTAGAAGACCTAAGAAAGTTTGATATCGGCTCAATGAGCCCTGATGCGCCCTTTGGTTATTGGGATGCCCATGGAAAGACGCAAAAACAGGTCCCTGACACAAAACTTTGCACGCTTGAAGAGGTTTTTATGCTTGTTAAAGCCTGGGGTAACGATAAAGTCTACTTGAACATCGAGACAAAATCATATCCATATGCTGTTAACCCTGCAAATCCTGATCCAGCCGTTTTTGTGAAGAAGTTTTATCATTTGGTAAAAAAACATAATATGCAAGAAAGGGTGTTCCTGCAATCCTTCGACTGGCGCACCCTGGTTGAGATGAAGAAGCTTGATCCGAGGATTCCGACAGTGGCGCTGACCGGCAACCAGCCAGCATGGAACACTGAAGGAGACGAGGGTGATTATCAATGGCCTGATCGAAAAGAGCCTTCTCCTTGGATGGCTGGCCTTGATATCAAGGACTTCGGTGGTGACGTAGTGAAAGCGGCACACGCCATTAATGCGGATGTGATAACGCCGTATCACACCGAACTGACGAAAGAACTGATAGATGAGGCACATTCCCTCGGAATGCGTGTTGTACCCTATACAGTCAATGATCCATCAAGAATGAGAGAACTCATCGAAATGGGCGTGGATGGCATTATTACGGACAGGCCTGCAACCCTGCGCGCGATTTGCCAAAAACTGGAGATAAAGCTGCCGGCTCCTGATCCGGCTCCTGAAGGCAAACCCTACTATACCGGTGTTGATGGATTATGATAACTGACGATAAATCTCATTGTGCTGTTAAATAACTTGGTGTTGAAAAATATTAATCGGGGT
>DZBJ01000177.1 GCA_022736275.1 Rikenella microfusus | reverse complement strand
AACGCCGGCTGAGGTAACCACACTACGCAGTACTGTATCCATGGTATTCTCCTAGCCCTGATTTGCCAAAGCGCGTCGCACTTCAGCTTCTACCGCAAGCGGCTTCGCATCCCCTTGCACACTGATAAAGAGGTAGTTCTTTGCCCCTTCAAGACTGATAATATGACCATTGGCACCTTGTACAACCGCTCCCTTGAAGTTGCCAAGCCCAAGTTCATCAGCTATCTGTCCTGATGTCGCAACCAGATACATCCCCTGGGCTGCGAGAGTTTCGGCATTTGCACCGATCGCCTGCACAATTGATCCACTTCGATCAGTAAGCGCAACCTCCTGTAATCCTGCTACACCGGAAAGCCGTTCCTTCATCCCGCCCTCCTTCTTTGCCTGAGAAACCACCGTAGCTGCGCTCTCCTGCTCCATTCCAGCAGCAATTTCATCCTGTAGACGCAGGGCATCAAGCAGTAGATATTGAAAACTTTCGTGTATGGTCTGTCGTGTGGTCGCAACCTTCGGCTCGGCACGAAACGTACCTCCCCCCCAGGCAAGAACCCGTGCAAAGGCATCTTTGCCTTCAAAGTCATCAAGCTGAGCATGGATCAAATCGCCATCACGAAAGAAGAGGTGCCCGGATTTCCCACCCTGTTCCACCACAACCCGACCGCTGAAACGTCCCATAGCCTTGACCTGCAACAGGTCTGTCAGACTCATGCCGGATACTTCACCATCAAAACCGGCTGTTTTTTGGGCGGCAGCATTCATGACCTCTCCTTTTCCTTGAAACAGGAATAACCGTTCTAATTACATAACCACACAATAGCTATTCGTTTTTATTACTTTTATTTATTAATTCAAGTATTCATACTATAGAACAAAGTACAGTTTACATAAAACGCCGTTTATGTCAATGCCGCACATACAGATGGGCAACCAGAAGATCATCTGCACCTACTCGCCCAAAGCTCTCAGGCTTGACTTAAGCCCCTGTTTGGTATAGAAGATGAAGCCCTTGCCACTTTAGCTCAGATGGTAGAGCAACTGATTCGTAATCAGTAGGTCAGCGGTT
>DZBJ01000176.1 GCA_022736275.1 Rikenella microfusus | reverse complement strand
GGTTTCATGGCGCAAATATAATACAGATTCTTCTGAGGAGGTACATGCAATTATTGTTCCGAAAAGAATATGACGATATTTCAGGCTGTATAACGGATGGTGCTCCGGGTATTTTTTGGTCAGCTCTCGTATTAATAATGGAATGATAATTGCGTTGAACTGATTGTTTTATCCCAACCTGCGTTACAGACACTTTGCGGTTTCTGATTCAGTATGATTCCCGAAAGTAATAAGGATAATTATTCCATATTCTCTCTGAAATCAATTCTTTCCTTTCAGTACTTTCCTGTGGGGATCTTTGACTTCTCCGACCTTCTTACAAATGTTAATCCAGAGATTCCGCCAGCTCATCGGTGATCTCCAGGTTGTGGTAAACAGCCTGTATATCATCCTCATCCTCAAGCGCCTCGACCAGTTTCATCACCTTCCGTGCCGACTCCACATCCATGGTCTTTGTCTCCTTCGGGATCCTCTTAAGCATTGCCTCATCGGGTTCGATGCCCAATTGCTCCAGCTTGCGGTTCACGCTGCCGAAGTCGTCTTTGGCGCAGGTGACGGTTATCACCTCCTCTTCAACTTCGATATCCTCGGCGCCGGCGTCAATAAGCTCAAGCTCAAGGCTTTCCATATCCTTACCCTTGATTTCCTCGGCATTGATTGTAAAGACTCCCTTCCTGTCAAAGAGAAAGGTGAGTGATCCGTTCGGGCCGAGGGCACCGTTGTACTTGCCGAAGATGAACCTGACGGTAGCCAGGGTGCGGTTGGTGTTATCGGTCAGCCCCTCGACGAAGATGGCGATGCCGTGTGCCGCATATCCCTCGTATGTCATCTCATGATAAGCCTCTGCATCCGATCCGGATGCCTTTTTAATTGCCCTGTCGATGTTATCCTTGGGCATGTTGGCGCCCTTGGCGTTCTGTATTGCCAGTCGGAGGCGCGCGTTTCCCGACGGGTCAGGACCACTTTCACGTACTGAGATCATTATCTCCTTGATGATCTTCGTAAAGATCTTCCCTCTCTTTGCGTCGGCCGCCCCCTTCTTGCGTTTGATGGTTGACCATTTGCTGTG
>DZBJ01000075.1 GCA_022736275.1 Rikenella microfusus | reverse complement strand
GGTCTGACAAATTTCCGTTTCACTCGCAGGGTCGAGGGCACTGGTTGCTTCATCAAGAATGAGCAACTCCGGATTGCGAACCAGAGCCCGGGCAATGGTAATGCGCTGTCGCTGCCCTCCGGAAAGACGGCTGCCCCGCTCACCCACGACCGTATGCATCCCATCGGCAAGGGTCTGGACAAACCCCCAGGCGCCTGCATCATGTAAGGCGCGCTCAACATCATCTTCGGTCAGCTCACTATCGCCAAAGGTAACATTCATAAAGATAGTGTCATGCAGCAGCAGCGTTTCTTGCGGCACATAACCGATCAACTGCCGCCATGCTTTCAGATCCACGCTATCAAGTTGAGCCTGATCAAGCCACACCTGCCCCTGTTGCGGCAACAACAGACCGGTTATCAGATCAACAATAGTCGTCTTACCTGCCCCGGAAGGTCCAATGATAGCTGAGAACGAACCCTTGGGTATAACCAGGGACACCGCTTGCAGAACAGGCTGCTGCTTGTAGGAAAAACTCACACCCTCCAATCGTATTTCCTTATTGAACGAGGGCCTATTGGTACCCGAGATGACCTCTTTTTCTTTTTCCGTCTCGTCAATGATAGAGACCAGTGACCAGTATGCACTCTCCGCAATCACCATGGACTGGTATTCATTTTGGGATTTTTGCAGCGCCTTGAGAATCTTCACCAGCATGAAGACCATGAGCAGAATGGTAGTCATGGGAATCTTCCACCAGGCCATGGCCACATAGAGTACCACGGCAAAGAAAATGGTGATCAATGGTTCCTGAAGAGCTTTCAGAGCCTCTTTGCTGAAAACCTGGTTCCGCAGGGCGCTGTTTAACTGTTCCGTCTCTTTCTGCAACACCCGGATAGCAGTGTCTTCCCGGGCCATCGCCCTTAACGGCTTTATTGACTGAAGTGTATCAGTCAGAAGGGTAAGCACTGACTTCAGAATACGAGTCTGATTTCTGCCCGCTGTTTTGGCTATGGTAACCAGGCGCCGAAGCACATACAGAATAATTACCCCTGCAGCCAAAGTAGCAAGTGTTGCCTTCCAGGCCAGTACCAGGGCAATCGCCGCATATACAACAGCAAAGACCAGCGAGGCAATAACACGGATACCAAACGAATAGGCAACGGCAGCGCGATTGGCCTCGGTGGCGAAAGCATTGCCAAATCGACCGATCTTCTGATGGACATAATATTCCCATCGTGAAGCAAAGAGAGCGTTGATTAAAGCCAGTCGCAAATCGGTGGCAACCTGAGCAACCATGTAACCAACCCGCTTGTCTGCCAGCAAAACCAAGAGCGCTTTGAGAAGAATACTCAGAACAAATATAATGAGCAGTACACCGACCGTTGGCGACAGACCAACGCTATCCAGCAGGCGGATGACCGACATCTCCAGCGAAGACTGCGTCTCTGAAGCCGCCCCTAACGCTTCGGGGTTATCAAAAGCGAGGCTCAGTAACGGCACCAGCATGGAGAGCCCAAAGCCTTCGGCCAAACCGGCAAACAGCACGGCCACAAGCGTTATGGCACTTTGGGCCGGATACCGTTTGAAAAATGTAAAAATGAAACGCACGATGATATAAGCTCAGTGCGAGCTATTGCGCAAAAGAGCAAAGGCATCTGCTATCTTTTCCACCTGCTGTGGTGAATGAGCGGCACTGAGACTGCAGCGAAGCAACACAGCACCATCCGGTGTGGCAGGAGGCAGAACCATATTGACGTAGATGGAACGCTCTAAAAGCCCATTCCACATGGCATACGCCTCACCGATATTGTCATAACGAATAGCAATAATCGGGCTTGGTTCCAGACCTACCTTATATCCCAATTCCTGGAGCCGCTTGTACAAAGTTCTGGCGTTGTCCCAGAGTTGTAGCCGTAATTCCGATTGAGAACGGATAATCTGCAGGGCAGCACGGGTGGAGGCGATAGCTGAAGGAGCCGATGAAGCGGTAAACACGTAAGGCCTGCTCGCATAACGGACAAGATCAAGTTCCGGGTGATTACTGGAGCAAAATCCGCCAATTGCGCCAAGGCTTTTACTGAAGGTGCCAACGACAAAATCCACATCGTCCTCAACATTGGCCTCTTCAGCCAAACCGCGCCCATTTTCCCCGAGAACACCCAGAGAGTGCGCCTCATCGACAATGAGATACGCACCATATTTCTTCTTGAGCGCGACGATGTCTGCCAGCGGTGCCCGATCACCCATCATGCTGTAAATTCCTTCGACAACAATGAGGATATTGGTGTTTCGCTCTGCAAGGCGCCTAAGGCGCTTCTCCAGATCTGCCGGATTATTGTGCCGGAAACGAATCACTTCAGCGCCGCCCAGTTTACAGCCATCATAGATGGAAGCATGACAGTCACCATCGAGAAGAATAACCTCTCCTGGCCCTACCAAGGTAGACAAAATCGCCAGATTAGCCACATATCCTGTTGAAAAAACTATTGTTTTATCCCTTCCCAAAAAGTCGGACAGCTCTTTTTCCAGCGCCACATGTCCTGAAAGTGTGCCATTCGCCATACGGGAACCCGTGGTGCCGGTCCCCTCTTTCTCTACTGCCTTGCATGAGGCCTGAATACAGGCCTCATTAAACGTCAGTCCCAGATAGTTGTTGGTTCCGGCAAGGATAACGGTTTTACCGTCGATCACGGCTTCGGTAGCGGAGCTAATGTCTTCCATCACGATATTCAAGAACCTGACGTGATGCTTCTCCAACGCCTCGCGAACTGCGGCCAGCTTTTGAAACTTATCGAAAATAGCCACTCTCATTCACTTCAAATAATTTTTTGTAGTTGTGCGGCCAAGTCGCTCGCCGTGCGAACCTCAGCCATGACATTCATGGGGATCGAAATGTCAAAACTGTCTTCCAGTCCTTCCATAATTTCCAGGACCTTTATAGAGTCAAGCCCCAGATCGTCAATCAGATCCAGGTCGGCTGTTACCTCCGGCCCACCTTCCGGCACAGCCCTTGCAAGTATTTCAAGAATTCTCTGCAAAACCTCATCATATTCAATCATGGAGCTTTGTTCCCTCTTCGATCCTCATGTTTTATCAACAATATCATCATTTCGACCAGCTGGTTATGCATCTTTGCAAATTCACCATAACCCGTGCCCGACCATCTCGCTCTGCACCTGCTGGCTCCCCTCACGCATATGCAGAGGACGGCTGTTGCTCAGGCAAAGGTTCTTTTCAACCCTTCCATGAGGCTAACCTCAGGTTTCCAGCCAGTCTCAAGGCTTAATTGCGAATTGTCGGCAACCCAGTCAGGATGCGTCAATTCCCTTACCTTACCTGGTGTCAACATCGGCATACCACCGAACACCTTTCGCGACAACAGGTTGAATGCTGCCAAGAGGTCGACGACACTCACCGGAATAGTAACCCGGTGAATGGTTTTGCCACGCATTTGCTCTACGACTGCAATGATCTCCTGCCAGGTATAACCCTGGAGTTTCCCGTCATGCAGTTCAAATATTTGTTGCTGCTGCCAACCATTATTCAACCAGCCAATTACCGCTCCAGCCAGATCCTCTACGTAAAGAAGAGAGATACGGCTATGGTCCGCGCCGATCAACGGAGCCACTCCGCGGAACATCCATTGAAACAGCGGTCGCATCTCCCGGTCCCCTGGCCCATAGACAGCGGGCGGCCGAAACGCTCCCCAGAACATATCTCCCGCATGAGCGGCAAGTGCCTCTTCCGCTCTTCGTTTACTCGCGGCATAATGCGACAACTGCGGCTCTCTGGCAGCAAGAGAGGAGATCAGTAAAAAGCGCGGAACCCTCTCCTGCATGGCTGCGGTCCGAACCAATTGCCTGGTGCCGTCAACATTCACCCGATCAAAATCATTCTGCACGGCACCTCGAACAGTACCGGCACAGTGTACCACCGCAGTTGTGTCGGCTACCAGCCGCTGCATCGTTTCCGGGTCTTGCAACTCACCGACCACCCACTCTGCCGCAAAGTCCTGTGGCCGCTGTGGATATGATGCGGCCCGAACAAGCGCCCGGACATGCCAGCCGGCTGCCGCCAACCGTTGTGCCAAAGCCCGACCTATAAACCCGGTCGCTCCGGTTATAGCGATGATATTATCCATGAATCTTCTGAAACGCCCTTGCTACGCTCATACAAGGGCCTGCTGATCGATCTTTTGAAGATAAATGTTTTTTGTAGCGTGGCGGGATGGTTTTCCGGATGTCGTACGAGTCAACGTTCCACGGGGCACCAGCTCAATGACACAGTCAATACCCAGCTCCTGCCGAATTTGACGGTTCAAAAGATTGATGAGGTCCAGGCGAGCCTGTTGTTCACTGATCCGGCATTCGACCATCATCACGGCCAGCTCCTCCTCCTGCGAGTTGTTGACGAAAAAGGCCATCGCATCTCCGGTCCGTACCTCCTCCTGGCATTCCGCAAGATATTCGATATCCTG
>DZBJ01000045.1:5207-17850 GCA_022736275.1 Rikenella microfusus | reverse complement strand
CCTGAGGTGTTTGTGGCCGCGCTCTATGAGAAGATGATGATCACCGTGCCAAGGATCGGCAGGGAGGTTGAGATTCTTGGTTTTGGCATTGGCGCACCCATGGGCAACATCAATAAGGGCACCATAGAATATCCGGCTGATCTTCCGTGGAAAGGGATAATACCCATGGCGGAGATCTTCGCAAAGCACACTTCCCTTCCTGTCATCGTCACCAATGACGCCAACGCCGCCGCTGTGGGAGAGATGATTTACGGAGGCGCCAAGGGGATGAAGAACTTTGTTGTGATCACACTTGGAACAGGTCTTGGCAGCGGGTTTGTCGTCGACGGCAAGCTTGTCTACGGACATGACGGCTTTGCAGGTGAGATAGGACACACCTCCATCAGGCCGGGTATGTCAAACCGCGACTGCGGGTGCGGTCGGAAGGGGTGTCTTGAGACATATGTCTCGGCTACAGGGCTGAAGAGGACGGTGCTGAAGATCATGGCCGACATGCTTGATGACAGCGAACTGCGGCGTTTCAGCTTCGAGGAGCTCGACTCAAAGAAGATCTATGAGGCAGCCCGGCGCGGTGACCATATCGCCCTCGAAGCATTTGAGCACACAGGTGCCATGCTGGGATTCAAGCTGGCTGATGTTGTGGCCCACACCAACCCCGAGGCGATATTTCTCTTCGGAGGGCTGGCACTGGCAAAGGAGCTGATATTCGAACCGGCAAGGGAGCATATGGAGAAAAACCTGCTCCATATCTACCGCGACAAGGTGAAGCTTCTGCCGTCAGAGCTCAGTACCCAGAATGCAGCCGTACTCGGAGCCAGCTCGCTGGTCTGGTCAAATATAGATCAGGATAATTAATATTTACCGGTAAATGAGCAACTACAGCTTTCCGGAGATGATGAATTATATCATGGGGGCCCTCTTCGCGGTGATTGTCTTCTCGATAGCATATGCCTATCTTAAGCCGCACAAGTTTCACCACGCCAGACCACTCTCCACCCTGGCGCTTAAGGGCAGCTATCTCCTTTACCTGATTGTTATGCTGGTTGTGATTTACTTCGCAAGCCTCAGGGGAGGAGGGGTGAGCCAGGTGTTCGAAGGACCTGAATTCTTCATATTCCTGGTGGTGCTGTTTGTACCGACGGCAGCTATCTTTTCCCGGAAAATAACGCGCTTCAGCACGAAGAGAATTCGCTATAATCTTATTTTTACCGCTGTCAATATGATTATGACACTGACGGTGATTTTGCTTTACAGGCTTTGAACGCTTACAGCCATTCTAAAAAGATTAAATTTGATCAATAAAACCGAAAAAACTCCAAAAGCATGATCAGGGAAAGATTCATCACCTACGTCGAGGAGAGCATCAGAAAGAACTGGGACATCGAGGCGCTTTCCAATTACCGTGAGAAGGGCTACACCTACAAGCAGATTGCTGAACTGATGGTGAAGCAGCACATTGTCTTCAGGGAATTCGGCATTCAGGAAGGCGACAAAATTGCCCTTCTGGGCAGAAACTCCGCCAACTGGTGCGCCATGTACCTTGCCGTGGTGACATACGGCGCAGTCATAGTGCCCATACTGCCCGACTTCAAGCCGGATGACCTGCACAACATCATCAACCACTCCGACTCAAAGATGCTGTTCGTTGATGACAAGATATGGGAGATCCTTGAAGCTGAGAAGATTAATGAGATCATATGCGTCAGGAGCCTTGACACCTTTGAGATGATCATGAGCCGTTCCGAAAAGATCACGGAGATCTATAAAAACGTTGACGATCATTTCATGAAGGCGTATCCGGAGTTTGGCCCCGCCGATATCAAATTCTCTGCAATTGACAATGAGCAGCTCGCAGTAATCAGTTACACCTCAGGCACCACAGGGTTCTCAAAGGGTGTGATGGTTCCACACAGGAGCCTTGCAGCAAACATCAGGTATGCACAGAATAACATGCCGCTGGAGCCGGGTGACCCCGTTGTCTCCTTCCTGCCGCTGGCACATACATACGGATCCGCTTTTGAGTTCCTCTTCCCCTTCACATACGGATGTCACATCACCATTCTGACAAAAACGCCATCGCCTCAGATACTTATCCAGGCCTTTAAGGAGATCAGGCCCAGATTGATTCTTTCTGTTCCTCTGGTGATAGAGAAGGTTTACAAGAAGCAGATAGTGCCCGTTATCAGCAAGCCTCATATGAAGATCATTCTGAAGACTCCGGGATTGAACAAGGTGATATACAAAAAGGTCCGCGAAAAATTATCAGTTAGTTTCGGAGGCCGGTTTAAGGAATTGGTCATTGGCGCCGCACGTTTTAATCCTGATGCTGAAAAATTCTTCAAGGCCATGGAATTTCCCTTTAGTATCGGATATGGTATGACGGAATGCGGACCATTGATAAGCTATGATGGATGGAGGACCGCCAGACTTGGCTCTTGCGGAAGACCGGTCGATACTCTGGAGGTGAAAATAGACTCACCTGACCAGGAAAAAATTGTCGGAGAGATCATTCTGCGTGGCGATAACGTCATGCTTGGCTACTACAAGAACGAGAAGGCTACCAAAGCTGTCATTGATGATGATGGCTGGATGCATACCGGTGACCTGGGGGTCATTGACAAAGACGGTTATATCTACATCAAGGGAAGAAGCAAGGACATGCTCCTGGGTCCTTCAGGCAAGAACATCTACCCCGAAGAGATCGAATCACGGATAAATAACTACAAATATGTAATTGAAGCCGTGGTCATCACCGAGGAGCATAAGCTTGTAGGTCTCATTTATCCTGATTATGAGGCTCTCAGGACTGCCGGCATCGGAGAGGAGGGACTTGCCGCCGCGCTTGATGAGATCCGCAGAGACGTAAACAACCACTTGCCTGAATATATGGCCGTGACGAAGTTCCGGGTGCACCCCGAGGAGTTTGCCAAGACGCCAAAGAAGAGCATCAAGCGTTATCTCTACATGAAGGAGTAGCGCCAGACTGAATTGAAGAGGCCCGTCATGGGCCTCTCTGTTAATGTATGGCAGTTAGGAAGAATGGCATCACGGATGCCTGTTGATATACTGCATTGAAGAAGACTGGCACAATGGTTGCCAGTTAATGTACAAGAGTGAAGAAGTATTGCATAATTGTTGCCGGCGGCAGCGGACGAAGAATGAAATCGGATATCCCCAAGCAGTTCCTCCTGCTTGAGGGAAGGCCGCTGCTTATGCATACCGTAGAGCGGTTTCACTCTTTTGACAACTCCATTGAAATAATCCTTGTTCTTCCGGCTGAACACCACTTGTTCTGGAACAGACTGGCCTCGGAGTACGCTTTCGGCATAAGTCACAGAGTGGCTGCAGGCGGCGAGGAGAGATTCCACTCCGTCAGGGCGGGACTGGCGCTTGTCAGTGCGGACACTGCAGGTGGCGAGTCACTCGTGGCAATACATGACGGTGTCAGGCCGCTGGTTAGTCATGACACCATATGGCGTTGCTTTGCCGATGCCGAGGAGTTTGGTACTGCCGTTCCTTTTGTGGAACCGGCAGATTCGGTGAGGATGCTTGAAGGCGATGACAGCAGACCGCTGCCAAGAAGCGAGGTCAGACTGATACAGACGCCGCAGGTATTCCGCAGCAGCCTGATCTTACGTGCGTATGACCGACCCTTCGATCCCTCATTCACTGATGATGCCACCGTGGCAGAGGCGGCCGGAACAAAGATACACCTCACCCACGGCAACAGGGAGAACATCAAGATAACGACACCTGACGACCTGGCAGTAGCCCACACGCTGACCAGGATGCTTAAAACATGAACCCCGGGAGACTATGGAGCAGGAAAGTATAATTGACTATAAAAGACTGGAGGTAAAGAGGGTCAGGAAGGCTGACGAGGATATACTTTCCCTTCTTAAGTCAACCGTGCTTGGTTCTGAGGGAGGTATGCGCTACTCCATGCAGAACACTGAGGAGAGGATAAAATCATATGGCGACGGACTGACATTCATGGCCCTCTATAAGAGGAGCAGCCTGAAGGGGGTTATCGGCGTGTGCGGTCGGAAGACCCTGAACAGGGGAGTGCCATACAACTCTGCCTATCTTCGTTACCTTGCCATTCATAGCGCCTTTCAGACCGAAAATGCACCGGAACAGCGTGCAGAAAAAATCTCCCAGGTCAGCGACAGCTTCAAGCAGAAGATACTCTCCGTAATCAGGGATCCGCACTATGTTACAGGCGAAGAACAGGGAAATGAATCGCCGCATGTCATGTATGCATATGTTGAGAGCCGAAATGAGCGCTCGAGGAACCTGGTCAATCAGTCGGGATATGAATATATACGTTCATTCCTCACCGTTGCCTTCAGCAGGTTCAATCCGAAGCCTGTCCCTTCTGTTACGCGGCTGAATCCTGAGGAGGAGCCCGCAATGGCACGTCTCCTTGAAGACTTCTACCGTGATTATTGCTTTTATACAGATGAGTTTTCGTTTTACAGTCACAGGTATTATGTTCTCCGGAAAAACGGGGAGATCGTAGCTGGCGTAGGTGCCATACCGGCACAGTACAGGGTGGTAAATGTGCCCGGGCTGTGGGGGTGGCTGATGATGAAGGTGCTGCCTCGCACACCCATGTTCAGGCGGCTGTTCCGACCCGAAGAGTTCAGGTATGTCATCCTTAATGCCATATACTGCCGCGAGGGCAGCGAAGACCTTCTTCCCGACCTTTTCGAGGGAGTGTGCGCAGTGGAGGGTTATCACACCGCCCTGACATGGCTTGATGATCACTCCGGGCTCTACGAGACGCTGAGAACCAACAGGCGGATGGGAGCGCTGAACAGGATGCTGAATGCAAAACCCGGACTGGTATATGCTTTATTCACAGGTTTTTCTACAGGAGAGACGGAGAAGTTTTACGACTCTCCGGCGTATATTTCAGGATTTGACTTTTCATAACCTCTAACCTGATATAAGAGTATGACAGTATTGGAAAAAACATTCCGCCGCAGCGCTCTTGCCGGTGTGCTGATTTTTTGTTTCGTGCTGGCCGCTGCAGGCCAGGGCGATATTATTGCACTGACCCCAGCCGGCCAGACCGAGGTTAATACACTGACACCGGTAGGCCAGGCAGATATTACTACGATGACCTCTGCCGGCCAGGGAGATTTAATTGCGGTGACTGCCGGGTCTTCGCGGCAGACTGATACCGAACGGATGAAATGGTTTGCAGATGCAAAGCTGGGGATATTCATTCACTGGGGCATATATGCGGTAAACGGCATAGACGAATCATGGTCTTTCTTCAATGAGCTTATCAGGTATGACGACTATATGAAACAGCTTCAGGGTTTCACTGCCTCTGATTATGACCCTGAAGCCTGGGTTAAACTGATACAGGGGAGCGGGGCGCGCTATGCAGTGCTGACATCCAAGCATCATGACGGGGTGGCGCTGTGGGATACAAAGCTGAGCAGCCTCAATGCTGTTGACACAACGCCGGCCCGCCGTGACCTGGTAAAACCGTTCGTGACAGCGCTTAGAGGAGCCGGACTGAAGGTGGGGCTCTATTATTCGCTGCTCGACTGGTCGCACCCCGACTATCCGAACATGACGAAAAGCGTGAAGCGTTATATGTCTGATTCGCTTCGCTGGGAGCGATTTGTAAAATTCAATCATGGACAGATTACTGAGATCACCAGGGAATTCCGTCCAGATCTCTACTGGTTTGACGGCGACTGGGAGCAGAGCGCAGCCATGTGGAGGGCGCCGGAGATCCGCAGGATGATACTTGACAATAATCCTGAGGCAATTATCAATTCGAGACTGGCAGGCCACGGTGATTATGCCACACCTGAGCAGGGCCTGCCGATGAAGAAGCCACAGGAAAAGTACTGGGAGCTCTGCATGACCATCAATAACTCATGGGGATACCAGGGCAACGACCGCAATCACAAGAGCCCTTTACAGGTGATACGCATTTTTGCAGAATGCATCGGAATGGGAGGCAACCTGTTGCTTGACATAGGCCCGAAAGCTGACGGCACAATTCCGCAGGAGCAGCAGGAGGTGCTGAAGGAGCTGGGTCGCTGGACTTCGAAGCACAGCCAGGCCATTTACGGTTCGGTTGCAGGATTGCCAGATGGCTGTTTTGCAGGTCCGTCAACCATGAGCTCTGACAGCACTACCGTCTACCTCTTTTTTACCGGCGACGGCGGAGGTGAACTGATGCTCGAGGGAGTGAAGAACAAGATAAACAAGGCATTTGTCGTTGGCAACGGAACCACCCTCGGGGCGAAAGAGTACCTCAGACCCTGGTGGAGCGGCCATGCCGGCGTGTACTTCATAAAAGTGCCCGAAGAGGTCCTTGACGAAAAAATGACTGTCATCGGGCTCTCCCTTGACGGGAAACTGAAAATTGAATAACTGTTTACCGGTTTCTATGAAAAGATATGTACTAATGGTGCTGATGGCGGGTCTCATGCCCGTTATGGCAGCACAGGAACATGAGGAGAGATATGTTCCCGAGACTGACCCCCTGGTTCTGCAGAAGCTTGAACAGTGGCAGGATCTGAAATTCGGGCTGCTGATGCACTGGGGCCCCTACAGTCAGTGGGGAATTGTAGAGTCATGGTCGATCTGCGCCGAGGATGAGGGCTGGTGCCGCAGGAAAAACCCTGATTACACTGAGTACAAAAAGCAGTATGAAGCCCTGAAGCTGAGTTTCAATCCTGTCGGATTCAATCCCGAAAAATGGGCTGCGGCAGCAAAGAACGCGGGCATGAAGTATGTTGTATTCACTACCAAGCACCACGACGGTTTTTCGATGTTTGACACCAGGCTGACCGACTACAGGATCACTGACCCGGCATGTCCCTTCAGCGTCAACCCCCGGGCCAATGTGACTAAGGAGATATTCAGCGCTTTCCGCGATCAGGGTTTCTGGACCGGGGCATATTTTTCCAAGCCCGACTGGCACAATGAGAACTACTGGTGGCCAAACTTCGCCACCCCTGACCGCAATGTGAACTACAATATTAAAAATTACCCTGAGCGGTGGGAAAAGTTCGTGGAGTTCACCCACGGACAGATTATGGAACTTGCAGGAGGCGATTACGGTAAAGTGGATATCCTCTGGCTTGACGGCGGCTGGGTCAGGAAGATGAGTGCAGAGGAGGAGCAGGAGTACCTTTTATCTCCCGGCCGGAGGTTTGTCCGCACACAGAGTCAGGATATAAGGATGGATGAGCTGGTGACTAAAGTGAGGGAAAAGCAGCCGGGGATGATCGTGGTTGACAGGGCTGTCTACGGCAAGAACCAGAACTACCTTACCCCGGAGAACAGGGTGCCGGCTGAGGCACTTCCCTATCCGTGGGAGTCGTGCATAATAGCCGGCGGAGGCTGGGCCTGGGTGCCTGACCCGAAGTTCATGTCCGGAAGGGAGGCGGTTCAGCTGCTGGTGGATATTGTCATCAAGGGAGGAAACCTGCTCCTGAACATAGGTCCGGCACCGGACGGGACCTGGCCGGAAGGAGCCTACACACTGCTTGATGAGATGGGCAGATGGATGAATGTAAACGGTGAAGCCATCTACGGCACCAGGGCAATGGCCCCCTATAAGGATGGCAAGGTTTGCATCAACAGTAAGGGAGATGATATTATGTATTTGTTCTATATGGCCGATGCAGGGGAGACGATGCCTGCTTCTGTGACCATGAACGGACTCACGCTTCCGCCGGGTTCCAGGGTCACCGCTCTGGGGTCGGGTGCCCTATGCCGGTGGAAGAACGGCACGGACTCATTCACCGTCACCATACCTCAGAAGGTGAGACAGAATACCCCGTCAGACCATGTCTGGGTGATGAAGATCGAAAAATGACAGGAACCCCTTAAAAATGCGCCACACAGACCTTGATTTGATGCGTAGCGCACCGGGGATCTGTGTGGCCTGACAGGGAAATGGGGGAAGAACCACCTGTCAATTATAATTGAAAACCCTATTTACCTTCAATGATAATTTTTACAACGTAAATCTTGTAATTAATAATTGCATAACAAAGGATTCAGGCCTCAATTGTATGAAAGGGGTTATCTAATGTACAGAAGGCTCTTATGGGATGTTAATTGAATTTGTAAGGTAACTTTAGCCTTCGGCTGTGCGGCTTTTCATGTGGTCCATAAGCAACTTTACCTTATCGCGGGAAATCTCGCACCGGTATTCCCTGTTGTCCCTGATAAACACGCACTGCTGTTGCTTCATGTCAATGCGCGCGAGATACGAGGTGTTGATAATGCAGGAGCGTCCTGTTCTGAAAAACTGTTTGCCAAGGTGCATCTCCACGGTGCCAAGAAGGGCCGTTACAGTCTCCGCCCTCCCGGAAATGAAATTGAAAGTGGAATAGTTGCCGTCGGCCATGATGAATACCAGATCTGAGGTGTCAATGAATGTAACCCCGGTAACGCCCCTGAAAATTAGCACTTTTTCATTGCCGTACATGGCCCCGGAACGCTCCGCAGCCACTTTTTGGCCATTTTGACTGTAGCGCTGCAGTGTCTCCAGAAGACGGTCGGGGTCAATGGGCTTGAGCAGGTAATCGAACGCGGCATAGTCAAATGCCTTTATTGCATATTCGTCGTGGGCCGTTGTGAAGACCACTTGAGGGTTAACGGTGTTCAGCCCCCGCAGTTCATTCAGGATATCAAACCCTGACATTCCGGGCATCTGAATATCGAGAAACAGAATATCCGGTTCATGACGGATGATAATATCGACTGCCTCCTGCGGGTCGCATGTTGACGATTCAACGGTTGCAAGGCCAGTGGCCTCAATAAGTCCGGTCAGGAGGTCAAGCGCCTCCTGTTCGTCTTCGATAACAATCGCCCTGATTCTCCGGTCATTCATATGCAGTGTTTAAATATCAGTTACAGGTCATTGTACGTTTGTGTGGAAATCAAATGAATAGTTTTCAGGCAGGAAGACCTTCACCTCTGTTCCGGCAGCCTTGCCTTCATTGTAAAGATCAGTAAGTATAAAGGTGATTTTTTCTTTGTTGACCCTGTTCATTGTCTCAATAATGTTTTCGATATTTTTAATGCCCGTTCCCGCGCCTCTGGTACGGATCTCTCCCGATGCGGTCCGTCCTATGCCGTTGTCACGTACCGTTAGCTCAATGCCGTCAGTCATGTTCTCGACAGTAATTTCCAGAATCCCCTGCCCGTGTTTGTTCTCGAGTCCGTGTTTCACGGCGTTCTCCGCAAACGACTGTATGATCATCTTGGGAACGGGAGTCTTCGTATCAACGTCATCCGGTACTGTAATTGAATATTCAAACCTGTTGCCGAAACGTAGCTTCTGCAGTTCGCAGTAGCGGGTCACAAACTCCAGTTCCTGCTCCAGGGGCTTGAGGAGCGCTGTACTGTCTGAGATGATCGAGCGGAGCAGGTTGGAAAGCTTGATGAAATAGTTGTAGGCTTTTTCCTTCTCGCCTTTCATGATGAGCGAACCCACTGAGGTGACGGCATTGAAGGTAAAGTGAGGGTCGAATTGTTTTATGACCGAGTTCAGCTGAAGCCGGTAGCTCTCGGCCTGCTGCCTGGCTGCCTCAACCTTTCTTTCAATTGCCTTCCTCCGGATCTGCAGTGAGAGGAAGACAATCAGCGCCAGAGCCAGAAGAGTTATGGTGACACGGGTACCAAACCTCCGGAAAAATACTGGTTTAACGTTGATTGTCAGGCTATCGGGAGAATCGCTTGGGACTCTGTCAGCATTGACGGCAAAGAGTTCGAAGTTATAACTTCCGGGAGGGAGGCCTGTATAGGTAACGGACCTCTCTTTGGAGGGCTTTGACAGGTTGTTGTCAAGGGCACTGATCATATGCTGAAAGGTTACGTCTTCCGGATTTCTGGTTGAGATACCGGTATAGGTTATCCTGACGCTGTTCCGCCTTCCCCGGATCTCTATGCGGCTCTCCTTTTCGTAGTACAGTGAGCTGTCAAGGACTGTCTTCCACTCGGTTGTATCTCCGGGGATCTCCACCAGCGTAATATGTGCCTGGGGCGGATGTTCGTTTCGGACGATCTTGCCGGGATCGAACCGTATGAGCTTGTCCGAAGCAAGAATCCACCACGTGCCGTCTGCGTCCCTCACAATTCCGTTATCCTGGCAGTCGTTACCCGTGAAGCCCCTGCTGCGGCCGATAATGGAATAATAGTCGGGCTGTCCGGAATAATATTTTTCAAGGTCAATGATGCATATATCCATCATACGGCCTATGAGAAGCCTCTTATCGCCCAGGTTGCGTATGACGTTGGCAGGGAGGTTGATAGCATCAGGCAGGGCTTCGCTGAAGACCGGTTCATCAGGATCACAGATGAAAATCCCGTCGGACCCGGCAGTCCAGATGTTACCCATGTAATCACAGACCACCCCCCAGGCCATCTCTGCAGGCGCCGGGGCGGAGCGGAAAGGCACGAAATTTTTACCGTCAAAGAATACTACTCCGTAATGTCCCGCGATCCAGTAATGGCCATAATGATCGCGGACAATGCCTTCGGCGATTCCGTAGTCGGGCCATGACATCTGCGGGAAGTTTGTCACCTTCGTGCCCTCTATGACATGCAGGCCTTTATCAGAGCCTATCAGGATCTTACCGTCGACCGGATCCTCAAAGATGATACAAACCTGAGGGGTTTCCGGCAGCAGGTCAAGCTTCCTGAACCTCTTTCCATCCCAGATAAGTACCCCTACATTGGTTGAAAACCATACCTCACCATTAGAAAGGGTGGTGCTGCCCCTGAAGAATGCGGGAGGATGATCATTCATGCCGAGGTATTCATTTCTTTCAATGAACTTTTCTCCGTCAAAATATTTCAGCTCACCGGTGATTGATCCTGCCCACAGGCCTCCGGATGGATCTGCTGCCAGCGCCCATGTGTTTTCTGGCAGGCCGTTATCCCTGTCATACTCAATGAATGCATCGGATATCAGCCTGTAGATGCGGCTCTCTGTTCCAACCCACATGGTGCCCTCCCTGTCGGTGAGGGCGATTAATAATTTCTCTCCCTCCCATTTAAGAGGCATGGACTCCCCGGTGGTAGTGACGGCTTTATATATCAGGAGCGGCTCATCATCGCTGATAGTGATCTTTGTTACCGGACCCTCATTTACTAGCCACAGCCTTTCTTCATTGAAAGCATAAACCTCCTGTTCCTGGCCAAACAGGTACAATACCGAATCTTTCGTGTCATAGGCGGAAGGGAACAGTATCTGTTCCCTGAGGGCGGGGTGCTGAGCTGAATAATCGTAATATCTTCCTCTGCTGAACAGAAGAATCTTGTCTTTTTGCGCGTTAACGGACCCTGAGAGAAAGAATGATGCGGTGTCACTGGCGTCACAACCCATACTCATCTGTTTTATACCGAGTGAATCGGGTACCGGGTAGCTCCTGAAGTTCCTGCCGTTGAACCTGGCCAGCCCGTTGTAGGTCACTGCCCAGACTGTCCCCGCACGATCCTCAAAAACCCGGGTGATCAGGTTGGATGGCAGCCCGTCCTTGCGTAGGTATGATATGAAGGTGTGTCCGTCGAAGCGGGCAAGGCCGTTCCGCGTGGGGATCCACAGGTATCCCCGGCTGTCCTGATAGACAGCCATAGATTCCGACTGAGGCATGCCGTCATCGATGGTATATTCACGGTAGGGGTATGTCTGGGCGTTTGAGAACAGGCTCATGGCTGACAGCATGAGAGCGAGCAGGAGGGTATGGACGGTACCTGAACCCGTACAGGTCCGCAGGTCACCGGGATCTCTCTTTTGCAGCTTCATTATCAGCCTAATCACATGTAAATATATCCATTATGGCAGACAATAAAAAATCATCACAGGGCTGGGAAGTTATCCGTTTCGGTTGATAACTAAACTTGAAAATTAATGCTTCCTGATTTAAATTTGTTTTTTGACCATTTATGTCAACTTTTCTCTGGAATCAGGGGTTTATGTAGTTATATATGGTCAGAATTAGCATGCATTGATGAAGAAATTTGCTCTCATAAGCGCGATCCTTTTTTTCGTTGTCTATTTCTGGGCAAATACCTTAATGCCTGATGACGACACGCTTCCGGCTGTTTTTCCGGTAGCAGCCGTTGATCCAATGGTTGATGGAAATACCAATGATGAAGCTGTTCTGACCCGGATTATGGAAGCTGAAGCTCCTGCGGAGGAGGAAGCTGTCATGCACCACATGATGGAGGCTGAAGCTCCTGCGGAGGAGGAAGCTGTCATGCACCACATGATGGAGGCTGAAGCTCAGGTGAATATGGAGGATGGATACTACCTGATAGTGGCAAGTTTCACCAGGATGGATCAGGCAGAGCAAATGGCTGAAAAATACAAGAATGACTTCGAGGCTGATTTTATCATTCTGCCTCCCACTTCTGAAGGCTATTACCGGGTAAGTTGCGGAAAATACTCTACGCCCGAGACTGCAGATGCCGCCTTGCCGGCCGTAAAGGAAAAGGTTAATCCCGACGCCTGGCTCTTTTCATCAAAAAAACCGCTTTAGGCGGTTTTTTCATCTGTGGGGCGTACTGGAATTCCGCCGGCAGGCGGACACGCGAACCAGTGACCTCTTGCCTGTCATCCGCCGGCTGGCGGACTAAACCAACTGAG
>DZBJ01000045.1:4976-5107 GCA_022736275.1 Rikenella microfusus | reverse complement strand
AAACATAGAACATAATGAAATAGTTTGCAGCGAAAATCGTGGGGCGTACTGGAATCGAACCAGTGACCTCTTGCCTGTCAAGCAAGCGCTCTAAACCAACTGAGCTAACGTCCCTTATTGCCTGTCATCCG
>DZBJ01000045.1:0-4876 GCA_022736275.1 Rikenella microfusus | reverse complement strand
CCAGTTGGCGGACTAAACCAACTGAGCTAACGTCCCTTATTGCCTGTCATCCGCCAGTTGGCGGACTAAACCAACTGAGCTAACGTCCCTTATTGCCTGTCATCCGCCGGCTGGCGGACTAAACCAACTGAGCCGGCGTGCCGGGCGGGGACAAATATAATAATTTTTTGAATTTCTGATTACTCGATCATCACAGGTGTGCTGAACGAGAAGAGGAATGATGACCCTTTGCCCGGCAGCGACTCCACCCATATGCGTCCCTTCATCAGCTCGGTCAGGCGCTTGCAGATGGCCAGCCCAAGCCCCGCACCCTGTACCTTCGGCACATCCTCGTTCCAGTACTGCACGAACGGAAGAAAGATGTCATCAAGCCTGTAAGGCTCTATACCCTGCCCGGTGTCACTGACAAAATATGTTATCGTATACCTGTTCTCCGATTTCGATATCCGGTACCCGTATTTTATCTCTCCCCCCTCGGTGAACTTGATGGCGTTGCTTACCAGGTTGCTGAATATCTGACTCAGTCGCAGCTCATCAATATATTGATATACAGCCTTTTTGTTTTTATCAACCACAGCGGTGATCTTCAGGTTCTTCTTCCCGGCCGTCTCCAGCTCGTAATTCAGCGATGAGGCCATTGACCGGATGAAGCCGTTGATCTCGAAGTTGGTGTATTTGATCTCCATGCTGTTGCTCTCGATGCGCGACATGTCAATCATGTCATTGATAAGCCGGAGCAGGCGTTGTGAGTTGATCTCGATAAGCTTTACCATCTCATCCTTCTCCGCCTCCGTGGTGTTCATCGAGGTGAGGATATTAAGGAAGCCCAACATGGCATTGAGCGGGGTTCGTATCTCATGGCTGAAGTTTGCCAGGAAGGTGGTTTTCAGCCTGTCGGACTCTTCGGCCTGACGACGAGCCGCAATCAGGTCGTCCATGATCCTCTGCGTCTCTGTGATATCCTGACAGGTCCCGTAACGGTAGAGCAGCCTGCCGTTCTCATCATACTTGGCATTCGAGTTAACGGTGATGGCCTTTACGTTTCCCTTTGGTGTAATGATCCTGTAGGTGAGAGTGTATGACTCCTTCTTTTTCTCATTGGCATCCTGGATGGCCGAGATAAGATATGACCTGTCCTCGGGGTGGGTGTATGAGATGTTATCCTGATAGGTGAAGGACAGGTTTGATACTTCATCGTTGAATATCCTCGAAATCTCTTCAGAGCCGAAGTACATATTGGTCTTCGGACGGTACTCCCACCATCCGAAGCGGCCGATGCGCTGCGCCTCCCTCAGGCGTTCCTCGTTCAGTTCGAGTGTACTGCGGATGCGATACTCCTCTGTCACATCGCTGACGAGGCTCACATGGAAGCGCTCAGAGTGCCGGGTTTGAATCTTGACGATGATGATCTTTCCGTCCTTGCGCCGTGAGGGTCTCACAATGGCGTTTTCGGGCTTCTGGCCCAGAATGACCCTGTCCTCCTCCGGTTCGGTAGAGAGATCAAGGGGGGTCATCCCGTAAAGCTCCTCTACAGTGTACCCGAATAGCTCGCAGGCGGCCCGGTTAACCTTGATGAACCTGTTGGTTTTATCGTCGATGAGCATTATGGCATAACCTGCCTGATCAAACACCTCCTTGTACCTGCTAAAGGAGTTGCCTGCGAGTATGCGCTGAAAGAAACCTCCCGACAAAAGACTGATCACTTTCCTTGAAATTGGATTGTTATGCCGTGGCAAAATTAATTTAATTTCCTTTTCTGTCTATTAGAACGTTCCGATGCAGAAAAACTTGCGTGAGATGGTAAATCCCTTATCGTCGATGGCAGTAATGACATGTTCCCCCTTTCCCACCTGCAGTTCTGCCTGGTGGATATTCCTTGTCATCCCGATGTATTTGTCACCGAGGTGCCAGTATACCACGGCATTCCTTCTGCGGTGGGCTATCTCAGGAAGCATTGACATGAGCTGGCCCGGCAGGTTCCGGGGGATGAAGATCCGTGCATCGCGGGGAGGGTAAAGGAATTCCATCGAGGGCACGCTCCTGTCATCGGTGCATCCGGGTTTGAAGGCAGGAAGTGTGCGGTACGACGGGTTGCGCATGCGATAGTAATACTCCATTGCAGGGGGCAACACGA
Source organism: Rikenella microfusus (assembly GCA_022736275.1). Lineage (GTDB taxonomy): Bacteria > Bacteroidota > Bacteroidia > Bacteroidales > VadinHA17 > SR-FBR-E99. The sequence continues at coordinate 2,742 of DZBJ01000045.1, read as the reverse complement.
ACCACGAGCGGCTGACCATCTCCCCGGGGTCAGTGCAGGAGATGTTAACCCTGAATTTCTCCGTGGAATCAAGGTTGATGACCGTATGATAAGGACAGGAGCTGCTGCGCAGTCCTGCCTCCGGCACCCATTCCTCGAGTCTGTCAGTACAGTCGGGACCGGCTCTGTATCCGCTCGCGGCGCAGACCTCTGTCAGGGTCATCCCTTCTTCGGGCCGGGCGAACCAGGTGGGTGAGGCAGGCTGAAGCAGTCTTATGATATCAAACAGCAGGGGTGCTGCCGAGGTTATGCCTGAGAGGCCCGGTCTCCCTTCGCCGTCGGCGTTGCCCACCCATACCGCCACCACGTAAGAGGGTGTGGTGCCTATGGCCCACGCATCGCGGAAGCCGAAGCTGGTGCCTGTCTTCCACGCCACCTCCGGCGCGCTCCCGAAATATTGCCATCCCGTCTCCGTCTCGGGCCTGTTGACCCTGAGAAGAGCCTCGTAGGTAAGCCAGATGGCAGGAGGGGTTAGGGAGGGACCGGTAGGTTGTTGGTTATTAACTGATAATACTGAGGATTTGCGATTTACTGCTGCCGACTGAATCAGCGGCATGTGCCAGTCACCCTGACCGCTGACTGCTGTCCCGACACTTCGTATACGGGATTGAATCTCCTCCGTCGTCGGAGACTCAAACTGCTGACTGTAGACTGCTGACTGCTGACTGGCAGAAAGTACCCTCGCCATGGAAGCATATGCTCCTGCAAGCTCCCAGAGGGTTGCCTCGCCGCCGCCGAGGATAAGTGACAGACCGTAGTGTGAGGCGGGCTTATCAAAGGTGGTGAATCCCATCTGCCTGAGCTGGTTCAGGAAGCGTTCTTCCTCGTACATCTGAAGCATACGCACAGCGGGGATGTTGAGCGAACGGGCCAGTGCATCACCGGCAGGCACGGCGCCGCTGTAGGTGAAGTCGGAGTTCTCGGGACGAAATCCCTGGAACCGGGTGGGTATGTCGGCGATAAGAGCGTTTGGCAGCATCATTCCGGAGGATAGGAGCCCGGCGTATAAAAATGGTTTCATGATGCTGCCCGTGCTTCGCGGCGCCATGATCATATCCACATCGCGCCCATGCCTGCCGGTGGAGTCAGGGAGGGTGCTGTTGCCGACATATGCCAGAATATGACCCGACGACACCTCTACTACCACGGCGGCGGCGTTGTGAATCATGTTACCCTCGAGGGCAGCCTGGTGCCTGTTGACAAGCTCCGTCACCCCTCGCTGCAAAGCCGGATCAACGGTGGTCCTGACCCTGTTGCCGGAGACGTTATTCGCATGTGATTTCCCTGATCTGCTTTGTTGGGCTGTTGTCGTCCGCCCTTCTGTCTCCTGGTTCCGGTTTCCGTGCTTCGAATTGCGGTCCTCTGTTCTGATTCCTCGTCCTCGTCCGCCTTCACCGACATTGGCCTGACGATTTTTACTTCCTTCTGTCCGGCTTTCCATCCAGAGCCTGCCGGTGAGGTGAGGAGCAAGTGATGGCATGGGCATGGCTGCTCCGGGTAAGGGTTCGCTCATGGCCAGCGAACAGGTGAGGCTGTCAATATGACCCCTCTCCGCCAGTGTCAGCAGCAGCCTGTCTCTTTTAGATTTCAGTCTCTCTGAGTTGCGGCCAGGGTAGATCAGGGAGGGGGCGTTGGGAAGTACCGCCAGCGTTGCCGCCTCGGCCCATGTCAGGTCGTCGGTGCCGCGACCGGTGTACCTCCAGGCAGCAGCTTCCAGTCCTACCGTGTTGCCTCCGAAGGGTGTGTTGGAGGCGTAGAGGGTAAGGATGGTTTCCTTGGAGCGGAAAAGCTCAAGCTTAAGCGCAGAGAACATCTCGATGATCTTACCCGCGTAGGTTCGTTCCGGATTGCCGCGCGCCATCCGCGCCACCTGCATGGTGACGGTGCTGCCGCCGCGGACCGTCTCGCCGGCTTTTATGTTATCTGTCAGCGCCCTGACCACAGCCACAGGGTTAATGCCAGGGTGCCAGCGGAAGAACCTGTCCTCGTAGTTGATGAGGCAGGTGACATATTTCCTGGGCAGACTGTCGGGAGGGGGGAAGCGCCACTGGCCGTCGACAGCCACCCTGGCGCCGAGGAGGGAGCCGTCGGCGGCTTCCACGACGGTTGACAGGGGTTTGTCGAAAGAGGGCATCGGCGCCACCAGCACACCTATGATAAGAACTGCCGTAACCCCAAGTACTAATTTCAGGCCTGATTTCACTACTGCCTCACGGATTTGCGATTTGCGTCCCGACACTTCGTGTGCGGGATTGATCCTGGGCCTGCGTCGCCGGCTCAAATTTGCGAATTTCAATTGAATCGAAAATTCCTTTATTGTTAATTGCCTGATTCTTAATTCTTAATTCTTAATTGCTCTTACCTCCCGGCTGTTACAACAACCTCCCGTCCAGGCCTCCGGGCCGTGACACCCTCGTCATACATCGCCTCGCATACTGTGGCAGGCATCGAGTATGTGCCACGGTATGAAGCTGTCAGTATGATGAAGAATTTCTTGGTCTCACCCGGCGTCAGACTGAAATAGGTATAGACCCTGTCATCACGGAAGTCGCGGTAGTCATACCCGCTCTCCTTGAAAGGCAGTCCCGCCTCAAACAGTCGTGTGTTCTGTATCTCCCATCCCGACGGCACCATCTTCGTCAGCGCCAGGTTCCGTATCTGCCGGAAGGTGGTGTTGGTGACGCTTACCGTCATCATGAAACT
>DZBJ01000175.1 GCA_022736275.1 Rikenella microfusus | reverse complement strand
AGATACGAATATATTTAAATATTACGTCATATTATATTTAACATAACACTAGTACTGAAGAAGGACTTACACGTGTGAAGGTGTAGGGTGAACCGCTAACCTGGCCTGCAGTTGACGGGTCATTGAACTCGCGCGGATAGGCCCATAGAATAGTAGGCAGCGGTCCGTCCTTTGCCTTGTCGTAACCTGCCGGGAGGAAGAGGGTGAAAGAGAGGTCTACCCCGTCTTTGCGCTTGTATGTCACCAGCTCCTTGTGTACACCGGCAAGCTGCGGATAGGGGTTCTCAAACTTTGTCACCTGTGTCAGTGTTCCCTTCATAAGATCACGGATATAATAGTTGGGCACCTCTCTGACCGATTGCCTGACGGTAAACAGCAGTCCCTTAGCCGGGTCAATGAACTCACTGACGGTCTCATACCACGGAGCCTCAGAACGCCACAGCCTGGTTGTTTTGCCTGTCTTGAGATCATATTTGTCAATAAAAGGCCTGTCGCCTTCAGGCGATGCACCCTGTCCTGAGAAGTAGAGGCTTTTTCCCTTGTCTGCCATCAGCAGCACATTCCTGCCGTACATGTTCGGCACAGTCATGGGGAATCCCGGGTTATTGTAACGGTCGTCCGAATTGAGTTCTGAAATCTTCTTTACGGTTGTCTGCGGGGAGTCAGGACTGAAGGTGCTGGTTACCCGCACACGCGTTTTTGAGAGCCCCTCCATCACAATTGCCAGGTTTTCATTGCCCCACATAATTCCCTGAAAGCGTTTTTCAGTTGCCAGGAAAGCAAGCGGGTCACCTGTAAACGGCGCCTCGAGCATGTAAACCTGGTCATGATACTGCATCTCCTTCGCATGATAATTGCCTTCATCAAGGGCCTCAACCCACATGAGAGAGGCAGGCCTGTCACTGCGCCAACTGTAGCTGCGGGGTCCGGGATTGACGACATCATACCCTCTCGGGAGGTTCTCCTGAAGCGGTTTGACAAGCAGCGTCCTGGCAACCTTGCCTTCGAGATCCCATAGCTCAGTCCGCGACGGGAAATAATAATAAGGTACGATGTATGAGAAGGGCCTTTCAATA
>DZBJ01000174.1 GCA_022736275.1 Rikenella microfusus | reverse complement strand
TGCCTGAACGGATAACCTGGACAGGCGCTGCCTGGGAAGATTACTGCTATTGGCAGCAAAAGGATAAAAAAACAGTGAAGCGGATTTAGGTACTGACGGTTTGATGAGGGGGAATAGGGTGAAACCTGTTCCCTACTCTACCCTGAAGACCTACAAGGGTGAACCAGGCCGATTGGAGAGAAAGAATGGTTACCATTACTATTGATGATTATCCGCAACTGGCTCTGCTCTGTTGGAACAGGGCACTCAGGGTAATGGAAGAACCCGAGGTACTTCAACTGTATGAAGCAGGTTGGCGTTTTATAGAGCAGGATCAGCTTGTCCCTTCTGAAAGAGCACTCATAACCAGGCTTGTAAATCGTTATGGTAATGGAGTCCTTAATGTTTAAACGTCCGCGCCATACACTTGTACAGCAAATCCTGGAGGCTTTTGATGCACGCTTTTTGTCTGAAACCTGTTGTTATTTCGGTGGTGGTACCCGCATTGTCATGGAGCTTGATGAATACCGTGAATCTCTGGATATCGATCTCCTCTGTGCCGATAAAGACGGTTATCGTGCCATCAGATCGAGTATATCAGAAGACTCTTTAGGTCAGCTGCTTGCCAGGCCCCTGACGCTTGCGCGTGAAGTTCGGGCAGACCGTTATGGAATCAGGACTTTTTTTGACTGTGATGGTGAAAAGGTAAAATTTGAGATCGTAGCTGAAGGCCGGATTGATCTGTTTTCTCAGAATCTTCCCCAGATTGTTGTACCCTGTCTTGACCGTACCTCCTGTTTTGCTGAAAAATTGCTTGCTAACACCGATCGTTGGGCCGACCGGAGTGTCATGAGCAGGGATCTGATTGATCTGGCTTTTATGGCCAGCCACTGGGGGGCAATTCCTTCAGAGGCGCTTGTAATTGCAGAAAAAGCCTATGGTGTCAGCGTTCTCAAAAGTCTGCAGCGTGCTGTTTTACAGCTGGAATCGGATGACTCCTACAGGCAGCATTGTATTGCAACAATGGGTATCACTGATACAGTACGTTTGAAGGACGGCTTGACTGTATTGACCGGAAAATACCAGTCTTCGATTGGAT
>DZBJ01000003.1 GCA_022736275.1 Rikenella microfusus | reverse complement strand
GGACTTTCACTGATTGTATCAAAACCGCTGACTGGAATGCCCTCGAACCAACAGCTCCACTTGAATATAAATATTATGCATCAGGCATAGGTATGATAAAGGAAGAAGTAGTCGGGACTACTGAAGTGCTTGAGTTGATCTCAATAAATTAAAATATGTCTAAGCATAACACGGACAATGCTATGAAAAGCACTGCCTTGGGTTAGTGTGGTACGACGATTTCGACGGCAACCAGCTTGACACAAGCAAATGGAATGTCCTCATGAGAGAGACAAGCAAGCACAACGAGCTTCAGTATTATATCCCTGAAGAGGTTTACGTGGAAAACGGCCTTCTCAGAATCAGGAGCAGCCAGAGAAAATACGGTTCACAGGTGTACACCAGCGGCAGGCTTGATACCAGGGGCAAGTGTGCGCCTGTCCACGGCCGTTGCTATATCCGGGCAAAGCTACCCGGCGGACAGGGCATGTAGCCCGCTCACTGGCTCTATCCGCAGAACCGCGATTGGCAGATGGAATACATCATGGCAGAGGCGGTGGCCAATGGTAAAGAGTCGATGATACCCGAGGCACGCCCCTGGTACAGTGAGATTGACATCATGGAATTTCTCGGGCACGAGCCCGGTGTTGTCTACGGCACCCTGCATTATTACACCTTTGACGGCCAGAAGAAAACAAGCTCCGGCACCTGGCGCAGCAACATTGATTATACTGCTGATTTCCACGTCTATGCCCTCGAGTGGGAACCGGATTCGATGAGATGGTACATTGATGACCAACTTATTCACTCCACCACCTCCGGCATACCTCACACACCACACTACCTGATACTTAACACCGCCGTCGGAGGCAGGTGGCCGGGTAATCCGGACTCTACCACGGTCTTCCCGCAGTATCATGATATTGACTATGTAAAAATATACCGGAGATAATCTTACAAAACCAGAGACTTCGGCCCTGGACTATGCCACACCCTGGTTGACTTTCTGACGGGTGATCCACGGAATTGGAAAAACCAAACCTAAGACATCAGTGAATTCATTAACAATTCATCCGAAATAAGGCAAAACTCGAAGAGCTGTTCCTCGTTCATTTCCGTAAGAGCGAAAAGTAAATACAGGGTTTCCAGGGGATAAGGTACAAGTTTCCATGGCAGCAACCCTGAATTACAGGGAAGGAAAATAAGAAGGGCAGGCAGCTGATTAGCCCGCAGGCAGTGCATGCACGGGCATAATAGTTATCTTTGGTACTTTAACAACAGATACGCATGGTCACAAGAACAGCAACAGTCATAGGCGCCACCGGCCTGATAGAAAGTCACCTCGTTGAACTCCTCACACGGGATGGCTATTTCAATGCGGTCAGAATAATTGCAAGGCGAATGCCTGACCGGGTGCCGCAGGGAGCCGAAGTCAGGGTCATCGACTTTGAAGACCAGGATGCATTCAGGTCGGCAGTCGAAGGCAGCTTTGCTCTCTTCTGTGCCGTAGGCACCACCAGGAAAAAGGTTAAGGGCGACATGGCTGCCTACCGTAAGGTTGACCATGACATACCGGTGAATGCAGCCCGTCACTGCCATGAAACGGGTTGCGGACGGTATCTGATGGTATCCTCGGTCGGGGCTTCATCAAAGACCGGCAATTTTTACCTTAAGTTCAAGGGCGATGCCGAAGATGCAATTGCAGCAACGGGTATACCGTCAGTCTCCGTTTTCCGCCCCTCGATGCTGATGGGCAAGCGGAATGAGTCGCGCCCGGCCGAGGCGATCGCCCAGGTCATGATGGCTCCTCTCTCATTCCTGTTTCCCGCGAAGTACAAGCCAATAAAAGGTCTTGATGTGGCAAAGGCAATGGTGGCTGCAGCGAAGAATGACGAGAAGGGTTTCAGGGTATATCACCACACCGACATGATGAATCTTATCAGGGAACAACACTGAAAAGGTAGTGGCAGGCATCAGAAAGTATCATCAGTTGAATTGTTGAAACCAGGTCGGAATAATAATTTAATATTACTGATCCCGGAGTCACTCTCCCGGGATTTTTGATATAAGGGATATTTGTAGTACTTTAACGGTGCAAAGCAGGCCGGCGCCAAGTCGCAACCCGGCCCTGGCAGGCTTCCTGTCAGAATGTTGATTATGGAAATCAAAAGAGACCACTCGGCACAGATCCATTCGTATCTTTCCCTGCGCAAGGCAATCGGATGGATTGGAATCCTTCTGCCTTTCGTGCTGGTGCTCGGTCACATTGTCATATTTGACGGTGAAAGACCGCTCACCAACATGAGCGTCTATTATTACACCGGCATGCGAGATATCTTTGTCGGTTCCATCTGCGCAATAGCCCTCTTCCTCTTCTTTTACAAGGGCTATGACAGATGGGATGAGATTTCCGCTGATCTGGCAGGCCTCTTTGCACTCGGGGTGGCATTTTTCCCTACCGTGGAGGATGGTTCATGGGACTGGGTTGCGTGGGTTCATTTCAGTTCTGCCGCCTGTTTCCTTGTAATACTTGCCCTGATTTCAATTTTCCTATTCACGCGCGGTGAGGAACATCCCACTGAGATGAAGAGAAAAAGAAACCTGGTCTACCGGGCTTGCGGCATCATTATGCTCGAAGCCCTGGCCTCCATCGAGCTGTTTTTCCTCTTCTTCGACGGGATCAATTCCGACTCGGGAATTGTTCTGATTGCCGAGACGGTGACGCTGGTTGCCTTTGGCATTTCCTGGCTCACCAAGGGAGGAACGCTCTACCCGGATAAACCGGTAAAAAAAGACGATATGGAAAACGAAGAAAATCTCATCAAGGTATTCACTGGTTCCGAGCCCACAGCCCTTCTTCTTCTGAAGATGCTGGAAGAGGCTGGCATCAAGGGGCTCATCAAGAATGACTCGGGCCTTGGTTACATCGGGGCTGCCCCCTCAGTTCTCGACCTCTATATTCTTGAGACAGACATTGAGAAGGCAATGCCTCTTGTGAGGGAATTTACTGATACCAATGAACCGGAACAGGAAGCCTGATTTAATTTACAGCTATATGAAGAAACTTTGCCTTATTGCGCTCCTCACCCTTGCGATGACGGGCGTGTCATGCAACAATTCAAAACAACCAGCTGATATGATTATTACCAATGCCAGGATCTGGACCGGGAATGGGGAGCAACCCTATGCTGAGGCAATGGCAGTGTCAGGTGACACCATTATTGCGGTTGGCAGCAATGAAGAGGTGATGAAATACAAATCCGGTGACGGCACAGTCATTGACCTGGGGGGCAGGTTTGTTACTCCGGGCTTCATTGATTCCCACCTTCATCTGCTTCAGGGCGGATTGAACCTTGCCTCAGTGCAGCTGAGAGATGCCTCCACCCCTGAGGAGTTCATCAAACGTATAAAGGAATATGCCGCAACCCTGAAGCCCGGGACATGGATTCTCGGGGGCGACTGGGACGGGATGGCCTGGGAGACCCTGCCCCAAAGGAGTTGGATTGACTCAGTCACACCGGATAATCCGGTATTCGTTTCGCGGCTTGACGGGCACATGGCACTGGCCAACTCACTGGCAATGAAGCTGGCTGGTGTAGATGGAAAGGTAAAGGATGTCTCCGGCGGGACAATCACGCGTGACAGTCGAGGCGAACCAACAGGCATCTTCAAGGACAATGCGATGGATCTGATATCTGTTAAAATTCCGGAACAGTCCGAAGAGGAGGTTGACAAGGCTATTTTAGCCGCGATGCATTACCTGGCCTCAAACGGAGTTACATCTGCTCATGCAGTTGATGCTGCCGCTTATGCCAATGCTCTGGAAAGGGTACGTGCAAGGGGCGGACAGATAACCCGCATCTATTATCTGCAGACCATCAGCAGGTGGAAGGATATGAAGAAGCAGATTGAACGTGACGGCAGCGGTGACAGGTGGATACGTACCGGCGGCGTTAAAGGGTTTGTCGATGGCTCGCTGGGCTCGCACACTGCTGCATTCATTGAACCTTACACCGATCTTCAGACTGACACTGGCCTATTTGTGAACAGTGAGGAGGATCTCTACAGGTGGATATCGGAGTCAGACAAGGCCGGTCTGCAGGTAGTCATACATGCTATCGGTGACCGTGCTATCAATTTCCTGCTCAACACTTATGAAAGGGTGGCGGCCGAAAACGGGGAGCGCGACAGGCGTTTCAGGATCGAACACTCGCAGCATATCGCACCCGCAGATATTGAGCGGTACGGGAAGCTGAAGGTGATTGCCAGCATGCAGCCATACCATGCAATAGATGACGGACGGTGGGCGGAGGAATATATCGGTCCGGAACGGGTGAAGACCACATACGCATTCAGGTCGCTCCTCGACAGCGGGGCCGCACTTGCTTTCGGAAGTGACTGGTTCGTTGCCCCGGCCACTCCCCTGGAAGGGATATACGGTGCAGTAACGCGCAGAACCCTTGACGGAAAGAATCCGGATGGATGGGTACCCGAACAGAAGATAACTGTTGAGGAGGCGCTGAGGGCATATACAATCAATGCTGCCTATGCCTCATTCGAGGAGGATCTGAAAGGCACGCTTGAGCCCGGGAAACTGGCCGATTTCGTTGTGTTTGACCGCGACATCACCGCCATCGACCCTGTGGAGATAAGGGATGTGAAGGCACAACAGACCTGGGTAGGCGGGAAAAAGGTGTTTGACCGGACGGAAAATCAATAGACTAAAGGTCCGTGAAGAGCAGAAAGAACTTTATCAGGGCTGCGTCTCTGATTGCACTGGCACTGGCACTGCCTTTCCTCAACTGCCAAAACACTGATGCCCAAATGAAAAGAGCAAGAGACTACGGAATAGAGATTGGCATACTGCGTACCGGCAGTTACAATGCAATCACGGATGTGCCCGGCGTGAAGGTGGGCCAGGTCACATTGAAGGAAGGCGACTCTGTAAAAACGGGAGTCACTGCAATCCTGCCCCATGACGGAAACATCTTTCAGCAGAAGGTCCCGGCGGGCTGACTGAAGCCATTGACTCTCTCTACCGCGCCTTTGCAGCGGAAAACAATCTTCCGGGTGTCAGCTACGGAATCATCATCGATACCTCGCTCGTCTATACGGGTTGCTACGGTTACTCCAGCCTGGTCGATAGCACACCCGTCAATTCCTCCACCGCCTTCCGGGCAGCATCGATGACCAAGAGTTTCACAGCTCTGGCCATAGTCAAGCTGCGTGAGGAGGGGAAACTGGGTCTTGATGATCCGGTTCAGAAATATCTGCCGGAGCTGAAGGACCCCAAATACCTGACATCCGATGCACCGGTTCTTACAATAAGGCATTTGCTTACACACAGGAGGATTACCGCAGGATGATCCATGGGCCGACAGGCAGCTTGAAACGACTGAGGATGAGCTCAATGCAATTTTAACCGGTGGTGTTACAATGTCAAATGTCCCGGGTATCACCTATGAATACAGCAATCTGGGATACACTCTGCTGGGAAAGGTAATAAGGGCTGTCTCCGGAGAGTCATACCAGGATTACATCGCTGCAAACATCTTCAAACCGCTGGGTATGACCAGTACTGTCTGGGAGTATGATGAGCTGCCGGACGGTGTCATGGCACACGGATACAGGTATCGCAACGGTGAATGGAGCGAAGAGGAGTTATTGCATGATGGTCCCTTTGGGGCCATGGGAGGATTGATCTCAACGGTTAGTGACTTTGCCCGCTATGCCATCATGCACCTCTCCGCCTGGCCTCCCGGTGACACACCGGATACCGGTCCGGTGAAACGAAGCACCCTGAGAGAGATGCACTCACCGTCATCAGGTGTAGACTATAGCAGCAGCAATCTGTACTCCGGCGGGCCGGACTGCCATGAGATAACTGCCTACGGATATGGCCTCAGATGGTCAGCAGATTGCAAGGGCAGGGTAAAGATATATCACAACGGCGGGCTGCCGGGATTCGGCAGCAACTGGACTATTATGCCAGGCTACGGGATCGGTGTCGTTGCTTTCAGTAACCGGACTTACGGTTCAACCTGGGCCGTCAACCAGAAGGTTTTGGACCTGATTATTGACACGCGGGAAATGGAGCCCCGTAAGCCCGAAGTGTCGGAAATCCTACGCACAAGGATGAATGAACTGGTCCGGATATTGCCCGGATGGGATGTGACCGGGCATGAATCCATCTTTGCCGACAATTTCTTTATTGACTTCGCCATTGAGGAGGTGCGGGCCCGTGCGGCCGAGATCTTCAAAGAAGCCGGGGAGATCATAAATATCAGGGAGATAATCCCTGAAAACAGCCTCAGGGGTTCTGTCGTAATGGAAGGGAAAAGTGGCAGCATCACGGTCGGATTCACCCTCACTCCTGAGGCCACTCCGAGAATCCAGGCATTCAGCATTGCGTTTGCATCAAATAATTCAGAAAAATGAGAATAGCAGTAATACTTTCAGCCTGCCTGCTGCTGGCTTCATGTTCAACAAAACAATCGGGAAATAATATGTTTACCGGATTTGATTCATTGCTTACAGCCGAATTCAGGGCTGATGAGCCCGGAGGGGCGCTCCTTGTCATGAAGGGTGACAGCATTGTTTACACGAAATGCGTCGGCCTGGCCGATATGGATACCAGGGAGGAGATCACCCCGAACACACTCTTCAACCTCGGGTCCATATCCAAAACCTTTGTTGCCAACGGGATACTGATACTGCAGGAGGAGGGCAAGCTCTCCCTGTCCGATCCGATTGGTAAATATTTCCCGGAATTTAAAAGCAGGGAGATAGCAGATGCCGTGAAGATCACCCATCTCCTCACTCATACCTCTGGACTGCCTGACAACAGGCCCGTAAGCGAAAATCCGGACTACTTCATCACTGCCAAGGATTATGAGAATTTTGCACCGGTTATGCAGGCTGAGAAGCTGGTCTTTTCACCGGGGGAGAATTATGACTATTCCAATCCTGCCTTCAATGGTCTGGCACTCATCATTGAGAAGGTGAGCGGTCAGAAGTGGCAGCAGTTCATTGCTGAGAGGATCTTCGCTCCTGCCGGTATGGGCACCAGTACCATCACTGACGGTCCCCATCCTGAAGAGGGCGTGGCGCACGCTTATGAGCTTGTGAACGGAGTGTGGGTGGAGTCTGATTACGGTGAGTTCCCGACCTTTCCGGCCGCGGGCAACGGAGGTGTATGGAGTTCCCTGACGGAGCTTACCCTATATGGGAAAGCTCTTGGTCAGAACCTGTTTCTCAGCAGGGAACTCACGCAAAAGTCGACGACAATCTGTCATCCGGAGAAATGGGCCGGGGCTTATTCTCCCTTTATCGGCTACAGCTGGTTCATCGGCGAGGAGCAGGTGCTTGGTGAGTCCAACACCTTCGGGGTAAGGATGGTTTATCATACCGGCGACCAGGGCGGATTCAGGGCATTTTATTTCTCAATACCGGAAAAGAACCTGCTCTATGTCGGGCTCTTCAACAGGCCGCCTGAAAACCTGGATGCTATTATAAAAACCGGACTGACACTGCTCAGAAAGAATAACTGGCTGGATTAGTGAAGCCGGTGCCATTCGCCACTGAACATTCAATTCATAATTGAGCAAACCCGACCGGCACGACTGAACAGGCCAAATTGATTTTATACTATTTTTACGGCATGACACTTCAGATAATTCTGTTACTGGGCGGGCTGGCATTGCTGATTGCAGGAGCTGAATGGCTGGTTAGCGGAGCCTCCTCGCTCGCAAGGAAATTCAAAATCTCTGATCTGACTATCGGGTTGACCGTGGTTGCCTTCGGCACCTCAGCCCCCGAGCTGGTGGTCAACCTCTTTGCTTCGACCAACGACCACCATGATATTTTTTTCGGGAACATCCTGGGCAGCAATAACTTCAATCTTTTCATCATACTGGGTATTGCAGGGGTTATCCTTCCTCTGAAAGTGCAGTTAAGTACTGTCTGGAAGGAGATTCCAATGTCGCTTGCTGCACTGGTAGTGTTTTACATTATGGTACACATCCCTTCTCCTGGGGGAGGTTATTTGCTCGGAAGAGTTGACAGTTTTATCCTTCTGGGACTCTTCGCATTGTTCCAGTACTACATCTACAGGCAGATAAAGGAGTACAAGCCTGAGGAGACCGGACATAAGCCTTCGGGTCCTCTTTTCAAGATGATAGCTTTTATCATTCTCGGGCTTGCAGGGCTTGTCGCAGGGGGCAAACTGGTGCTGGACAATGCCGTTGAAATTGCCAAGGAGATGGGGGTAAGTGAAAAGGTCATAGGGCTGACCATCATCGCTGCCGGCACATCACTGCCTGAGCTTGCAACATCTGTTGTAGCCGCCATCAGAAAGAATGCCGACATAGCAGTGGGCAATATCGTCGGTTCAAATATTTTTAACCTGCTGCTGATCGGCGGATTGGTCTCGGTGGTCAGTCCGATCAAATACAATCCCATCTTTGACATCGACTTCTACATCCTGGCCGGAGGAACAATTGTTCTCTTCATCAATCTTGTGTCATGGCGGAAGCACAGGCTAGACAGGTGGGAGGCAGCGTTGCTGCTGCTGTTTTACCTCGGATATACAATTTTCCTCATATTGAAGCACGCATAAGCAGGCAAAATAATTCCGACAATCGCTCAATAGTCAGGAACTGCGGATCATGAAGGCAGTCGCACAACATGCGTAACGGTTTCCGTCAGGAGCCATATAAAAGACCATGCTGCCAGACGGAAAAAAGCTGTTAACTTTAATGATCGATCTGTGTTCATATAATGTAACCTTTAGTGATGTAACCAGTTGCATATAGATATTCAATTTTAAGGATAAAAAAAGAATACATGAAAAGGAACATAATGATATTGAGCTTTTTACTGACCGTCAGCCTGGTATACGGACAGTCCGGCAGCGATTTCAGCGGGTTGAAGGAAATGAAATGGGAGTCAATGTCTGTCTCGGAAGGCATAACTCTCAGATCAGCCGTAACCAACCTTTTCAATTCATCTCAGGCAATTTATGTGGTGGATATTGACACTGCAGAGGGAACGTTTGAGCTGGGTGTTGCAGTAGCTGGTCCGCCGCTGGTGACGAGTGCCTTCGCCGTGCAGGAGAAGGCCATTGTGGCAGTCAACGCCACTTTCTTCAACATGGAGGAGGGTTACAACGTTCATTATGTGAAGGTTGATGACAGCATTGTTGCCACAACCGACGAAAAGGAGTTCGGCATAAGAGCCACCGGACTCTTCACTGCTGACGGGGAAGCCTCAGACATATCGCTGTGGGGGCCGGAGAGAGAAGATGCAGGTGTCGTCAACGCCGAAGATGCCATTGTCAGCGGTCCCCTGCTGATAGATGACAGAACGGATATGCCACTTGACAGCATAAACTTCAACACCAATCGCCATCCGCGTACCATGGTTGGTATCACCGGCAACAGGCATCTGCTTTTCGTGGTGGTTGACGGCAGGCAGCCAGGTTATGCCGACGGGATGAGCCTGTTTGAGCTTCGTGCCCTGGCGCACAGTCTTGGATGCACCGATGCACTCAACCTTGACGGCGGAGGATCAACGACGATGGTTGTTGACGGTCAGGGCATCAACGGAGTGGTGAACAGACCATCAGGAAAAATTGAACGACCTGTTCCGAGCATCCTCTTTGTGAGAAATGAAAACTGATAATCAAAACAGAAAGATATGAGCTATACACTTCAGCCGGGCGGGAAGGCCCCCGATTTCAGGCTTCCCTCCACCGACGGCAGGGAATACAGCCTGTCAGACTTTGATAATCACCCGTACCTGGTGGTATTCTTCACCTGCAACCACTGTCCTTATGTAATCGGCTCTGACGAGGTGACAAGGGCCACGGCGGAGAAGTACCGTGATGCAGGTGTAGCTTTCGTTGGCATCAACTCCAACAGTGAGCACACCTATGAAGAGGACAGTTTCCCCAACATGGTCAATCGAATGAAGGAGCATAACTTTCCGTGGAAATACCTGTATGACAGGGATCAGACGGTGGTGAAGGAATACGGGGCACTGAAGACGCCTCACTTCTTCGTCTTCAATCGTGACAGACAGTTGGTTTATACCGGCAGGGGTGTTGACTCACCCCGCGACACCACGCGCATGACCGTCAATGACCTTGACAGGGCCCTTGATGAGCTGACTTCTGGCAGGGAGATAACAGTACCCGTGACCAATCCCATTGGGTGCAACATCAAGTGGGAAGGACGTGATGCAAAGTGGATGCCGGAGGAAGCGTGTGATCTTGTATGAGCAATCCGGCAATTGACATCGCCAGCCTTACCAAGACCTACGGTCGGGACAGGGGAATTGAAGAGGTAAGCCTCCAGGTCAATGATGGAGAAATATTTGGCTTCATCGGTCACAACGGAGCCGGCAAATCGACTACTATCAGGGTTTTGCTTAACATGCTCTTCCCAACTGCCGGCAATGCCCGCATAATGGGCATGGATGTGGTCAGGGATTCCAGGAAGATCAAATACATCACGGGATACGTTCCCTCCGATGCCAATGCTTACCCGCATATGGAGGCCGGGGAATTTCTCAGGTATTGCGGCAGGTTTTTCAGCCCTGACGGCAATGAGAGGCGAATCAATGAGTTGACAGAGCTGTTTGAGGTAGACCTTAAGAGGAAGATTGGCGATCTCTCCATGGGGAACAGGAAAAAAATTTCAATTATCCAGAGCCTGCTGCATGAACCGCGGCTTCTTATAGTTGATGAACCTACCATGGGGCTTGATCCGCTGATGCAAGCCAGATTCTTTGAGCTGTTGAGATCGGAGAACCGCAATGGTATGACAGTATTCTATTCGTCTCACACTCTCAGCGATGTGCAGATGCTCTGCAAGCGGGTGGCAATCATCAGAGAGGGCAGGATTATCAAAGTGGAAGAGATAGAGACACTCAGAAAGAGGCAGCTGAGGAAAATTTTCATCGAATTCGGAAGCGCGGAGGAGAACTCCCTCACAGAATTGCCTGGGATTGAGGGTACTCCACTCGTTTCAGGCAGGAGTGTAAGATTCCTTTATTCCGGAGATATCAACCAGCTCCTTTCAAGGCTCAGCAACAGGAAGATCGCTGACATGACAGTAGAGGAACCGTCGCTTGAAGAGATTTTCATGCACTACTACAACTAACCGGTGGAGAGCATGATGAACAAAAATCTGTTTATGAGGGAATTAAGGAGCAACGCGGTGAGCCTCTTGATCTGGACTTCAGTAATAACCGCCCTCACAGCGCTCACAATGTCTTTTTACGGAGTCTTCCTGGAGAACAACCAGAAGATACTTGCAATGATCAGCATCATCCCGGAGGGCACCCTGCAGTTCAAAGGCATATCGGACGTAGACGATCTGTTTTCGGTATTGGGCTTTTATTCAGCCAACAATGTTATCTATATGCTTGTCCTCGGCAGCATCTATTCTATCGTGCTCTCATCCGGCATCCTGCTTAAAGAGGAATACAACAAGACGGCAGAATTCCTGCTTGCCTGGCCCCTGACACGCGGCGAAGTCTTCTACAGCAAGGCCGCAGTTGTGTTCCTGAATGTTGCAGTTATTAATATTGTGACAGCAATTGCGGGATACATTACACTGGTGACCGTCAAGAGAGAACCGTTCAGTACAGATGCCTTTATTGTCATGTCGGTCTATACCCTTCTTCTCAATATGTTTTTTGCATCTCTTGGACTGTTCATGTCGACACTGGTGAGGAGAGCAAGACCGATCACCACCCTCAGCATCGGGCTGGTACTTATCCTTTATTTCATCTTCACAATATCGAACATCACGGATGGCCTGTCATTCATAGGTTATGCAACTCCTTACAAGTTCGTCGGTATGGATACGCTGGCCCCGGATTACAGGCTCGAGTTCATCTCTGTAATCTATTTTGGCGGTTTGTCATTGCTCTTGTCATTCACCGCCATCAGATTGTACAGGCGCAAGGAGATTTATTTATAAACCTCATCAACAGGTAAATGAAATCAATCAAATATCTAATTACAGTGCTGGCAGCATCTCTTTTATCAGTCTACGGATCTTACGCACAGGATTATTCAGCGAATATATTTGAAGGTCAGGGTGACGTTGGCTCATGCGCCCTGAAGGGTGACCTTCAATTTGTTCAGCAGACCCAGGAATACCTGCTGACCGGATCCGGTGACAACATCTGGTTCGGCGAGGATCAGTTACATTTTGCATGGAATAAGCTCAGCGGTGACTTCATCCTTCAGGCTGATATCACTTTCATTGGCGAGGGCAGTCATGAGCACCGGAAGGCCGGGTGGATGATCCGGCAAAACCTTGAAACAGGCTCACCGCATGTGAGCGGCACAGTGCACGGTGACGGCCTTACCTCACTGCAATACCGTAGTGTTAAGGGAGCTGTGACTTCCGAGCGCAGATCACCCCTGGCAGCACCGGATATAATTCAGTTTGAAAGGAAAGGTGACATCTTTATCTTTTCTGCCGCAGAAAGGGGTAAGCCATTTGACACCGTGATGATCAGGCAGCCATTGCTGACAGGTGACGTCTATGCAGGACTCTTCATCTGTTCCCACGACAACACCGTCACAGAGAGCGCCAGATTCACCAATGTGAGGATCATCAGGCCTGCGAAGGATGATTTCGTGCCATACCGCGACTACCTTGGGAGCAATCTTGAGATCATGGATGTTGAAACCGGCATCCGGAAAGTCATTTATCAGGCTCCCAATTCCATACAGGCCCCCAACTGGATGCAGGACGGCAAATACCTGATCTACAACAGCGAGGGATTTCTTTACAGGTTTGATCTGGCGACCGGCAAGCCGGAACTGATCAACTCAGACTTTGCCACAGGCAACAACAATGACCATGTGCTCTCTTTCGACGGCAAGATGCTGGGTATCAGCAATCACGTTGCAGAGGAGGATAACAAATCAATCATCTTTACAATGCCAGTGGGTGGAGGCACACCGGTACGCATCACAGCGAAGGGTCCCTCCTACCTGCATGGCTGGTCACCTGACGACAGGTACCTGACTTATACTGCGGAGCGAGGCGGTAACTATGATATCTACAAAGTCTCCGTTAAGAAGAAGAAGGAGATAAGGCTTACCGATGCACCCGGGCTGGATGACGGTTCGGAGTATTCACCTGACGGAAGGTATATCTATTTCAACTCGGCACGAACAGGAACCATGCAGCTCTGGAGAATGAAACCCGACGGATCGGAGCAGGAGCAGCTTACTTTTGACAGGTACAATGACTGGTTCCCGCACCTCTCACCGGACGGGAAACAAATAGTCTTCCTATCCTTCCTTCCTGAGGTTAAGGCCGATGATCACCCATTTTACAAACATGTGTATATCAGGAAAATGCCGGCAGACGGAGGTACTCCCATAGTAATCGCCTATCTTTACGGAGGCCAGGGCTCCATCAACGTGCCGAGCTGGTCACCCGACGGCCGACGGATAGCTTTCGTAAGCAACTCCGGGCCATTATCTTACTAAGCCAACCCCTGTTTATATCATGAACGGAATTAATGCCACCTTTGCAAAACGGCTGTCAGCAGGATCTGACATCATAGAACCAGAAAGCCATGAACCGAAGCAAATATTCACAAATCCTGCTGCTGACAGCAGCTGTTTCTGTACTTTTTTCAGGATGCGGACCTCAGCGAAGGTCCGGCAGGGAATACGTCATGTGGTATGACAAACCTGCGGCTGAGTGGACTGAAGCGCTACCGGTCGGGAACGGACGCCTCGGCGGCATGCTCTTCGGCAATCCCTCCGTTGAGAGGCTGCAGGTGAATGAGGAGTCTCTCTGGGGAGGCATAAACATCCCCAATAACAACCCGGGTGCGTTGGAGAATCTTCCTCAGATAAGGAAACTGATCCTTGAGGGAAAGATCCCGGAGGCTTATGAGCTTGCCGAGAAGCATCTTTCAGGCATACCGGTTAAGACAGGGTCATACCAGACACTCGGGGATATTTACTTTCATTTTACGGACACCACTAATACAATCACTGATTACCGGCGTGAGCTGGATATTGAAACGGGCATTGCCAGGGTCAGCTTTGAGAGGAACGGCGGCCGGGTTGAGTACGAGGTTTACTCTTCAGTGCCCGATGATATCATGGTCATCTCGATGAAATCGGAGAAAGAGGGCGGGCTTGACATGTCGCTCTCATTGCAACGGCCGCAAGATGCTGTAATCACGGTCACTGAGAACCGGATTGACATGGATGGCCAGGTGGTTGACCATGAAGATCCCATCCTTGGACCGGCTGGTCAGCACATGAAGTTCTATGCCTCACTTATGGTTATGAGCTGTGACGGGACACTCACCCCGGCGGACAGCGTCATGCTGTATACCGGTGGCACTGAGATGGTATTGTTCTTCAACGCCTGCACCGACTACAATCTTGACGGTCTCGACCTGGACCGGACGATTGACCCGCGCAAGCGATGCATGGAGGCAATCAGTGCAGCCTCATGGAAATCATTCAAGCTACTGAGGGAATCACACATCACAGAGCACAGAGGAATGTTCAACCGCGTTAGCCTGTCGCTCGGCGGCGACCGCTCTGCTGACACCATGCCCACAGATGAGCGGTTGAGAAGATTTCAGGCCGGGGCGGATGATCCGCGACTGATTTCCACTTATTTTCAGTACGGTCGTTACCTGCTGATGGGTTCATCACGGGGCTCAGCGCAGTTGCCTGCCAACCTGCAGGGTATCTGGAACAAGGATATGCTTGCCCCCTGGAACTCCGACTATCACACAAACATCAACCTGCAGATGAACTACTGGCCTGCCGAGGTCTGCAACCTCAGCGAGACCGCTGAGCCGCTTATCCGTTTCATGGAGGAGCTTACGGTACCTGGCGGGGTAACCGCAAGGGAAATGTATGGTGCGAAGGGGTGGGCAATGCATCACACAACGGATGTCTTCGGCAAGACCGCAGTGCTTGACGGAGTCTACTGGGGAATGTTCCCGCTGGGAGGAGCATGGATGACCCTTCCGCTGTGGGAACACTATGAGTTTACACTTGACACAGTCTATCTCCGTGATAGGGCATATCCGCTGATGAAGGGCGCTGCCGGTTTCATTTCAACGTTTCTGATTGAAGACAAGGAGGGCAACCTGGTCACCGTCCCCTCCTACTCGCCTGAGAACAGTTACATTGATCCCGTCTCGGGCAGGGAGTTCAAACTGACCTATGCTCCAACGATGGACAACCAGATCATCAGGGAGGTACTTGTCAACTGTCAGAAGGCTGCCAGCATTCTTGGTACTGACAGTGAGTGGGCCGCGGGCCTGGATGGAATCCTTGACAGGGTGCCGCCTGACAGGGTTGCCACGAACGGGACCATAATGGAATGGATTCAAGAGTACGAAGAGGCTGAGCCTGGTCACCGCCATATGTCGCATCTCCTCGGGCTGCACCCGGGGACACAGATAACGCCTGAGACACCTGAGCTTTTTGCCGCAGCCCGCAGGACCCTGGAGAGGCGCCTTGAGAGCGGAGGAGGCCATACCGGCTGGAGCAGGGCGTGGATAATAAACTTCTACGCACGCCTCCTTGACGGAGATGAGGCATACAAACACCTGAGACAACTGCTTGAGAAATCGACCCTGCCGAACCTGTTCGATACCCATCCGCCGTTCCAGATCGACGGAAACTTCGGGGGTACTGCTGGTATTGCTGAGATGCTTCTGCAGAGCCACAACAGCGTGGTGAGGATACTCCCGGCACTGCCACGGGCATGGCCTGAAGGAAAAGTATCAGGACTGAAAGCCAGGGGAAATTTTGAGGTTTCAATAGAGTGGAATGAAGGTGTAGCCGGCCTGATTACGGTTAAGTCGCTTTCAGGTGCACCACTGGCCCTGGCATACCGTGGCAACAGTGTTTCAATGGAGACTGAGAAAGGGGTTACTTACAGTTTTGATGGTAATCTGAAATGGACAAGGTAATCCTTTTCATTGCCCTGAGCCTGCCGGTGATATTCTTCTCGAAGAAGAACCTGTTCGAACCCCGGAGACACGGGTACACCAGATTCTTCGGATGGGAGTGCATATTAGTCCTTTTTGTCATCAATTACGGACACTGGTTCAAGGAGCCTTGTGCAGTGAATCAGATCGTTTCCTGGGTGCTGCTGATCATCTCGGCATGGTTTGTTACGGAAGCGGCAGTCCGGCTGAGTCAGGCCAGGAAACGGGGCATCGTAAGGGTTGACGAGAAGCTTTTCAGGTTCGAGAAGACCACTGAACTGGTTACCTCAGGCATCTTCAGGTACATACGACACCCAATGTACTCCTCGCTGCTTCTGCTTGTGTGGGGCATCTGGCTCAAGCATCCGCTTGCCGTCACGCTGCCGGTTGCATTATTTGCATCATGGCTCTTCTGGCTCACCGCAAAACATGATGAGAGGGAATGCCTTGAATACTTCGGCAGTAGTTACAGTGACTACATGACCCGAACCAAAATGCTCATTCCCTTCGTTTTCTGACACTTTGCCAGACAGTTATCTCCAGCTGTCAATCTTATCCAGAGGATAGACAGGTCTTGGTATGTTCACGTAATTCAGGGCAAACGGATCAGTGTTGCTCAGTCCGGGTGAAATGACATTGACCGTCTTCCTGTTATAGAGGAGATAGTTATAGCGGAACGGGAAGAGGTTTTTGACCACCACTATATCTGCCTTCCATATTGAGAGGCCCAGCTCCTTGAAGTCGGATGGCTTCCTTGATGCCATGGGCAGTTCGGAGAGGATGAGGTGGATGCCGTTATGTTTAATTATGACGGTCTTTCCGTAGGAGGCCTCCTGTTTGAAGGTCACAATTCCGGTGAAGGTGAAGGGCTGGTTGTAGACAGTGTCTATGTTGCCTCCCACCGTGAGGGTCACCTCATCGCCAATTTTACTGTTCCATGCTTCGCTTGCTGCCTTCTCGTCGCGCAGTGCAACATAGGAGGTCAGTTCGCTCCCGTTCTCCGTAAGAGCCCTGAGTATCCATGTGCTCTCTCCCGGGGTACCAGTACCCACGGCGTCAGATACATCGCAGAATACCAGGGTACCCAATGCACGTGCAATTTTCTTTTCTCGGGCGATTGCCACTGCCTCGTCGGGGGTGTTGCCTTCAGGCTGCGGCACATCACGCACAGCCCATGCCATCTCCGAGATCTCATCAGCCAGACTGGCTGCCAGGTCAGGCTTTCCATCCGTAATCCCGATTGTGCTGTAACCCAGTTCAGGCTCATCAATCCATATATGTACGGGGAAGAAGGAGACTGAAAGAACCCCCTCCTGCTTCTCCATTTTCTTCATCGCAGCAAATATCTTTTTGAATGGAGGAAGGAAGTCTATATTGATGCCGCCGCCCTTCAGCAGTTTCATCTTGTTAACCACCATCACCGGTTCAATCTCGTCAAAGACCGTTCGTATCAGCAGGTCACCGGCCCGGAAGGCAATCTTGAAGTGGTCTCTGTGGGGGTTGGTGTGATAGCCAACAATTATATCTGCATTCTCCGCCCTGCGCTTTGTCACATTGGCATGAAGGTCGAAGGTAACTGCTATCGGCACATCCGGACCGACGACCTCCCTCAGGGAAGTTATCAGGTCACCCTCGGGGTCGAACATGCCCTGTACTCCCATTGCTCCGTGCAGCGAAAGGTATATGCCGTCGACCCTTTCCTGCTTTCGTACCTCATCAATGATCAGGTTTTTGATTCTGGCGTAAAAGAGGCTGTCTACCGGTCCGCCTGACATTGACTTGGCATGCACTATCGGTATCGCCTTTATCCTTCCCCTGCCGCTCTTCTCAACTGCAGAGAGGAAACCGGCAAGCTGCTTGTCTTCCGCCAGGGCTGACGCCGTCACATCCTCCCCGAAGAAGAGATGGTCAGCCTTGAAATTAACTTCCGTTGTGGGAACAGGTGAGAAGCTGTTCACCTCATGCATGAATTCGGCATACATAATTGTCTTCACCTCCGTCATAACTTTCTGATCTGCCCGCTGAGAGCAGGACGACATCAGGGCTATCAGTCCTGTCATGTAAAGGACCACTGTGAGTCGTGTGCAATTGATTTTTTCCATCATTAAAAAAGTATATTTATAACAAATTTAGAAAAATATACATTCTCCGGCCGAATGCAAATTGTATTCCAGATTTTCTCAATGGAATGGATTATGGCCGGCTTGGATGTAAATATCTGACAAAGAGCTTCGATAATGAAGATACTCCTGACCGGTGCAACCGGATATATTGCCAAAAGACTCCTGCCGGTACTGCTTGCAAACGGGCATGAGGTAGTATGCTGCGTACGTGATGCCAGCAGATTTGACAGCTCCAGGTTCAGGACAGACCGTCTGAGCGTGATTACGGCCAATTTCCTTGACAGAAGCTCTCTTGCGGCTATCCCTGACGATATTGATGCAGCATATTATCTTATTCACTCCATGTCGACTTCGGTGGGCAATTTTGAGACAATGGAGATGTAATCGGCAGTCAATTTCAGGGAGAGGATGAACGGCACCGGGGTCAGGCAGGTGATCTATCTGAGCGGAATAGTAAACGACGAGGCACTGTCAAAACACCTTGGATCACGCAAAACGGTGGAGGATGAGCTGTCAAAGGGATCATATCATCTTACAACCCTCCGGGCAGGAATCATACTGGGCTCCGGGAGCGCCTCGTTTGAGATAATGCGTGACCTGGTAGAGAAACTTCCGGTGATGGTGGCACCTCGGTGGCTGACTACAAAATCGCACCCAATTGCAGTCCGTAATGTTGTGGAGTTCCTCAACGGTGTACTGATGAGAGAAGAGACCTTTGACAGTAACGTTGACATTGGCGGTCCGGATATCATGACCTACAGGGAGATGCTTCTGAGGTTCGCCTCTGTGAGGAATCTGAAGCGGAGGATATGGGTTGTACCTTTAATGACACCAAAGCTCTCCTCCTACTGGCT
Organism: Rikenella microfusus; assembly: GCA_022736275.1. Classification (GTDB taxonomy): domain Bacteria; phylum Bacteroidota; class Bacteroidia; order Bacteroidales; family VadinHA17; genus SR-FBR-E99. The sequence goes on along the minus strand of DZBJ01000003.1, from coordinate 127,886 downwards.
CTATTTTGTCACCTCCACATCATATAAGCTGGCAGTCAATCTTGTTGACAGCATGAAGGTTGAGGTGATCTGCAGGGAGAACGACCTTCCCGGTAGGTTTAGTTCATGCCTTTTTTCTTTCAGAAGTCAAAATGGTAATTACTTTTGACTGAATTTCGATCTTATGATTAAAGTTGCAATCACCGGCGCATCCGGACATGTTGGCACAAATCTGTACAGGATGCTCCTGGACCATGGTTACAGGGTCCGAGTCTTGATACACAACCGTATGGCAGGACTTGAGAATCTTGGTCTTGAATTTGTAAAAGGGGATGTTACCAGTCTCGCTGACCTCAGAAAACTATGTGAAGGATGTTCTGTTGTGTTCCACCTGGCAGCCTGTATCAGCATCAGGAAAAAAGATCAAAGATGCATGGCTGTCAATGCCGTCAGTTGTGAGCTCCTTCTCAGCGCAGCGAAATCTGAAGGAGTAAGTAGAATTATCCATTTCAGCTCCATCCATGCCTTCAAACAGGTTCCCCATGATGAAATACTTGACGAGACCAGGGATCTTGAACTGGACAGTTGTGTATCATATAACCGTTCGAAGGCAATGGGGCAGAAGATTATGATGGAGGGCTCATCCCCCGGGCTGGAGGTTGTGGTTCTTAATCCAACCGCCATATCAGGTCCTTATGATTATCAGCCATCGCTACTGGGCAATGCTGTGATCAGGTTTTTCAAAGGACAGAATCCAAGCCTGATACCAGGAGGATATGACTGGGTGGATGTCAGGGATGTATGTACTGCTGCGATCAATGCAATTGATCATGGAGTACCCGGGGAATGCTATCTTCTTTCAGGGAGCTGGAAAAGCCTTAAAGAGATGGCCCTGACAGTTGAAAGGCTGGGCGGACGTAAGGCACCCCGGATTACACTGCCGTGGTGGCTTTCAAACATTGGTGCCGTCATCCTGAATATGCACGCCACTGTCACAGGAGCTGTCCCTCTCTACACCTCGATGTCACTTGATACTTTAAAAGAGAGCCACAGGAACATCTCTCCGGCAAAGGCAGCCAGGGATCTCGGATACAAATCACGTCCTTTTGAAGAGACCATGGCAGACACAATCCGGTGGTTCAAGGAAAACAATTATATCTGATGGAAAAATCAACCTTTGATCTGCTTGTATGGCTCTGGACAGCCACTGCTCTCATCATCTTCCTTGTACTGCTTTTTGTGACAGCTCCGTATGGCAGGCACTCAAAGAGAACATGGGGCATTACCATTCCTGACAGGCTGGGCTGGATAATCATGGAGATTCCCGCGCCTCTTATCTTCATAACTCTTGTTGTCATCGGAGATGCACCGAAGAACGTCACAGTCTGGATCGTCACCGGGCTGTACCTCATACACTACATCAACCGTTCGATAGTTTATCCCCTGAGAATCAGAACCACAGGGAAGGTGATGCCGCTTGCGGTGGCACTTATGGCTGTGATCTTCAATTTTGTAAATGCCGGGTTTCTGGGTTACTACACCGGCTCTTTGCACACCCATTTTGATAATGACTGGCTTACCGACCCCCGGTTCATTGCCGGCCTGCTTGTTTTCCTCACGGGAATGGCCATCAATTTTACATCTGATGAGAAGCTAATCCACCTCAGGAGGAAAAGGGCCAGCGACGGATACCAGATACCCCGAGGGGGCCTATTTGAAAAAGTCTCATGCCCCAACTTCCTGGGCGAAATAGTTGAATGGGGCGGATATGCACTTCTCTGCTGGTCATTACCGGCATTTTCATTCTTTGTCTGGACCTTCAGCAACCTGGTACCCAGGGCACTCTCGCATCACAGCTGGTACAGGAGTTATTTCCCGGAATATCCCCGGGACAGGAAGGCAGTATTTCCCTATATTTTGTAATTTTCTGCCTGAATTTTCTGAAATGAGAAACGAATACCTCAGTTACAGGCAAAGATTCTTCTGGCTCGCCATTTTCGCAATAGCAATGGGCTTCCTGGAAGGCATCGTGGTTGTTTACGTAAGGGAGCTCTATTACCCTGAGGGATTTGATTTCCCCCTGAAACTCATGTCGCCGGAGCTGGTGACGATTGAATGGATCAGGGAGTTTGCCACCCTGGTGATGCTGGCCGGCGTCGGAATTCTGACAGGCAGGAACGGACTGCAGAGGCTGTTATACGCCCTTTTTGCCTTCGGGGTATGGGATATCTTCTATTATCTGGCCCTGAAATTGCTGATCGGATGGCCAGCCTCTTTCCTGACATGGGATATCCTTTTCCTTATTCCGGTATCGTGGTTGGGGCCGGTGCTCGCCCCGGTGCTGAACTCCGTGACAATGATCATGATGGCGCTGCTCCTGGTCAGCAGACAGGAAAGAGGTTACCCGGTCAAAGTCAGCATGGCCGACTGGGTCCTTATTTTCGGCGCGGCGCTCATCATTCTCTACACTTATCTCATTGATTATACCAGGCTGCTGATTGAGAGTGATGTGCTTCCGGGGAAAAATTCCCCGGAGGCAGCAGAAAGCCTTGTGTCAATGATAACAAGCTATATACCTGAAAGTTACATATGGCTGTTGTTTATTGTCGGCGAAGTGCTGATAGTGGCAGCCATCACCAGAATACTAATAAAAAGTTGTAAATATTCCAGAGATGAAACAATTAACTAACCTTCTTACGTTGATTATGCTACTATTGATTTTGCCGGGTTGCGGCGAAAAGAAAACAAAAACTTCAGTTGGTGACGATCCCTTCCTCTGGCTGGAGGAGGTTCAGGACGAGAAGGCCCTCGACTGGGCCCGTGCACAGAACAGGCTCTCTGACGATGCCCTGACCACCCTTCCGGTATACACTGAGCTTCGCGTGAGATTCCTTGAAGTACTGAATGACAGGGAGAAGTTAATTTATCCGGGAGTTGTCGGTGACATGAGCTATAACCTCTGGCAGGATGAGAAGAATGAAAGAGGTCTCTGGAGGCGCATGCCGAAGAAGGATTACCTTACAGGGAAAGAGAACTGGGAGACGGTGCTTGACCTTGATGTTTTATCGGCGGAAGAGGGAAGGAAGTGGGTTTACGGCGGAGCCACATGGCTTGGTCCTGAGAACCGGTACTGTCTGCTCCGCCTCTCTGATGGCGGCAAGGATGAGGCGGTTATAAGGGAATTTGACGCTGTTGAAAAGAAGTTCGTTAAAGGGGGCTTTTCCGTTGCCGAGAGCAAGGGCAGCGCTGCGTGGGTTGACGCTAACCGGATTCTTGTCGCTACCAATTACGGTGGCGGCACAATGACCTCATCGGGGTACCCGGCCGTGGCTAAACTCTGGAACAGAGGGGAGTATCCCTCATCAGCAGTGACAATCCAACAGACTGACACTACCAACATGGGAATATTTGTAAGTGGCAGCGAGGTCAACGGAAAACAGTATGTATTTCTGAATGAGAGCAGGGGTTTTTATGAGTCGACAATGTATATGCTCACCCCTGATGGCATGAAGATGCTTGAGATCCAGAAGGATGTTGAGATAAGCGGCATGTTCGGCGAGAAGATGCTTCTTTACCTGCAATCAGACTGGAGTGTCAACGGTGAGACTTTTGTGAAGGGTACACTGGTCAGTTATGACCTTCCCTCTTTTCTTGAAGGCGAGCAAGTTGTGCAGACCATCTATGTACCAGGGGAGAGGGAAAGCTTTGCAGGTGTGATGACGACCCGTGATTTCATAGTGATAGCCACAATGGCAAATGTACAGGGCAGGCTTACCATCTACCGCAACGCAGGCGGCAACTGGTCAGCAGAACCGGTTGATGTTCCGGGGTTCGGCACCGTGGACCTGGCTGGAGCCGATGACAGGTCAAACGAGTATTTCTTCACCTTCAGCAATCCCGTTACTCCCACAACCCTCTATTACGGTGACGGCAAGGAAATCAAAGCCATCAGGAAGCAGAAGGATTACTTTGATGCCTCAGGGGTTAAGGTAGATCAGTATGAGGCAATCTCAAAGGACGGCACAAAGATCCCGTACTTTATCGTTCATCCGGCCGGCATGCCGCTTGACGGCAGCAATCCCACCCTTGTCTACGGTTATGGGGGTTTCAACAGTCCCACCCGACCCGGTTACAGTTCCCTGACTGGCATAGGCTGGATTGAAAAAGGAGGTGTTTATGTTATTGCCAACATACGCGGTGGCGGCGAGTTTGGTCCTGCATGGCATCATTCGGCGCTGAGGGAAAAAAGACAGAATGCCTATGATGATCTGTTTGCGGTGGCTGAAGACCTTATGAGCCGGAACATCACCACTCCTGAGCGCATGGGTTTCTACGGATGGAGCAACGGCGGCCTCCTTGCGGGAGTTGCAATGACGCAGAGGCCTGATATCTGGAATGCGGTGGTCATCGGAGCCCCCCTGCTTGACATGAAGAGGTACAATAAAATGCTGGCCGGTGCCAGTTGGATGGATGAATACGGAAATCCAGATGTGCCGGAGGACTGGGAATTCATCAGCAAATACTCACCGTATCAGAATGTAAAGAAAGAGGCGAAGTATCCAACCCCGCTGTTTATCACCTCAACACGCGATGACAGGGTTCACCCGGGGCATGCCCGCAAGATGGCAGCAAAGATGATTGATATGAAGCACCCGCTTTACTATCATGAGACAATAGAAGGCGGTCACGGGGCATCATCAACCAATTCGCAGGAGGCAGAGATGCGGGCCCTGATTTACACCTACCTTAACATGATGCTGATGAAAAAGGAGTAGCATCCCTTCCTGTCTGAGATGCCATAATGCCGGTACTTTTATCAGCCGGATACTGGTCCGGATTTGACAAATAAATCAGCCAGAGAAAAAAGAAGACTGCCGGATTTTGGGGTGCCGGCAGTCTTCGTTGCATTAAAACGGACTTATGGAAAGAAAGAAATTAATTTCGCCTATTTAGGATGGGGAAATTAATAAGTCTATTATGAAGTTTTAATGAAGAATGAGAAAAAATTACGACTGACCATATCTGATCCGAGAGAGTAATTTCCGACTGTGAATTGATATTTATTGTATTGTTTATGGTTGGTATAATATTTTATTTAAGAGCCTGATTTAACGTAGTACTAACCTAACCTGAATTGATATGACAAGATCAAAATTATTCTCATGTATTCTTCTGAGCATTATGATGTTATCAGTTTCATGCGGTGGCGGCAAAAGCCAGAAAGCGACTGAGACACCTGCTGCGACGGCAACCATTGAACTCTCAATTGAAGGCATGACCTGAAGATGCTTCAGTCGAGGGGCAGGGAGGGCATCAGCGGCCGGAGATGGGTCATGGTGATCGATCTGTCAAAATGCCGCAATGCCAGGAAGTGTGTTGAAGCGTGCCAGAGCGCCCATCACCTCAGGCCTTATGAGTATCATATCAATACCCTGGTGATGCAGGAATCAGTCAATACTCCTGCCTACTACATGCCCAAACCCTGCCAGCACTGCGACAACCCTCCGTGTGTCTCAGTCTGCCCCGTTGATGCCACATACAAGAGGCAGGACGGGATAGTACTGATTGATAATGAGAGGTGCATACAGGCTCATGCCCGAGCTTGGCACCAAACCGAGGGTATACTACCTGCCTCCAGGAACAGGCTCTTCGAATTCGAGGAGGATGAGAAACGGGAATACTTGGAAGACAAAGCATAAAAAAGCACCGAAATGGATGACACCCGCTTCAATACACCCGGGGAGCAGCGAAAGATCGATTCCGTTGCTGCCGATATCCTGAGGAACGTCAGGATCAACAGGAGTTTCATCCTTTGGATGGGTTTCCTTGCCACTCTCCTTGCCCTGTGTCTGTTTGCCTATGTCATCCAGCTCCGTCAGGGACTGGGTGTGACAGGGCTGCGTGATTACACCAGCTGGGGGATGTACATTGCCAACTTCGTATTCTTCGTGGCCACGAGCCTCGTGGGCATGGGATGTCACTCTCTTGACGGTTCAAAACTGGTAGGCCCCTCCTTTGCAGGATTGTACGGATCACAACGGAGTGTCACGGAGGGTAACACTGAAAAGACCGAAATCGCTGATGAAGCCTATATTGTCAGTTCCATTTATGACCCCAACAAGGAGATTGTTGTTGGTTATGCAAGGAATCTCATGCAGTCATACCGTGATATTCTGACAGTCGAAAACATTGCTATCATGACCGAATATCTCAAGACACTCAGAATAACCAGGTTATGATGGGCGATCACCAGGAGGGATTCGGCTACATCAGCAATATAGTCATTGATCAGCATGTGCTTGCCAGAAACAGGCAGTTTGATATGTACGCGATACTCCGTGAGCATCCCGGGTTACTGGGCATAGGAATAGATGAAAACACGGCTGTTGTTGTGCAGCGCGATACGATGGAGGTGATCGGGTCAAGCTATGTGCTTGTCTATGACGGTTCATTCTGGTCGCGCGAAGGCAGCGACCAGAAGATTCTGCCCGAAAAAGATTTTCTTTTCTATATGCTCCGGTCTGGAGATAAGTATAACCTCCGGCTGAGAAAAATACTGGAATAAGCTGTTGTCCGGCAGTCTCCGGGCACTCTCCCTTTTTCGCCCGGACAGGATGAGTGCGGGTTCCTGTTTAATCAGCCGGCTGCCGGCCGGTCATAGGTTTTAACCAGGAACATCTCATTTACGGCAATTGTGCTAACTTTATTCTCTCAGTATCTATAAAACCTCAAGAGATGAAAAAAATCCTCACCCTGGCGCTGCTGTTACTGGTCTGTCTTTCCTCCTACACGCAGCCACTGACCTCACAGGAGATCGACAAAATCACGGAATATACAATGCAGGCATTCAATGTACCGGGCATCGCAGTAGCCGTTGTTAAGGATGACAAAGTAATACACCTGAAGGGTTACGGAGTGCGTTCCATCGCCACAGGAGAGAAGACGGATGAGAACACCCTATTTGCCATTGCCTCCAACACCAAGGCCTTCACGGCTGCAGCCCTCGGTATTCTGGTTGATGAGGGGAAACTCAAGTGGGAGACCAAAGTGATTGACATCATCCCGGAGTTCAGACTTTACAATGCTTACGTCACGGAGGATTTCAACATAAAGGACCTGCTGACTCACCGCAGCGGCATGGGACTGGGAGCAGGCGACCTGATGCTCTGGCCTGACTCATCGACATTCACAAAAGAAGAGATCATCCATAACCTGAGGTACCTGAAGCAGACCACCCCGTTCCGGACGAAGTACGACTATGACAACCTGCTTTACCTGGTTGCCGGCGAGGTGGTTGCGAGGGTCTCAGGACAAAGCTGGGAGGAGTTTGTAGAACTGCGGATCATGAAGCCCCTGGGGATGGAGAACTCATCAGCCTCTCCTGCCAGGGCAAGGGACAGGTCGAACATGATTGATGCCCATGTGCCGGTCAGCGGGGTATTGCAGGTGGTGCCACTCTATGAAAGCGACCTTCTCAATCCTGCAGGAGGCATCATCAGCAGCGTGGCGGACATGACAAAGTGGGTGAGAATGATGATCAACATCGGCAGTTACGGCGGTAACAACGGCCTTCATATGCTTTCCGAAAGAACCCACAGGGAGATGTGGACGCCGCAGACCATTATTCCGGTCAGGGCACCAGGCCCCTACAAAAGCCATTTTGCAGGTTACGGCCTTGGCTGGCGGCTCGCTGACGTCAGCGGCTACCTGCAGGCCTCACACACGGGCGGACTGGCTGGAATAGTGACTCAGGTCCTGATCATCCCGGAGCTGAAGCTGGGAATAATAGTCTTCACCAACCAGCAGGAGGGCTCTGCCTTTACAGCCATTACAAACGCCATCAAGGACGGGTACCTGGGAGTGACAGGTAATGACTGGGTAAGCATGCTCAAAGAGAATGTTGAGAGAGGCCAGGCCGAGGCCAAAAAGATAACCGATGAGATATGGGCCAGGGTGGAGGCAAACCGTTCAAAAACCGGAACTGCACCAGATTATTCAACCTATGCAGGGAGCTACGGTGACACCTGGTTCGGTGATATAGTTATCTCCGAAGAGAGCGGCAGGCTGCGCTTCAGATCAGTCAAGTCGCCAAAGCTCCGGGGCGACATGCTCTACTATACCGGCAACACCTTCATTGTCAAATGGGATGACAGGTCGATGGATGCAGACGCGTGGGCCGTATTCACCCTCGACAAAGATGGGAAGGCAGCCGGTTTCACCATGGCGGCTATCTCGCCGCTGACCGATTTCAGCTATGATTTTCATGACCTGGACCTAAGAAGAAAGAAATCCGGGTTGTAATCATGTTCGCCTTTTAATTGACGATGGCAGAAAAGATCAAATATTCCGGACAGTACCCGCTGCCACTGAGAAAACCTCCGGCCGGGGAGGGGTATGATATATACCCCTCATTTAACGCAGGTGAAGGGTTGATCCATGCCGGATTTGCCTCACTGGTCGGGCGGATTACAGAATCAGGAACCGTAATCATTGATGGTTACACGGGCATCCGATGGGAACTGCTGTATGACCATATTATTGACTCATTAAACGGTCAGGGCAAAAGAGTCAGGTGCATATTCACCAATGAATACCTGAAGCCTGAGAAGGAGATCATGGAGCTGACCGCACCCTATGCAGGAGGCAGTGATCCGCTGTTCGGAACCAGATGCACCCTTCCACTGGCCGACTTTTTCCGCATGCCGGAATTAATGGCGGTCAGACCTGATCAGGCTGTCGATGTAAATATTATCATGGGTACTGGAGCCAGCCTGGCAGGCTGGGACGGGCTGACGGTCTACGCTGATCTGCCTAAAAATGAACAGCAATACAGTGCACGTGCAGGAAGTATCAGCAATCTCGGACTCTCGCAGCCCTCCGATCCCAAAACCTTCTATAAACGTTCATACTTCATTGACTGGCCGGTGCTCAACCGGCACAAGCAGGAGGTCTTGCCCCTTGCTGACATTTTTGTCGATGCTCAGAGAGTTGACGAACCGGTATGGATTGAAGGGAGCGTGCTCAGGCAGGCACTGCAAACGATCAGCAGGAATATGTTCCGCGTCAGACCGTGGTTTGAGCCCGGTCCGTGGGGAGGAACATGGATCAGGGATAATATCAGGGGACTGAATCCCGACGTTCCCAACTACGCATGGTCCTTTGAACTTATTTCACCTGAAAACGGGCTTCTGATTGAAAGCTCCTCCCTCCTGCTTGAGGTATCATTCGACTGCCTGATGTACACTGCTGCAGACCCTGTGCTGGGCGACTGCCATGGGCGTTTCGGAACTGACTTTCCTATAAGGTTTGACTTCCTCGACACCTTCGATGGCGGCAATCTCTCAATCCAGTGTCATCCGCGGCCTGATTATACAAAGCGACATTTCGGGGAGAGTTTTACCCAGGAGGAATCATATTATATCCTTGATGCAAAAGATGATGCAGTTGTGTACCTGGGTTTCCAGGAAGAGACAGACCCCGGTGAATTCATCACTGCCCTGGAAACAAGCGCCGGCACCGGCAAGCCTCTTGATGTTGACAGGTACGTTCAGAAACAAAGGGCTGATAAGCATGATCTGTTCCTGATCCCTTACGGCACAGTACATGGCTCGGGGAAGAACAACATTGTTCTTGAGATAAGCTCAACACCCTATATCTTTACATTCAAGATGTATGACTGGATGCGGATGGACCTGAACGGGAAGCCCCGCGACCTGAACATTGAGCGGGCCGGGGAGAATCTCTTTTTTGAAAGGAGAGGCGAAGAGGCCAGCAGGCTGCTTAAGGCAAAACCTGTTATGCTGAAGGAGGGGCCCGACTGGCAGTTATGGCACCTTCCGACACATGAAACACATCTTTATGACGTGGTGAGGTACTGCTTCAAAACAACAGTGGAAATTCTCACTGAAAATAAATGTCTTGTAATGAATCTCGTTGAGGGCCACAGCATAACAGTGGAGACCCGAAACGGTTTGAGACAAAAGATAAGTTACGCTGAGACTTTTGCGATTCCGGCAGCGGCAGAAAGCGTAACGATGACCAATTTCTCAGAGAGCGAAGCCATGATTGTTGTTGCATTCATAAAATAACGGAAAAGCAAAATGAAGAAGAAAACACTGTTTATTTCAGTTTTCATGGCTGCAGCAACAACGCTTGCAGGCGGCCAGTCATTCTTCACGGCTGATGATCACATGGTGAATGGTTATTCGGCCAAGGTATCCGGGCTCGATTTTGAGTATCACTCCTGCATTCCCGGTCTCCGCGAGAGCATTCTCCTAAGGGCCACCGGCGGAAAAGATGCTATGGAGTGGGAAACAGCACCGGTTCCGGATAAGATAACTGAGAAGTATGCCGCCTTTGTCTGGGTAGCGGCCCTCGGATCCAGTCCCGGCATCGCGAGGATGGATCTTGAAACATCCGGAGGTGATCATCTTTCATTTTATACTGACGGACGCAGGTCGTGGGATATTCAAGGAGACAACGGATCTGCACTGAGTTTCAGGGCTGTCATGACTGACCAGCACGGTGACCAGCACGGTTACATGATACTTCGGGTGCCATCCGGCAGTGTGACCAAAGGCAGTCCCATGAAAATCAGGGTCACCGGCAGCGCTGCAAACCTGACTTCATGGTATATGACATTCCGGAAACCTGTCGAAACAGGTGTTACTCTGAATGCTTTCCCCGCCATACTGAAGAATGAAGGTAATCCGGTTCAGCTTGTTGAAGCAGGAATTTTTTACTTCGGAGACAGAGTTGAAGCGGAAATCTATGCAAACGGGAAGATGATTGAAAATACCACTCTTAACTTCGGGCACAATTCAGTCAGCCTTGGGCTTCCTGCCGTAATGAAACCAACGCCGGTAAAGTTGAAGGTTGTGGCCGGTGATTTTACCCTGACAAGGAGTGTCACCCTAGAACCTGTGAGGAGGTGGAAGATCAGTTTCATACAGCATGCGCATACGGATATAGGCTACACCCGCTCTCAGACAGAAATACTTGCAGAACACCTGCGGTACATCGACTATGCACTTGATTACTGTGATGCCACCGACGGTTATGCTGAGAATGCTAAATTCCGCTGGACCTGTGAGGCATCGTGGCCGGTGGACGAATACCTGAAATGCAGGCCGAAGGAGCAGTGTTACAGGCTTGTCAGGCGGATCAGGGAAGGGAGGATTGAGGTAACAGGCATGTATTTTAATTTTGATGAGATACCTGATGAACAGATACTTGCAGCTTCCCTGAAGGCTGCCGGCAGGATCAGGGAGCATGGAATTCCCATCACAATGGCAATGCAGAATGATGTAAACGGAATAGGATGGTGTCTCAATGACTACTATGACGGGCTTGGGGTCAGGTATCTCAACATGGGTACCCACGGACACAGGGCCCTGATCGCATTCGACAAGCCAACAATGTTCTGGTGGGAGTCTCCGTCGGGAAAGCGGATGCTCACCTTCAGGGCGGAGCATTACATGACCGGCAACACAGTGATGGAGGTGCAGTCAGGTGATATTGACAAATTCAGGAACAATCTGTTCAACTACCTCGTCAGTCTTGGTTCAAAAGGCTATAAGTATGATGAGATGGCAATACAGCACTCAGGCTACCTGACCGATAATTCGCCCCCTTCAACCTTTATGAGTGATATGATAGCCCGGTGGAACGATCTGTTTGAGTGGCCAAGACTTACCACGTCAACTGCAGAATCGTTCTTCAGGTCTATGGAGAATGGACATGGGGATGAGTTTCCCGTGATACGCGGAGCATGGCCTGACTGGTGGACTGACGGTTTCGGAGCCGGAGCCCGGGAGGTGTCGACAACCCGAACTGCGGCAACGACCCTGATGGCAAATATGGGAGGACTTTCCATGGCTTCGGTAGCCGGCATAAGCCTCCCGGCCGGGACCGGCGATAAGATTGACCTTGCCAATGAAGCACTGCTCTTCTACACGGAGCATACCACCGGCTATTCGGAAAGTGTGCGTGAACCTTACAGCCAGCCAACAATGGAACAAAGAGCTCTCAAGGAGTCGTATGCATGGGAAGCTGCAAGGAGAACAGCATCACTTGGAGAATCAGCCCTGGGTCTCCTGCAGGGTATGTTCAGCAAGGAGGAGGAGCCATCTCTGATTGTCTTCAATACGCTGAACTGGGCAAGATCAGGTTTGGCAACAGTTTATATTGATCATCAGATCATTCCCCGTGGCACCAAGGCTGCGATTTATGACAGTGAAGGAAACCGTCTTTCCACACAGCCGGTATCATCAAGGTCTGACGGAACATACTGGGCAATATGGTTCAGCGATATCCCTGCCTTCGGCTACAGGAAATTCATTATCAGGCCTGAGGATGAGGCTGCGGTGTCACTGCCCGGCAAAGATGATATCCTGGAGAACAAATGGTACAGGATAGAGACAGATAACCGGTACGGGGTGATAAGATCGCTCTATGACAAAGAGCTGTCACATGAACTCGCAGACAAGGCGGCTACCCATGCCATTGGCGAGTTTATCCTAGAGAAGCTTGGCAACAGGTCGCAGATGGAGGGCAGGATGCTGAACGATTTCACCAGGTCTCCGCTAGATACGGTCTGGTTTGACTCGATGACACAGGGCGAGATATGGAACGCCATCAGGTTTTACGGTGAAACGGAAACAACCATCGGTCCGCGCGGCTACTCATTTGAAATAAGGCTTTTCAATACGTGCAAGCGGATAGACATGGCATGCTCTATTGTAAAGAAGAGCATCACTGACCCGGAAAGCTTTTATATTGCTTTCCCGTTTGCCGCTGAGAAGGGCAGGCTCTTCACCGAGGTGGCCGGTGGTGTCATAGAGCCCGGAAAGGATCAGATTCCAGGATCATCAAATGACTGGTACACGGTTCAGAACTTTGCGGCACTGCGGAATGACAGGATGCAGATTGTTATGGGGAGCAACGAGATGCCCCTGATGCAGTTCGGTGCCATAAATACGGGAAGATATAAGGCCGGAGCAACACCTCAGACGACACACATCTATTCATGGCCTATGAATAACTACTGGGTGACCAATTTCAATGCCGACCAGCGTGGCGGGCACTCCTGGACTTACTACCTTACCTCCTCGGATGACAACAGTGACAGTTTTGCATCCCGGTTCGGGTGGGGAGCGAGAGTCCCGTTACTGACAAGAATATTGCCCGGAGGAGGTCTGGGTGATGACCTTAACGAAGGTTCATTCATCACCGGATGGCCGTCAAATATCATCCTGGTCAGTGCCAGACCTGATGATGAAAACGGAAAATCGCTGATCCTACACCTGAGAGAGACGGGCGGCGTTGAAACAAAGCTTGCTCTGGCAAACGGGCTGACCGGCAGTCCTTTAAAAATTACTGAGGTTGATGTCACAGGGCATGCGCTGGCTAATCCGTCAGCAACAATTTACCCCCTCGAAACAAAATTCTTTAAAATATCACAGCCCTGATGCTGTGGCGGTAATAAGTATTTTATGCTGAGAAGGTTTTTTGAATAATTTTGGTGTGGCAATGAGGAACTCCGGGGCGATGATCATAAAGACTGTACTTTTCAACGGAATATTTTTCACAGGGGATGAAGTCGTAAAAAACAAAGCACTGGTTATCAGCGATAATCGTATCGAAGGTTTTGCTGACCTGGCTTCAGTACCTGACGGAGCAGAGGAAATTGACTGTCACGGACATCTTGTGACGGCAGGTCTTATCGATCTTCAGATTGCAGGTGGCGGAGGGTATCTTTTTTCAGCAAATCCTTCACCTGAAGCCCTCGACGCGATCACCGGGTCTATTCTGTCTTCCGGCACAACGGGATTTCTCCTGGCGCTGCCCACCAACAGTCCGGAGGTCTACCGCAATGCATTCAGGACTGTCAGGGAAAATCCGCATCCCTCGTTGCTGGGGCTGCATCTTGAAGGGCCTTTTATCAGCATGTCCAAACGGGGTGCCCATGCACGGGAGCTCATAAGGGTGCCCGTGGCAGCGGCTGTCAGGGAGCTGATTGATGAGGCAGGCGGTACTGTAAGGATGATGACGGTTGCGCCTGAAGTATGCAGTGCTGATGTGATAATACTCTTAAAGGAATCAGGCATAACAGTGGCAGCGGGCCACAGCAATGCCACCTTCAGGGATGCCACCGAAGGATTTGCAGCGGGTATTGAGACAGCCACGCACCTGTTTAATGCGATGTCGCCCATCCATCACCGTGACCCGGGTCTGCCGGGCGCCGTCTTCAACTCTGACACTGTCTGTGCAAGCATAATCGCAGACGGCATACATGTGGACTTCACCATGCTGGCAATAGCAAAGAAGATAATGAAGGAGAGGCTCTTCCTGGTATCTGATGCCGTGGAGGAGAATGACAGGGGTGCATACAAGCATGTGATGCAGCCCGACAGGTACACACTGCCTGACGGCACACTGTCAGGCGCCAGGCTCTCCATGCTTGACGCTGTAAGGAACTGTATGCATCATGCGGGCATTGACCTGTATGAGGCGATACGGATGGGCACACTCTACCCGGCGCGTCTCATAGGCGCTGCAGACAGGGGTCACATTGCTCCCGGGACCAGGGCTGATCTGATCATCATTGACAGCGACCTGGAGCTGAAAGGGATAGTTTTTAACGGAAAGATGAAACTTCAAAACTGAAATTATGGCACTGCTGGGGATAGACCTGGGAGGATCAAAGGCAACCTTTGCCCTCTTCGACCATGATGGCAACATGAGAGACAAGGAGACACTGCCCCTTGACAACCGCAAGGGGACAGAGGTCGGAAACATGATTACGGTAACGGCTGCGCTGATGCTTGCGAAATCGGCCAGGCATGATGATGCAGTGGAGGCCGTTGGCGTCTCCGTACCCGGGATAAGTCGTCGTGACAGGGGCACAGTATGGGCTCCCAATATCCCCGGCTGGGATGATTATCCGCTGTTGAGGGAAATAAGGACCATTACCGAAACCATTCCCGTCACCATTGAGAGTGACAGGGCCTGCTACATTTCAGGTGAGATATGGAAGGGCAATGCGCGCAGCTGCAGAGATGCAATCTATCTTGCCGTTGGCACGGGGATTGGTGCCGGCATTATTGTCAACGGCAATATTTTACACGGATCACATGACATTGCAGGAGCCATCGGGTGGATGGCCCTGGAGCCGCCATTCAGAAGCAACTATGCCATCTGCGGCAACTTTGAATACTACGCCTCGGGAGAGGGTATCACCAGGCAGGCAGAGGAGTACATTCGCAGTAACAGCAGTTACAAGGGCGAACTCCTGTCCGTCCCCGACGGAAAGATCACCACCCGTGATGTCTTCAGCGCCTGGCAGAAGGGAGACGCTGCAGCTGCAGAGATCATCAGAAGGGCCGTTGAATACTGGGGGATTGCCTCTGCCAATCTCGTCAGTTTGTTCAACCCCGAAAAGATCATCTTCGGCGGCGGTGTATTCGGCCCGGCCACAGAGCTCCTCCCTGCCATCAGACTGGAGGCGGAGAAGTGGGCACAGCCTATCAGTATGAGGCAGGTCAGCTTTGAGTCTTCCTCCCTGGCAGGCGATGCAGGCGTATATGGAGCAGCTTTTCTCGCCATGAAAAACCTTGATGAACAAAGATGAAACTCATGAGTTCAGGCTATAACAGGCAACTCGTGTTCTGGTCTGCATGTCTCGGCATGCTGATATTCGGGATAGGCTTTATAACCCTCGGGGCCATCCTTCCGGATCTGAGGCTGAGACATTCACTCAGCGCCGTAGAAGCCGGAACCCTGTTTTCCATACTCCCCATTGGTACAATAGCCGGATCGCTGCTGTTCGGCCCGGTATGCGACCGTTACGGGTACCGCATGCTCCTTTCGGTATCGGCGTTGCTCATGTTCGCAGGCTTTGAAGGGCTCGCCTTCACTCATACGGGCTGGATTCTGATCATGGCAGTCTTCCTCACAGGCATCGGCGGTGGTGCAATCAACGGTGCAACGAACGCCGTGGTGGCAGATATAAGCGTTACAGGCCGGGGTGCGGATCTCAGCCTCCTGGGCGTCTTCTTCGGCATAGGGGCTCTCGGCATGCCGCTGCTCCTGAGCGTACTCAAGAACACATTTGATTTTGAAGCCATCGTTGCCTCAACAGGATTCCTGACACTGGCAGCAGCAGTTCTGTTTGTTGTGGTCAGCTTCCCTCCCGCCAAGCAGGCAGAGGGGATATCGATGCAACAGATCGGGAATATGTTCAAAGACCTCACCCTGCTCCTGATTGCGTTTTTTCTCTTCTTCCAGAGCGCCTTCGAGGGTCTGATTAATAACTGGACAACAACCTATCTCATTGACAGGGTCGCTGCTCCGCAGAGCGCAGCACTGATGGGTCTTTCGGCATACGTTGCAGGAATGACAGTCATGAGGCTGCTTACAGGAAGCCTTTTCAGGAAGATGCTGCCGGATAGGCTTCTCTTCATCTCGCTGGGAATTATCATGACTGCCCTTGTGCTGCTAAGGATGAGCAACACAATCATCCCGGCGGCAGCCAGTCTCTTCCTGCTGGGCACAGGCCTGGCCGCCGGCTTCCCGACAATGCTCGGTTTTGTCGGCAACAGGTATCCCCTTCTGTCAGGAACAGCCTTCAGCTTCGTCCTTGTCATCGCACTGCTGGGAAATATGGTCGTAAACTATTCGATGGGGCTGGTAGCGGAAAATTACGGCATAAAACATCTGACAACCTTTACATTTGCGGAACTTATTATCCTGGCTGTGATGGCTGCGGCTATACTTAAGAGATTGAGAACAAACAAATAACCACTTTATCAAACCTCAAATTATGCTTGCACACGAATGGATGAAAAATGCCAGGGGCATAATGGCCCGCATTGAAGAGACACAGACTGAAAATATCCGCAGGGCTGCTGAAGTAATGGCTGACACCATTGAATCAGGGCGCTGGGTTCACACCTTCGGGTGCGGCCACGCCACACTGCCCATCGAGGAGATGTATCCCCGAATAGGGGGTTTTGTCGGCTTCCATCCGATGATCGAGATACCTCTGAGTTTCTTCACACATATTACAGGAGAGATGGGTGTTCATCAGTTCGTGTTCCTTGAAAGGGTCGAAGGCTACGGTGTCGAGATAATGAAAGGCTATACCTTTGATCAGCGTGACACTATGTGGCTCTTCTCCCACTCCGGCATCAACAATGTCAATATAGACATCGCCCTTGAATCAAAGAAGAGGGGAATGAAGGTTGTGGTCTTCGGTTCAGCTGCCGCAGCAGAAGGGAAAAAGACCAGGCATTCTTCGGGAAATACCATCTTTGATTTAGCCGACATTGTTGTGGATACATGTGCTCCGCTGGAAGACGCCTCAGTAAAGCTGAAAAACCATTATGACAAAATCGGTCCGGTCTCAACCATGGCCTTTGTCACATGTGTCTGGATGACCATCACAACCGTAGCGGAGATCCTCGCCGACCGGGGTGTCAAGCTCTACATCCATCCGAGTCACAACGTGCCCGGAGACAACACTGCCAGAGAGAGGCTTGACGAGGCGCTGGCTGAATACAAGCGCAGGATAGCCGGAGTCTGATATAAAATGAAGCAGATGACCTCACTGGAAAGAACGATTGGATTCATTGAAGGCCGGGCAGTCGACCGGGTTCCCTTCCACCCTATACTGATGCGGTTTGCTGCCCGTTATGCGGGTGTAATGTACCGGGACTTCTGTCTCAGTGCCGCTCACAAATGCATGGCAAATATAAAGTGTGCGACAGACTTCAGGTCGGACTGGGTCAACACCATGTCAGACCCCTACGCCGAGGCCGAAGCCTTCGGCACTGTGCTTTCATATCCTGACGATGACCTCCCGAAGGTGACCGGGTATGCAATTAAGGAGATAGGTGACATTGACCGGCTGAAGGTGATTAAGACAGAGGATCATCGCCACATGAGTGAGCGTCTCACTGAGATCAGGGAGTATCGCAAACTGACCTCGGAAAACTTTTTCATTGCCGGCTGGGTGGAGGGTCCTCTGGCGGAATACTGTGACATCAGGGACATCAACCTTGCCATGACCGATCTTTACGAGTACCCTGACAGGGTGCACAGGGCACTGGATATTATTACGGAGAGCGCAATGGGATTCATCACTCTCCAGGTGGAGGCCGGAGCTCACTGCATAGGCATCGGAGACTCAGTCTGCTCATTGATATCACCCGAGCTCTACATGGAGTTTTGTTTTGAGCGCGAGAAAGCCCTTGCAGACCATATTCACTCACTGGGAGCCTACGCCAAGATTCATATCTGCGGAAATATTTCGGCCATTCTGCCGGATGTGATCAGGACAGGTGCCGACATTATTGATATCGATCACCGCACCGGACCTGTGACGGAAGCGGCATGGCTGCTCTCAGCAAAGCAGCTCTTTTCCGGCAAGAGTGACCCGGTCTCGGTGATACAGGATGGCGATGAGGGGATAATACGTGAAAGTGCTCTTTCATTTTTCAGAGAAGCTGCAGGCAGATCGGTACTGTCCGCCGGTTGTGAGGTTACTCCGGGAACGGGTAATGAAAACCTGATGTTTTTCAGCAGCCTGTCGGAAGAGCTCCTGAGAATGGATAATCTGAAAAAAGCATAGGATCATGGGAAAAAATGTAGCACTGGTACTCTCGAGCGGCGGGGCCAGGGGCTTTGCCCACATTGGCGCCATAAAGGTGCTTGAACGCGAGGGGTATAATATCACCTCTGTGGCAGGCACCTCCATGGGTGCTCTTGTAGGTGGCATCTATGCATCCGGCCAGATGAAGGAGTTCGAGGAGTGGGTAACCACCCTTGACATGATGGAGGTGCTGAAGCTGACTGACATAAGCATCAGCGGCAAAGGATTTGTCAAGGGAAACAAGATCATTGACCGAATGAAGGAGATTGTTCCCGACAGGAACATCGAGGATCTGCTTATACCCTACTGTGCTGTAGCTACAGATTTTCTTAGGGGGAGAGAGAAGGTATTCACCACGGGCAGCCTGTTCGATGCCATCAGGGCATCCATATCCATACCCACTGTATTTCAGCCCTTTATGATTGAAGGTGATTATTATGTCGACGGCGGGCTTGTCAATCCTATTCCGATCAACAGGGTTAAGCGAAATAATGGCGACCTGCTTGCCGTTGTAGACGTCAATGCCGACATGCCTCATGAGAGGCTTGAAACCAGGGAAAAATCACCCGACCAACACAGGTATCTGAAAAAGATAAAAAGTATTATGAAAAAGGCAGACAAGCCTGTTCCTGAACACAGGAAGGACGAGATCGGCCTCCTCAATCTCAACACACGAAGCATAAGCATAATGCTCAACCAGATCGGTGCCCTCACCCTGAAAAACCACTCCATTGATATTATGGTGCATGTATCGAGGGAGTCGTACGGTATTTACGACTTCTACAAGGCGGCGGAGATTATCAGCGAGGGAGAGGCAGCTGCGACTGTGGCACTCGGCCTCAAAGGGTAATATTAGTGATGCCACTGTCCGTTTTTTTATAATCCATGCTTGCAGATTTTAAGGAAAATCAATTACCTTTGGAAACTGACCTAAATAAAATCAAGATGAAAAACCCCACCCTGATTCTTCTTTTGGTACTTATGTTGATGGCCCCCTCGATTGAAGCGCAGAAGCCTGTAAAAGTACTCGAAGACAGCATTCTGATTGGCAACTACCTCTATCCAGGCTTCAATGTGACCATTCCTGAAGCCAATTTCGAGAACACGCTTAAAAACTGGATTAAGCTGCAGGAGACCGGGAGCAAGTCAAAGGTGCAGACTGAAAATGGCGAGATGACAATTTTCGGAGCGAACATAAAGCAGGCTCCTCCGCTCCTGTCAACATCTACAGCAGGCTACGGAATGAAGACACTCTGGCCAGGCTGCTGGTAATTTTTGAACTGAAACAGGACCAGTATGTAGAACCAGCCACTGGAGATCTCCAACTGAGGGCAACAAAGGATTACCTGAAAGAGTTTGCCAAGTCGGAGTATATTGAGGTCATAAAAGTCCAGCTCGAAAACGAGGAAAAGATACTCCGTGATCTGAACAAGGAGCTTGGCAGCCTGGAAAGCAGCAAGGCCCGTTCTCTGAATACGGCAAGTACTAAAAAGACCACCATCACTGAGGAACAGGACAGAGTCGCTCTCAAGCAGAATGAACTGAGTCTTCTTTCAAACGAGATCAGCAGCAAGAACAGGGAAATGATCTCCATGCCTGTGGGCGCAGGCAGGGATTCCATAGCAGATCAGGACAAGGATCTCGAGAAGAGACGCAAGAAACTGCAGAAAGAGATCAATGAGGGTGAGAACAAGATCAAACAGGCGATATCGGAGATTGACAAGGCCAAGCGGGCCATCCCCGTGAATGAGCAGGAGCAGACCGTGATTCGGGCAAAGATAGACGAACAAATAGCTGTGGCACAGTCATTCGTAGACAAACTGAATGCAGTCAAACTATATTAGTCCGGTTTCATCAGAAGAACGCAGAAATTAAAACCCAAAAAATAATTACAATGGAAACAGGCGAACAGAAAGAAAATTACCAGAAGAAGATCGAATCCCAACTGAATGAATGGAGAGTTGATATAGACAGGCTCAGGGAGAAGGCTAAGGGAGCCACCGCCGAGGCAAAAGTGAAATACCAGGATAACATTGACAAGCTTGAAATCAGGTTGGATGAGGGCAAGTCAAAGCTTAAGGACCTCAAGGAATCAAGCGGTGACGCATGGGAGGCAGTTAAGGACGGAGCCGATTCAATCTGGGACACCATGAAGGCCACCTTTGCCGAGGTAAAGGAAAGGCTTAAGGATAAGGACGACGACGATGAGAAAAACACTTAAGATAGCACTTGTTGTTCTGATTATTGTTGGTGCCGCACTGTTCTGGTGGCGTCATTACTTTGTTTTTGGCGAAGGTGTAAAGGCGGGAGATCTGAACTACCTCGTCAGAAAAGGATACATCTTCAAGACATGGGAAGGGAGACTTATCCAGACTGGCTTCAAAACCCCTACCCCCGGAGCCATACAGAGCAACGAATTTGAATTCAGCATCACCAATGACAGCCTTGCCACGGTCCTCGAGAGAGCATCCGGCAAATTCGTCGAGCTGCGCTACAAGGAATACATCAGGCCGCTTCCATGGAGAGGCATGAGCAGGTACATAGTGATAGAGATACTTGATATAAGGAATCCGCAGGAAAAGAGTCAGACGCTTATTCCCTACCAGGCTATCTGACATGAGGGGTCAAATATGTATCAAAATGAAAAGCAGGGTTTCAGTGCTTATCATATCGTTATTTATCCTGGCAGGTTGTGCGGAACTGACGAACATTCTTCAGACCACCTCTGCTGTGAAGGAGCTGACTGAAGGAGACATCATCAGCGGTCTGAAGGAGGCACTGACGGTGGGTGCAAGTAATGCTGCTGAAAGGCTCTTAAGGGAGAATGGCTATTATGGTGATCTGGCTGTGAAGATTCCTCTGCCCGATGAGGCGAGGGTTATCGTGGATAACATCGGAAAGATACCGGGCGGGGAAAAGCTCATCGAGGATGTCATTCTAAGCATCAACAGGGCTGCAGAGGATGCTGCCAGGGAGGTAGCCCCTGTTTTTGCCGGTTCGGTGACACAGATGACCATCACTGATGGTTACAATATCCTTCACGGCGCAGACAATGCGGCAACAGATTACCTGAGAAGAACAACCTGGAACGAGCTCTACTCACTCTACAGGCCAAAGATCTCCGCATCTACAAACAAGGAGATAGTGGCAGGGATATCGGCGCAGGAGTCATGGACGACCCTGACAGACAAATGGAACACGATAGCGGGCAGCCTGGCAGGAAGGCTGGCAGGCTTCAAACCCGTCACTACCGATCTTGATGATTTCCTGACCGGGAAAGCCCTTGATGGGATGTTCCTCAAGCTGGAGGGGGAAGAGCTGAAGATCAGGAAAGAGGTCTCGGCCAGGGTCACACCCATTCTGCAGAAGGTCTTCGGGACACTTGACAATAAGTGACATCAGGAATATCAATGTTGATCCATGGCTAAACATTCTCACAATACATTTAAATCGATGAAAATGAGAAATGTAAAAATCGTATTGACTGCATTAATCATGATTGCAGGAATTAGTCCAGTGATTCATGCGCAGGATGCTGACACGATCAGGAACTGGAACAACAGCGGAGTTGTCTCGCTGAATATGTCTCAGAGCTCATTTACCAACTGGGCGGCAGGCGGACAGAACTCAGTGGCGCTGAACGGCTTGATTACGCTGGGGGCTAATTACAAGGAAGACAAATCGGCATGGGATAACGCCCTGACCATAGGTTACGGGAAGATGGTGCAGCAAGGCACTGACCTTGGCTGGGTAAAGACCGATGACAGGATCGATTTCCAGTCGAAATACGGCAGGCAGGGATCAGGAAAGTGGTACTATTCAGCACTGATGAGCTTCAAGACACAGATGACCCCGGGATACAATTATCCCAACACTGAAGATAAGATTTCTGATCTGATGGCTCCGGCCTACCTGCTTTTCTCACTCGGTATGGACTATAAGCCGATACCTGAGTTTTCACTGTTTCTGTCGCCCCTGACTTCAAAGAATACCATTGTCAATGACGATGACCTGTCATCTGACGGTGCCTTCGGGGTTGAGCCGGGGAAGAAGTTCAGGACGGAGCTTGGTGCCTACGTCAACATGGCTTATAAAAAGGATGAGATAGTTAAGAATGTCAACTTTCTGACAAAGCTCGATCTCTTCTCGAATTACCTTAACAATCCTCTTAATATTGATGTCAGCTGGGAGATGCTGATAGTTCTGAAGGTCAATGAATTCATTTCAGCCACCGTGAATACGCACCTGCTCTATGATGACGATGTTCTGATCAAGGTTGACGAAGGAAGCGAGGGTGATCCAATTATGGGCAAACGCGCTCAATTCAAGGAGGTCATTGGTGTAGGTCTCACTTACAAGTTTATTAAATAAATTGGCGAGACTAATCCCGGCAGGTAATCCTGGAGAAAATCAACTGTTGTCATATGCTTAAGCTCATCAACCATCCCCTTATCACGCACAAGCTGTCACTGATCAGGAGGAAGGAGACCGGGACGCGTGATTTCAGGCAGAATGTCAATGAAATCGCAGGCCTGATGGCCTATGAGATAACCAGGGACCTGCCGCTGAGAGAGGTTACCATTGATACCCCCGTCTCATCATGTAATACGTCGGAGCTTTCTCAGGAGATCATTCTGGTGCCTGTCCTCAGGGCCGGGCTTGGCATGGTTGACGGCATCACAAGTCTGATCACCACTGCCAGGGTAGGACACATAGGGCTGGTGCGTGATCATGAGACCCTGGTGCCCACCGAGTACTATGCCAAATTCCCTGCTGATATATCTGATGCGGTAGTTATGGTGCTTGATCCGATGCTTGCCACAGGTGGCAGCGCCAGTGCTGCCATAGGTGCTGTCAAGAAGAGGGGCGCTGTTACCATCCGACTGGTATGCATCGTAGGGGCACCTGAGGGTGTAACCCGCGTGGAGAAGGAACATCCCGATGTGGATATCTACCTCGCCGCACTTGACAGCCATCTCAATGAGAAGGGATATATTGTTCCCGGACTCGGTGATGCAGGTGACAGGCTGTTCGGGACATTCTGACAGACGAATCTTAATTGATCTGATCTCTTTTTCTCAACTTTTTATCAGCACCCTTCTGCTAAACAGAATACCTTGCTATATTCGCAGACTAAACCTCTCCAAATAATTTAAGGCTATGGGACTTAAGCACCGGCTTATCATTATGAACTTCCTCCAGTTCTTTATGTGGGGGGCATGGATGATGACACTGGGTCATTACGGATTCGTGGAGAAACAATGGAACGGTGCTGAGTTTGGCCTGGTCTTCTCAACCATGGGCTTTGCATCACTTATCATGCCCACATTGTTCGGGATTCTTGCCGATAAATGGAAGGCAAATTACGTCTACGCAATACTTCACCTGCTGTTCGGGGCAACAATGTGCTTCCTGCCGCTGATTGAGGCACCACTGCCCTTCTTCTGGCTTCTGCTGCTTGCGATGTGCTTTTATATGCCGACAATCGGTCTGAATAACTCTGTTGGTTTCAGACTGTTGAAAAGCGAAGGCAAAGAGCCCACAAAGTACTTCCCGCCGATCAGGGTGTGGGGTACGGTAGGTTTTATCATAGCAATGTGGGTAACAAACTTCTTCACCAAACCATGGGGTCTGGGATATAGTATCAAGGTCTCCTTCATTATAGCAGCTGTTTCCGCATTCGGCCTCGCTCTCTATTCATTCTTCATGTTACCGGTTGTAAAGAAGGTAGAAAGCGATGCAAGTGAAAAGAAGACCTGGGTTCAGAGCCTGGGGTTAGAAGCTTTCGTGCTGTTCAGGCAAAAGAAAATGCTGTTGTTCTTTATTTTCAGCATGATGCTGGGTGGCGCCCTGCAGCTGACCAATGCCTACGGCGACAGCTTTCTCCAGGATGCTTCAGTTTTCCCGAAAGGCGGGATCATTAATAACTTCTCCACTATAATACTCTCAATTTCACAGATCTCCGAAACCCTGTTTATCCTTTCGATTCCGTTTTTCCTGAAGCGTTTCGGCATAAAGAAAGTGATGCTGTTCAGTATGATAGCATGGGTACTCCGTTTCTCTCTTTTCGGCCTGGCCGACAATACCATCACAGGTTTTATACTTATTATCATCTCCTGCATTGTCTACGGAATGGCATTTGATTTCTTCAATATCTCGGGAGCCTTGTTTGTGGAACAAAACACTGACTCAAAGATCACTGCCTCGGCACAGGGTCTTTTTATGCTGATGACCAACGGAATAGGCGCTGTCCTTGGAAATCTCATAGCCGGGCAGGTTATCAAACAATGGTTTGAAGACCCTGCAAGTCTCGTCAAAGACTGGCCGGGTATCTGGATATCCTTCGCCGGATATGCACTTTTGGTGGCAATCCTGTTCACCGTTCTTTTCAGGCACAGGCATGTGCCGGAAGTAACGGCAACTGTCACTCACTGACCTGCAGCTGACAGGCGGAGACCCGTCTTACGCCTTTAAATACAGTGCTTATTTCGGGAGTCACTCCTGCTAACCCAACAGGATCAGGCTGAGACCGATCACAATCATACCGCTTATGAGACCATATATGGTCACATGATGCTTGCCATACTTGTGCGCAGCTGGCAACAATTCATCAAATGAGATATAGACCATGATTCCGGCCACCATCGCAAATACATATCCAAGGATCACGTCGGTTTTAAAAAGAGTAAGGATGAAATAGCCGACGAAGGCTCCAATCGGCTCTGAGAAACCTGACAGTACTGACCATGTCAATGCCTTTCGCCTCGATCCGGTGGCATAATAGACCGGCACGGAGACAGCTATTCCCTCAGGAATATTGTGGATGCCGACAGCCACAGCAATGCTCACACCCACAGTCACATCAGACATTGCCGACATAAAGGTGGCTATTCCCTCGGGAAAGTTATGTATTCCAATTGCCACCGCAGTAAAGATCCCGAGCCTCATAAGTTTCTGGTCTCTGATGCCGTGCCTGCCCCGGGCATGCATCCTCCGGCCCTGACATTCAGGTTTATCGGGATCACGGGTCTCCGGATGCATCTGCTCCACTCTCTTCAGTTCGTGGGGGTTGCCCTCCGTGGGAAGGATCTTGTCAATGGCTGCAGAAAGACCGATGCCGGCAACAAACGAGAGGAAGGTAAGCCACGCTGCAGTAGCATCGGTGTAATTGCTCCTCATCAGGTCCCCTGCGTCAGTAAGTATTTCCGTAAAGGAGATAAATATCATCACCCCGGCAGAGAATCCAAGCGAGAAGGCAAGGAAGGTTGTCTTGGTTCTCCTTGCAAAGAAGGCTATCAGGCCCCCGATCCCGGTAGCAAGGCCTGCAAAAAGTGTTATTCCAAAGGCAAAAAGAATCCGGGAGCTATCCATTAAGCGGATTATTTAGAATCAGTTTAAATTGCAAAATTAGAAAAAACATCGAAAAAACAATCTGTGCAGAGAATTCACGGATAAAAAAAAGCTCTTAATTAGTGGCACTTTAGTGAACTATGAATCTCCGCGATTATTATAGTCTGCTTGGATTAAGGCAGGGTGCCTCCGATGATGAGATCAGGAAGGCTTACCGAAGGAAGGCCATGGAGTATCATCCTGACCGGAATCATTCCGATGGTGCGCAGGAGATGTTCATCAGGATAACCGAGGCATATGAGTATCTTACCAGCCATCCGACCGGCAGAAACATAACACAGGAGGAGGCAAGAAAGAACTACCAGGCATGGGTTGATTACCGGCAGGCGGAGGCCAATAAGAGGGCGGAGTCATATGCCCGGACAACCTACTCCGAATTCAAGAAAAGTCCCATTTACCAGAGCACCACCGTCATTGACGGCACTATGGTGTTTCTTGGCCTGGCGCTGGCTGTCATCGTCATCTGCATGACTCTCTTCGGTTACTCTTACCGTATGAGAACTGCATATACACCAAGGGAGGAGCCATCGGCGTCGCTGGCCATAGTCACTCTTACCATCGGTGTGATTTACCTTGTAATATCGTTGCTTTACCTGAGTGCCTGGCTGGCTCAGCAGAAGAGAAATAAACAGATGAAAAATGACAGGGAGAAAAAAAATCAGAAATCCTTTTGATGCAGATGCGTACCAGTGTTTCGGATGCAGCCCCGGTAATCCCATTGGGCTTAAGCTCACTTTTGAGGAGGAGGACGGAAAGCTGATTGCATACTGGGATCCTGCGCCCCTTTTCCAGGGGTACATGAATGTCCTGCACGGTGGCATCATAGCCACACTTCTTGACGAAGCCGGTGCCTGGTGCATCTATGTGACTGCAGAAACATCAGGTGTAACCTCATCAATGACCGTCAGGTACCTGAAGCCGGTTTATATCAGCAAGGGAACGGTGAGGATTGAAGCAGAGCTTGTAAAGTTGCAGGAGAAAAGCGGCCTTTACAGGTGCAGGCTTTATGACGGAGAGGGGCGACACTGTGCTGAAGCCGACATCGAATATTTCCTTTATCCTGAAAATATTGCCCGTCAACGATTTCATTTTCCCGGCCGTGAGGCCTTTTATGAGGATCAGGACTGATTCCCCCTGCCCCGGTAATCAGAAATCAATGCGTGCCAGGGGAGTTATGCTGTGATCAGTGAACTCCTGCCTGAGATACTTATAGTAAGCAGTTATTCCGATCATTGCAGCATTGTCAGTAGTGTAACGGAACTCCGGAAGAAAAAGGTTCCATCCCCACCTCTGAGCCTCACTCCCTGCTGCCAGCCTGAGACCTGAGTTTGCGGAGACACCTCCTGCAATGCCTATCTCGCATATGCCGGTCTCCTTAGATGCACGTACCAGCTTTCCGATCAGTATCTCGATTATTGTTCGCTGCAGCGATGCTGCAAGATCATTGAGGTTTTCAGAGATAAAGTCCGGATCCTCCGCAACCCTGTCACGGAGAAAATAGAGAAAGCTGGTTTTAAGTCCGGAGAAACTGAAGTTAAGGCCCTGTATCCTGGGCTTTGCAAAAGTGAAGGCATCAGGGTTACCCTCAGCCGCCAGGCGATCGATAACCGGGCCACCGGGATATGGCAGTCCCATCACCTTCGCACACTTGTCAAAAGCCTCACCGGCAGCGTCATCAATTGTATTGCCAAGAAGATCCATCGTTGAGTGATCGCGCATGACAATTAGTTGTGTATGGCCCCCCGACACCAGGAGGCAGAGGAATGGAAATCCCGGGACACGATTCTCTCTCCCGTGCTCCATGGCAAAATGAGACATGACGTGTGCACGGAGGTGGTTTACCTCAATGAGCGGTATGTTACGTACAAGGGCGAATCCTTTGGCAAACGATGTGCCCACCAGCAGCGAGCCAAGCAATCCGGGGCCGCGTGTGAAGGCCACAGCGCTGATCTCGTCAACTCTTTTGCCTGCTACAGTCAGCGCCTGATGAACAACCGGGACTATATTTGCCTGGTGTGCCCTTGAGGCCAGCTCTGGCACAACACCGCCGTAAGTCTTGTGGATAGCCTGGTTAGCTATAAGGTTTGAAAGGACATAGCCGTTGCTTATTACCGCAGCCGAGGTATCATCACAGGATGATTCTATGGCTAGGATCGTTATCTCTGGCGTCATATTTGTATAACTCTTTTTTAGTACCTTCGCCTGCGGCGGATATTCTGTCATGAATGGCCAAAATTATTAAAAAAATCGCAAGGGTCCTTCTTGTCATAACAGCAGTGCTGATTGTGCTGCCTGTCATTTTATTCATTCTGCTCCAAACCCCTGCCTTTCAATCCTTTTCGGTGAACCGGCTCACCAATGCCATCTCCCGGAAGACCGGAGCGGAGATATCCATCGGCGAGGTCAGGTACACCATGTTTCGTAAAATTGTACTTGGCGATCTGCTCTTCGCCGACCATAACGGGGACACACTCCTGGCGGTTAAAAGAGTTGATCTGAGAGTGCGTGAGATCAAACCATCGGAACAGATCTACAGCTTCGGCCGGGTACGGCTTTACAGTCCCGACTTCAGAATTATAACGGACACAACCGGCGTCACGAACCTCACACGATACATGGAACTCCTTAAGAGAGATTCTGCGCAGGACACTGCAAGCAGCATTAATATAAGTTTCTCTGATATCGATATTAATGACGGAGCCTTCTCGCTTACTGACAGGTCTGACACTGCCGGCGCGCGACAGGGCAGCATCAACTTCAGTGATCTGAGGCTCAGTTCCGTCAATGCAAGATTAAGGGACCTGGCCATCATTCCGGACTCCGTAAGCATGGTCATAAGGGGATTGTCATTTATTGAGTCCGGAGGTTTTGCCGTCCGAAGCCTCGACATGAATACTGCCATCGGCGAGAACAAGTTGTTTTTCAGAGAGATTGAACTCCTCACAGATTCAAGTGCCATCTCGGCTGAAAAGATCCTGCTGATGCCGCGTGATTCGGCGGCATGGTCTGATTTCATCAACCTGGTCAGGATGGATATGCTGTTCAATAATTCATATATCAATCTATCTGACCTTTCCTTCTTTGTCAGTCCACTCCAAGGCATAAGTGAAAACATCGTTCTTGCAGGCAGGGTAAGCGGCACCGTGGCAGAAATGAAGGGAAGAAACATCAGTATCGATTATGCTGATGCCACAATGCTGAGGTTCGATTTTGACATTTCAGGCCTCCCGTCAGTCAGTGACAGTTACCTCTTCATAGATTTCAAGGATATGAGAACCAGTGCAGGGGATATTGAAAATTTCTCAATCCCCGGCAAAAAGCCTCTTAAACTGCCAGTGATAGCTCATGACCTGGGTATTATTTCATACAAGGGCAGTTTTACTGGCTTCACCACCGATTTCGTCTCATTCGGGAAACTCACTACCGAGAGAGGTACTTTCTCAACTGACCTGTCATTAAGGCCCGTCGGCAGAAACACGTTCAGTTTCAAGGGTTTTCTCAGCACCAGTAATGTCGATCTCGGGTATATCACCCGGAACAATGAGATGTTCGGAGGTCTCTGGATGCATGCTGACATTGACGGGTCAATGCAGTCTTTCAGCCGTCTTTCGGCCAATATCACCGGCATGATTGACAGCGTTGAGATCAATCACTATCTCTACCGGAATGTAGAAGTAGAGGGGAGATATTCCGACAGGATATGGGATGGCACCGTGGTGGTCAGGGACAGTAACATAAAAATGGATCTCATGGGAAGGTTTGATCTTGAAAAGGAGCTGCCGGAATTTGATTTCACAATGAACCTCGCCCATGCTGACCTTCACAAGCTGAACCTTATCAAATCGGATTCGGTCTTTAGGGCCTCTGCCCTGTTTACGGCCACCTTCAGGGGCAACAATGCAGACAACATTGAAGGAGATATGAGGCTGATCAACTCGATTCTTCAGAACTCCAACGGACGCCTTAGCATTTACGATTTCCTGCTCACATCAGGGAAGGTCAACGGTGAACCCGTGCTGACCCTTAAATCCGACTTCGCTGATGCTGAGGTCAGAGGCCCGTATAATTTTGATGCCATGGGGTCAGCCGTCAGTACCATGCTTTTCCGGTTATTTCCCTCGAGGTTCAAGGCACCACAGGCAGTCAGTGAGGAGATGGCTTCAGCCGCAATGTTCACACTGAATGTCCGCTTTAAAAAGATTGACAAGCTGAATGAGTTTTTGGGCACAGGATTAAGTATAACAGAGGGCAGCCTGCTTACGGGACGGTTTATGTCTGACCGCTCAGAGGTGGCAGCAGAACTGAGGTCCGATGCAATTACCTATGCCGGGACAAGGCTGAGCAAAATACAATTCTCGGGTTCAATGAACAGCGGGAAACTGGATCTAGAGCTGAAGGCTGACACCCTCCTTATGCCAGACAATTCAGAGCTGGGCAACTTCATTCTTGAGGCAACCAGCAGCACTGACACGATTGATCTGGGGATCAGGTGGGATAACATGGACGGAGGAAGGACCATGGGTGAGGCGAAGGCCAGGGGCTTCTTCAGCCTTAACGAGATGAACAGGCCAGTGCTCACGGTGGGTATCCTGCCTTCAGGTTTTACTGTCCGCCACACCCCCTGGAATATCAGCCCGGCCCGCGTAGTAATTGACTCCACCAGCGCCTGGTTTGACAACATTCTGCTCAGCAGCCGGACAAACTATATCAGGCTTGACGGAAAGCTCTCGCCGTCACCGGAGGAGAGGCTCACACTGAGCTTTGAAGGACTGAACCTGTCATATCTGAATAACCTGAAGCGCGACAAGGCGGAAACGGAGGAGGAGTCGCCTCAGATGCTGCTGGGGGGTATAATGAGTGGTTACATTACCTTGTCTGATGTCTATGAAGATCTGCTCTTTGAAAGCAACATCCATGTCAGCGACTTCATGGTAAACAACAAAGGATACGGCCTGCTCACAGTTAGGAGCGAATGGGACCCCCGGAAGAAGGTTGCTGACATAAATGTCTTCAATGATTTTGAAGGACGCAAGTTCTTTGATATCAGAGGGAATTACACGCCCTCTTCAAAGAACGCAGACATAACCGCCAGTACCTTTGGCATGCCCCTTGACATTCTCAATCCTATCATAGAGGATTTTGCCTCTGACGTCAGGGGAGTCGGTTCAGGCAGGGTGAGGCTTCAGGGGAAACCGGGCCAGTTTGCCCTGACCGGCTCAATAATGGCACAGGATGCATCGATGAAGATCGATTTCCTTCAGACCAGATACAGCTTCTCGGACAGCATCCGGTTCAACCCGCAGGGCATCGTCTTCAGGAACATCAGTATCTATGATGAAAAGAAAAACCAGGGTACCATAAACGGATTGCTCTCACACCAGTCATTCAAGGATATGGGTATCAGTTTCGACATCAATATGGAAAAGATGCTTGTGCTGAATACCCGCCCCAAGGACAGTGACATCTTCTACGGTACAGCTTATGCATCGGGTTATGCAGGCATAAGGGGGAATGATCAGAAACTTGTTTTCAACATATCGGCCAGGACAGATGCCAACACTGAGTTCTTTGTCCCCCTGAACTCATCTGCCACGGTGAGCGATTACCCTTACATAATTTTCATTGACTCGAACCAGAAAAAGGAGGAGGAGGAAGAGACCGGAAGCAACTTTGTCACCCAGGATAAAACCAGCAAGATAGAGCTCAACTTTGACCTTGACGTCACGCCTGAGGCTGAGGTTCAGCTGATACTTGATGCCACTTCAGGTGGCGTCATCAGGGGAAAGGGAGAAGGAAAGCTGAACATAAACCTCAACTCACGGGGAGATGTTCGCATGGTTGGCAATTATGTAATCAGGGATGGTGATTATCTCTTTACCCTGGGCAATATCCTGAACAAGCGGTTCATTGTCGAGAATGGCGGAACCATCACATGGAACGGAGCTTTGGATGATGCAGACCTGAATATCAGGGCACTTTACAGGACCAAGGCATCACTCTCCGAAATATATAACAGTCCGGATCCGAAGCTTCAGGTTAATTTACCAGTGGAGTGTGTGCTCATTCTAAGCAGCAAGCTGCTAAATCCGGCCATCAAGTTCGACATTCTCCTTCCCACCGCGGAGGAGGAGCAGAATGAGTACCTGAGGGTGGCCATTGACACCGAGGAGAAGCTCAGCAGGCAGTTTTTGTATCTGCTGGTGATGAACAGCTTCTTTCCTGACCCGGCACTGTACAGTGTGTCGGGATCCGGTTCGGGCAGCCAGGTCTCGATGACCACAGCGCCCGGAGCGGAGATTCTTGGTGTCACCACCACAACCGAGATGCTTTCAAACCAGCTCAGCAACTGGCTGTCGCAGATCAGCAACGACTTTGACATAGGCTTCAATTACAGGCCGGGGAATGAGATCACTGACCAGGAGGTGGAGGTTGCCCTCTCAACGCAGCTGCTGAATGACAAGGTGACCCTCAACGGCAATGTGGATGTCGGAGGCAATCAGCTGAACACCAATGCCAGTACCATCAGCGGGGAGTTCACCATTGAGGTGAAGCTGACGGAAATGCTCAGGTTCAAGGTCTTTAACAGGTCAAACAACAACCTTTATTACCAGGTGCATCCATACACACAGGGTGTGGGAATCTTTTACAGGCGCGATTTCGATGAGCTGAAGAACCTCTTCGTCAGGCCTGAAGAGCGCAGAAAAAGAAAAGTCGCCCCTGAAGAGGAGACGGAGAAGCAATAACCTTTTCAACAACGGCTCTATTTTTTGAACATAAGCATAATCATGAGACAGATTGACCGTTTTTTATATATATTCGCGCGATGATATAAAAAAGTAAGTCAAAGAGTTAACAACTAAATTAAGGACAATGATATTAGCAAACATTTTATTGCAGGGTACTTCGGCCGCTACGGCCGGCGAAGAGGCAACAATGTCACTGGCTGATCTTTACCTTGCCGGCGGCTGGGTGATGATCATCATCACACTTCTGTCATTTGTTGCATTGTACATTTTTATCGAGAGGTACCTGGTAATCACTAAGGCTACAAAGATTGATGCAAACTTCATGAACCGCATCAAGGATTACATGTATGAAGGGAAGGTTGATGCGGCCCTGCAACTCTGCAGGAAGACAAATTCACCTCAGGCACGGATGGTGGAGAAGGGCATTACCCGTCTCGGAAGGCCGCTTGCTGACGTGACGGCCGCCATTGAGAATGTAGGGAGGATGGAGATCCACAAGCTCGAGAAAAGGTTTCCCACCCTGGCTACCATAGCTGGTGCAGCGCCATTGCTGGGCTTCTTCGGAACAGTCATTGGCATGGTCCAGGCATTTTATGAGATGTCTCTCGCAGGAAACAGCCTTGACATCAGCACCCTCAGCGGCGGTATATACACTGCACTCATCACCACCGTCGGCGGCCTTATCCTTGGCATACTTGCCTATTTCGGATACAATACCCTTGTTGTCAAGGTTGAGAACGTGGTTTTCCAGCTTGAGACCACCTCCACCGAGTTCCTTGATATCCTTAACGAACCTGTAAAGTAGCATCCGATGGCAATCACCTCAAAAAATAAGGTCAGTATCAACTTAAGCAATGCAGGAATGTCTGATATCGTCTTCCTCCTTCTGCTGTTCTTCATGCTGACCTCCACCCTGGTGCATCCGACGGCGCTCAAGCTGCTGCTGCCCAAGGGTACAACCCAGACGTCGGCACGCCCGATGACCACGGTTTCCATCACCAAAGATCTTCAGTATTACATTGAAGATCAGCCAATAGATCTCGAATTCCTCGAAGCTGCGCTGCAGTCGAGGGTGCAAGATAGTCCCGAGATATACATTTCGGTTCATGCTGACAGAAGTGTTCCTGTGGAGTATGTAGTCAACATAATGAATATTGCAGCAAAGAACCAGTACAGACTGATACTTGCCACTACTCCAAAATAGCGCCAACGAGCCTCTCACCAGGGAAAGGAAACAGGGTCTGATCTTCAGTGCCATTATACACCTGATCCTTGCCCTGCTGATCATCTTTGTGACCTTCCGGGTGAAAATACCTGAGCCGGTCGAAGAGGGTCTTCTTGTCAACTTTGGTTTTGACGAGACGGGGAGCGGTCTTTTTGAGCCGGCGTCAGAACCGGTTTCACCCCCTCCTCCTCCCCCGTCTGCCGGGGATGTTGGAGCTGAAGAGGCGCTTCTGACGCAGGAATTTGAGGAGGCCGTGGAGGTTGAGAAGAAGCAACCCACTCCTGAGGAGCTCAGGAAGCAGGCAGAGGCGCGGGCTGCTGAGCAGAAGAGACGTGAGGAGGCTGAGGCTGAGCGAAAGCGCATCGAGCAGGAGACTGCCGAGAGACTTAAGAGGGAGGAGGAGCAGCGACGGATTGATGCGGCAAGAGCCAGGGTAAGTGGTGCTCTCAGTAAAACTCAAAATACAGGAACAACCGGCCAGAGTCAGGGTACTGCCGGCGGACCGGACAACCAGGGTGTCAAGTCAGGTACCCCTGATGCACCAAATTACGGGCAGGGAAGTGGTTTGGGAACCGAAGGTATATCTTATGATCTCGGCGACAGGAAGGCTCAGTCCCTCTTCAAACCGCCTTATAATATCCAGAAAGACGGAATTGTAGTTGTTGCCGTGACAGTTGACCGTTCCGGAAGGGTCACCGAAGCGACTCCCGGCATTAAGGGATCGACGACACTTGACGAGAATCTCCTTAAGCTGGCAAAGGAAGCTGCGCTGAAGACCAGGTTTGAAAGCAGTAATGATGCCGCTTTCATTCAGAAAGGTACAATCACCTACGACTTCCGCTTCAGATAGAACTTTCTTTTTTCAGAACAGCCTGACAATAAGGTCAAACAGGCCGGTAAAATTGAGCGCCGATGCCAGTATGGCCACAAGCAGTATTACGCGCACCACTTTAGGACCCCAGCTGACGGCTACCCTGGAGCCAAGCCATCCGCCGACGCCCTGGCCGACGGCAATTATAATGCCGTAGAGGTAATAGACCTGGTCGCTCAGGATGAAAACCGTGAGGGCAATGGAAGTCATCGCGGCCACTATAAGCACCTTATGCGCATTGGCCCTCGTAAGTCCCATGCCTGCGCCAAGCACCAGAGCACCCAAGAGAAAGAATCCAACACCTGCCTGAATAAAACCGCCATATATTCCGATAAAAAAGAAGATGACCGGCACCCACCAGCGTCGCCTCATTGCAGCAGAGTGAACATGATCACGCACCCATTGCTCTGGTTTGTAAAGAATGACGAAGAACATGAAGATAAGCAGCCCGCCTATCAGCAGTTCCATAATCCTTTCGTTTATTCTTACTGCTATAAGTGACCCCAGCAGTGCACCGGCAAGTGCAGGCAGTGACATCCACAAGCCTTCCTGAACAGTATAGAGCTTTTGCTTTTTAAAGCTGATGCTGCTGACCAGGCTTTGGACCAGAACGCCAATCCTATTGGTACCGTTAGCGACATTGGCCGGAAGACCCATAAACATCAGGAGGGGTAATGTGATCAGCGATCCGCTGCCAGCCAGGGTATTGACAAATCCTGCAAAGAGGCCGGCGGCAATGACAGCCAGATACATATACCATTCCATAAGGGGGGAGTACTATCTCTCTAGGACCTCCTTGACTGCCATCTGCAGGTTATCTATAAGGTCTGTGTCCTTAATAACATAATCAGCAATACCCTTCCGTGCGAACTCAAGCACAACCTCTCCCTTTTCCTGGGCAGAGAGCATTATGACCGGGATTTCCGGAGCCAGCCTGGATATCTCATCATACGCCTCCATCCCATTCATCGGTACTGTCCCCTCCTTCAGAAAATAAAAATCAAGTATGATAAGATCAGGGTTTTCACTAAGGGCCTCAATGCAATCCTCGGCGTACGCGAATGACCTGACCCTGTATCCGGCACTCTCAAGACGGGCAGAGACAAAGCTTGTGATCACATGATCATCATCAACAACATAAATGAGACTGTCGGTTTCGGGGATTATTTTTTCCATGACATCAAAAATACAAAAGGAATTAATAAAATCCTACATGGCAAAAAGCGGGTAGTCCTTCATCATCTGCACCACCCTCTCGCTTACTGATGAGATGGCAGTTTCATTTTCTATATTGATCAGTACCTCATTAATAAACCCGACGATTTTTCCCATGTCGTTCTCTTTCAGTCCACGTGTCGTTACTGCAGGCGTGCCAACCCTTATTCCCGATGTAAGGAAGGGTGAGCGCGAGTCAAACGGCACCATGTTTTTGTTCACCGTAATATGAGCCCTGACGAGTGTATTTTCGACTTTCTTACCCGATATCTCCGGGAATCGTGTTCTTAGATCGATAAGCATCGAGTGGTTGTCGGTTCCTCCTGAGATTACCTTATATCCAAGATTCATGAATGCTTCAGCCATCACCGTGGCATTCTTTTTAACCTGCTGCTGATAAGTCCTGAACTCAGGTTTCAGTGCCTCGGCGAATGAGACTGCCTTTGCAGCTATGACATTTTCCAGCGGACCGCCCTGGATTCCGGGGAAGACGGCGGAGTTGAGCATGGCTGACATCATCTTGATCTCTCCTTTGGGTGTGGTCACACCCCAGGGATTGGGGAAATCACTGCCCATAAGAATTATGCCACCACGGGGGCCTCTGAGGGTCTTATGGGTGGTTGAAGTAACGATATGAGCATACCTGAGCGGATTGTCAAGCAGTCCGGCTGCAATAAGCCCTGCCGGGTGAGCCATGTCGATCATCAGTAAAGCTCCGGCCTTTTCAGCTATCTCACGCATCCTTGCGTAGTCCCATTCCCTTGAGTAGGCTGAGGCGCCGCCGACAATCAGTTTGGGTTTCTCCCTGAGGGCAACCTCTTCCATCATGTCATAGTCGACCCTTCCTGTCTCCTCCTTTACGCCGTAGGATACCGGCCTGTAAAGGATACCCGAGGAGTTCACCGGCGATCCGTGGGATAGATGTCCTCCGTGCGAAAGGTCCAACCCGAGAAAAGTGTCGCCCGGCTTAAGCACCGTGAGAAAGACAGCCATGTTTGCCTGGGCGCCGGAATGGGGCTGCACATTAGCGTAGACGGCATTAAAGAGCTGTTTGAGCCTGTCAATGGCCAGCTGTTCAACCTCGTCAACCACCTCGCATCCACCATAATACCTTGCTCCCGGATATCCCTCCGCATACTTGTTGGTGAGTACTGAGCCCATTGCTTCCAGCACCTGCGGGCTGACAAAGTTCTCCGATGCAATGAGTTCAATGCCGTCAGTCTGGCGTCTCCGTTCCTTGTCAATAAGGTCAAATATGGTTTTGTCCCTTTCCATGATGTTTACCTGGTTAAATTAATATGCCCGCAGCTCCCGGATATGATCGGGGTCAGACAGTCAGCAAATATACATTTTAAAATTAATTCTATCCATGATTACCCCCGTGCTCATATGAGTCAATTGTCATTGACTGATCCGGATACAAGACAGTGAGGTCAGTGTCTCACTCCTCCGAGAACTGCCGGAGCAGCTCGCGGTATGCAGAGAATATCCTCGACTTGGATATGAAGCCCACATACTGTCCCTTGTCGAGAACCGGCAGGTTCCATGCCCCTGTGCGCTCAAAGGCTTCAAGCACGGCATCTCCCCTCTCGCTCAGATCAATGTAGGTGGGAGGAATTGTCATCAGGTCCCTTACAGTAATCTTGTCGTACAGTTCCGTGTTGAACATCCTGTCGCGCACATCATCAAGGAGTACCACTCCCTCCAGGATATCAAACTCATCAACCACCGGGAAAATGTTCCGGTTTGACCTGGATATCTGTTTTACCAGGTCACCGAGGTTGCCATCAGGACTGACTGTCAGAAGGTCCTTTTCCACTTCCCTGGTCCAATCAAGCAATGTCATTGCAGCCTTGTCCTTGTCATGGGTTATCAGCTCACCGCTGGCCGCCAGCTGCTCTGTATAGATCGAGTGTTTCTGGAATGATCTGGCAGTAATGAAGGCAATTGTAGAGGTCACTATCAGAGGAATCAGCAGTCCGTACCCTTCGGTTATCTCGGCGATCAGGAATATGGCTGTAAGGGGGGCATGGAGTACGGCGGCGAAGAGGCCCGCCATTGCTGTGAGGGTGAAGCTGCTCTCTACAAGTGACAGTCCGAAGAGGTGGTTCAGGAGAGTGCAGAAGAGGTAGCCGGCAACACCACCGGTGAATAGAGTCGGAGCAACAATTCCTCCCACACCGCCGGCGCCGTTTGTTGACGCGGTGGCAACAACTTTAAGAAAGATCAGCGCGGCCAGCAGGATTGCAAAGACCCAGAACCGGGAGGCTACCTGTCCAAAGACTGATGTTCCCGCCACAACGCCCTCCTCACTGTTAAGAAGGATCATCACAGTCTCATATCCCTCACCATACAGTGCCGGAAGAAAGTAGATAAGCCCTCCGAGTATCAGGCCACCGACCAGCATCCTCACCCATTGATTCTTTATCCTTTTGTAGAGCTTCTCAATGGCGACGGTAACTTTGGTGAAATAAAGACCAACCAGCCCGCATAAAATCCCGAGGATGAAGTAGAAGGGCAGTTCGCTGAGAAAGAATCCCTGTTGCACCTGGAAGGAAAAGAGCACGTTGCTTCCCATGAAGAAAAAAGCGACTGTGGCAGCCGTAACCGAAGATATCAGAAGCGGTACTATTGATGACATTGTCAGGTCAAGCATGAGCACCTCAAGGGTGAAGAGTATGCCGCCAATGGGGGCCTTGAAGATACCGGAGATGGCGCCGGCAGCGCCACAACCAAGCAGAAGGGTTACGTATTTATAGTTCAGGTTGAAGTAACGTCCGATGGTTGAGCCTATTGATGCACCTGTAAGAACAATGGGGGCCTCTGCTCCCACTGAACCTCCGAAACCGATAGTGAGCGAACTGGCCAGTATAGATGACCAGTTGTTATGTCTTTTGATATAGCTTTTACGTCTTGAGATGGCAAACAGAACCCGGCTGACACCGTGGGAAATGCTGTCACGGACCAGGTATTTTACAACCAGCACGGTAAGGGCAATGCCAAGGAGCGGATAGACAATTGACAGCACTCCGCCAACTCCCTTTACAACGCTCTGGGTGAAGAGTACATGCGTAAAGTGAATGGTATTTTTCATCACCACTGCTGCTACAGCGCTTACAAGACCCACCACGAAACTGAGCAGATAGACAAGCGTCTGCTGGTCTTTAAAGAAAGATTTTAACTGTCTTATTTTCCTTATTAACAGAGTGTTCAAGGTTACATGTATAAATAAAAATAACTATACCACACACAAATATAGAATAAAATGAGTAGCAGGTATTAATTTTGGTAAGTTTGAAATATTTTGCTTGCATGATCATATTTGAAAGGCATACGCTTGGCAACGGGCTGAGAGTGATTGCACATCATGACAGGGGCACGCCCATGGTCACTTCAAACATCCTTTATGATGCCGGTTCCAGGGATGAGGACCCTGCAGCGACAGGGTTTGCGCATCTCTTTGAGCATCTGATGTTTGAAGGCACGAGCAATGTGCCTGCTTTTGATGAGCCCGTGATGATGGCGGGAGGAGAGAACAATGCCTTCACCACCAATGACCTTACAAATTATTACATCACACTGCCTTCCAACAACCTGGAGACCGCTCTGTGGCTGGAGTCAGACAGAATGAGAGGTCTCGACCTCTCCGAAGGCAGGCTGTCGGCGCAGAAGAGCGTGGTCACGGAGGAGTTCCGGCAGCGATTTCTCAACCAGCCCTACGGGGATATGTTGCTGCTGCTCAGGCCACTTGCCTATAAGGTACACCCATATCGCTGGCCTGCCATCGGAATTGATATCAGTCACATTGAAAAAGCCGACAGCGGATTGCTGAGACGGTTCTATGACAGGTATTACAACCCGTCGAACGCCATCCTCAGCATCGCCGGCAGCGTCAGTCCTGATGAGGCTTTCATGATGGCCGAAGATAGGTTCGGGCATCTTCCTGCCGGAGGGTTCAACGGCAGAATGCTGCCCGCAGAACCAGCGCAGGATGAGCGCCGCGAGATTACGGTGCACCGCCCGGTGCCGGCAGCGCACCTGGTCATGGCCTTTCATACTGACGGAAGGAAAAGCCGCGAATTCTACATCCTTGATCTATTGACAGATATACTGGCCGGATGCGACTCCGGACGCTTTCCTGAAAACCTGGTCAGAAGCAAGGAGTTGTTCAGCGAGGCTGACATATACCTTTCAGGTGAGATCGACCCGGGGCTGGTTATCTTCAGCGGCAGACTGAAAAATGGGGTTGACATCAGGAAAGCAGAGGAGGCGGTCATGGAGGAGATTAGCAGACTTGCATCGGAGACGGTCACTGCTGCTGAGCTTGAGAAGGCGCGTAACCGCTATGAATCCCACAGGCTGATATCATATCTCAACGCTTCCAACAAAGCGTTCAGTCTTGCATTTCATGAGCTTCTCGGTGATGCCGGGGGAGTAAACACGGAGACAGAGCAGTACATGAGTGTTACCGCGGAGGAGATCACAGCCGCTTCATCACGCATCTTCAGGCCTTCAAACTGCAGCGTAATCTATTATCTTCCGGAATCAAAATGAAAACAGCCGACATGCGAACAGCGCCTGCAATCATTATACCCTCGCCGGGTGACACCTCATTTCCGGAGATGACCAGGCTCAGCAACGGGGTTCCTGTTTGCCTGCTCCCCAACGGAACCCTGGACCTTCTCAGGATAGAGTTCGTATTCAATGCCGGGCAACTGATGGAGGATGTTCCGCTGGCAGCCTCAGCGACTAACGCCATGCTTACCGAAGGAACAATCACACATGACGCTGCCTCCATCAATGACCTGATTGACAGAACAGGCGCCCTGTTCAACCATACGGCTGACAAGGACAAAGCCGGGCTGGTGGTGATCACCCTGACGAGAAAACTTGAGGAGGTAATGTCGCTGGCGGAGGAGGTGCTGTTCCATCCCTCCTTTCCTGAAAAGGAATTCAGGATGCTGACCGATAAGAGACTGCAGTCCTTTCTTACAGCAAGGCAGAAGACTTCAGCAATAGCCAGGGAGACATTCTACCAGGCCCTCTGCGGTGAGAACAATCCATACGGCCGAATCATCACACCTGATGACTATGGGGCACTGACGACAGCAGACCTGAAAGAGTTCCATACCAGGTATTACAAACCTGACAATATGTATATTACGGTTGCAGGCCGCAACCCGGACAAGGCTGTTTCCGTGCTGGAAAGGCACTTTGCGGGCGCCGGAACCGGCAAATGGCACAAACCTGTCATGCCTGAGCTGACATTTGAGAGCGCCAGTCCGGGGAGAATATTCAGGGAGGTCAGTAACTCAGTGCAGAGCACTGTCAGGATGGGCTGGAAGGGGATCACCCGTGATCACCCTGATTATCAGGGGTTGCAGGTGGCCACCATGATTCTGGGGGGCTACTTCGGTTCAAGACTGATGCGCAATATCCGTGAAGAGAAAGGTTACACCTACGGTATCCATGCCTTGGCAGGAGCTATCCACAGGATAGGCTACATAACCATCATGACTGACGTATCCAACATCTATCGCGAGGAGACTGTGAATGAGATCAGGAAGGAGATCACGGAGATGTGCATGAATGAGGTAACCGGTGAAGAGATAGCCCTGGTGAGGAACCATATTATGGGGGAGCTTGCACGGATGTTTGACGGACCCTTTGCCATGGCCGAGGCACTAAGAGGGATCATAGATTATGACGCCGGGGCGGACTATTATACCCGTTTTGCCGAAACGGTGAGAACGATGACACCGGGCAAAATAAAGGAACTCATTGAAAGGTATTTCAATACTGATAATGCATTTGAGATCATAGCCGGGGCACAATGAAGCCATCAGGATTAATAGCAGTTTCACTTCTCTGGTTTGCTCTGATGCCGGGCATAAACGGGCAGGATGAGGAACAGCCTTTATCACCGGTGCTTGACATGGTGACTGTTGATCCTCAGGACGGATTTGCCACTCTCAGGTGGATTTTGTCATCCTCACCCGATGTCGCAGGCTATGTTATCTACACACTGAACAGCGGCACGGCCAGTGCCATTGACACTGTCAGATCACCGTATGAGACAGTGTACATTCATACTCTATCGCTGGCCAGATATAAAAGTGTTACATATGTTGTGGCGGCAATAGATTCAGCCCTTAATATAAGTCTGCTCAGCAACAGCCTCAGCACCATTTATCTTACTGCCGTCAATGACAGCTGCAACAGCAGGATAACCATGTTATGGACTCAGTATGACAATGCATTGCACCCTGCTGACAGTTATGAAGTACGTGTTGCCATCGCCAGCGGGTCTGCGGTGCTGCATGAGACCATCCCTGTGAGTGAGACATCATATAACTT
Source organism: Rikenella microfusus (assembly GCA_022736275.1). Taxonomy (GTDB): domain Bacteria; phylum Bacteroidota; class Bacteroidia; order Bacteroidales; family VadinHA17; genus SR-FBR-E99. The sequence continues at coordinate 85,431 of DZBJ01000003.1, read as the reverse complement.
CATTGACTATGACCCCGGAACCAACTATTGCTTTCATATTACAGCCAGCGATGACGGTTCCGGACTATCATCGTCAAACCGGGTTTGTGTAACGACCGGGAGTGAAGTTGCTCCTGCATGGGTGAATGCAGATGCGGTGGCAGTGACAGGCAGGGAAATGATATTCATCGGCAGTTATGATCAGGCCACCAGTTTCAGCAGGTTTGTGGTTCAGCAATACAGCCCCGCAACCTCTTCATGGGAGAACATCATCAGCGCCTCCGGATCAGGGGGCATCGTCATCTTCAGCGCCGTGGGGGCTGATACCGCCAGTGTCAGACTGTACCGTATCACGGCCCTTAATAACTGCGATGTCCCTGTCGTTTCATCAGGCAGCGTCAGAAATATGGTACTGACATCCGCCGTCACCGGTACTCGCATTGATCTTAAGTGGAACAATCCTCTCCCTGACGGCGAAACGCTGTTCACCGTATGGCGTGAGACAGGCCAGGGATGGGAGGAGGTGGCTACGCATCTCTCAGACACCATATGGACAGATGATTACTCACTCTTTGCTGCAGATGTATCAGCATCAGAGGTGGCCTACCAGATTACGGCCGTGGCCACAGATGCACCGGAGGGAGCTCCGCTTCACCGCTCGTCAGTGACAACAATAGAGGTAACGGAGAATATCTTCGTCCCGAATGCCTTTACCCCCGGGAGGGGCATAGAGAATGCCACCTTCAGACCCGAATTTTCATTCCTGCCGGTGAAATATGAATTCAGAATCTACACCAGGAGTGGGTCTATGCTGTTCCAGACCAGTGACTACGCAACCGGATGGGACGGACTGCATAACGGGACTATGATGCCTTCAGGCGTTTATCTCTGGAGCCTGAAGCTGACCACTCCTTCAGGCGGCACAGAGGTGAGGACCGGAACGGTAACCATACTGCCATAATCATCACCGATTTAATGACCCGATTTTCGTATCTTTGCTCTTCCTTTGTGCTCAATTACTAATGGGTAAGACCAGAACAAAAATATTCACCTCTGACGATGTCAGCCGTATAGAATCCGAGTACCGGCTGCTCAGGGACAACCTGTACAGGTGTGACAAGCCGGGTGACGATGAGCTTATTGACAAGGCATTCAGGTTCGCCAATGAGGCTCACCGAGACATGTACCGCAACTCCGGCGAACCCTACATCATTCACCCGATCAATGTAGCCCGGATCGTAAATCAGGAGATGGGACTTGGTTCCAGGTCAATAGCGGCAGCGCTGCTGCACGATGTAGTGGAGGACACCGGTGTTCAACTGGATGAGATAACGAAAGAGTTCGGGCCTAAGATCGCTTCCCTGATTGACGGGTTGACAAAGATATCAGGTACTTACAACAAGGAGACTCATTCGCTTCAGGCTGAAAACTTCCGCAAGATGCTGATGACTCTGTCGGATGACATCAGGGTCATTCTCGTCAAGATAGCTGACAGGCTTCATAACATGCGGACGCTCGATTCGATGCCTGAGCACAAGAGGATGAAGGTGGCCGGAGAGACTGTATACCTGTATGCTCCGCTGGCGCACCGCCTTGGTCTTTTTGCCATCAAGACCGAACTGGAGGATCTGAGCTTCAAGTTCAGGCATCCGCGTATCTATGATGAGATTGCCCGCAAGGTCAAGATGGATGAGAAGAAGAACCTTGCCCTCATCAACAGGTTCAGCCTGCCTATCATTGAGGAGCTGAATGAAAACAACATCATCTTTGACATTTCTGGCCGATTCAAATCGATCTACTCCATATGGAAGAAGATGCAGTCAAAGAATATACCTTTTGAAGAGGTATATGACCTGCTGGCTGTCAGGATCGTTTTCGAGCCCGGTCCGGAGATGAGTGAGAGGGCGCAGTGCTGGCAGATATATTCGCTCATTACGGATATCTACACGCCCAAGCCAGACAGGCTTCGCGACTGGGTCAGCAGGCCGAAGTCGAACGGGTATGAAGCACTGCACCTCACGGTGATGGGACCCGAAGGACGGTGGGTGGAGGTGCAGATACGAAGCCAGCGCATGGATGACATCGCTGAGCGGGGATTTGCCGCCCACTGGAAGTACAAGGGTGACACCTCTGTTTCAGAAAACGAACTCGACAAGTGGCTGAAGCACATACGTGAGATGCTTGCCAACCCGATGTCTGACCCTCTGGCATTCCTTGATGAGTTCAAGATGAGCCTCTTTTCGTCAGAGATCATGGTCTTTACACCAAAAGGACTGCTTGTCAATCTCCCCAAGGGGGCTTCAGCACTTGATTTTGCATACGAGATCCACACCAGCATAGGCAATAAGGCCATCGGAGCAAAAGTCAATTACAAACTAAGCCCTCTCTCCACCACTCTTCAGAGCGGTGACCAGGTGGAGATAATAACGTCAAATATCGCCAAGCCTGAAAAGGAATGGCTTGAGTATGCCCATACGGCCAAGGCGAAGACCGCCATCAAGGATGCGCTGAAGGATGAATCTACCGACCGCATACGGAAGGGCATGGAGATGCTCGAGACCAGGCTCAGCGAGCTGGGCGTTCAGCCTAACTCGGAGATTATCAAGAAGCTGCTCGACTATTATGAGCTTTTGAACAAGGATGAGCTCTATTCACGCATCGGACTCGGCCTTATCAATCTCGATGAGTTGCGCAAGGTTCTCAGGAAGACTCCTGAAGGAAGCCTTGCTAAGTACTGGAAGCTGGCTATCGGAGGAGTGACCAGGAAGAGTTCAGGTGTAAAGGAGAGTCCGCCCGTGCCTGGTACCATTGACAAGAGCCATCCCTACCTGCTGAGGGAGAATATTGACAATACAGGCAACTCATACATCATTGCCGGGTGCTGCAATCCCATTCCCGGCGATGAAGTGATAGGATATGTTGATCACTCCAACTCCATAATCGTTCACAAACCCAAGTGCCCTGCTGCTGTCAAGCTGATGTCAAGCGAGGGAAACAGGATCATACCAGTCAGATGGACGATACACAAGCTGGCCTCATTCCTTGCCAGGATACGGATTGACGGGATTGACAGGATAGCGCTGATCAATGAGGTTACGAATGTCATTTCCACGGAGCTTAATGTCAACATCCGCAATATCAACGTATCAGTTTACGACGGTATATTTGAGGGGACGATTGATCTGTACGTGCACCATACAAGTGACCTCAACAACCTCATCCTGCAGTTGTCAAATGTGAAGGGTATTGCCAGTGTCAGGAGAGTAGAGGAATTCGTGGAGTAAAATAAGTGTCTTACGTCTAACAGGATTGGGCAATGTCAAACGAAGATGCAAGATCGGTAGTGAACCAGATATTCGCCGAATACCTGGGAGCCCATGCGTTCAGAAAGACGCCGGAGCGGTTCGCCATACTTGACGAGATATACTCGCGAGATGGCCACTTTGACATCGAATCGTTGTTCAATTTCATGAAAGACAAGAACTACCGTGTTTCTCGTGCCACCCTTTACAATACCATGGATCTCCTTCTTGACTGCAAACTGGTGACAAGGCACAAGTTCGGGCGCAACCAGGCACAATATGAAAAGACCTACCGGGCAGGGCAGCATGATCATATGATAGATACTGAATCAGGCAAAGTGATAGAATTCACTGATCCGAGAATCAATGAGATCATAAACAGCGCCTGTGAAAAAAATGAATTCCTTCCTCACCACTACTCGCTTTACATATACGGCAAGTCTGGGAGGAAGGAATAGCAATATTATCAGTTTCTGCTAAAAGGTCACCGAAGCAGAGACCAGCGGCTGCATCCTGGCATCCTTTCCGTTCAGTCTGAACCCCGAGCCTGCAATTTTCTCATTCAGGAAATAGTTCTGAGGCATGATTGAAAAACTCCAATGATTTTTTCCACCGTCAGTTATGGATACCATCCCGGCATTTTTCTTTTTCATCATCTCAATCGCAAGTGCATATGACCCGATGCTGGTTGCATAAGGTATGGCATACCATGGAGTTATGCTTTCCGAGTTTACCAGCAATGCCACGCCAAGGCCGAGCACAGCGCCCCCGGTGGCGGACCATATCGAGGTCATCCCCTGCCTGGGTGTCAGGTCGGCATTTTTCAGCCATGCCTGGCCGATCAGGGTTCCGGAAATAATACCTGCAGCAGGGCAAAGCCATCCCCATTGCCCCGGTTCAGCCTCACCTGATCCGATTATGTCGACATAGATAAAGGCTCCCAGTGTCCCGTTGAGAGCCGTTAATGCACCTATTGCCCTTACATCTCCCCTGGTATAGGTATCCTGTCTGTTAATGGAGTTACCAATCAGGTACCCCGCAGCTCCGCCAAGTAAAACGGAGGCTCCGGCAAGCCTTACATCTTCACTAACCGAGAGGGCACCAAAAAATGTGGTGACAGGCATGATACCGCCCCAGTGGGCAAACATGGAAGCCTGGCCTTCACTCCATGGCTTATTCTTGCCGAATGATTTTCCAAGGATACCCATTCCGATGCTTGTGGCCGCTCCCATGCCAATGGCAATCTTGTAGTTATCGCCATTTTCAAGATTATCACCCATCAACAGGGCTGATAAGCCGAAGCCGTGTGCCCACCCGATAAGTTGTCCGTGAGTGGTAAGAGTCAGCTGATTGACAGTAATCGGCCATTTTTCATTGGTCAGAACGGGCACCAGTGCACCAAGGCCGGCGGCAATGATCGGAATACCGGCAGTTGCGGCATCACTTTCAGGTTCAATGATAGCGACAAGTGCCAATCCGTAGAACAGGTTGTTGACACCAGAGGAGACAACCCTTCTCCTGAACAGAAGATCGTCCTGATTCTGTGCGGAAACACTCCAGACTGATACAACCAGAAGTATCACTGCCAGAAATAAAGTAATAATCTTGTTTTTCATAATTCAAGGATTAGCTTTCAATTAAAATGATTGCAATTATTTATTTGAATGTTAACACATTACCCAAATCTATGAAATTTCCTTAAGATAAACTATTTAAATTGTGAACACTTTTGTTTCTTTATTAACCGTATTTCAAAGGTAATGTTGCATTTTCCATCCCGAAATGACAAAAAATTAAGCTATCTTGTATCGCTTTATTAATTCCTTAGAAAGTTCTTGAAATGAATATTGATATCCTTCTTGGTCTTCAGTGGGGAGATGAGGGTAAAGGAAAGATTGTGGATGCCCTAACGCCTGATTATGATATTGTTGCAAGGTTTCAGGGTGGTCCCAATGCCGGACACACAATTGAGTTCAACGGAGTCAAGCATGTGCTTCATCTCATTCCGTCAGGGATTTTTCATGACGGCAAGATAAACATCATCGGTAACGGCCTGGTGATTGACCCCGTGGTTTTCCGTCATGAGGTTGAGAGTCTTAGCCTTGACATAGGTGTGGTGCGTGAGAGGCTTCTCATATCACTGAAGGCTCATCTTATTCTTCCCACGCACAAGCTGCTTGACGCAGCCCAGGAGGCTTCGCTCGGCGAATCAAAAATTGGCTCAACCCTGAGGGGTATTGGACCTGCTTACACTGACAAGGCTGCGCGCAGCGGAGTGAGGGTGGGAGATCTTTTCCGGAAGGATTTCCGGGAGATATACCGGGCGCGTGTTGAGGGGCACCTTCGCATGCTTGCAGGTTTTGGTTTAAGCAATGACCTTAAGGAGCTGGAGGAGGAGTGGTTTGGTGCCGTTGAATATCTCAGGCAATTCAGGACGGTTAATGCCGACTACCATATTGATATGAGTCTCAGGGAAGGCAGGCGCGTTCTTGCCGAGGGAGCCCAGGGAACAATGCTTGACATTGATTTCGGGACATATCCCTTTGTCACCTCATCAAACACAGTTGCTGCGGGTGCCTGCACGGGCCTTGGAATAGCACCGGCACGCACGGGAGAGGTCTTCGGCATCTTCAAGGCATACTGCACCAGGGTGGGCAGCGGACCCTTCCCGACCGAGCTGGATGATGCTGACGGGCAGATGATGCGCGAGCGCGGCAATGAATTCGGGTCGACTACCGGCAGACCCCGCAGGTGCGGCTGGCTTGACCTGCCGGCCCTGAAATATGCAATTATGGTCAACGGGGTGACCCGGCTCTTCATGATGAAAGCCGATGTGCTTTCGGGGTTCAGTGAGATAAAGGTTTGCCGTTCATATACCGTTGGAGGCATGGAGGTTACTGAACTGCCATATTGCCTGAATGATATTGAAGAGATCAACTATCGATCCATGCCCGGATGGCAGGGTGATATAAGAGGCTGCCGTAAGTGGGAGGAACTGCCCCCGGAACTGAGGGATTATATTGAATATGTTGAGAAGGAGACAGGCGTGCCTGTTACCATTGTCTCCGTAGGGCCTGACAGATCGGCCACCGTCTACAGGCAGTAATCACTCCTGCCTGTAAACCCAGGCTTCGCTGTTGATGTTATCCTGTATGGTGCCAAGCGCATTCCATGCGGCATGCAGGTCAGCGAATGACCTGGCTGAGACAAGCTGCCATTTCCCGCCGTTCATATTAACGATTCTGGCATCATAGCCAAATCCCTTAATATGTTCCAGCCAGGCATCCGCATAGGCAGGAGTCAGGAAACTGCCTACAATGACGTGATAACCTGACGCAGCCTGAGTTTCCTCCTGAGCTATCCTGGCAAGCTCTGCCTGGCGCGCACGTTCAGCCTCAGCCTTTTCCTCATTGACAACCCTGATGGAGTCGGCAACGCGGAATGCCTCCTGCTGCTGCCTCAGGGCTTCAGTCTCCCTTGCCTTCTTTCCGAAAGGGTTGATGCTTTTCATAAAATCACATGAAGGGGCGAGCAGAAGTATCCCCGCAAGCAGCAGTAAGGAAAGTTTGTTCATAAATGACAGTTTTTCATTGAAACAAAGGATAAAGGTAGGGATAATAGCTTAAAAATGCAATGAAAACTGCTGAAACATGCCGGTACTCCCCAATTCTTTTCTATATTAGATCACAATTGTAAAACCCGTCAAAAAGGAAGTTTAAGATGAAATCACTGATCCGGTTTTTTGAAGAAAATGTTGAAAAATATGCATCCAATATTTACCTGTGGGAGAAGCTTCAGGACAAGTATGAGGGGACCACTTACCAGGAGACAAGGCGCCAGGTTCAGGAGTTCGGTGCAGGGCTGATGCAGCTTGGAATAAAAAAGGGTGACCGTGTCAGCATGCTTGCCGATGGCCGCAATAGTTGGGTTATAGGAGAACTGGGAATACTATATGCCGGCGGTATAAATGTCCCTCTCTCCATAAAGCTGAATCCCGAGGAGATAAAATTCCGCCTCATTCATTCAGGCTCAAAGATGGTCATCACATCAAGCACTCAGGCACCTAAGATCCTTGAGATCATAGACAAGTGCCCTGATGTTGCAAAGGTTATTTTCATGGATCCCAGGGAAGAGTATTCCGACGCACAGATTCATTTCAACGAGGTAAGGAAAACCGGGCGTGAGTGGCTTGAGAATCCAGCCAACAGGAAGTCGTTTGAAGAGTTCACCTCTTCGATCACCGCTTCCGATTTCGCCAATATATGCTACACTTCAGGCACAACGGCTGACCCGAAGGGTATAATCCTGACCCACGGCAACTATGTGACGAACGTGTACCAGTCATACAGTCTGATGGATATTCCGCAGTACTACAAGACACTTCTTATTCTGCCGTGGGACCACTCATTCGCTCATACGGCAGGCATCTACGCCTTCATGGGCAAGGGAGCCAGCATCGCCTCGGTGAAGGTGGGTAAGACCCCCATGGAGACATTGCGCAATATTCCGGTCTGCATGAAGGAGATCAAGCCAAACCTGCTGATGAGTGTGCCTGCCCTTGCAAAGAACTTCCGCAAGTCGATCGAAAAGGCCATAAAGGAGAAAGGCAAAGTAAGCGAAGCACTCTTTAATTTTGCACTCAAGATGGCATATTCCTACAATAAGGAGGGATACAACAAGGGCACAGGCATACAGAAGATTAAGAAACCCCTTCTCAACCTGTTTGACAGGATCCTCTTCTCGAAGGTGCGTGAGGCATTCGGCGGAGAGCTCGATTTCTTCATAGGAGGGGGAGCACTTCTCGACATCGAACTGCAGCGCTTCTTCTATGCCATCGGCACACCAATGTACCAGGGTTACGGACTCTCGGAGGCTGCTCCCATTATCTCGTCCAACTCGGCAAAGAGACATAAGCTGGGGTCATCAGGCTTTCTTGTGAACAACATGGAGCTGAAGATCTGTGACGATAACGGCAATGAACTGCCGGCAGGACAGAAGGGAGAGATAGTCATCAGGGGAGGAAACGTCATGTACGGCTATTGGAAAAATGAGACTTCCACAAGGGAAGCGCTCCGTGACGGAAGGCTCTACACCGGAGACATGGGATACATGTCTGAGGATGGATTCCTCTATGTGATGGGGAGGTTCAAGAGTCTCCTTATCGCCGATGACGGAGAAAAATTCAGTCCTGAAGGAATCGAAGAGGCTATAAGCGAACAATCGAAATATATTGACCAGTGCATGCTGTACAACAACCAGAAACCTTATACGGTGGCCCTGATCGTTCCGAATCAGCATGCCCTTAAGGTATACCTTGAAGACCGCAACCTCTCTGCAACAACTGAGGAAGGTAAGCGCGCCGTTCTCAATCTTATTGAGAATGAGGTCAATGAGTACCGCATCAATGGCAAGTACGGTCACATGTTCCCGCACCGGTGGCTGCCGGTAGCCCTTGGCATCCTCAACGACAGCTTCAATGAAGAGAATGGTATGATGAACTCCACCATGAAGATCGTGAGAGGCAAGATAACCGAGAGATACAGTGACCTTATCGGCTGGCTATACACTCCAATAGGCAAAATTTCGTACAATGAACGCAACATGGAAGAGGTTGAGAAGATGAAACTCGGCTGATCCTTAAACATAATTCCGTCATGAAGCTTAAATTAATCGTGGCCCTTGTTGCATTGGCAGGGGTGATGACATTTTGTACCAGCGACAGAAGCCCGGCATGGCAACCGGCCGATAACCCTCTTTTTACTGTCTGGGGTGAGAATATTGACCCCTCTTCGCCGTGGCCGGAGTATCCGAGGCCAGGACTGGTGAGGGGCGACTGGATGAGTCTGAACGGATTGTGGGACTACGCCATCTGCAGAAAGGAAGAAGATCGTCCTGCTCCCCAGGGCAGAATACTGGTCCCCTACCCTGTCGAATCCGCACTTTCAGGTGTCAGGCTCAGGATGAGTGACTCGCTTGCCCTCTGGTATTCGCGTGAGTTTACCATTCCGCGGAGCTGGGATGGGAGGCAACTCCTGCTGAATTTTGAGGCATCCGACTGGGAGACGACAGTATGGGTTGATGACAACTTCGCCATAAGCCATCAGGGAGGATATGATCCTTTTTCCTGCAACATAACCCCGTTCCTTTCTGAAGGGAGAAAACACATGTTGGTTGTCAGGGTCACTGACCCCACTGACAGGGGCCCGCAGCCAAGGGGCAAGCAGGTGACTGCCCCGGGTGGCATCTGGTACACATCCACCAGCGGCATATGGCAGAGCGTATGGATTGAGCCTGTTGAGAAGTCATGGATCGGCGATCTGCGCATTGTGTCCGACATTGACAACAGCACACTGTCCGTAACAGTGATGGAGGAGCGCTGTCACGGACCCGAAGGGTGCCCGCCCCTAGACATGGCCCCCTCGCTGGCGGAGGTGACGGTCAGGACAGGCAGTGAAACGATATCAGTAGCATCAGGTATAGCTGGTACACCGATAACACTCGAAATAAAAGATACAAAGCTCTGGAGCCCCGCCAATCCCCACCTCTACGATCTGGATGTCAGACTCATCACCGGTGGTGCCGTAACCGACGAAGTCAGTTCATATGCCGGGATGCGAAAGATATCTCTGGGTATCACGGATGACGGCTTCACGAGAATCTTCCTCAACAATCGCTTTCTGTGGCAGAACGGGCCTCTCGACCAGGGCTTCTGGCCTGACGGACTGTACACACCGCCTTCAGACGAAGCCATGAAGTACGACATTGAGATGCTGAAGAAGATGGGATTCAATATGATGCGCAAGCATGTCAAGGTTGAGAACAGGAGATTCTATTACCATACTGACCGGCTGGGTATGCTCGTATGGCAGGACATGCCCAGCGGCGATGAGTATATCTGGGGTGACAAGCCGGATATAACCAAAGGTGCTGCTGATTCTGCCATCTTCATGACCGAGCTCACAAGGATGATTGATACCAAATTCAATTATCCCTCCATTGTGATGTGGGTCATTTACAACGAGGGCTGGGGTCAGTATGACACTCCGGCAGTGACAGAATATTTCTCATTGTATGACACCACCCGCCTTGTGAACAGTGCATCTGGCTGGACTGACCGGGGGACAGGTGACGTGATGGATGTGCATCATTATCCGGAGCCGGTGGCGCCTCCTGCTGAAAAAGAGAGAGCCCTTGTGCTTGGTGAGTTCGGAGGACTTGGGCTTCCCGTGCAGGGTCACACCTGGGAACAGAAGAACTGGGGTTACGAGAAAATGAGTGACAGCACCGGCCTGCTCAGAAAATATGAACAGTTCTATACGGTTGTAAGACAGCTGGTTGAGGAGAAAGGCCTGAGCGCTTCGGTTTATACGCAGACCACTGATGTGGAGACCGAGACCAACGGTCTTATGACCTATGACCGTAAGGTTGACAAGATGGGCTTCGCCAACGTGCGGAAGGCAATGTTCCAGTCGGCAGTCGGCAGTCAGCAGTCAGCAGAGGGCAAGTGATTGATTGACTGGCGGCTGAAGACTGAAGACTGAAGACTGACGAGCAGACTGATCATACGATCAGTCTGCTCTTAAACGGCAGGAAGGTCATAAAGTCGGCGTGATGCACAATGTAGGCTTCTGTCGTCCGCTTCACAAGGTCGCCCTCATGAGCATGGGCGGCGATTATATGACAAACCTCCGGTGGCATGCCGCACTCCTCGGCAAGACTTACTCCTGAGAAAGGATGCCTGAGATACTGGCCGTACTTGCCCTGTACGGCTTTGCCACTGGCATCGAGCTCGTATTCAAGCATTTTGCCAACATCGGCAAGGATTGCGCCTGAGATCAGGACATCCATATTCACGGGCAGGTCATCGCGGAAGAATGAGTTCATTTTTTCTCCGGCATCCCTGGCTATGTGCACCACACATCTCTTGTGATCCATAAATGTTACCTTAAGGTCAGGTCCGCAGAGCAGGGTGAATGGGATACGGTTCAGGTCCCCGGCCGTGAGTACGCTTCGTTCCAGTGCCACCTCCCATGTCCGCGCGGTCTTCTCCCTCAGATCCGGGTTGCTGATCCATTCCAGTTCAGGCCACAGTTTAATAATCTCTTCGGTCATGATTGGCTATTTTATTCTTGCAATAATGGCGTCTGTCATCTGTATGGTAGAAGCTGCACCCATGTCAATCACCTCCTGTTTCCCGGTGAACTTCATCATATCATAGGTCTTTACCTTTCCCTCCTCAATCACTTCGGCTATCGCCTGGCGAATGCGGGCGGCAACCGGTTTCCGGTCAATATAATCAAGCATCATGCATGCTGACTCAATCATGGCCACCGGGTTCACAATGGGAGTGCTGTAACCGGCATACTTGGGAGCCGATCCGTGTGTCGGTTCGAACACTCCGATGCCATCTTCGGAAAACTGCGCGCTGCACGCAAAACCCAGTCCGCCTATAAGACCTGCAAAAGCGTCTGAGACGATATCTCCGAACATGTTGCCAGCCACGATCACGCCATAATCTTCAGGATTCTTTGTCAGCCACATCATCTGGGCATCGATGTTCGTGTTCCAGAGCTGGATGGCAGGAAACTCATTCTTCTGCATATCCTTGGCTATCTTCCACATGAGACCTGATGTCTCGCGTATCACATTGGGCTTCTCGCAGACGGTTACCGATTTGTATCCGAACTTGACTGCATGATCGAACGCAGCCCTTACTATTCGTTCGGTATATTTTTTTGTAAATATCCTGGTTGACACAGCCAGCTCCTCTTTCGGACACCATCCGAAGTTTTCACGGAACTTGGGGTGAGTCATCAGTGCGTCATAAACCTGTTGGGGAGGATTTGACCACTCCACTCCTCCGTAGAGGCCTTCGGTGTTCTGTCTGAAAATAACCACGTCAACCATGGGTTCTTCAGGGTTGCCATCTTTCCCCCGGCGGATGAAGTTAAGCGGGTTGCCCTTATAGCTCCGGCACGGCCTTACGCAGATGTCAAGTCCGAAGTGTTGCCTGAGGCCCACTATCGGGCTGCTGTAGGTAAAGCCTTTGCCCTGCAGTTCAGGTGACAGCTCCGCGGTCGCATCGTCCTTGGGTTTGGATGTTATTGCTCCGAAGAGTGCAATTTTGTGCTGTGCTATCAGGTCAATGGTGCGCTGAGGAAGGGGATTCCCTTCGCGGCACCAGAAATCCCATCCGATATCACCATATACATATTCAGCTTCAAATCCTGCCGCATCAAGTACGCGGAGGGCCTGCTTCAGAACCACTGCTCCGATGCCATCACCCGGCAGTGCAACAATTGTACGTTTAGCCATAGTTTTACCCTTTTCTCTATTTTTTCGTCTCCCGTAAAAATATAGTTTTTCCTGAGTTAAAAAAAAGAGTTTAAGCATGTAAAATTCATAATCGTTGCGCGGGAAAAAAACTATATTTGCCGCTTAAATCATTGAAAACGTTTTTAATTGAGTTAAATAATGGGTGTATTGGGGGATATTAAGCCCAGGAGGGTATGGAGCTACTTTGAAGAGATATGCAGAATACCCAGGTTATCGAAGAATGAGGGGCGCATAAGGGAGTATATGCTTGAATTTGCGCGAATGAATAATCTTGATGCCAAAGAAGACAGTGTAGGAAATATATTAATAACCAGGGAAGCCGCGCCGGGGAAGGAGAAGGTCAGCACAGTAGTGCTTCAGAGCCATCTCGACATGGTTGGAGAGAAGAATTCATCACATCCGCACAATTGGGCTACAGATCCCATTGTCCCGGTCATTGTCGGGAAGTGGGTCAGTGCAAGCGGGACAACGCTGGGGGCAGATGACGGGATAGGCATTGCCGCACAGATGGCAGTTCTTACTGATCCCTGGCTGCAGCTGGGACGCATTGAATGCCTCTTTACCGTTGACGAGGAGTCGGGGATGACAGGTGCTATAAACCTGCAGCCTGATTTCTTCTCAGGTCGTATATTGCTGAACCTCGATTCTGAGGATGAAGGAATCCTTTTCATCGGATGTGCCGGCGGGATAGACACCCAGGCGATACTTCCGTATGCACCGGAAAAGGTAACCCCGGGCCACAGGGCGATGAACATTTCCGTCACCGGCCTCCACGGAGGTCATTCCGGAGATGAGATTCACAAAGGTTATGGCAACTCGATAAAGGTAATCTCAAGGCTTCTCCAGGATCTCGAAAAGAAGTACGGCGTTCTCCTCAGCAATTTTACAGGAGGCAACCTCCGCAATGCTATTCCGAGGGAAGCTTTTGTGACCGTCACCTTCAATCCGGCCCATGAAGAGCAGATCCTTGCTGATACCGCCGCATACAATCTCCTTGTCAGGGATGAGTTGGGCGCTCTGGAGTCCGAGCTGAAGGTGTCGGCTACTCCGGCTGACCTGCCGGAGACCGTCATGGATGCACATACCCAGCACCGGCTTCTGGGTGCGCTGAGCATTGTGCCCCACGGGGTGCTGGGGTGGTCAAAGGAGATTCCTGACCTTGTTGAGACATCGAGCAATCTTGCGACCATACGTCTCACCTCAGACAACATGATCCATGTGGTCACAACGCAGCGGAGCTCATCGGAGGAGGAAAAGAATTATGCAGCCATGAAAGCTGAGGCAAGTTTCGACCTTGCCGGTGCGAAGGTCACCCATTCTGACGGCTACCCCGGATGGAAACCCAACATGAATTCGGCTATCCTGAGGTTGCTGATTGACTCATACCGCAAGCTTTTCGGCAAGGTGCCACAGGTAAAGGCCATTCATGCCGGGCTTGAATGCGGACTGATACTTGAGAAGTACAAGGGCATTGACATGATTTCATTCGGACCCACCATCAGTGGAGCTCATACTCCCGAGGAGAAGATAGAGATAGAGACTGTTCAGATGTTCTGGGATCTTCTCATTGATGTCCTGAGGAACATCCCTGAGGAAAAATCCTAATCGTACTCCTCAAACTCATCGGGAGGGGCGCTGCAAACAGGGCATGACCATCCCGGCGGCAAGGCTTCAAAGGAAGTTCCCGGTTCAACATCACTGTGCGGATCGCCAATGGCGGGATCATAAATATATCCGCACACCGGACACCTGTATCTTTTCATAAGTCCAATCAGTTAGTCTGTTTCTTTACTTTACGAACCGCGTCTATCACGGTGCCGTCAACCCATTTGATGGCGGCCACCACCCTTTCATCCACAGAGGCTTTCTCAGGTTTGCCGCATAACTTTTCCGCAGTCTCCTTCAGCTCTTCGATGGTCACCAGCGGCAACCCCTTGCCTTTCACTGAGTCCAGCAGGTCCTGCCTGCGGGGGTTTATGGCTATCCCTCTCTCGGTTATGATCACGTCAATGAGTTCACCCGGCCCGCACAGGGTTGTAACCCTGTCTACAATCACGGGTATCCTGTCGCGGAACAGCGGCACGGGTATGATCACATTACGGGCATGGAGGCAATTCTGCCACCCTCCTATACCGTGCAGAAGGAGACCATCAGAGTGTGTCACCACGTTACCGTTGAAGGTGGTATCAATCTCGGTTGCTCCCAGGATCATTATATCCATCATCGTTGTCAGGTTGCCCTTCGAGTGATAGTTGTATGCATTGAATACCGGATAAGGGATATGGTTCAGGTTCTGTTCAACAGACTTAACGGCATCAAGATCAAAAGCCTGGGCATCAAGGATGGCTCCCATGTGACCCTCTTCCAGCATCTTTACCATATACTTTGTACTGCCCCCGAAACCGAAACTTAGTTTCCATCCCTTCTTCCTGAGCATCTCATGCACGAAGACAGCAATGGCAAGGCTGGTGCCTCCCGCTCCTGCCTGCATCGTGGCCCCGTTACGGAGTAACCCTGACCTTTCAAGGAACAAGGCCGTCAGCTCTGCTATCAGAAGCCTGTCAGGACTCTTTGTGATCTGTGTTGTGCCTGATACTATCTTCTCAGGTATGCCAATTTTGTCAACTACAACAACGAAATCCACGTAATTGCCCTCTATCTCCATCGGGAAACATGGCAAGTCTATCAGGTTATCCGTCACAACTATTACCTTGTCGGCGTAGAGGTAGTCGGGCTTTGCATAGCCAAGCACGCCTGTAGCCGATGGACCTCCGGTACCTTTTGCGTTGCCGAAGGCATCCGCAGCCGGTGCTGCCAGCACGGCTATATCGATCTTCACCTCTCCGTCCTGGATGGCCTGCACTCTGCCACCGTGAGACCTGAGCACAGCCATTCCCTTCATCTTCCCTTCAGAGACGAACATGCCGAGAGGACCGTTCATGCTTCCCTCAATGCGATTGATGGTTCCGTTCTCAAGGTATTCTATCACAGGGTCATTGCAGGGAAAAGAGGCTGATGGCAGCCAGACAAGATCTCTTATTCCCTTTTCGGAGGCGATCCGGAAGATCTGGTTGCTGACCAGGTCTCCGTCGCGCAGGTGATGGTGTGTTGAAATGGTCATGCCATCCTTCAGTCCACAACGCTCAAGGGCCTCAGCGAGCGAGGAGATCACCTTGTTGTTATCCTCCGGGTAATCGATGCATGTGGGTATGGGAGGTGCATGTTTTCTTCCCGCCGGGCGGTGTTTGCCGATACCCTTGAAGGGGACGGCCTCCATACCGTTTATCTCATCCGGCACCATGCGGCCGGCAGCATTGTTAACCATCTTCATGACAGGATCTGCGTTAGTGTTATTACTTAGCCTCTGCTTCCGCCCAGTCTTCAGGCAGTAATCCAAGCCGTACGGCCAGCATTATTGTTTTCTCTGCGCGTGCCACCACCGGCGGATCGATCATCTTTGAACCGAGGGCTACCACTCCCAGGCCCCTGGCCAGGGCATCGCGATAGGCCAGAACGATCTTTTTGGCTCTCTCCGTCTCATCATCTGACGGTGAGAATCCATGCCTTATCACGGCAATCTGCCGCGGGTGTATGCATCCCATTCCTTCAAAGCCCATGGCTTTGGAAGAGATGACATTTGCAAGCAGTCCCTCCATGTCGCCCACATCCGAGAAGACTGAGTCAATGGGTTGGATGCCTGCTGCTTTAGCAGCCACCACAATACGGCTCCTTGCATAGAGCGATTCACTGCCCTCCTTTGTCCGCTGCACACCGAGGTCAGCTGTATAATCCTCGAGGCCTATGGCCATAGCAACAACGGAGGATGAGGCAGTGGCTGTTTCATACGCTTTCTCTACTCCTGCGGCACTCTCAATTATGGGCATCAGGAACACCTCTTCCGTCTGACCCGCCGCTTTCTTAATCGCCCTGATCTTTTCATCAACCCTGATGACCGTCTGTGCGTTTTCGCATTTGGGAATAAGGACCAGGTGGACGTTATGAGGGATCACATACTCAAGATCTTCCAGTCCCCGCTCTCCCTGGTTTATCCTAACCATACGCTCGGCACCGTAGAAGTTGACCGCACGGAGTGCATTCCTTACCAGTATCCTTGCCTCATCCTTCCTGTCAGGGGCTACGGAATCCTCAAGATCGAGAATTATTCCGTCAGGCGAATGAAGTCCTGCATTGAGGAACATACCTGGACTGTTTCCGGGGAGGTATAGCCTTGAGAACCTGAATCTTTCACGTGAGGAGAGGTAACGGTTCTCAGCAATCATTTCCGGCATGAATGAGACCTCAGTGGCTGTCAGGGCTCTCACTGCAGCCTCTACGCGCGCCGCAATGACAAAGGGAAGAGCTCCGGAATCATTCAGGATCAGCCTTGCGTTTTTGACTCCGAAGTGGTGGAGCAGCTCGCGGCACTGTTTTTCAATAGCAGTGCCATACATGCTTTTGACCTTGGATTTAATTTCAAGATCGACTCCTCCATTGTCTGTGATTATTAGAGTAATTTCAATGTCAGACCTTACTTTTGGTCCTGCATTTCCGGTTGTAGCCTGTTTCATAACTCCTCTGATGGTGATTTCATTACAAACATAAGTAATTATCCAAGATAACTGAGAAGTATCCCGGCGGCTATGGCCGATCCAATCACACCCGCAACGTTAGGTCCCATGGCATGCATGAGAAGGTGATTGGTTTGATCAGCCTTGAGTCCTTCCATTTCGGAGACGCGTGCGCTGTCAGGTACTGCCGATACCCCTGCATTTCCGATGAGCGGGTTGATCTTGTCACCTTCGGGGAGGAAGAGGTTCATTACCTTGGCGAAGAGAACGCCTCCAAAGGTGGCAAAACCAAATGCAGCTGCTCCAAGGCCGAATATGAGCACCGACTCCTTTGTCAGGAAGACATCGGCCTGTGTTGAAGCACCCACGGTGAGACCGATCATTATGGTCACTATATCTATAAGTGAAGTGCGTGCAGTTTCAGCCAGGCGCTTTGTAACACCTGATTCCTTAAGGATATTCCCGAAGAAGAGCATCCCAAGAAGTGGCAGGGCACTCGGGGAGATGAAGCATGTCAGAAGCAGTCCGAATATCGGGAAGAGGATCTTCTCCGTCTTAGTAACAGCCCGGGGGGGTTTCATGCGGATGAGCCTCTCCTTTTTAGATGTCATCAGCCTCATTATAGGAGGTTGTATCACCGGCACCAGGGCCATATATGAGTATGCTGCGATGGCGATGGGGCCTATGAGATTCTTCACAGCGGTACCGTCCGCGAGAATTGAACCGTTGGCAAGCCGCGAAGAGAGGAATATGGCAGTTGGGCCGTCAGCACCGCCGATAATAGCGATTGCAGCGGCCTCAGGCATCCTGAATCCTACAAACAGAGCAGCGATAAACGTAACAAATATCCCCATCTGTGCTGCTGCTCCAAGCATCAGCAGCCTTGGATTGGATATCAGCGAAGAGAAATCGGTCATAGCGCCAATGCCCAGGAAAATGAGAGGCGGGTAGATCCCTTTGAGCACTCCGAAATAGAGGTAGTTAAGTACACTCCCCTGCTGGTAGATGCCAACCTGCAGGTTCATGCCTCCGTCAGTAAAGAAGGGAATGTTCCCGATCAGGATGCCCGTGCCTATTGGCACAAGCAGCAAAGGTTCATACTCATACCTGATTGCCAGGTAGATGAATACCAGACCGATCACCATCATTATAAGGTGTCCGCGGGTGGCGTTTCGGAAGCCGGTATAAGCCCAGAATTGTCTGAGGCCATCGATGAACTTAGGCTCTGCCTCAACTTGTGCCTGACTGTACGCGACATAGGTGTCTGCAACGACACCGCTGTCAGCCAGGGTCTGCTGTTTCTCCTGTTCAGGTTTAACGAATGCCAGCCATGCCAGTGAGACGATCACCAGGAGGGCAAGCATGGTCCATGTTTTTCTGTTTGCCATCACTGGTTGATTACGATTAGTACCTCATCCTGCAGAACCGACTGTCCGGGTGTGATGTTGACAACGGTAACCTTTCCGCCGCCATCTGCCTTGATGGCATTTTCCATCTTCATTGTTTCAAGTGTGCACAGGGTCTGTCCGGCGTTCACATCATCACCTGGTCTCACAAGCACCTGCAGGATCACTCCCGGAAGCGGTGCCCTCACCTCGGCAGCCTTACCCGACCCTGAACTGACGGTGGCGGCAGGTTTTGCCTCCTTCACCAACTTCACCTGGGCAGGCGGCGGCATGACAGCCTTGATCTTCGGGATCTCGCGCTGCATCTCCACATCGTATACCGTGCCGTTCACCTCAATCTTCGCCATGTTTCCGTCAACATCCAGTACATCAACCTCGTACTGGTTTCCGTTTATCCTGAACTTGTAGCTTTTCATCTTGCAATCGTCTTATTCTGGTCTTATAGATTATTCATGTTATACAGCTTGGAACTCCAGGGAGAGTAGTTTCTGGAGACCCGCTTGATGGTAATAACTCCGCTCTCCACATCATGCAGCTCATTGAAGTATGAATACAGAGCCATGGCGATGGCAGCATTGACCTCACCTGACTGAATTGTTTTGACTGTCTGAATCGCTGCGGGATCAATCCCTTTTTTGCGGGCAAAGCTGCGAAGCCTGAAGTTAAGGATGAAGGTGAGAAGGTACCTGAAGAAAAGGTAGACGATCAGAAGGGAGATGAAGACAACACCTATCCCGACCACCACAATGGACCAGGTAATAGGGTCAGGCGCTGCTGCTGCTGATAGTAGTAACTGTTGTGCCATATTTCCGGATTAAAGCGGTATGTTACCGTGTTTTTTCATTGGTCCCGGGTCCTTCTTTGTGGAGAGGGTCCTGAGAGCCCGTATCACCCTGAACCTTGTGTTGCGTGGTTCAATCACATCGTCAAGGTAGCCATATCTGGCTGCCTCATAGGGGTTGGCGAACTTGGAGCGATATTCTTCTTCCTTCCTTGCGACGAACTCCTTGCGCTCAACCGGGTCCTTGATCTCGCTGATCTCCCTGCCATCGAGGATCTCTATTGCGCCCTGCGGTCCCATTACCGCTATCTCGGCAGTAGGCCATGCATAGTTGAGGTCGCCGCGGAGCTGTTTGGATGACATGACGCAATGTGCTCCGCCGTAAGATTTGCGGAGTGTCACAGTGACCTTCGGCACGCTGGCTTCGCCATAGGCATACATCAGTTTGGCGCCGTGGATAATGATACCGCCATACTCCTGTGTTGAGCCGGGAAGGAAACCGGGCACGTCAACAAATGTAACTATCGGGATGTTGAAGGCATCGCAGAAACGGATGAAGCGTGCAGCCTTGCGTGATGCCTCAATGTCAAGGACTCCGGCAAGGTAAGAGGGCTGGTTTGCAACAATACCGACGGGCATTCCGTCAAACTTTGCAAAACCGACCACTATGTTTTTTGCATAGGCCTGATGAACTTCCGTAAAATCATGGTAGTCAACCACCCTTGTGATAATGTCTTTAACGTCATAAGGCTGGTTAGGGCTGTCGGGGATGATATCATTCAGCTCATCCTCCAGCCTGTCAATCGGGTCATCACACTCTGTCTGCGGTGGTTCCTCAAGGTTATTCTGCGGCATATAGCTTAGCAGTTTTCTGATCAGGTCAAGACCCTCCTTCTCCTCTTCCACCGTGAAATGAGCCACACCTGATTTGGTTGAGTGAACACCTGCTCCCCCAAGGTTATCGATGGAGATATCCTCACCGGTGACAGCCTTGGCTACCTTGGGCCCGGTGACGAACATGTAGCTGCTCTTGCGGCTCATAACAATGAAGTCAGTCAGAGCAGGCGAATATACGGCTCCACCGGCACATGGGCCAAAGATGGCTGATATCTGGGGTATCACGCCCGAGGCCTGTATATTCCTTTCAAAAATCTCGGCATAGCCGGCCAGACTTCTTACTCCCTCCTGTATGCGTGCGCCTCCCGAGTCATTGATGCCGATGACGGGTGCACCCACCTGCATGGCCTGATCCATGATCTTGCATATCTTCTGGGCGAATGTTTCTGAGAGTGAGCCTCCGAAGACTGTGAAGTCCTGTGCGAAGACATAAACCACTCTGCCGTCAATAGTACCGTGACCGGTGATCACACCGTCAGAGAGATATTTCTTGTCTGCCAGGCCGAAGTCCTCGGTCCGGTGCGTGACAAACATATCATACTCCTCAAAGCTGCCTTCATCAACGAGCATTGTAATTCGTTCCCTGGCTGTAAGCTTTCCCTTGGAGTGCTGGTCATCAATGCGTTTATCTCCCCCGCCTTTACGCGCTTTATCCCTGAAATCAAGGAGTTGTTTGATTCTTTCCTGACTGTTCATCGAACCTTTTTATTTATTTGTTTTCCCTGTTCTTGTCTTCACAAAACTCCGTGAGCACACCCAATGTAGATTTCGGATGAAGGAAGGCAATGCTCAGTCCTTCGGCTCCGCGCCGGGGTGCAGCGTCAATAAGCCTGACACCGGCAGCTTCGGCCTCCCTGAGCCTCTCTTCGATGTTTTCAACGGCAAACGCAATGTGATGAATTCCTTCTCCCCTCTTTTCCAGGAATTTACCTATGGGACCTTCGGGGTCTGTTGATTCGAGAAGCTCGATCTTAGTCTGCCCGACCATGAAAAAGGCTGTCTTCACCTTCTGGTCAGCAACCTCTTCGATGTTGTAGCACTCCAGGCCCAGAACCTTTTCATAGAACGGAATAGCATCGGCTATTGAGTTGACGGCAATTCCAATATGCTCAATATGTGTGGGTTTCATAAAATTACGTGTTTGAATTTCGCAATAAAAAGATAGCGCAAATTAATGGAATTAACCTCTGCCTTGCACGACAAATATCATGTTTTCGAATTTTCTGGCCCGAAGTTTAAATTTCCGACCGGCACTGATAATTTAAGCCTATTTTCCGCGGGGGTCAGAAGGGAAAGTCAGACGGAACGGCTTCAAGCTCCTTCGTTTCAGGCTTCAGTGCTGCCTCATGAATGGGATTACCGTCAACGAATATCGCCTTGTAGGGTTTGGTGGGGCAGGCATATTCACAGGCCCCGCATCCGATGCAAATATCATCTTTCACCTCAGGGATAAGGAGGTTTCCTTCAAAAGGAACCATATGACAAGCTTTGGTCGGGCAGTGCTCCGAACAGGCGCCGCATGCAGTCTTCTCGGTACTGACAATGCAGTTATCCTTAATAAATACTGCCTTGCCCAATTGTGTCAGTTGCTTGGCTTCCATCATCAGGGGCATTATGGCGCCTGTGGGGCACACATCAGTGCAGCGGTTGCAGTCATAGATGCAGAACCCGCGGTGGAAATCCATCCTGGGCTGCATGATACCTGCAAATCCATACTCATTTACGGATGGCTGGATGACACTTGTGGGGCATACTGTTACGCATAGTGAGCAGGCCGTACATCTTGATGTAAAGGATGTAATACCTATAGAACCGGGAGGTGATACAGGATATAGCCTGTCTTCCTTCACGGTTGAGTCTTTCGTCGGCTTCGGCACGCTGTTCTGTGACCGTACAAGCTGTGTTCCTCCTGCAAGCAGTACCAGTGAGCCGGCTATGAAATTTCTCCTTGAAGCATCGGTGGTGCTCTCATTGGTGACTTTACGCCTGAGCCTCACAAGGCCGTATGACATACCGTTCTCCTTGCATGAGTCAATACAGTTGAAACAGTTGACACACCTGCTAACGTCGATATGCTTGTTTAGGAAGTCAATGCACGATGACTTGCATGACATGGCGCATCTGCCGCAACGTGTGCATTTTGACTCATCAAACCTGATCCTGAAGAGAGAGAGTTTGCTCAGCAGACCGAGCAAGGTTCCCACAGGGCAGACAGTGTTGCAGTAGAGCCTGCCGTACCTGAATGCAAGGAACCCGATGAGCAGCAGGAATAAGACCGGGACAATGTAAGTGACAAGCTCATTGGGTTTAATGTCAACCCTGTAAAGTG
Organism: Rikenella microfusus; assembly: GCA_022736275.1. GTDB lineage: Bacteria > Bacteroidota > Bacteroidia > Bacteroidales > VadinHA17 > SR-FBR-E99. Next base: position 62,833 of record DZBJ01000003.1, on the reverse strand, counting down.
TATAAATGTCAAATTTCCCCAGGAGAGATGCGAGCAGGTTATTGACAAAGAGAACAGCAGGTTTGGCAAAATAGGTCATGAACCGGCCGAATGTGCTGTACGGGTCAAGTATGGTAAGTACATAAACCCCGCCGAGAAGAAGTATTCCGGCAGTCAGAAAAAGGATGAAATAGCGGAGGATAGTCCACGGTTTCTTGTACCCGTACCTGCGGAAGCGTCTCTTGATCAGCCCTCCCGCCCGGCTTATGACATCCTGAAAGATACCAAGCGGACAGAGAAAGCTGCAGTAAGTCCTGCCGGTGAGCAGGGTCAGGACTATCACTGCAATGAAGCCAGTCGCAGTTACAGCCCCTGCAATAATAAACTTGAGAAGTGAGGGTGCGAACTGCAGGTAGAGTATCGGCCCCCAGGAGTTTTCCCCCGGTATGCCTCTGAAATCAATGAATATGAATGCGAACAGAAGGAGTACAAAAGCAGAAAATACGGTGCGAATATGTTTCAGTGCAGATGACTTCATTGACACTTACATTTTCATTCTGTGGATATTCATTGTTGCCAGATCCATCTTCCCGAGCCCCATGGCAGCTGCCACGGCGATATGTTCAATGGAAGCCGGTTCCTTTCCTAAAAACTTTGCGCTGGCGGCATCAATAGCCACCCAGTCGGTTGAGATCATCAGTGTTTTCATATTCGACAGGTCTTCCTTCGATACGCCGCGCGGTCCGTTGCGCATCATCACATTATATGCATCCGTGACGTTCAGTGAAGGTTTTTTCGGGTAGAGGGCATAATCGGCAATGCACTGGTTAAGGTCGTTGCTGTGCCAGTATGCGCGATCCCATACCACTCCCATCATATTCTTGAGGGCGCCGGTCATCCTTGCGGAGCTATGGTGCTTGAGCACCGGTACATTAATAAAAACGTCACTGTTTATAACAAGCTCATGAACCTTGGTTTTGGTGAGCTTTTTGCCATTGGGGATGGTGACCTCCTGGTAGTAACTCTCGGAATTGCCGGGAACCATCTTGCCTCCGGCATCCTTCACTGCCTGTTCAATGCCTGAGTTCTTGTAACATTTTATCCAGTTATCGCATGTATTGTCGAAGACATATACCTCTTTGGCTCCTGCCCGCAAACAGTGTTCTATTATCCTTTTTACAAGTGCAGGATTGGTATTGGCACCCCTGTCAGGAATGACATCCCAGCCTATGTTTGGTTTTACCAGTACCTTCTGTCCTTTGGTGACGAATGATCCCATACCTCCCATAGCCTGGATTCCCATGTCAAACATGGCTGCAGGCTCTCCGCCCATAATTGCAACAAGATCATATGTGGACCTGCCGGGAAGCGGCTTTCCTGCCAGAACCTTCTCATAACGGCCAAAGCTAAGCAACGCTCCGGCCCCCAGTCCGGCTCCAACCGAACTGCGTAAAAAATTTCGTCTTTTCATTCCCTCAAATCTCTAAATTGACCCCAAAATAAGAAGACGCAAAGTAAACAATTTTTTTAATATATCGGCTCCGTATTCTTATATTAGCGGCCTGAGAAGGCGGGCTTCCGCAGCAGAGCAAGCTGCTCGCCAAATGTTAAAAAAACTAAACAATAAATGAGAATATTATATTACGACTGTTTTTCGGGGATAAGCGGTGACATGAATCTGGGGGCCATGATCGATCTTGGTGTCAGCGCTGATACCCTTATAAGCGGCCTTGAGAAACTGAATGTAGGGGGATGGAAGCTGGAGATCACCCGCGACCAGCGGCACGGGCTGTCAGGCACCAGGGTAACCGTGGTGACTGATGATCCGGAGGATTCAGGGAACGGGTATAATCACCCGCATGACCTTGGAGATGATCACTCTCACGACCACGGGCATGACCACGGGCATGATCACTCCCATGACCACGGGCACGATCACGATCACGGGCATGTCAGTCATGACGGACGCAGGAATCTCGCAGACATAGAGAAGATAATAAAAGAGAGTTCCCTCTCTACCAAGGTCACCGGGCTGGCGATGAAGATATTCAGCCGGATAGCCGTGGCTGAGGCCACCGTGCATGACATACCGGTGAATGAGATTTACTTTCATGAGGTGGGGGCCATCGATTCGATAGTGGATATCGTCGGGGCTGCTATTTGTTATGAGGCCCTGGGTGTTGATAAAGCCTACGTCTCTGCAATAGAGCTGGGCAGCGGCATGGTCAGGTGCGAGCACGGGCTACTTCCTGTCCCGGCGCCTGCCACAGCACGTATTATTGAAGGCTTTCCCGTTCAGACCGGGGGGGTTAACTTCGAGGCTACCACGCCAACAGGAGCCGCGATCATCGCCGCCCTCGCCGAGCCTCTGCCGGAGGGCATGCACTTCGTCATAAGCGCCACAGGCTACGGCATAGGCCAGAAGAAGAATCCTGCACGTCCGAATATTCTCAGAGTCCATCTTGCTGATGCAGTTGATGTTAAAGAGAAGGGGCACCAGGCCTTCCTGGTGGAGTGCAATGTTGACGACATGAATCCGGAATTATCGGATTACATATCTGCCAGGCTCTTTGCAGCCGGAGCAGGTGATGTATGGTTCACTCCGGTGATAATGAAAAAGGGAAGACCGGCCTTCACCCTCAGTGTCATCTGCGAGGAGGAGCAGAAGGACGCCGTAAGGGAGATACTCTTTACAGAATCAACCACCATAGGCCTGCGGGTTATGCCATTTATCAAGGAGATGCTGCATCGCGAGTTTGAGGAGACAGAGACACGCTTCGGGAAGGTTGTCATCAAGAAATCCTTTTTCAACGGCCGGCTTGTCTCCGCAAAGCCTGAGGCTGACAGGTGTGCAGCCATTGCCGGGGAGACCGGCCTCCCCATGAAACAGGTGATACAGGAGATAATGGCAAAGGTGAAGCGATAACAATAACAAATTAACTCATTGGAAAACGGGTTACAAAGACATTGCCACAGAGTCCCGGCGCCATTGAAGTATCAGTATGAACAAAAAGAGTAGAAAACATGAATGCAGGCGAGCTTGAGAAGATATTGAAAGCGATCAGCAAGGGAACCATGAGCGTGGATGCAGCCATGGAGAAGCTGCGCGATTTCCCGTATACGGACCTGGGCTTTGCGCGGATAGACCATCACCGTGAGCTGCGGACCGGATATCCTGAGATAGTCTATTGCGCAGGGAAGACCAATGAACAGGTAAGGGCCATTTTCAGCGCCATGGAGGTACATGGCAACAATATAATAGGTACCCGGGCCGGAAAGGATATGTTCGAATATATCAGCCCCTTTTTTCCTGATGCTGTCTTCTATGAGACTGCACGCATCATAAGCATAAGGAAAAAGGAGATTGTTCCTCCCTCTTCCAGAATAGCGGTGATAACAGCCGGCACCTCAGACATACCGGTAGCTGAAGAGGCTGCCGTCACTGCAGAGCTTCTGGGGAACAATGTTGTAAGGATCTATGATGCAGGTGTGGCTGGCATACACAGGCTGGTTGACAAGCTGCCCGAGATACGCGGATGCAGGGTTTCTGTCGTCATTGCAGGGATGGAGGGAGCGCTGGCCAGCGTTGTGGGAGGACTGGTCAACATGCCGGTCATAGCGGTGCCCACCAGTGTGGGATACGGGGCTTCATTCGAAGGTCTCTCGGCCCTACTTGCAATGCTAACGAGCTGCGCTGCAGGGGTTACGGTGGTGAATATTGACAATGGTTTCGGGGCCGGTTTCTCGGCAAGCAGGATCAACAGGCTTTAAATGGAGATGAGCGGGGAGGTGCTTCTTTCCACGGCCTACTTTCCTCCTGCTGAATATTTCAGCCTGATTGCCCATTGCAGGAAGGTAATCATTGAAGCGCATGAGAATTATATCAAGCAGACCTACCGCAACAGGTGCATGATACTGGGTGCCAACGGGCCTCTTCCAATCATCGTTCCTGTCTTGAGGGGATCATTTCACAAGACGGCGCTACGCGACCTGAAGATTGACAACACCAGGAGATGGAGGGAGCTTCACCTCAGGGGGATCACCTCAGCCTATGCTTCAGCTCCCTACTTCGAATTCTATTATGATATCATCAGCCAGATTATTTCCAGGCAGTGCATTTTCCTTCTTGATCTCAATACAGAAGCCCTGAAGGCGGTCTGCGAAGCAGCCGGACTGACCCCGGAAATAACATTCACCGAAAAATTTACCCCCGAAAAAATCCACCATGACGATTACCGGTATTCCATTTCTCCCAAGAGGCCTCCTTCAATCAGAGGTTTTTCCCACCTCTCCTACACCCAGGTATTCGGAGAAAAACAGGGATTTACACCCAGGCTGAGTATTATAGACCTGCTGCTCAATAACGGACCAGGGACCGGAGCATTGCTGCTGAGGTCCCTGGATACCGCTGACATATAACCAACTTTCAGAATTTCAGTCCAACCGTAAACGACAGGTATTTATCTTTCGTAAACATGTCCACAGGATCACTGCTGTAAAGGGGATTGCTCCTCGGATCATCGGGATACATCATATAGGCCTCGTAGCTGTTCAGCCAGACCATTGACATATCAACAAAGAAGTTATCGTGTCTGTAACCTATCCCTGCGCTGTAGCCATTGGCGTCTGCATTCTCATTCAGGGTTCCTTCCTGGAAAGCAGATCCGGTGTAACTGTAACCGCCTCTCAGATAGAATCCGCTAATACGCGCCTCGGCTCCTATCCGGAAAGTTCCCGCACTACCCAGTTCGGTTACCATATCTTGATTTTCATCATTGAAGTTATAACCGTCAGAGCCGTCGCTCAGTCTTGCCTTGCCATAATCAATAAACTCGTAATCAGCGCTGATCAGCCCGAAATTACCTATCTGGTAAGCGATACCCGCGTTGATGTGGTAGGGAGTGGTAATGCGATAGCGATACCCCATGTCATCAGAGTTGATTACAGGACTTGCGTCATCATTGCTGTTATTAGGTGTATCATTGTCGAGGAACGCAGTAAGGTTATTATAGAACACCTCATCTATATTGTACCAGGTAGGTGTGGTGAAACTGAATCCCAGCCTGAGTGATTCCACTGGTCTGAGTATTGTTCCGACCTTGAAGTTCCAGCCTGAGCCGGAGGCATTGAAGTGATCAGTATATGTAAAGTTAACAAAGTCAAACACCCTCTGAGCCTCATCAATTTCTCTGTGAACATAATGCCCTGAATATGAGATGCTTGTTATTCCAAAACCAATGCCAAAGTAAATCTTGTCACTGATATTGGCACCAAGGGCAATTGTATGTTCGTTACTGAAACCGGCATTGTCGATGGTTCGCTTCACCTGCTGACCATATGTTGGTGGACCATCACCGTAATATGAGAATATTGATGCATACTGGTCAAGGTATCCTGAAAGTGTATCTATAAGGTAAGCCTCATAAGCCATCCAGGGGGCCCCTGTCAGTTCGCCGGTCCTGTAGCCGTTGGCCTGGAGAGCCCAGAAGTCGGCCATTGAGCCGTCATCATTGATTCCGTCAATAATTGAATTTCGGAAGTAGTTGTTTGTCCTGTTGAATGTGTAGGCCAGGCTCATATTTGTCAATCCCGAGCTATTGCCTGTACCGAAGGCGGAGACCACTCCTATCTGACCCAGGATGAATCCGGAGTAGCTGTCATTATTGCCAAAACCTTTATAATTGGTATTCAGGTCACGGAAAAGGACCATAGGTGTGACCGCAAATTCCGTTGAGCGGAAGACTCCTGCTGCGGCCGGGTTAATGCCTATGGCCGAGATGTCGCCGCCCAGGGCGGTGAAGGCACCGCTCATGCCGTTAAACCTGGCAGTACCCTGATAGAAGGTCTTTGAATACCTGAGTGCATCATCCAGGGTCTGGCTGCTGACCCAGAGCGGGAGCAGCAGAACGATGGTGGCTGTGAGTGCTATTTTCCTTTTCATTTCCTGTTTTTTTTGTATACAATCCCTGTTGCTCCTGGTTTTTGCGGAACATGAACGTTTTCTGTATGCCGGTTAATTTATCTCCTGGAACCGCCCGAAGAGGATGAGGACGATGACGAACGTGATCCGCCTGAGGATGAGCCTGAGGATGATCCTCCGCTGTAGCTGCCGCCGGAGCTTGAACCGCCGGAGCTGCCTGAGCTGTAGCTTCTGCTGCCGCCGCCGGAGTATGATGATCCGCTGCTGCTCCTGTTATAGCTTGGTGACGATGAGCTGCTGCGTGAGGGGGTGGAGTACTGCACCGACGGTGAAGATGATCTCGAGGGCGAGTATCCCGATGAGCTTCTGCTGGGTGATGACGAGCTCCTGTTGTAGACGGTACCGCTGCTCTGCGTCGTTTCAGTGCTGCGTGTGGTGTTATATGAAGGTCTTGAGGTTACCCTCGGGGTGTTGTAGCTCGGGGTGTAAGTCCGCTCGGTAGTTTGGTACTGCGGTCTGTTCACGCTCTGCGTCTGTGTCTGTGTTCTGGACGGCGTCTGTGACTGTGTCTGCGTCTGTGACTGTGTCTGCGTCTGTGTTCTGGACGGCGTCTGGTACTGCGACTGGCTTCTTGTCTGTGTTTGAGCCTGCGTAACGCTCTCAGGTCTTACCTGTGACTGAGTCCTGGTCTGTGTCTGGCTGGTTGCGCCAGTGCCATCGCGGCGGGTGTATTCAGGTCTTGTTACGACATCAGTTGCAGATCCTCCTGCCTTGGTATAGGTACCGGTTTCCGCGGCTGTTCTGCGGGTGCCGGATGTGGCTGCCATTGCAGCAGTTCCTGCGGTTGCTGCTGTGCCTGCAGATGAGGAGCCAAGCCTCCTGCTGGTATATGACCCCGATGCTGGCGCGTACCCGGACTTGCTCCTGGTATCAGAGCTGGTGTATGCGCCTCCGGACATGGTGCTGTAGCCGCCCCTGCGGCCCTCAGTGACGTAGTAATCACCACTTCCGTAATAGGGAGGATAGCAGCAACCGCCGTATGGATAGCCGTAATACGGATAGTATGGATATCCGCCCCAGCCGTAGTAAGGATAGTACCAGTCATAGTAGGGATAATAACCATAAGGATATCCGTAGTAGCCCCCGTAGCCGTAGCCGTATCCAAACCCGAAGCTGAGGCTCATCGAGAATGGCGAATAATAGTATGGATCTTGCCAGTAAGGATAGAAACTGTCATTGAAAAGGTATATCCTTTCGGCAGCGCTGCTGCCGTAGTAGTTGTTTACCACTGCAGCCTCGGAAGCGGTATTGTAAGCCAGATATTCGCTATCGGGATTGTATTCGTCGGCTATGAGGGTGTCGGCGGCAAAGATATTATCATAGTACGCCGGGTCTGTACTTACGGCCTGAACGGTGGCCGCTGATGGGGTAACCTGTTCTTCCGATGGTCTGTAGTACAGGTCGTCATTGGAAGCTCCTGTGTAGCTCGTTGATGTGCACGAGCCAGCTGTCAGAACTATTGCCGGAATTATGTACCAGAACTTTTTCATTTTACCCTCCTGTGGTTATCTACCACAAATTTATACAAATTCCGTACCAATTATGCCCGGCAAGGCTTCCAATTATCGTTTCTTTCGTGAAGAAGTGGTACTTTTTCCTGATTCATTGCCCGCAGCAGTTGCTTCGGAAGAGTTTTCAGCCCTCTTCCCGTTGCCCTGCTGAGCTGATTTTTCTTTTTGTGAGGAGTTGCCTGACGGAGTTTCCTTTCGCACAATAGCCTCACCGGTTTCTGTGGCGTTATGCACCATGGTCTGAACCTGCCGTCGGGGCATGGATCTTGCCGGCGCCCGGTCTGCTGAAGACTTCTGACCGCTGCTGCCCTGCTGAGTGCCTGGCTGCTGGCCACTGCTGTTCTGTGATGGGCTGGTCTGCTGGCCACCGTTGTTCTGTTTGGTCCTGGTGTTCTGCCTGCCGCTGTTGCCTGCAGCGTTGTCTTGTTCCCTGCCCGGGTCTGTCCGGTCATTCACATTGGGATTGTTGGTGCGGGGCAGGCCGTTATCTCCGGGCTCGGCGGGTTCGGCAACTCCTCTCCTGTATTGTCCCATGCGGAGACCGTTGTTCCCATTATTCTTATCTCCTCCGGAGTGAGCATCCGGTGCATTACCTGTCTGGTCGCGGCCCTGATTTCCTGTCTGAGCCTGAGCCTGACCCTGGCTGCCTGCCTGGGCCTGACTCCGGGTACCTGTCTGCGAACGGCTCTGCGTTCCAGCCTGCGAGCGGCTCTGGGAACCGGGCTGAGTGGCATCGCTGCCGGATGCTCCCGCGGCAGCTCCGGCAGCAGAGCTCCTGCCACCGGTTGAGGTGTACCCTGACCGGCGTGCTGATGAGCTTGAATTTGCAGGGTTATAATTTATGGAATTGCCCTGGGAGCTGCTCCTCTTTTCTGACCCGTAGTAATAGTTGTAAGTGTTGTAATTGTTTACAGTGACAGCACTGTAGTGGTTTCCGGAACGGTAACTGTTCCAGCTGTTGCATGCCACCGGATAATGGTAATGTGGCCTGCCGAGGTAAAAATTGACGCTGTAGCTTATGCTCCCACCGTACCACGAGTTCCATCCGTAACCCATCCAGGGGCTATATCCCCTCCACTGGTCAAAGCCCCACCAGTAAGAGCCTCCGAATCCGCTCCTCCATGCATTTTGTGAAAAACCCGCACCGTAATAGTACCAGTCGTCATATATTGAGATACCCCATGAATATGGAGTGTACCTGTACCAGTAGGTCTCTGTAAACACCGGCGAGTAGAAGTCGAAAGTCACATAGGAAGTGTGAAACCTCTTTATTCTCGATGCATATTCGTAACCTCCGTCGTGATAATAGTTGTTCACAACCACCTGCTGTGGGGTGCTGTTGCCGGTCCGCCCGTCACCTTCCGGTGGTGTAGCGTATGATGCTGCGGACAGTGTTGCGGCTGCCGTAATGATGATAGCGGTGAGTATTTTTTTCTTCTTCATGGGCCTCTTACTTTTAGGTTCGCTAGTTTTGTCTATTTTTACGAAATCTTTTTTGCTGATTGACAATTATTCTAATACTATAACTGCGGAATGGCCAAGTTTCTTACTAACAGGGAGGAAAATTATTCACAATGGTACAATGATCTGGTGATCAAAGCCGATCTGGCCGAGAACTCGGCAGTGCGCGGATGCATGGTGATCAAACCATACGGTTACGCCATCTGGGAGAAGGTTCAGGCTGAGCTCGACAGGAAATTCAAGGCCACAGGGCATGTCAACGCCTATTTCCCGCTCTTCATCCCGAAATCGTTTTTCAGCAGGGAAGCTGCTCATGTTGAGGGGTTTGCGAAGGAGTGCGCGGTAGTAACCCATTATCGCCTGAAGACTTCACCTGACGGGAAGGGCATTGTTGTGGATCCGGATGCCAAACTGGAGGAGGAGCTTATTATCAGGCCCACGTCAGAGACCATCATATGGAACACCTACAAGGACTGGATACAGTCATACCGTGACCTTCCCCTGCTTATAAACCAGTGGGCGAACGTGGTCAGGTGGGAGATGCGCACCAGGCTCTTCCTGCGTACAACGGAGTTCCTCTGGCAGGAAGGACATACTGCACATGCCACGATGGAAGAGGCTCAGGAGGAGGCATTGAGGATGCAGGGTGTCTATTCGGATTTTGTTGAGAATTACATGGCTGTGCCTGTGATTAAGGGGGTCAAGACCGAGAGCGAGAAGTTTGCGGGGGCCATTGATACATACACCATTGAGATGCTTATGCAGGACGGCAAGGCACTACAGGGAGGCACAAGTCATTTCCTGGGGCAGAATTTTGCAAAGGCGTTCGATGTTCAGTTCACCAGCCGCGAAGGCAAACTTGACTACGTCTGGGCCACTTCATGGGGTGTGACCACAAGGCTTATAGGAGCTCTCGTAATGGCTCATGCAGACAACAACGGACTGGTTCTTCCTCCGAAGCTGGCACCCATACAGGTGGTGATAGTCCCCATATACAAGGGAAATGAACAGCTTGACTCAATATCTGCCATAGCTCTTGAGATGAAGGAAAAGCTTGAAAAGGCAGGTCTGTCCGTAAAGTATGACGACCGTGACACCCAGAAACCAGGCTTCAAATTTGCCGAGTACGAACTGAAGGGTGTCCCCGTAAGGCTGGCCATTGGCCCCCGTGATGCAACTGAAGGCACTGTAGAGGTTGCGCGCCGTGACACCCTGACCAAGGAGACCGTGAGTCGTGAGAATATCGTTGAGCATGTAACAACCCTGATGGATGAGATACAGAAAAACATCTACAGGAAGGCCTTTGAATTCAGGACCCGTAATACATACAGGGTTGACACCTGGGATGAGTTTATGGATATCATTGAAAACAAAGGAGGATTTGTGATGGCACACTGGGATGGAACGGCTGAGACCGAGGAGAAGATCAAGAACCTGTCCAAAGCCACCATCAGGGCGATACCGTTCAACAGTCCGGAGGAAGAGGGCAAATGTATCCTTACAGGCCAGCCTTCTCACAGGAGGGTGCTCTTTGCCAGGGCATATTAATTCACCGCCCCGTATTTGATTTCAATTAAAAGATTAATTTAGTCGGTTGAGCAAACATAATTATCATGACTGACGATACAGGCCAGAGAAAGGCATTGATAGTTGAGACCCTGAAGACCAAGTCCGTACTTAAGCAGAAGGTCTTTGACAATACCGGAACGGTTTTCATGATGATCAAGGAGATACTCAAGCAATTGGCGAAGGAGGTGAACGGCAACCTTGGAGGAGTAGACCCCAGGGTACGCATGGAATATACTGACAGGAGTACTTTTGACGCGCAACTGATGGTTGCTGCCGACACGCTTCTCTTCAGCATGCACTCCAACATTTTCCAGTTTGACCGTGAACATCCCGCCTGGAAAACCGCATATATTCAGAAAAACAAGTTCAACGCCTACAGCGGTATAATAAACATTTACAACTTCCTGGCTGACTCATTCAAATATCAAAGGCTCGATGACCTGGGATATCTCATCGCCCGTATTTTCATCAACCATGAGAACCAGTACTTTGTCGAAGGTAAAAGGCAGATGGGAATGCTTTTCACCAACTACGGAAATGAAGCCTTCAGCATTGAGTCACTGCAAAAAGTCGTTTATACCGCCATCAACTATTCACTCGAATTTGATCTGCTGGTGCCGCCATATGACACTGTGAAGATCGCTTCCGTAGGTCAGGCAGAATCTAAGATTCAGCATTCACGGCTGATAACCGGGAAAAGGCTGGGGTTTCAGTTTAACTCTGACGATGTTCTGGATGCCAATTCAAAGACACAGTGAAGCCATGCGTCAATAAATTCATACTCCCCGGATCATTTTTGCTTTTTCACCTCTTGCTCTTTTCTCCCGGCTCCCATCTGAAGGCCCAGGAGGTGACCCCGAATGACACGCTGTCAAAAGCATTTTATGACTCTCTGAAGGTCAGGGCTGAGAAACGCAGGATAACCAGCCTGCTTTATGACATGATCATTGTCAGGCCCGTGCCGCCGGGCTCAGCGAGGGAAAACATGAAAAACACCTCAGCTTACGATGCATATGAAGGCAGGGTAATAAGGAACATGCAGATCATCCGGCTTAATGCCTTTGGCACAAACATAGATAACCCGGAGGAGAATGACCCGTCAAAAGTTGAGAAGCTTTTAAATTCATCATATACAAAAACAAAGAAGTTTGTCCTGAACAAGTACCTCCTTTTCAATGAAGGAGATACTGTATCCTCACTGAGGCTGGCCGATAATGAACGTCTCCTGCGAGAATTGCCATTCGTTGATGATGCCCGGATTATAATAGTAGCCGTTGACAGCATCTTTGCAGATATCGCCGTTATTGTCCGGGAAAAATACCCGTACGGGGCCAGTGTCAGGTTCGATGATGTCGAAAGAGGCATGATCAGGGCTTTCGACAAGAACTTTGCAGGAATGGGCCATGAACTGACCCTGTCGATGCCATACAACTTCAATGAATTCCCTTATCCCGGGTTCGGTGCCAGGTATTCAGTCACAAACATAAGGGGTACCCTCGCCAACCTTGACCTGGAATTCGCTGACGGCCTGGGAACAACCACGATGGGAGGCGTGTTCAGCCGTGAGTTCGTGACCTCGGATACAAAATATGCATGGTCAGCATCGTTGATGCTCACATATACCTCTGAAGATCTGGATACAATGGTGCAGGCGGTACCGCTCAGTTACACCTACCAGGACTACTGGCTGTCACGGGCGTTCATGGTTGACCGGAGCAGGGTGACACGACTGATTTTCAGCGGCAGGTATATCCACAACAATGTCTTCAGCAGGCCTGAGATAGATGATTTCTCCTACTACCGCCTTCAGAATTACCAGATGGTGACAGGCAGTCTGGCAATCTCATCACAGAGATTTGTAAATACATCTCTCATATACAGTTACGGAAGGACAGAGGACATTCCATACGGATATATGGTTGAGCTGCTGGGCGGCAGGGAGAATAATGAATTCAAATGGAGGACATATGCCGGGATAAAGATATCATTCGGCAATATCTTCACAAGGATTGGCTATATCTATGGCGGAGCCAGCATTTCGACGTTTTATAACCAGGGCCGTACGGAACAGGGCATGACGCAAGCCAGCTTCAGGTATTTCACCCCGCTGATGCAGGCAGGCAGGTCTAAGGTAAGGACTTTCGTCAACCTTTATTACACAAGGGGTTTCAACCGCTATACCGATGAGTTTCTGTACCTGAAGAACAGTGACCTTGTGAGAGGCTTCAGAAACGATTCGATAGGCGGAGAAACCCGTCTGGTATTCTCGATGGAGCCGGTTTTGCTGATCAATAAGGGTCTGATAGGCTTCAGGTTCGCTCTTTTTGCATTTGCTGATGTCGGGATACTGGCACCGGAGGGGTTCTCCAGCGGAGGATCCTATACCGTTCCTGCCATCGGGGCCGGTATCAGGATCAGGAATGATCAGCTTGTGCTGAACACCTTGCAGATCAGATTCGCCTGGTATCCGAACACACCGCCCTACTCGGAAAAATCTTGGTTCGACATCGACGGCGTCGTCAGACTGAAACCTCCGAATTTTGATCCTAGCCCTCCCGGGGTGCTGCCTTTCCGGTGACAAAACTTCAGCGGAGTATCTTTTTATGGAACGAGAAGCACAATCTTATTCATGATGCTTAACTTTGCAAAAAGCAAAAAGTAATGCTTCAGAAGTTTCTCGATTTCGCCATACAGGAAAGACTTTTCAGCAGCGGCAGCAGGGTGCTGCTTGCTGTCAGCGGGGGAATCGATTCGATGGTAATGGCCTGGCTCTACTGCAATGCAGGCCAGGAACACGCGATAGCACACTGTAACTTCTCACTCCGGGGAGAGGAATCTGACGGTGATGAGGAGTTTGTTGCCGCTTATGCCGGTGAGCACAACATTCCCTTTTTCACAATGAGATTTGATACCCTGGCTCATGCCGCCAAAAAAAAGATATCTGTCCAGATGGCTGCCCGCGAGCTGCGATACGCATGGTTCAGCTCACTTGCAAGCCGAGAGGGGTTCGATACTGTGGCCGTTGCCCATAACCTGAATGACAACGTGGAAACCTTTCTTATCAACCTGCTGAGGGGCACCGGACTCACCGGGCTTACCGGAATGAGCCAGCACCGTAACGGTATAATCAGGCCTCTCCTCTTTGCCACCAGGGATGAGATCACGGCCTTTGCCTCGGAAAAGAAGATAATCTTTCGTGAAGACAGCTCAAATGCGCAGATCAAATACACCCGCAACAGAATCAGGCACATGATTTTGCCTGAGATGGAGAAGGTAAATCCCGGGGTTCTGAATGCCATAACCGATACCATGAGTCATCTGGCTGCCTCCTCGGCAATTGTTGAGGTCTGTACCGCACACCTCCGTGAGACTCTCATCAGGAGTCATTCAGGAAACATATCTGAAGCCGACATAGCGGGTCTCATGTCCCTTAAGCCCCTCGGTCCGCATATCTATGAGCTTTTCAGAGATTTTGGCATCTCCCCGCGGCAGACTGAGGAGGTGATCTCATTGCTCGGTTCTCAAACGGGAAAATCTCTTTACACCTCCACCCACCGTCTCCTCTGTGACAGAGGAAGGATTATCATAACCCCCAGAGATGCCGGAAAGCCTGTTGACTTCAGCTTCTCTTCAATAGATGAGATGCGAATGTCAGGACTGTTTGCCGAACTTCATATAAAGGATCCTTCCGGTGATCCCCTTCCGGTAAGTCCGCTGACAGCCTGTCTTGATCTGGACAGGGTATCCTTCCCGGTAAGGGTCAGGCACTGGGAGCCAGGTGACAGGTTCATGCCCCTGGGGATGAAGCAGAAGAAAAAGATAAGTGACTTCCTGACCGATATGAAGATTCCTGTTACGGAAAAGGAAAGGGTACTTCTGCTGCTTTCGGATGATGAGGTGATGTGGGTTATGGGATACCGGATCGATGACCGGTTCAGGGTTACCGATCATTCCGGCAAGATCCTGATGCTTACGTTATGACGGTCTGGACGGGCAATGCTGCTGCACGGAAGTTGTCTATCTCTCCCTCACACCGTTAATTGCCCTGTCAATCATAAGGAGGTCTGCAAGGCCCATTGCCACTGCAGACTCAAGGATGACAGGAATTCTCCTGGCGATGCATGAATCATGTCTTCCGGTTATTTCCAGTTCAGTCATCTCTCCCTTTTCAGTATCAAAAGTCTTCTGAGGCACTCCGGTGCTTGCAGCAGGCTTCACAGAGACCCTCATAACCAGATCATTGCCGTTGGTTATTCCACCGTTGATTCCTCCCGCATTATTAGTGGAGGTCTTTCCCCGGGCGTCGACGAACGGGTCATTATGCTGTGATCCGTAGCTCCTTGACGATGCAAATCCTGCACCGAACTCCACCCCGTTTACCGCTGGTATCCCGAAGGCAATCTGTCCGAGGGCTGCCTCAACTGAAAGGAATGAGGGTTCGCCCAGTCCTTTCGGGACATTCCTGACCACGCATTCAACCACTCCGCCGACCGTATCATTTGTCTCCATCGCCTTTGCGATGGCAGCAGCGATCTCTTTCTCACCTCCAGCTTCAATAAGGCTGGCAGTGATTATTGCCGGTGAGAGAATCTTCTTTGCAAAGTATCCTGCAGTAACCATGCCCCAGGTCAGGCGGCCGGAGAAATGACCACCACCCCGCATATCACTGAAACCCTTGTATTTATATCCGGCAGTAAAATCTGCGTGGCCCGGCCTCGGGATGCTGGAAAACTGCTCGTAGTCGCCCGGTCTGAAGTCGGCGTTCCTCGTGCATAACACCAGTGGTCCGCCAGTGGTAAAATTATTGTAAATACCGCTGATGACCTCCGGCTCGTCACTCTCCTTCCTCGGGGTTGTTCCCGGCAGCAGCCCCTTGCGCCTCGACAGGTCAGCCATCAGTTCCTCCCTCCAGAAGGGCAGACCGGCCGGACAACCGTCGATAACCACTCCCACTGCCGCGCCGTGGGACTCCCCGAAAATTGATACTCTGAAAATAGTGCCGAGTGTATTCATTTTCTTTCCTTAAACTGGTTGACTTCTCATTTTGCTCTCACGATAATATTCAACAAAGGATATCAGCTCCGTCAGGGAGATATTTCTGACAAAAGCCCTTCCCACCGATCTCAGGAGAACGACATTAAGGGAGCCTGATATATTCTTTTTGTCCTTTGAAACAAGGCTTACGACATTTGGCGGAAGCTCATAATCAGACTTCATTCCCGTCTCTGCCAGAGCCACCTCAAGCATCCTGAACTCAGCATGGGGCAACTCTCCGATCCATACCGACAACTCCGCGGCTATCAGCATTCCCTGCGTCACTGCCACGCCGTGGGGGATCCTGTAATATGTCTCGAGCACATGCCCGAAGGTATGACCGAAGTTTAATATCCGCCTGATTCCCTTTTCCAGCGGATCACGCCTTACTACGGCTGCCTTGATTTTGACCGCCCGGGCGATAAAGTCTCCGATTGTTGACGGGTCACGTTCAAATATCCTGTCGAGCGATGCGGCAATATCAAAGAAAAGGTTCCGGTCCCTGATCACGGCATGCTTTATCAGTTCACCCATACCCGAACGATATTCCTCTGCGGGTAGTGTTGATAGCATGCGGTGGTCACAAAGCACAAACTCAGGCTGTCTGAAGGTTCCGATGATGTTCTTGTAATCTCCCAGGTTCACCCCTGTCTTGCCGCCTATGCTGGCATCAACCTGCGACAGGAGTGTAGTGGAGACAAAGGCATGCCTCACTCCTCTCATATAGACTGAGGCAACCAGCCCGGCAAGGTCACAGACAACGCCGCCGCCGAAACCAAGAATGAATGAGGAGCGGTCGGCACCTGTCTCGAGCAGCCTTCTGCAGAGATCGCCTGCCACAGTCAGGGTCTTGCTCTTCTCACCGGGCTCTGTTTCAAGCACCTCCCCTGCCGGGAAGGTGCTTCCGTAGAGTTTCTTCACGATCGTGTCAGTGATGATGAACACCCCCTTGCCGGGGATGAGGTCTCCGACGGTCTTCAGGTCTCCTCCCATGATAACCAATGACCTCCCGTTTACTGTGTTAATCCTGATATTCTCCATCGTGGCGAAAAATAGTAAACCGAACAAATAATTACCATGATTTTATTCACATTATGTAGCATTATCGGGGTAAAGTAAAAAAATGTTACTTTAATCCCCTGAAACAACAGAGGTCCGTGAAGATCAGTGAGAGGTACAATGGCGTAATGGGATGGTTTGCTGCCAATATGCCTGTTGCAGAGACAGAGCTCAGTTACAGTGACCCCTTTCAGCTGGCAGTGGCTGTTATCCTTACTGCGCAATGCACTGACAAGCGGGTCAACATGATCACCCCTGCCCTTTTTGAGCGGTTCCCCGATGCCCGGTCGATGGCCGGCGCCTCGCAGGAGGAGATTTTGGAGCTGATTAAAAGCTGTTCATACCCGAACAACAAGGCAAAGCATCTCAGGGGCATGGCAGATATGATCGTTAACCGCTTCCGTGGCGTAATGCCCACTGACAGGGATGAACTGACACTGCTCCCGGGTGTGGGGAGAAAAACCGCTAACGTCATCACCTCAGTGGTATGGAAAAATCCTGTCATTGCAGTTGATACGCATGTCTTCAGGGTTGCACGACGCATCGGTCTTACACCCGGAGCAAAGAACCCGCTGCAGTCAGAGTTGAGGCTGACAAGGGAAATACCGGAGGAGCAGCGACCGCTGGCGCATCACTGGCTTCTGCTTCACGGCCGATATACGTGTACTGCGCGCAAACCGTTATGTGAAAATTGCGGATTAGCGCAATGGTGCGCTTATTATCAGAAGGAGACGGGAGAGAAGGCATAATATTGCCGGACGAATAGCGTTGTAAAGTTGAGATTAAAATTATTGCTGCACACAACCCGCACTCACGGGACGAGTAGTGAACTTAGAGAGCCATCAGATGGAAACCCGCAAAGAGAAAACCAGAAAATCTGATCCGCAACCCGCATTTGTGGTCTCTCTGAAACATCTTGCAGACATACCAGAGCTGGCATTCAACACAACCAACCAGCTGATCACCCTGAGCAATCTTGAGACCCAGCAATACATCGAAGTAAACCAGGCGTTTCTTGACACAACCGGTTATAGCAAGGAAGAGATAGTCGGCAAGACCTCCGAGGATATCCAGCTTTATGTTGATCTTATACAAAGCCGCAAGTACATAAGGCTCCTGACTCGCCTGAAGAGGGTGAGTGACCTTGAGATCAGTTTGCGCATGAGATCGGGAGAGGAGCGCACATTCCTCTTCAGTGCCCGCACATTCATCTTCGGTGAAGACATCTTTCTCATCACCTATTACAATGACATAAGCACCCTGAACAGCGGATTTGCCAGGGCAGAATCGGAAAAGATCCTCAGGGAGATATTTGACTCGATGAGCAGTTATGCGGTGATATTAAGGCGTGAGAACGACAAGGGGTATTTTATCATCGACTTCAATTTCAGGGCTGAGGACGTCGAGCAGTACGACCGCAAGGAGATGCTGGGCAAAGAGATAGGTGAGACACCGTTTGCAGAGAATCCTGCTTTTCTCACACTCCTTGAAAATATCGAAGCCAAAAGAAGTCCGTGCAAAGTACCTGTTTCACCTGACGGCAGCGATGAGGGAGGATTTTATATCGGACTGCTTCTTTCGTCAGGTGACATCGTAGTCACATGGGAGGCAGGCAGGCATCAGAAAGAGAGGGAGAGCGAGATACTCAAGCAGGGTATCGTGTTTGAGACCTTTGCCGAACTCCTGCCCGAGATGATCATGGAGATTGACACATGGGGACATGTCACCTTCATGAACACACAGGGAATGCTTACACTGGGGTTTGACAATAATGATCTTACGGAGGGAGTATCGCTCCAGGAGCTCTTTCTGCCGGAGGGCCTTGACAGGCTGATGAAGGAGCTGTCAGACCTGACCAAACCCGGGCAGATCACCTTTGATGAATATGTTCTGGTCAATAAGCAGAAGCGCAATGTATCGGTGCTGTTTCATGCCGGTCCCATAATTATAAGGAACCGTGTCACAGGATACAGGTGCGTGCTGACCGACGTAAGCAAGCACAAGGATTATGAGAGGAAGCTCTCAAATGAAAAGGCAATGCTGGAACACCTCATTGACGCAGCCCCTGAAGCTATCGTTCTCACAGATTTCGACGGCCGGATAATGAAGATCAATAATGGCTTCACCAAGCTCTTCGGTTATGAACCCGATGAGGCAAACAACAGGATGATAGACGATCTCGTTGTGCCTGATGAGTTTCGTGATGAAGCCATAAAGATTGATGAGGTAGCCCTCGCCAACGGCACCGGCACTTTGGAGACAATAAGGAGAGACAAGCTGGGTAACAGGATAAATGTCTCACTCATAGCCTCTTCAGTTATATCTAATGACAAGACCATAGCTTTCCTGGGCATCTACCGTGATATCACGAGCGAGATCAAGAGCCGCCTGATGCAGGAGATACAGTACAACATTTCAACTGTAGCCCTCCAGGATTCTGACATTTTTGATATCTATCCGACAATCGTTCAGGAGATAGGCAAACTATGGAATGTCAACAACTTCTTCATTGCGCTCTACAACCGGGAAAAGGATACTCTTACCTTCCCCTTCTTTGCCGATGAGCGTGACCACTTCCAGGAGACCTCTGCCAAAAACACTCTGACAGGATGGGTCATAAGGAACAATAAGTCAGTGCTTCTCGATGAGAATGACATCCTGAAGATAGAAAAGACCGGCGCCATCAGCCTCGTGGGCTCTCCATGCAAGATATGGATGGGTGTTTCGCTGAGAATGGATGATGAGGTCATCGGTGCAATATGCCTTCAGGACTATAAGTCAATTGATGCATTCAACAATGACGATCTGCAGGTGTTTGAGTTCATCGCCAACCAGATTGTACTGACT
Organism: Rikenella microfusus; assembly: GCA_022736275.1. GTDB lineage: Bacteria > Bacteroidota > Bacteroidia > Bacteroidales > VadinHA17 > SR-FBR-E99. The sequence goes on along the minus strand of DZBJ01000003.1, from coordinate 43,393 downwards.
CTGCAGCGGCGCAGGATGCTTGACAATCTTATCACCGCCCGCAAGAGAGCCGAGGAGGCCGCGTTCTCAAAGCAGCAGTTCATGTCTACCATGAGCCACGAGATCAGGACCCCTCTGAATGAAGTGATAGGCATCACCAACCTGCTCTATCAGAGCAATCCCCGCGAGGACCAGATGGAGTACATCAAGACGCTCCACTTCTCTGCCAACCATCTCCTCACCCTGGTCAATGACATCCTTGACTACAACAAGATGGAGGCCGGGAAGATTGTCTTTGAGAAGACTGAGTTTGACCTTGTCAGCATGCTTGATGACATGAAGAGGTCTTACAGTCACCGGGCCCAGGAGAAAGGCATCTCCTTCACCGTTGAGAAGTCGGCCGATCTGCCGTCGGAACTTATCGGTGATCCCATCAGGCTTAACCAGATAATATCAAACCTTCTCTCCAATGCAATCAAATTTACCTCTGAGGGGGGTGTGACACTTAAGGCATCTGTTCTGGAACGCCAGGAGGGCCATGTTTTGCTTGAGTTCTCAGTGGCGGACACCGGCATCGGGATAGCCACAGAGAAGCTTGAGGAGATCTTTGAGAGTTATGCTCAGGCTTCAGCCGATACCACCCGGAAGTACGGAGGCACAGGACTGGGGCTGGCTATCTGCAGGCGTCTCGTTGATCTGCAGGGCGGCAAGATCAGTGTGATAAGTGAACCGGAAAAGGGATCGGTTTTCACCTTCTCAATTGAATACAGTGTGCCGGCCACCGAAGCCCGGGCAACTGATCAGGGGGCCACGGAAACCATGAAAGAGCTGACCGGCAAGAAGATCCTCGTTGCCGAAGACAACAAGATAAACTTCTTCGTCGCCAACAAATTCCTTGAAAGCTGGGGCGTCATAGTAACACACGTGGAGAACGGCAGCCTTGCCCTTGAAGAGATCGAAAGGCAGGAGTATGACCTTATCCTGATGGACCTTCACATGCCTGTGATGGATGGTATTGAGGCTACGCGCATCATTCGCAGTTCACCCGACAGAAGGATAAGTCAGATACCCATCGTAGCGCTGACAGCAGCAGTCATGTCTGAAGCCAATGACAAGATTGACAACCTCTCCATCAATGACTATGTGCTTAAGCCCTTTAAGCCCAAAGATCTGTATGACAGGATAGCCAGGAATGTAAGGTAGGGATCATTTCTGACCCCGGAGCGTTATCTTATGCAGTATTGCGACAGGTATTTCGCGGCATTCTTTTCCCCGAGTTTACTGGCCTTGCGGAGGTAATGGCAGGCGTCATCTGCCCTGCCGCTGTTAATCAGGGCTATTCCCATGTTCAGGTTCACGCCTCCGTTATCAGGGTCAAGGTCAAGGCTCATGGTATAATCCTCAGCCGCCATCTCCCATGTTCGTGCGGCCATCCATGCGTCACCGCGGAGGCGGAATGCTTCCGCCTCACCGGGATGGTTTTCAATATTCGCATTCAGGTATGGCAGGGCCTCATATATGGCACCCTCCTCGGCGTAGGTCTTTCCCATCAGGCCCAGTGCGACTGTGTTATCCGGATCGATTGACAGATACCTCTGCATGTCACGCTTGGCCGCCTCCCTGTCACCTGCTTTGATAAGCATGGCTGATCTCTTCAGGATCAGGTCAGGATCGGGATGGCAGGCATCAATCAACCTGGTGTATGCCACGGCAGCTGCATACCAGCTGCCCTCACCGGTGCGTGCCTCGGCAAGAGCGTAAAGCCACTCCGCAGGCGCTTCTTTATTGACAGTCAGCCTTGACAGTATATCGGCTGCTTCCCGGTATCTGCCGCTGCTCATCATTATGCGCGCATTGGAGTATTCCGTTACCGGCATATCCGGATAGAGTGCTGAAAGCTCAACCCAGACTTCCCGGGCAAGATCCACCTGTCCAGACCTGATGTAATAATCTATCTCCCAACTCTTTCTCTCGTATCCTCTGTACCACTCTTTTTTCCATATTGCTTTCCACTCGGGTGAGGATGCTACCGGCCTGAAGGTTTCATCCAGGAGTATTGCCGGTTCAATCCTCCTGAACTGTGACCTCAGGTGAGCTTCCATATATGAGACGGCAGCCCTGGCATCACCGTCGGCAGCAGCACAACCGGCCAGACCATATAATCCTGATCCCTGCCTGAGGTTTTCTGCCGCCATAAAGTCGCTTCTCGCCTCCTTCACCCTGCTGGTCTTCAGGAAGATGTCTCCCCTGACAACCAGCATGTCAGCGCCGGTGACTTTCTCACCCGCTGATGCAAGAAGGCTGGCAGCCTCATCCGTTTTTCCCCTTTCAGAGAGTGACACCGCCCTGAGGATGGTTTCATAGCTATCCTGGCCCTCAACCAGTTGTGTGGCGAACACAATCGTCAGGCACAGTATTATCTTCTTCATTTCTTTCATTCCTTTCATTTTTTCCCTTCCACAGTTCCGGGACCTGCACCCTTTTCAGCAATCACATGAACAAAGCCGCTGAGATGGAACTGTTCAAGCCCGCTTATCCTGCGTTCAAACACTTCGCAACTGTAGTAATATACACCCGTTGGTACGACCCTGCCATCATATGTGCCGTCCCAGTTGAGCCTGGGCTCCTCAGTACTGAAGACCAGTACTCCTGCCCTGTTGAACAGCCGGAACTCCACCTTTTCAACCAGCACTGAGGTCTTGGCAACCAGGAAGTCGTTGGCACCGTCACCATTTGGAGTAAATACATTAGGGATCTCGTAAAAGTTGCACGAGTCAACGCAGACCATCATTGACAGATCGCTCTCGTTACCGTTATCGTCAAACGCAGAGATTGCGTAGCATCCGGCAACATAATCGGGAAGGTTATGGATATACTTTTGCACCGTCCTGTCATCAAAGGTTATCAGCAATCCGAGCTCCTCTTCCGTGGTCTGCTTATAATAAAGATTGTACCCTGCAACGTCTTCATAGCACTGTTGGTCACTGATGGTCCACCGCGCCATGTTGTAGAGGCTGTCACACTGTGATGATACTGTCAGGACAGGTGTGCAGGGCGGTTCGTTGTCAACTGCGACAGCACAGGTCCGCTGTGAGAAGTTGATCAGTCCCGTTGGTGTGCCTGCTCCCTGGTAGCCGCCTGTTGAGACGGCATAGTAACAGTATTCGGTGCCGTTGACAAGACCTTCATCCACAAAGGTGAGCTGGTTTGTCATCCCAACAGGCTGCCATAAGGAGACTTCTCGCCTGAAGAAATCGTATGAGGTGTTTATCCAGGGGACATTGCGGGTGAGTGTGAACCTCACCTTTCTGTCGCCCGGAGATGCCACAAGAAACAGCGACGAAGCGATGCCCGGATCTCCTATAAGGAACCGGTTTCCCGGGGCGTTGTTGTAAAGCTCTATCTTGTAAACCCATCCTTTATCCAGGGTGTTGATAAGGGTATCAATGTAAACGGTATCATTGAGATCAGCTGTCGGCAGGGTGTGAATGAGCTGGAACAGGGTTCCGGCTATCCCCTCAGCCCTGTAGATCAGGTATTCATATGGTCCCGTGGCAGGGATGGTATCCAGTTGGCTGGGCTTCTGCCATGCCAGCGTCAGGGAGCCGTTGACAGGGTCAGTATTGCGAATTGATACATTGGTTATAAGTGGTATGCCAGTTATCAGGGAGGTCACTATCTCGTTAGATGGCTTGCTCTCCGTGCCATTGGGATATACTGCCACAATCCTGTAAGCATACTCGGTGCCGCCCTCAAGCCCCTCGCCGTTGTCGGTGTCAGTAAAGGTGAGTGTGTTGTAACCTGAGGCATACCCAACATTGACAAAACCTGCCGAAGGAGGTATGCCGTCGTAACAGGTGTCTGCAACAAGAGACGAGGTGCCTTCTCTCCTGTAAATGCTGAAGCCGGCTATATCCTGGGTACCATAGGAGGCCCATGAGAGCTGTACGAACTTGCCCTGGGGCACAGCAGCGGTCAGTAGAGGTGAGGGTCCGAGGACTTTTATGCTCATATTGTCAATATCAACCAGCTGCAGCTCATCGTTGAAGTCCTCAGCCTTGATAATAATACCATAGGGCTGATGCCTGACGGTGCTGTGGCAGGGCACCCAGGTGAGCCTTGCCGTCACCAGTCCGGGGATCGTGTTGAGCGTTGTGAAGGTTGCAGGACATGTGGCTGAGGTGAATATTCCTGAAGTGGCAAGAATGGCCAGCGAGTCTCCGTCAATGTCAGTAGCTGTTATGTCTACAGAGACAGTCTCGCCCACCTCCACGCAAAGATCGGGAAGCGGAGAGGTAACGGGCGGATGGTTGTCCGTTTCAAAGACCTCTATCTGCATGTCCCTCACAACAACTCCTATCTTGAGTCCGTTGCGCCATTCCTGTATCTCCATTGCAACATTATAAATACCGATGGCCGTTGGTGCGTCCCAGACAAGGTCACCGGAGATGGAGTCAACATAGAATCTTCTGGATGCAGGAGGCAAACTGTAATTCAGAATGGGATTCCCGTCTTCCTTGGTGCAGACCGTCAGCTTGTACGACAGGCTGTCGCCGTCAGGGTCAAAGGCGGCAGGATTATGTATGAATATCTGGCCGAGAGCGGCCTTGTCATAGGGGGGATTAAGCAGCACAGGAGTACTGTTTCTCCCTATAGCCGAATTTACAATAAGAATGGTTGAGATTGAAAAGACGACATTGACCGAGTTGGGAATATTTTCAACGCCAAGGTTCCTGTTGGGGTCCTGCACAATTATCCTGTAGGCTCCGGGGCCGGGATAGGTGTGCAGCGAAACATAAACGTTCTTTTTGTAATTGTTCGGAAGAAATGTCTCAGAAAACCTTGCCACATTGGTCAGGGAGTTATCTCCCCATTCAACGTCAAGTGAGGGTCTGTCAGCCTTGCTTAGGGTATATGTGAAGGTTGTCACCGTCACCTCAAAAGTGAGATCGGAGATCTGGCGGTACGTTATCTCCCCTGCACGGTTATGTGTGGCAATGGCGGTGGAAAACGCCAGACACAGGAATATAAAAACTGCTGTTATTCTTTTTGTCATTTCAGTACCTTTTCATTTGACTTCATAAATCTTCATCGTGTCAGAGGCAGTGAACCTGTATCCCTCTTCCAGACCTTCACAACTGAAGAGAAGCATGTTTGCCTGGTCATCATAGAGCCTTGCCATGATCCGGTTGACCACAGTCACGTTGCTTACCCTGTTGCCTCCCGCAGCCTCAAGACTGAATCTGTGTTCCATTCCGTCAGACTCTGTATTCAGCAGATTCATCTTCAGCAGTCTGCCATCTTCCATTATCATCAGCCTGTCGGCAATATATTGAATATATCTCTCAGTCTCCACTCCTGATATCTCCCCGCCGCCTGTCAGGCCGAGGTCAATGTCGGAAGCCAGGTCATCACTGTAGACCTTAACAAAGACCGTCCAGACCCTGTTCATTTTGTCATATTCAATTCCTGTGAGAGACACATGAACGGGATGGATCAGGAGCAATATGAACAAAGACAGTACTTTCATGCCGGCACACCGGTTTTCATATCAAAAATCAAGCCATCAGATCATCTTTACTGATGCGTACCCTCTCCTTGAGATATTCCACTGTTCCCACCTCAATGAACGAGAAGCCTGAACCCCGTGAGAAATTCCCGGCCAGCAGTACGATAATATCTTCATTCTTCAGATCATACTGTTTAAGAAGGTCTTTCAGTGAGACATGTATAAACTCATCAACGGACATTCTCTTTTCAATAAAAACAGGCACCACGCCGTATGACAACGTCAGCTCCCTCATTGTGCGGTAAGTATAGCACTGCGCAATAATGGGGTTAAAACCCCTGAAGGCTGCCATATTCCTTATTGCAGTGCCATTGACCGTATCAGCCACGATGGCTTTTGCGTTGATCCTGACTGACGTTTTTACGGCCACTTTAGCAAGGTATGCAGATACTGCGCCGCTGACTGATCCGGCTGGCATCTCCAGGTACTTATCCTTTTCACACTCAATCTCGCAGGCTATTCGGGCCATTGTTCGGACCGACTCAAGCGCGTATCTGCCCGCTGCCGTTTCGCCGCTGAGCATCAGTGCGTCAGTCTGGCTGTAAACGGCATTGGCCACATCACTTACCTCGGCACGCGTTGGTCGCGGGCTGACAATCATTGAATGAAGCATCTGTGTGGCAACAATCACCGGCTTGCGCTTTTCAATGCATTTCTCTATGATCATTCGCTGGATGCCGGGAATCCTTTCAAAGGGTACCTCTATGGCAAGATCGCCCCTGGCAACCATGATTCCGTACGAGTGGTCCATTATCTCCCCAAGATTATCAACACCCTGCTGGTTTTCGATCTTGGCAATAATCTTGATCCCGCTTGAATACTTGTCAAGCAGACTCTGAACTGCCATCACATCTTCCTTATTCCTGACAAAAGAGTGGGCAATAAACTCAATATCAAGCTTAACTGCCAGATCGATGAAACCAAGGTCGCGCTCACTTACTGAAGGGAGATTAATTCTTGCCTGCGGAATGTTAACCGTTTTCCTTGAACCGAGGGTGCCGTCATTTTCCATTGTGCCAACAAGGGTATCGCCCGCCCTGCCGGTGATCCTGATCTCGATTTCACCGTCATCAATAAGTATACTTGCACCTTCAGTCACATGCTCAGCAATATCGCGGTAGTTGAGGTTAATCACCGAATGTGTTGTTTTCTCATCCGAATTGCCGGCAATGATCACACTCTCCCCCTTCAAGAACTTAATGGGTTCATCACAGGCAGTGGTCCTGATTTCTGGTCCCTTGGTATCAAGGAGAATGGCTATCCTGTCAGAGACGCTTCTGACATTTGCCACAATCTTTTTCACCCCCTCCGGATCAAGGTGGGCGGAGTTGACTCGTACTACGTCCATGCCCGCATCATGCAGGCTGCGAAGAAAACCGGGCTCACAGTTCTTGTCAGAGATGGTAGCGACGATCTTGGTTCTCTTTTTAATGATGGTTTCTGCCATGGCCACAACCTAATTATACGTAAAAACTCATAAGTGCCTCAATGGCAAGACGATAACCGTCAACGCCCAGTCCCATTATCGTTCCCCTGCAGTAAGGCCCGGTGAGGCTCTTATGCCGGAACTCCTCCCTCGACAGGATGTTTGAGATATGCACCTCAATGACAGGTATGCTGATTGCGGCTATTGCATCGGCTATTGCCACCGAGGTGTGAGTGTATCCTCCGGGATTAAGGATCACACCGTCTGAGCTTTCGCCTGCTTCCTGCAGCATGTTCACTAGCTCACCTTCAACATTCGACTGGTTATAGGTGATGGTCATCCCGGGGTAGCGGGTCTGCAGGGCATTAATGACCGTCTCGAATCCTTCATTCCCATAAATCTCAGGCTCTCTTCTCCCGAGAAGGTTGAGATTAGGCCCGTTGATAATTGTAATTTTCATACCATGAATCCGGCACAGTGGTTATTGCCGCCAGTACAAAAATAAAGAAATGAGCGGATTTATGACGGTTATATAGTATAACTTTGAGACCGGACAGTTGACCAGATGACAATACAATGGGCAGAAGTGGTGAAGGGATTCGGGAGGTACCTCAGGATAGAGCGTTCACTCTCCCCCAACAGTGTTGCGGCCTACATCAATGATGTCCGCAAGCTGAAGGAGTACCTGGTTGAAAACAAGAACGGCAGGCTGCCTTCAGATATTACATACAATGATCTGAGCGATTTCATCGCCTTCACAGCGGGCAGCGAAGAAGCGGCAAGGACTCAGGCCAGGCTGATATCGGGAATAAGGTCATTCTGCCGCTACATGATTATCGAAAACATTATTGCTGATGACCCCTCTGCGCTGCTCGAATCGCCCAGGACGGGAATGAAACTGCCTGAGGTGCTGTCTGTAGCCGAGATTGACAGGATGGTGGCTTCCATCGACCTTAGCACACCCGAAGGGCACAGGAACAGGGCCATCATCGAAACCATGTACGGCTGCGGGCTGAGGGTCTCCGAACTGGTGAACATGCGCCTGACAGACATACACCATGCCGAAGGATTCGTCAGTGTCACGGGCAAGGGCAACAAGCAACGCCTGGTGCCAATGGGATCCGTTGCGCTAAGAGAGATAGACAATTACATGGCACACAGGGTAATGCTGCCCGTAATCACCGACCAGAATATACTCTTCCTGAACAGGCGGGGGAAGAAACTGTCAAGGGTAATGGTCTTCAATATCATTAAGAATACTGCCAGGGCTGCCGGGATCCGTAAAAATATCAGTCCCCATACCCTCCGCCACTCTTTCGCCACCCACCTGGTTGAGGGCGGAGCTGACCTGAGGGCAGTGCAGGAGATGCTCGGGCATGAGTCGATTACCACTACCGAGATATACACTCACATTGACAGGAGCTATCTCAGGGATACCATGCTATTGTACCATCCAAGGGCCCGCAGAAAATAGAAATTATGCCTGCCGTCCGATGAGCCGGCCTGCCAGAACCGGCCCGCCGCAAATAGAAGAAACGATATTTCATTTTATCCGCATTATTATTACCTTTGCGGTTCGAAAAAAAACAGATTTATTAATAAATAATCAGATTTAGTATGTCAAAAGTTAAGCGCGTTTATTCCTTCGGCAACAGGACAGCCGAGGGCAAGGCAGAGATGAAGAATCTGCTTGGCGGCAAGGGAGCCAATCTGGCCGAGATGTGCCTCCTTGGCCTTCCGGTACCGGCCGGTTTCACAATCACCACTGATGTATGCACGGAGTATTACCAGAACAACCTTAAGCTGCCTGCAGAACTCATGCCCGAGGTATGGGAGGCAATGAAGAAGGCTGAAGAGGCTATGGGAATGAAGTACGGTGACAGGGAGAATGCACTCCTGGTGTCATGCCGTTCCGGAGCCCGCAGCTCGATGCCGGGTATGATGGACACAGTTCTTAATATAGGCCTCTGCTCGGAGACCATCCCCGGCCTGATCAAAAAAACAGACAATCCACGTTTTGTTTGGGACTCATACCGTCGTCTGATAATGATGTATGCTGATGTTGTGATGGAGAAGGCTGAAGGCATGGAGCCGGCTGACGGCAAAGGCATACGCAAGCAGCTTGACGAGATGCTTGATGAGTTCAAGCACGCCAGGGGCTACAAGTCTGACACTGATCTCACTGCTGAAGAGCTTAAGGATCTTGCCGACGCGTTCAAGAAGAGGATCAGGCAGTCACTCGGAAACGAGTTTCCGGATGACGCAAGTGAACAGCTTGAGGGCAGCATAAAGGCGGTGTTCAAGAGCTGGAACGGAAAGAAAGCCGTTTCATACCGCCGCATCGAGGGAATTCCTGATGAGTGGGGAACAGCCGTCAACGTCCAGGCCATGGTCTTCGGTAATATGGGAGACTCATCTGCAACAGGTGTGGCATTCACCCGTAACCCTGCAACGGGTGACAACCTCTTCTACGGCGAATGGCTTGTCAATGCCCAGGGCGAAGACGTGGTTGCCGGTATACGCACCCCGAACCCCCTCAATGACGACACCAAGAACGAACAGAACAAGCAGCTGCACAGCATGCAGGAGTCGATGACCGGCACCTACAAGGAGCTGGTTGAGATCAGGAACATTCTTGAGAAGTCGTTCCATGACATGCTTGACATCGAGTTTACAATCCAGGAAGGCAAGTTATTCATGCTTCAGTGCCGCGCCGGTAAGCGTACCGGTACCGCAGCCCTGAACATGGCAATGGATATGCTTCAGGAGGGTCTGATTGACGAAAAGACAGCCGTTATGCGCGTTGACCCCGCACAGCTCGATGAGCTTCTCCACCCTATATGCGACCCGGCAGCAGAGAAGAAAGTAACCCCGCTGGTCAAGGGTCTGCCCGCAGGCCCCGGCGCCGCCGTCGGCAAGATTGTCTTCACCGCTGAAGATGCAGTAGCATGGAACCGCAAGGGCGAAAAGGTGATCCTCGTTCGTGAGGAGACCAACCCTGAGGATGTTGAAGGAATGCGCGCTGCTGAAGGTATCCTGACGGCACGCGGTGGCATGACCTCGCACGCTGCCCTCGTGGCACGTGGCTGGGGCAAGTGCTGCATCGTCGGCGCAGGAGGAATGCATGTTGACCTTACAGGAAAGAAAATAAAGCTGTCTGGTTCAGATCTCGTACTGAAGGAAGGTGATGTCATCACCCTGAACGGTACCAGGGGTCATGTTTACAACGGTGCGATAGCACTGATGGATGCAACCGAGAACCCGAGGTTCCAGACCTTCATGAAGCTGGTTGACAATAACCGCACAATGGGTGTCCGCACCAACTGCGACAACCCCGATGATGCAAAGATGGCCCGCGAATTCGGAGCAGAGGGTATCGGCCTCTTCCGTACAGAGCATATGTTCTACGGAAAGGGCTCAGAGCAGCCCCTGTTCATCCTTCGCAAGATGATCCTCAGCAATACAATTGCCGAGCGCGTCAGCGCCCTCAATGAGCTCTTCCCCTACGTGAAGAAGGATATGAAGGGTACTCTCGAGGCCATGGACGGACTCCCCGTAACGTTCCGTCTGCTTGACCCGCCGCTGCATGAATTCGTTCCGCAGGGTGCGGAGAAACAGGCTGAACTGGCAAAGGCACTCGGTATTTCTATCGAAGCCATTGCCAAGAGAGGCGAAGCTCTCCACGAATCGAACCCGATGATGGGACACCGTGGGGTACGCCTCGGCATTACCTATCCGGAAGTGTCAGAGATGCAGATCAGGGCAATGTTCGAGGCTGCAGCAGAGCTGCTGAAGGAAGGCAGGAAACCGATACCTGAACTGATGGTTCCCGTTACCTGTGATGTATCTGAGCTTGATGTCACCAAAAAAATCTATGACAGGGTTCATGATGAAGTCTGTAAGAAATTCGGAATCAGCAAGATTGAAAACAAGTACGGCACCATGATAGAGATTCCCCGCGCCACGCTGCTTGCAGACCGCATGGCAAAAACCGCGGAGTTCTTCTCATTCGGTACCAATGACCTTACTCAGATGACCTTCGGCTTCAGCCGTGATGATATAGGTGGCTTCCTGCATGACTATCTTGACAACAAGATGCTTGCAGCCGACCCGTTCCAGACCATTGACCAGGACGGTGTAGGCCAGCTCATCGCCATGGCTTGTGAGAAAGGACGCGCCACGCGTCCCAACCTCAAGATAGGTATCTGCGGCGAGCAGGGCGGCGATCCGGCATCAGTTGAGTTCTGCTTCAGGAACGGACTCACCTATGTCAGCTGCTCACCCTTCAGGGTTCCGATAGCCAGGCTGGCAGCAGCACAGTCAGCCATCAGGGCGGCCAGGAAATAAACTGGATCCATATAATCAAGGAAAAGGAGGCACGTTTGGAGCCTCCTCTTTGTTTAGTCGGCAGTCAGCAGTCGGCAGTATATAAGTAATTGATTAACTGTGGACTGAAGACTGTAGACTGAGGACTTTTTATTTTACGACGACCCACCTCCTGGAGGTGTGCTGCCAGCCGGTCTTCCCCTCCTCCTGCAGGCTGAGCCTGAGGGTGTAGACGCCAGGGGCCAGTGCAGAGCCCGGGATCCACTCAATTGTCTGAGGACCTGATCCACGGCGACCGCTGAAGAGGTTTGCAACCAGACTGCCTTCGGATGAGTAGATGTTGAGTTCGGTCTGAGAAGGCGACTGCAGGAAGAAGGTCACTCTCCCCTGTGTCAGGAGGGGATTGGGATAGATGACCAGGTCCGGACCGGCGTCTGTGGGATCATCAATACCTGTTGGTGTGATGAGCATTGCATCGTCAAAGTACATCGTACCACTCCCGGATCCGTCCGCTGACTGTCTCACCACAACGCTGTGATACTGCCATTCACCGCTTCCTCCGATACTGCTGACAGGAATTGAGATGAGGTCCCATCCCGCCCAGTTTATGGTTGCGGCGGCCACTATCTGATTGACATATCCAGGTGAGTAGAACCAGTATTCGAGATAGTTGTTACTTAGGTCTCCGCAGACCCACATTGCGAAGAGCTGGCTCGTATTGCTGCCTATACCGGGCTTGGCGGTGTCAAAGACCCTGCACACCCCGCCCTCATCTCCTGTAAAGACATAGTTGAGTTTTCCAGATGGCGGACCGACTCTGTATATATCATGCGATGCCGTGAATGTGGTCAGAGGGTTGTCCGTTCCAACGGTGCTTCCGCTGGTCTCGGGATCCCAGAAGGCCGAAGTATTGTCAAATGACTCCACAACGCTTCCGCCGTGGTATGATTTGGTGCGGGTGGCAAATGAGATCTCGGCAGCCGTACCGAGAGTAACGCCTGCCAGATCCTTTACACCGGCATCCATGACAATGCGATAGTTACTGTTCAGCTGAAGTGCCTCAGCCAGCTCAAAGCTGTATGATCCCTTGCCGCCGGAAGTGGTAAATATCTCCCGCACCTTTGCCTGTGCCACCGACCCGATGTTCAGAAGCCTGATGCCCTCAGTGGCGGAGGTGTGATTCACGGGCGCGTCAAAACAGACTGTGATTCTCGGGTAGAGGGTCACTCCGGTCAGCGAGGCTGAGGGCCATATCTTTTCTGTCAAAAGCCTTGTGCGGGATTTTGTCACGAAAGTGACCTGGTAATCAGCCTGCAGCGGCACATTCCATTGTGAACACGTGCCTGTCGTAAGTTTCATTAAATAGGAGGTCTTGCTGGCAAAGCCGGCCTCGGGCCTAACCGTCATCACCCTGCTTTTGGCATCCCACTGGAAGAGTAGACTGACGGCCGGTTCTGTCACCAGGGCTGCCTGAACCTTGTTCCTGTCCATGGGGATATTAAAGGTAAAAGTGAACTCCTGGTTAAACGGGATGCTGTCGGCAGTCGATGGCAGCATTCCAGTCACAACAGGTACTTTTATCGTATCAAACTGAGGTAGGAAATCTGCCAGTGTCGTCTTGCCGGCAAGAACGGTGGAGGTTAAAGTATCATTAAAGAAATCGGAAAGGCCGCTGCATATAATCTCGTAATTCCCCGGAGCAAGCGAATCGAACATGAAGAATCCGTTGTTCAGGTTGTCTGTCGTGACGGAGATATTACCCGGAAGCAGGGTGACCGTTACATTGTTGATCGGGATTGCCTCGTCCTTTGTTCCCGGCTTGAAATAGTACTCCGGTGAGGTCAGCTTGTCTCTGACTGTACCGGCAATTATCCCGGTTGGTTCAGGGGTGACATTTTCATACTCGGCCAGGGCACGGAGCATTGCCCATGCCTCATGGTGCAGGTGGTTGTTGTTGCGCAGCCTCCATCCCTCCGGTACATAATCATGAAATGATCCTTCAGAAAGCACACCGGGCATATTAAGGGTTCTGAGGACCCCAAGACCCTGGGTGCCCCAATCGGGGTAGAATGTCCAGTCGCCCTTGACCCACTCGAAGGTATGTGTCCAGCAGTTGCTTTTCTCAAAGAGCTTCTCCCATAGTATCTCTGCCATGACCTTTGCCCCTGAATAGACCGGCTGGTTGTCATATCCCCGGAAGAGAACCAGCGGCTGGTTGCGGGTGCCGTCAAAGCCGTTGCTGTGTATTGAAATAAAAATATCGGCATTGGCGGTGTTGGCCATAGTCGCTATCGTTGAAAGAGGCAGGTCATCGGAGGTATAGTTGGTAGTACGCGACATGTAAACCATTGCATTGCGGGCTTGCAGAAGATCTCTCAGAAATAACCCCTTCACCAGGTTCCCCTCAGACTCCCAGAAGTCGGTTGCCAGCATGTGCCTGTCGTCACCGTCATAACCGCCGTGCCCCGGATTCACGAAGATTTTAATCCCGGTGAAATCGGCCTTCTGTCCGTTCACTGAGACCTGGCAGAATGCAAGCAGAGTCAAAAACAACAATCCGATCCGTCCCTTCATCTGATACTTATTTTCATTACAAAGATCTCACCATTGTCAGTGGAGAATGCAATCTTCCTACCCCCGTCAAATGAGTAAGGGAACATTTCCGACCTGTTTTCCGTATCCGTGAGCACACTCCTTTTCCTGTCAGGAAGCGAATAGTAAACCAGCTCTGACGAAGTTATCATATGTCCGTCATCCCTGTCATCCATCCCGATGACGATCCGGTTGTCAAGCCATCGGGGTGCATTGACACGACCCAGGTCATGCAGCACCTTGCCTCCGGTATCGCAAATATAGGTATCCCTGCCCTGAAAATTGTAGAGTATCATCGACCCGTCTGGCGAAAGTGACACCCATATATAGTATCCCTCCCCGCTGGGCTTCAGTGGCATTCTCTCACCGCCACGGTAAAGGACCGGTGTCATCTCCTCTATTACTACAAAAAGCTCATCGCCTGTCGATTTGAGTGACTCCGCAGCGGGATTTTCAATGCGTGTCTCACCGTCTGATTTCAGGAGCACGGCATTTCCTGATACTGCCGGCGGCAGAACACCTCTCTCCGCATCCATCATGAGTTTCCTGTCCCGTGTCCTGATATCATAACTATATACCGACGAGTATTTCCTGTTATATGATATATTGTCAGTTCGGAAAATTACCCTCTGACCGTCAGCCGTTACGGCGGGCTCATATCCGGCGCCCGGATCGGTGCTGATAACGGTTAGCCTTCCCCGGCGGGTGTTGAGCATCGAAAGCCCCTTGTAACCATCACCTGTAACCAGTAGAAAAGATGACCCCGGGACGACGCCTGTCAGAAGATACGACCCGTTATCTTCAGGTCTGACTCTGCTCACTCCCTTTACCCTCATTTCCTGGGCAGAAACGGTCAGTGTGAGGGCCAGAAGCAACAGTGAACCTTTTATTCTCATTTCGTTTTGTATTACCATTCAAAGATAGCTATTCAGTCCGGACAGCCAAAAGGACATTTTTTTTGCAGCATAGGATCTGATTTTTTTCAGGGTGTCATAATACTTAATATTATTAACTTTGATGGACTTCAAAACCACCAGAACCATGATGTCAGAAGAAATCTTAAAGCAATACGGTATTGCCGGAGTGAAAGAATTGGTGTACAATCCATCCTATGAGCGGCTATATGACGATGAACTTTCGTCCGAACTGACAGGATTTGAAAGAGGTATACTGACAGACACAGGATCCGTGGCGGTCGATACCGGGGTCTTTACCGGCAGGTCACCCAAAGACAAGTACGTTGTACGTGACAGCAAGACAGAGAATACGGTTTGGTGGAGGTCTGAGACAGCCACTGTTTCGGATAACAAGTCTCTCAGTGCCGAGGCATGGGAACACTGCAGGCAGATAGCTGTCAGGCAGCTGTCAGGGAAGAAACTTTACGTGGTCGACTGTTACAGCGGAGCAAATCGCGACACCCGCATCAATGTCAGGTTCATCATGGAGGTAGCCTGGCAGGCTCATTTTGTCAAGAACATGTTCATCAGGCCAACGGAGGATGAACTTGAGACTTTTGTCCCCGGTTTCGTGGTGCTGATGGCATCAAAGGCTGTTAACGCGGAATGGGAACGGTTCGGCATGCATTCAGAGAATTTTGTACTCTTCAACCTTACGGAGAACATGGCTCTCATTGGAGGCTCGTGGTACGGCGGAGAGATGAAGAAAGGCATCTTCTCGGTAATGAATTACTACCTGCCGCTTAAGGGAGTTGCAGCCATGCACTGCTCTGCCAATGTAGGGAAGAAGGGTGATGTTGCCATCTTCTTCGGCCTCTCCGGCACCGGCAAGACCACTCTCTCAACAGACCCTGAGAGGGCTCTTATAGGAGACGATGAGCATGGCTGGGATGATGCCGGGGTCTTTAACTTTGAAGGTGGATGTTACGCCAAGTGCATCAACCTGAGCAGGGAGCACGAGCCAGACATATACAGGGCCATACGGCGCGATGCGCTGCTTGAGAATGTGGTGGTTGACACTGAGGGAAGAATTGAATTCACCAGTGCCGCCAAGACTGAGAACACAAGGGTCTCCTACCCCATCTTCCATATTGACAATATTGTCAGTCCGGTATCAAGGGCAGGGCATGCGAAGACTGTCATCTTCCTCTCGGCCGATGCCTTTGGGGTGCTTCCTCCTGTTGCCAGGCTGACAGAGGAGCAGACACAGTATTATTTTCTGAGCGGATATACAGCCAAGCTGGCGGGCACCGAGCGGGGTATCATTGAACCCCAGCCCTCCTTCTCAGCCTGTTTCGGGGCAGCCTTCCTGCTGCTTGATCCGCTGATCTATGCCCGTGAACTCACGCGTAAGATGAGGGCGCATGGGGCTGAGGCATGGCTGGTAAACACCGGGTGGACCGGCGGGCCTTACGGAACGGGAAAACGAATTGATCTCCCCTCAACCAGGAATATCATCGATGCCATCCTGAACAGATCACTTGATCAAGCCAGATTCGTAACCCTGCCGGTATTCAACCTTGACATACCACTGGAGGTACCGGGGGTGGCGTCTGAGCTGCTTGACCCCCGCACGGCATGGGTCAGCGGTGAGGCATGGGACCAGGCTGCCAGGTCACTTGCAGAAAAATTCATAAAGAACTTCAGCAGGTTCACATCAAACACCGAAACGGCAAAACTCGTATCTTCGGGTCCAAAGCCGTAACACAAAACATATGGTTATCACCTTATCACTGCTGGCAATCGTGCTGGCATATCTTGCCGGATCCATACCAAGTGCAGTGTGGGCAGGAAAGGTTTTTCACGGAATTGATGTCAGGGAACATGGCAGCGGCAATGCCGGTGCAACCAACACCGTGAGGGTTCTCGGATGGAAGACCGGCATCCCTGTTCTGCTGTTTGATCTATTCAAGGGATGGCTTGCGGCCTCGCTTCCTCTCTTCCTTGATGCCGCCCCGCACGGATCGGAACAGATGACTGTGCTGCAGATTGTTTGCGGCATGGCTGCCATTCTGGGCCATGTCTTCCCTCTCTTCGCCGGATTCCGCGGAGGCAAGGGCGTAGCGACCACCTTCGGAGTGCTCCTTGCCCTGCAGCCATGGCTGACACTTACATGTGCAGGCATATTCCTGGTTATGCTGCTGATATCAGGTTATGTGTCGCTCGGCTCGATGATCTCGGTCATAATGTTCCCTGTGCTCCTCATGACGGTATTTCATACCCCGTCAGTCATGTTTAAGATATTCGCTGTTGTGGTCGCCGTGGCCGTGGTACTGACCCATTCCAAAAACATTTCAAGGCTTCTGAAAGGCGAGGAGAAAAAGTTCATTAAAAGGAAACAGGGCTGAACATCATGCATGGGTCCGCTTTCGGCCTGCAGGTACTCAAATATCTTGTTCATGGAGTTCTGCAGCTTTGCTTCATCAAATTAAATTTCTATTTTTAACGCTGGATAAACCATAAAAACAATCTAATCATAAAAAAATGGAAGGTATAAAAGGAACCCGTACGGAGAAGAATCTCCTGAAGGCATTTGCCGGCGAATCACAGGCAAAGAACCGTTATGAATTTGCAGCCAAGGTGGCAAAGGAAGAGGGCTATGAACAGATAGCCGCCATCTTTCTTGAGACGGCACTGCAGGAGCAGCAGCATGCAAAGCGATTCTTCAGTTATCTCGAGGGAGGTATGGTTGAGATCACAGCTGCCTACCCGGCAGGCAAGACCTCTACCACCAGCAAAAACCTCGAGGCAGCCGCAGAAGGCGAACATGAAGAATGGGCTGAACTCTACCCGTCATTTGCAAAGGTAGCTGAAGAAGAGGGCTTCAAGGAGATAGCAACCTGTTTCAAAGCCATCTCATCTGCAGAAAAGGTGCATGAGGAGAGGTACAGGAAGCTTCTGGCCAACGTGATGGGCAACAAAGTCTTTGAACGTGAGGAGAAGATCTTCTGGTACTGCCGTAAGTGCGGGTATGTTCACTTTGGCACCAAGCCTCTCAAGAACTGCCCGGCATGCCTCCATCCCTTCAATTACTTCGAAGTATTTGCCCAGAACTATTGATCTGACTGATTCCGGAATGATTGATGGGAAGGGGATGCTCAGCCTGATCAGAGGCCGGCAGAGCGAGAACGGTATTTGAATATTGAACCGTTTATCTGAGACGATTTACTGTAATTTCCCCAGTGCCTCCTTTATCCGGCGCACCGCCTCCGTGATTTTGTCATCAGAGGTGGCATATGATATCCGTATGCACTTATCTGCGCCGAATGCAGTTCCGCTGACCATAGCTACCCGTGCCTCCGCAAGAAGGAAGAATGTCAGATCATCGGCATCCTTCATCACCTGGCCGTTAAAGTTCTTGCCAATGAATGAGCTGATGTCAGGCATGACGTAGAATGCACCCTGGGGCACTCTGACCTTCAGTCCGGGTATCTCTCCGAGCAGGCTGCATATCAGGTCCCTGCGACGAAGGAATGCCTCACGCATCTTCTCCTTGGAGTCGCTTTTCGAGCTCACTGCCGCCAGGGCAGCCCGCTGTGCTATGGAGCATACTCCGGAGGTGAACTGGCCCTGCAGTTTGTTGCAGGCCTTCGCCAGCCAGAGCGGGGCTCCCATGTAGCCTATCCTCCAGCCCGTCATGGCATAACCTTTCGAAACACCATTGACAGTCACTACCCTGTCGGTTATCGAACTGAATGTTGCCAGGCTGATGTGCTTGCCGGTGAAGGTAATGTGTTCATAAATCTCGTCGGAGATGACAATGACCTGCGGGAATTTTTCTATCACCATTACAAGAGCTGCCATTTCCTCGCGTGTATAGACCATCCCGGTGGGGTTTGAGGGCGAATTGAAGATCAGCAGGCGGGTCTTTGGTGTGATGGCCGCCTCAAGCTGTTCCGGCGTTACCTTGAAGTCGCTCTCAATGGTTGTCTGAATTATCACTGGCTTGCCCTCGGCAAAGGTGATGTGATCAAGGTAACTGACCCAGTACGGGGCGAGCAGGATAACTTCCTCTCCGGGGTCTACCACAGACAGAACCACGTTCATCAGGGTATGCTTTCCTCCTGCCGAAACGATTATCTGTTCAGGTGAATAGTCAAGTCCGTTCTCCTCCTTGAATTTCCGGGATATTGCCTTCCTAAGATCCGGATATCCGGGCACGGGGGAATAGAACGAAAAGTTGTCATCTATTGCCTTTTTGGCTGCCTCCTTGATATCATCAGGAGTGTTGAAATCAGGCTCACCGAGGCTGAGGCTGATTACGTCAATACCCTGCTCCTTGAGTTCCTGACTCTTCTGCGACATGGCAAGAGTCTGCGATACCGAGAGCGACTGCACTCTCCTGCTGACATGCTCCATAATTGATTTTTTAATGTTAACCAGTTGTGAAAGGGCCAAATGTAATTGTTAAAAGTGAAAAAGAAAAGGGATTATTGCAGCCTTCGTCGCGATTACCTGCCTTGAATAAAAATGATTAATTTGCATGCCTTAACAATAATCAACCACATCTGACATGGAAACCTTCCTTGAGATTCTCAAAATAGTGCTTCCGGCTTTGCTTGTTATGATCACGGCATGGCTGGTGATAGGGAACATGCTGCGTGATGACCAGGACCGCAGGCGGCAGGATCTGTTGCTTCAGACGGTAAAGACCGTCACGCCGGTGAAGTTGCAGGCATATGAAAGAGTGGTGTTGTTTCTCGAGCGGATTTCGCCCGAGTCTCTCATCATGCGGACGGCTCAGCCGGAGATGACTGCCCAGCAACTGCATTCAGCCCTGGTCAGCAATGTAAGGAGCGAATATGAGCATAACCTCTCGCAGCAGATATATATGAGCAATGAGGCATGGGAGATGGTTAAGAACGCACGCGGGACGGTTGTCAGGATGATCAACGGCGTTGCCACACAGCTGCCCCCGGCGGCATCGGGTGAAGAGCTCTCGCGTCTCCTGATCGAGCAGGTGATGGAGATGGAGACGGAGCCCTGCCGGGCTGCCATCGGCTACATTAAATCGGAACTCGCCCGGATAATGGGCTAAAAAAAAGACGCCCCTGCGGGGCGCCATTTAATATTAAGGCTTTAACAAATGTATTGTTCCTAGAGGAGGCTGATACTGCGCTTGACGAACGCGCTGAGAGCCTCTCCCTTAAGCATGTTGTTGGCCAGCATAGCGAGGTCGATAATCTGTCTGACTGCCTTGTGTTCATTACCGAAGCCATCGAGGATGCCCTTTCTCTTTTCCTCAAGCTGCTTCAGTTCTCCCCTGAGTCTCTCCAGGTCATCCTTCTCCACTGAAGGGATCTCCTCGGGCTTCTTCTTGCCGTGCTCCTTCTCCATGAATTCAATCTCAACCCTGGTCTTTTCTATCCCTGCGCTGTTTTTCTTCAGTTCGTCAGCATGCTCTTTGTCAAGGTCACCTGCCAGGGCTACAACCAGCGGATGGTTGGTGTTCAGCACCAGGTCGAAGCTGTCGGGCATCTCGCCGTAGAAAGAGTATCCTCCTCCGAACTGCGCCATATCCT
Organism: Rikenella microfusus; assembly: GCA_022736275.1. Lineage (GTDB taxonomy): Bacteria > Bacteroidota > Bacteroidia > Bacteroidales > VadinHA17 > SR-FBR-E99. The sequence goes on along the minus strand of DZBJ01000003.1, from coordinate 23,023 downwards.
TCATCCGTCGCATGAACTCGCTCTGGGTGATGACCATCGGCAGGTCATTTTCATCAAGGCTCTCTGACCTGACATGGAAGCGGGCCTTGTCACTGTCAGCAACCTGGCTGCGGAATACCTGGGCAACGTCATCAGACTGCGCTTTTGATAGTTTTGAAGAGTGGCTCTCATCTTTCTTTATCAGGTTCTCAATCACGTCACTGTCGACCCTCACGAACCTCGATCCCTGGTCTTTCGACTCAAGCGCGTTTATCAGGTGGGTGTCAAGCTGGCCGTCAAGCACCAGCACGTCATACCCCTTCTCTGCCGCCTTGGCCACGTAGGTATGCTGCGCCACGGGATCAGTGGTGTATAGGTGAATCAGGGCCTTGTCCTTGTCAGTCTGGTTCTCTTTGATGATCTTGTCATACTCCTCAAGGGTGAAGTACTTACCGGCGGTGTTCTTAAACAGGGCAAACTTGGAGACCTTCTCATAGAACTTCTCCTCTGTGATCATGCCGTACTCTATAAATAGCTTGAGATCATCCCACTTCTTTTCGAAGTTCTCCCTGTCTTTCTTGAATATGTCAGCCAGGCGGTCCGCCACCTTCTTGGTGATATGGCTTGAAATCTTCTTTACGTTTGAATCACTCTGGAGGTAACTTCTCGAGACGTTGAGGGGGATATCAGGCGAGTCGATCACACCGTGCAACAGTGTCAGGAAGTCCGGCACTATCCCTTCAACAGAGTCGGTGACGAAGACCTGGTTGCAGTAGAGCTGGATCTTGTTCTTCTGTATCTCGAAGTTGTTCCTGATCTTGGGGAAATAGAGTATCCCGGTGAGTTTGAAGGGATAATCGACATTGAGGTGGATGTTGAAGAGCGGATCCTCACCCATGGGGTAGAGCTCATGATAGAATTTGTTGTAATCCTCATCCTTCAGCTCTGATGGTTTGATTGTCCATGCGGGACGGGTATTGTTGATCACTTTCGGTTTTCCCGTGTCGACCATCTTGCCGTCTTTCCACTCCTTCTCATTGCCGAAGTGCACCGGCACCGGCAGGAAGCTGCAGTATTTCTTCAGAAGATTCTCCAGCCTCTGTTCATCGAGGAACTCCTTTGAATCCTTGTCTATGTGCAGTATAATATCGGTGCCACGTCCTGCCTTCTCAGTCTCTTCGATGGAATACTCAGGACTGCCGTCACAGGTCCACTTCACGGCAGGCACGCCGTCGCGGTACGTCTTGGAGATCACCTCCACTTTGTCTGAAACCATGAATGACGAATAGAATCCCAGTCCGAACTGACCGATGATGGCGTTTGCCTGGTCCTGGTATTTGTCAAGGAACTCGTTTGCGCTTGAGAACGCAATCTGGTTGAGGTACTTATCAATTTCTTCGGCGCTCATCCCGATGCCGTTATCCGAAACGGTGATGGTTTTCTTTTTCGGATCAAAGCTTACGCTGATACTCATTTCGCCGAGTTCGCCCTTCAGTTCGCCGGCTGAAGCAAATGTTTTCAGTTTCTGAGTGGCATCCGTTGCGTTTGATACGAGTTCTCTCAGGAAGATCTCATGATCTGAGTAGAGGAATTTCTTGATTATTGGAAAGATGTTTTCTGTAGTAACTCCGATTTTTCCCTTTTCCATATGATATAGTTTTCGTGATTATCCTGCCGTGATCTTCAAAGTGTGTGCCGCAGCGGGGAAGTATGACAGAGTGTCAGTCTGCCTGCGGCAGGTCTGTTAAGTCTAAAGTCTGAAGGTCTGCCATTAGTCGGCAACCGGCAGTCAGCAGTCGGCAGTCAAATCAGGTAGTAAGCAATAGACAATAGCCTAAGTATCTGATTCTTAATTCATAATTCTTAATTCTTAATTCTTTTACACTGCCGGCTGCAGTCAGTCAGGTCAGGACACCGCCTTTATCAGTTCTCTAAGGCGCTGACAGGCAAGACGTATCTCGTCGGTTGATATTGTCAGTGGTGGTGCGATCCGGAATGCCTCATCGCAGAAGAGAAAATAGTCGAGCATCAGCCCGTATTCCGGCGCCCGTGCCACAATAGCAGGTATTAATTTCTTATCGTCAGGCACCACTGCCAGCAGGAGGCCCTGACCTCTTATCTCCCTGATCGGCATTCCTTCAAGTTCTTCCCTGAAAAGATGCTCCTTTTCCACTGCCATCTGCGTCAGGTTTCCGTTCAGGATCACCTCAAGTGATGCCATTCCGGCCGCGCAGCATACCGGATGGCCTCCGAAGGTGGTTATATGGCCAAGGACCGGGTCATGGGCAAGGGATGACATTATCTCTCGCGAAGCGATGAAGGCGCCAAGTGGCATGCCGCCGCCCAGGGCCTTAGCCAGCACAAGGATATCGGGGATTACGTTGTATTTTATGAGTGAGAAGAGGCTGCCTGTGCGTCCGAAGCCGGTCTGCACCTCGTCGAAGATGAGCATGGCCCCGTTCCTGTCGCATGCGTGCCGCAGGTCAGCGAGGAAACTGCCGGCAGGCTCTATCACCCCTGCCTCAGCCTGCACCGGTTCAACAATCACAGCGGCGGTGCTCTGGCTTACCTTCGCAGGAGCATCAGGGGAGTTGAACTCGGCCATGGTTGTGGAGGGCATCAGCGGTCTGAATGCGTTTCTGTAGGTCTCCGATCCCTGCACGCTGAGGGCCCCTGTGGTTGAACCATGGTAAGCGTTCCTGAAATAGATTATCTCATTCCTCCCGGTGTGTCTGCGTGACAGCTTGAGGGCCCCCTCTATGGCTTCGCTTCCGGAGTTGACAAAGAAGACCGACCGGAGTGACGGGGGTAAAAGAGAAGCAAGGCGTTCCGCATACCGGACCTGGGGGCTCTGCACCACTTCGCCGTAGACCATGAGATGCATGTACCGCGCGGCCTGTTCCTGCACTGCAGCCACCACAGCCGGGTGGCAGTGGCCTGTGCTGCTCACCGAGACGCCGGAGATAAGGTCGATATAATCCTTTCCGTCACTGTCATAAAGAAAGGATCCTTCGGCCCTCTCTATCTGAAGCATAAGGGGTGTTGGAGAGGTCTGTCCGAGATGATCAAGGAAGAGTTGCCTCAGTGACGGCATTTACCGCGTCATTATGTTGATATAGTTCATTATCCCGTCACGGTACGATTTTCCGACGGGAAGGATCTTGGGTGTGTTACCTACAAAGATGGTCAGGCTGTTTTCACTGATCGACCTGATGACGCTCTTGTTCACGAGGTACGAACGGTGAATCCTGACGAAGAGGCCTGACGGGAGTTGCTGTTCGATGGCCCTCATGGTGAAGTGTATGGTGTACTTTTCGTCGCGAGTGATGACGCTGACGTAGTTTTCGAGGGCCTCCACGTAGAGAATCTCTTTGAGTTTAAGGCGTACGAGTGATGATGCCTTCTTGATAAATATCTCCTCCTCACCCACGGCTGACGGAGCCTGACGTGGAGCATAATATTTCATAATCTTCTCGACAGCCCTGCAGAAGCGGGGATAGGTGATCGGTTTGAGAAGGTAGTCAATACCGTTGTAGTTGAAAGCCTTGAATGCATGCTCCTCACTTCCGGATACAAATATTATGTGAGGAGGATTCTCAAGGCTTGACAGGAAGTCGAAGCCGTCCATCTCCGGCATCTGGATATCGAGGAAGATCAGTTCAATGTCCCTGCGTGACATCAGCAGGTTTCTTGCCGACAATGATTCCGTGAAGCTTCCCACCAGTGAGAGGGACGAGGATTTGCCCACGAACTCTTCAAGGGTTCTGAGCCAAACGGGGTCGTCATCAACGATAATACAATTCATTACTGGACCAGGCGGTTGAGTTCAAAGCGTGGTTAACAAATATACTAATAATAATAAGAATTAAAAATGAGCCGGACTTTTCGGAACCAAAAAAAATAAATGCCGTTTGTGACGGCATCAGATTTCTCAAAAAAAAAGGGGTGCAGTAGCACCCCTGAAACTTTTACTTCAGTCCTTTTATTGGAGACTTACCCTACGGTTGTTTGTTACCGGGAGCCATCTCTCCGAGAAAATCAGCATCCGGGAAATAATGGATCTTAAGAAACTCAACCATAGTACATGCGAGATCGGCAACCAATTTATCGCGTTTTGACATATCTCTTCTAAGCTCCTCATCGAGCTCAATCTGTATCCCATCTATTGTCCCACCCTGGGATGATCCATGACGGGTTGTGTTATAACCCCCGCTAAAATAAGGCTCTCCGGAGTCCGGAAACGGAATTCCGCGGCTAGGAACAGTGGGGTAGCCCTTCGCCTCAAATAAACTTCCAAAACTGTCTTTACCCCTAATCAACTGTGAAAATGACAATCTATTTAAATTATTGTCAACCAGGCTCTTGATACTGCTGAATTCCACAAATGAGTCCAGGTCAAGAAGTTCATCCTCTAACTGAAGTTCCTCATTACTCAGTAAGTACCCCAATTCTGTCCTTTTAATCAGATGACGATGTCCATGAAGGTCAATATACAACCCCTTCCCAAATTTGCTTTCTACTTCTGAGCATGCACTATCAATACAATTCTGGAACTGGTGCCAAACAAGTTCTGCATTCTTATTTCCATCTGATGCTTCTGATATGTTCCGATTTGGATCCAACCTTGTCCGGTGCAGATTATTAATAATGACGTACGGGTAGTGACCGGTTTGTCTGAATATTGCATCTCTTATTCCCATACCGATCTCGAGGGTAAAAATATCCTGATTCTTAGAACAGTTGACACATGGCCTCTCAGGAATCTCATCAGGCATCAAATACCCGCCATGTGGAATGGAAATAACCAGCGGCATATTGCCAGGCAGAAAGCCAATGTATCCATTTGTTCCATCAATAAAACCAGCAGTAGGTATCTCTTGTGCTGCAAGAAATGGAACCGATATTAATAAAAACAACAGAAAGAAGTATATGTTTCTATACCTCTGCTTTGATTTTGCCATTGATCTTTGTCTGAAATTTCACATTAACTAATTCTCCCGTAATGAGAAATCTAAATGAGTGAATGAGAAATAAATTTTTGATTTCTCTTTAACTACTTGCACCCACGATCAAAAAACAGGCCAATTTCTTTAAAGCACCTCATCTTATGAAAGCAACGGCTCTGTTATTGCATCCTTCATTCATCATATGCTTTAAATTCAAGGCAAATGCTCCCATATACGGACAAAGCAAAAAGGTGCCCGGAGAAGCCGCTGGCACCTGTTGCCCTGGCTGATCCGGGCTGAATTACCTCAATCCAATGGGCTTTTTCAGCCCGGGTCATCCTAAACAAACATGGACGGTCTCTTATATTATATTATAAATCAGTAACTTGGAATACTGGCATGGCTTTTGGGAACGGCATATTGCATAACTTTCATTTATGAGTATTGAGTTGATCATTTTCATTTGCATGCTTGCAACATTTGCATTAAGTATCTTTCTTCTCAAGATGCCCGCAGGTGTTTCTCTCATGCTGGCAGCTGTTGTGGGAGCTCTCACAGGGGGCCAGGGTATACCGGCTAGGCATCTGGTAGAGGGAGGTTTTGGCTTTCTTGAGGCTATTCTGATAATCTCAACAGCGATGATTTTCATGCGTGTAATGCAGGAAACCGGCGCACTCGCAGGGGTTAGCAGAGGCATTCTCAAGCTTTTTTACCGGCAGCCAACCCTTCTTATAATAGTGATTACTGTTTTTGTTATGTTTCCGGGTATGCTCACCGGCTTGTCATCAACATGTATCCTGACTACGGGGGCTCTGATTGCACCTATACTGATAAACATTGGTATGCAAAGGCTGGCTGTTGGTGCCCTCATAGCTATGGCAGCCGTTTTCGGTGAGGTGGCCCCCCCAATCAGCATACCGGTGATGATCATAGGCGGTGGCGTTGACATGCCCTATATCGGATTTGGTCTCCCTCTCCTGCTTGTCTCGATGCCTCCGGCCCTGATCACTGCACTCTATTTCAGGTACAGGTACCTTCGCGATTACAATGTTGTAAAAGTGAAGCAATACCTTGATTCTACAGAGGATGAGAAATATGGTTTAAAACTCTATCTGCCGATAGTCTTCGTCATCCTGTACATGATTGGTGAAATAAGGTTTCATGAGTATGTTCCTCATCTTGGTGTCCCGCTGATTTTTATACTTGGAACACTTCTCGGGTTGTTAACACGGAAAGGGGTCAGGTTGATTGATGTGTCAAGAAAAGCACTTAGCAGCGCTATGCCTGTAATGGCTATCCTAGTAGGTGTAGGGATGTTTCTGCAGATACTCGCCCTGACGGGAGTCCGTGGTTACCTGGCAGTAACAGCACTTGGCCTGCCTGAGGGAATAAGGTACCTCGCAGCCGGCCTTATGCCTTTCATGGGATCTGCCTATGGTTCTGCATCAATAATTGGTGTACCGCTTGTCTATGTATTTATTGGTAAAAGTACCCTTGTGGTTACCGCAGTACTCGTGCTCATGGCTGCCCTGGGAGATTTGATGCCTCCTCCTGCACTGATTTGTGCATACTCAGCCCAGATCATCGAAGAGAAAAATCACTTTAAGATACTGAAGACATGTCTCATCCCTATCGCTATTTCAATGACAATAGGGATATTGATACTTGTCTTTGCCCAGGAAATATCAAACTTGATACTGTAAAACAGAGTTATGCTATATGTTATTTATACACTGATCCTTGCCTATGTCACCTTCGTGGTTATAATTGAATTCCTGAAGGAGAAAAAATGGAGGAATCAACTGGCCATAGCGATGGTACTGCTAATTTTCATTGTTCGTTTACTTCAAATTAAGTAATGGCTATGATCAGAAATCATCTCTCCACCATCATAATCTCAATCTTAACAGCTGCTATGGGTGTCATAGCAGCAATTGCATTCGGTAAAATGCATCACCCCGAGGTATTGTATCCCAGCGCCAGCCTTACAAGTAAAGGAATGCTGAGCGATTATTTTGATGGCATCACCGGCACCAACGGTGATACGGAAGTCTACCTGTATGACAGCGGCGTGGCAGGTGGTACCGCTCTTCTTTGCGGCGGGACCCATGCCAATGAAGCGGCTTCCTTTCTTTCAACCGTAGTCATACTCGAGAACCTCAGGGTCACCTGTGGCAGGGTGATCATTATCCCCCGGCTGAATAACAGCGCATTTACCTGTTCTGATCCCATGGAAGGCTTCCCCTCATCTTATGAGATACCGACTAAAAATGGCACGCGGGTGTTCAGGCTTGGCTCGAGAGTGACAAATCCTCTTGATCAATGGCCTGATCCCCTGGTTTTTGCACAGTATCCTTCAAACCAGCAATTGTCCGGGTTTGAAACAAGAAATATTAACCGCGCATACCCGGGCCGGCCTGACGGGACCCTGACTGAAAAGGTGGCCTATGCAATTATTCAAATAATCAAAAAAGAGAATGTAAATATTGCCTTCGATCTTCATGAATCCTCGCCGGAAGTACCGATTGTAAATGTTATTGTCTACAATGAAAAATATGAAGATATAGCTATGAACGCCGTACTGGGACTTGAGATGGCCGGGCTGCAGTTTTCACCTGAGACATCTCCAAAGAATTTTCATGGCCTGAGCCACCGGGAATGGGGTGACTATACCAACGCAATCCCCTTTCTCATGGAGACCAGTAATCCTTCTATGGGAAGATTAAGAGGTGAGACCAATGTTGACCTCGTCCTGAGAGGTGATTGTGACAATTATAAAAAGGCAAAAGAAACAGGTGCGTTAAGAATTGCTTACAGGGAAGAGACAGGTGAACCCATTGAACATCGTGTCGGAAGGCATATTATGGGCTTCATTGAGCTGATTAACTCTTATAATTATTACTATCCTGAGATGCAAATCGTGGTTGAAAACCTGCCCGACTATGATATGATTATGGAAAATGGAGTGGGTGAATATTTAAAGAACTAAAAAATAGAAATTTGAAAGCAAGAAGTGTAATGATCGTTGCAATACTGATTCTATTCTTTACATCACTATCAGTTGAGGCACAGAAATTTAAACAACCGGTACTTATATCATCTGCCGGGCAGAGTGCAGATGTTAAGCTGGTTAAGATGCTTGCCCAGAGGCAGGGTCTTAATGCAACAACCATCCTGATGGCTAAGTCGGCAGACCTCACGGGATTTAAGACATTGATCATTGTCCCGGGCTTCAGTTCAAAGGGACTGGGAGCTGCCGGGATAAGCCAGCAGGAGGAGATGGAGAGAGTCAAGGCCCTTATAAAATCTGCAAATGACCTTAAGATACCGATTGTGATGATTCATATAGGCGGCAGTGCGCGCAGACAAGGACAGTCAGATGCCTTCAATCAAATTGTTGCCGAAAACTCAAAATCTATGCTTGTGGTTAAGCAGGGTGATGAAGACGGATTCTTCACCACTATCTCCAAAGCTAAAAATATCCCCCTGACCCTTGTGGTGAAAATTGCGGAGACGGAAATACCCCTTGGCAACTTTTTCAAGTAACAGATTGATATTATGACAATAACAAACGAGATACAGCAAATTCCATGAGAAAGATAACTCTTCAACTTATTGTACTGTTTGCATTAGTATTTAATGCAGGTATCCTGGGACAGTCACTGCCCCAGTCAACCGGAAGGAACGGGATTGTTGCCACGGCCCATCCGCTGGCTTCCGCTGCCGCAATAGAAATGCTTAAAAGCGGTGGAAATGCTGTTGATGCTGCAGTAGCAGCTGCTTTTACAATTGGCGTTGTTGAACCCGACGGTTCAGGCCTTGGTGGTGGCGGCGGGATGGTAATATACCTGAAAAAGGAACATAAATCGTACTTTATCAATTACTACGGGAGAAGCTCAGAGAGGGCCTCTGAAGCTAGTTTTAAGTCGGGACGGGATAATTATTCCGGCAAGGCAATAGAGGTGCCCGGCACCGTCGCAGGTCTTCTAATGGCACATGAGAAATTCGGGAGCCTGCCACTCAGTAAGATCATGGAACCGGCAGTAAGACATGCTGAAGATGGCTTTCCTATTGACCAGACCCTCGCCAAGCTTATCCTTGACAATATCGATAACATAATGAGTGACTCGGTCACTGCGTCTGTATTCCTTGAGAATGGCTTTCCCAGGATGGAGGGAGAATTACTTCTTCAGAGCGATCTGGGGAAGGTCCTGCGCACCATTGCTGAAAAGGGCAGAAATGGATTCTACGAAGGTCAGCTGGCAGAGTCTTTTGTAGAAGGTATCAGAGACCGGGGAGGGGTCCTGACAGAGAAAGATTTTTCATCCTACCAGGCAGAGATCACTTCACCGTTGAATGGTACTTACAGGAGTTATGATATCCTCACATCCAATATCCCACAGTCAGGCATAAGCCTGATCCAGGGTCTCAATATGCTTGAGAACTTCGATCTTCAAGCCAGTGGTCATTATAGTGAATCAGCAAAAACATTGCATATAATGGCTGAGGTCGAAAAACTGGTCTATGCTGACAGGTATCAGTTCCTCGGAGACCCAGATTTCGTAAGTGTGCCAGTAGCTGGCCTTACTTCCAAAGACTATGCTCTGGAAAGATACAATAGCATCAACCAGTCAAAACTAGATCCTCCAAGATACAGGGATGCCGACTACGGTAATCCCGGGGCATTTGACAAAGCTTTCAGGAAGGAGCCGGCGCTCGTGATGGAACCCGCGGAAGGACATACAACCCACCTGTCAGTGATAGATAAGGATGGCAATGCAGTAGCATTGACACAGACACTGGGACTTTTTTTCGGATCAGGACAAACAGTATCAGGAGTGCTGTTTAATAATGCAATGACTAACTTCTCATACAATGTTGAGAATGTCAATTATATGCAGAATGGCAAGCGATGCAGGACATCGATCACTCCAACTATAATCCTAAAAAACGGAAATCCCTTTCTGATACTTGGCAGCCCGGGCGCAAGCCGCATTACTACAACACTTATTGAGCTTGTAGTAAATGTTATCGATTTTGGTATGGATGTAAATGAAGCAAACCTTGCTCCCAGGTTTTATTGCCAGAAGTTTGAAGATTATTTACATGTTGAATCAGGGATTAATCCGGAAGTCTGTTCAGAACTTGAGAAGATGGGCCACCAGGTTAAAGTCTATAATGGCATAGACCTCTTTTTCGGAGGGGCCCAAATGATATTTGTAGACCCCATAACCGGCGAGTATTCGGGATCCGCAGACAAAAGAAGAGGAGGAATAGCCATAGGATACTGATAATTAATGAATTGATATTCCTGTTTAGGGATCTCATCAAACGAAAATCATGCTGACAATATCTGTCATATTGATATTAATCTTTGGTCTGTTATTCATTGAAAAGCGGATGGTCCAGAAGAGTATCCGCTATATGTCCTTGAGAATTCATGTTAATGGAACAAGGGGTAAGTCTTCAGTAACAGAATATGTCGCAGCCGGTATCTCATTTTCCCGTCAGGATGTAATGGCAAAGATCACGGGTATCATACCTACTATTATTCATAACGGAGTGTCACAGATTATAGTCAGACACGGAGTCGCACGGGTACAGGAACAGATAAACATTTTATTATCAGCCTTCAGGAGAAAAGTGAAGGTCATGGTACTGGAGTGTATGTCAATTTCCCCTGAATTGATGAAACTGGAGGGATTTGTTTTTCAGCCCCATATCTACGTGATAACAAATATAAGGGATGATCACCGTGAGGAGATGGGTAAAGACGTTGAGTCGCAGGCTGAAGCTATATGCAATGCTATACCGGCAAACTGTAAGGTCATTACAAATGAGAAAGGCTTTTTAAAAAGAATCAAAGAAAAGGCATCGGCAAAAAACAGCACCGTAATCACAACAGAGACATTGGAAGATCGACTGAGAGAAAGGTTACCTTATGAAGTATTTCCGGAAAATGTAGCTCTTGCCCTGGCAGTCTGCAGAGAGGCAGGGATAGATCTGAGCCAATCTGAAACGGGAATAATGAACTGGATTTCAAAAAGCACATCTCCCCTGACAACAATTCATGCAAACAGCAAGAACATCAGGTTCCTTAATGCTTTTTCAGTAAATGATATTGATTCCACCAAGACCTTCCTCTCACATTGGGAGACCGTATCAGACCATCAGGGTAAACTCTCAGTAATTCTTAACACCCGTGCAGACCGGCCAGTCAGGACCGATCTGTTCTCAGAATGGATAGCCGGAGATATGCAATCTTTTGAGACGATAATTTTAACCGGCAACCATAAAGGAAGGGCGAAAAACACATTGTTAAGGTCAGGAGTTGATAGGGATAAAGTTAAGTGCTGGACCAGAAGAGACAGGGGTAACCTGAAGAGCATACTAGCCAATAGTGTTGATGATGGATCATTTGTGGCGGGCGTGGGAAACATTGGCGGAGAGGGATTTAACATTCTTAATGAACTAAGATGATACTCCAGCTATTTATCATCGGATTAGTGGTTGGATTTATCTTTTATGAGTTAACCGGGATATCGCCAGGCGGAGTGATTGCCCCTGCATATTTTGCTCTGTTTATTTACGAACCTGACAGGATTACCATGACTGTCATTATTGCAATGATTGTGTACGGTATCATCAGGATGGCGTCACAGTATTTTATACTATACAGCAGGAGGAAGTTCCTGCTTGCGGTCCTTCTCAGCTTCTTCCTTAAGCTTCTAATTGATAATCTGATCCAGCCGGCAGAAATAATGAAACTCGATCTGCAGTCCATTGGTTACATAATTCCCGGTCTGATAGCCAATGAGATGGGCAGACAAAAGATAACATCCACCCTTCTGAGCCTGGGTATCGTGACGTTGATAATATTCCAGATTTCACTGTTTATTACATGAATCGTCTGAGTTTAAATATCAGATTACTCATAGCATTCGTGGTCCTAGTGACCGGAACGACTGTGTCAGTCAATTTATTCCGGAAGCAGATTCCACTTGTTTACCGTGATGAAATGGATGAGGCTGTTGCCCTGACGGTAAGAATGTTCGGCGTAATTGAACAATTTAAGAAGGAGAATAATATTGTCGCTGATGCTCACTCAAATGTGCCATTCAATTTCATGATAGGTGACGAGTGGTCTGAGATTACCACAACCCTCGGTTCACTGGAAGCCAAAGAGACTTCCACAAACCCTGATTTCTCAGCGCTGATTGTCAGATTATTGCATGAAGCAGAGGTCACCTCCGGTGACAAAGTGGGAGTAATACTCTCAGGTTCGTTCCCTTCCCTGGCAATATCTGCACTTGCAGCCCTTCAGACAATGGATATTGAACCAGTTGTTATGAGTTCACTGGGGGCTTCCACGTATGGTGCCAATCAACCCGGGGCAACATGGATCGACATGGAAACAACACTGAAAAGAAATGGCCTGAAATTCAATTCGGCTATTGTCTCTGCAGGAGCAGGCAATGATGCCGGTCATGGGCTTTCGCCGGAAGGCTTGTCAATAATAAATAATGCAGCCTACAGAAACAAGGTTGATCTGTATGTTCCGGCAACTCTTCATGAATCTATTGTTAAACGAGCAGAAATCTTCAGAGAGGCAAATATCTCCCTGCTGATAAATATCGGGGGCAATGAGACCGCTCTGGGCAATTGTCCCCATTCACTGGAAATACCCAACGGGCTTCACTATGAGATGACCCTTTGTAATGACCGGGATCGCGGAGTGATATCCTTATTGAGCGAATCAGGAATCCCTTTTATAAACATGCTTGATATAAAAGATCTGGCAAGTCGCTACGGGATAACAGTCTCACCTGGAACAAAGTATTCTGAATCGACCAATCTGTATAATACTACAACCACAAACAAGACACTGCTGGTAATTATCCTGGCATTCTCACTGATTCCGGTATCTTTTTTAATAAAGAAGTCATGATAATAATGCTATTAACGATATCTAATATATACATTTAATAAGAAATTATAAAAAATATGTATAATCAGCTTAATAACTCTAATAATCATCCCTAAACTAAATCATTCCAGTATGAAAAAAACAATTCTTTTGTTCGCCATCCTTGCTTTCGCCTGCATGCAGGTGTTTGGTCAAAGAGTGGTTACAGGAAAAGTTACAGATCCTGATGGCAATCCGTTACCTTTTCTGACAGTTTCAGTAAAGGGGACAACTACAGGAGCTGTGACAAATGACCAGGGGACATATACAATTACTGTTCCCGCAGGCTATGATGTTCTTGCCTTCTCATTTATCGGTATGGAGCCGCAGGAGGTTAAGATTACGGGCAATGTACTCAACCTTACAATGCAGCCAAGTGCTTATGCCCTTGGAGATGTTGTTGTCACTGCCCTCGGTATACCAAGGGAGAAGAAAGCCCTTGGCTATACGGTACAGGAGGTTACAGGGACAGAGCTGAACAAGCGAGGCAACAGTGATATTGTCTCCTCACTCTCAGCCAAGGCTGCCGGCCTGCAGGTGACAAGCTCATCAAGCAATGCCGGAGCTGCGTCCTATATGACAATCAGGGGTGCTGCGTCACTAACAGGCAATAACCAGCCATTATTTGTGATCGACGGCATGCCAATGAGCTCAGAGCCCTCCTATCGGGGCAGTACAGGCCAGTCAGGTGTTTATTCCTCCTCAAGGAGTATCGACCTAAATCCGGATGATATAGCCTCTATCAGCGTACTGAAAGGCGGTGCTGCCACAGCGCTTTATGGATTACAGGCATCAAATGGCGTGATCGTAATCACTACAAAAAAGGGTGCCACAGATCAGAAGATGAAGGTCAGCATACACTCTTCGATAGGAATTAAGGAACTGGGCCGGCACATTGAACTACAGAATGAGTACGGGCAGGGTTTGAACGGAAAATGGACTAGTAAATACAACGGCGCCTGGGGTCCGCAACTGGATACCTGCAGCTATTCTCGTGACCCGGCAATATGGCTCAATCCTTTACTTGATGTTGACGGGGCAATTGTAAGCAACAACCCCCTTTATGCACCAACAAACACCGGCGAGGCTGTCAGGACATATGACCAGTATGACTTCTTTCAGAAAGGTATAACTTACAATAACAATGTAAGCATTGAGGCCGGAAATAAAAACTCTTCCTATTTCTTCTCAATAGGTAACCTTCAGGAAAAAGGAATTGTCCCGGAAAACACCTTTTCCAGAACAACACTAAGACTTAACGCAGATACAAAGCTATCTGAAAAAGTTACCACCGGTGCTAACATGATGTATGCCCATACCAAAAACAACCTTATCCGTGAGGGAGGAACAAGTTCCGGCATAGGCATCGGACTTTACAGAACCCCTGCCACCTTTGATAACGCTGCAGGGTACAAATTACCTGATGGAACACAACGTACGTATACCGGTGTCAACGGAACCTACAACAACCCTTATTGGACATCAAATGAACAGTTTTTCCTTGACTACAATGACAGGTTTGTTGGAAGCACTTTCTTAAAGGCCAAAGTCCTTGACTGGCTTACCATTTCATACAATGTAGGGTTGGACTCGTATACCAGAAGATTTCAGGATGTATACAACTGGTATAGTGTTGGTAATCAGCAAGGTTATCTCAGAGAAAGAACAGAGTTCCATTCCATGTTCAATTCTGACCTGATGGCAACTATCACCAGGAAGATAGGTAGCGATATCGGGATTAACCTTAACCTGGGACAAAACATTTACCAGCAATATTATAAATATCTTACCGCTTACACAGCTGATCTGTCAATTCCTGGCTTATATAACATTGATAACACCAGCAAGCAGACAGCAGGTCAAAGCACCACCGAATACAGAACAGCAGCCCTGTTTGCTGACCTCAGCGTTGATTACAGGAGTTTGCTTTACCTGGGAGCAACTCTCAGAAATGAATGGTCTACCACTATGCCGGCGGATAATCTGTCAGCCCTTTTCCCTTCTTTAAGTGCAGCTTTTATACTTACGGAACTCGCCCCGCTTAAAGGCAATAAGATACTCAGTTTCGGCAAGATCAGAGCATCATGGGCAAAAACAGCAAATATTGCTGACCCATACAGGACATCCTCTTACTATGCATCCGGAAGTGCCGGAGATTATTATACTTCAGGCATATCATTTCCATTCATGGGTGTTCCAGGTTACACTGTTGGAAACACGGTAGGCAATCCTGACCTGAACCATGAAACCCAATCAACTTTCGAGGTGGGAGCCGAGGTGAAATTCCTGCAAGACAGAATCGGCCTAGATATGTCATATTTCTACAATAAGAATATAGACCTGCTGCTGTCTGTACCAATTTCAGCCTCCACCGGATTTTCGTCATCATATTTGAATGCAGCGTCAATGGAGAGTAAAGGAGTTGAGATAAGTCTGAACCTCATACCTGTTAAAACGGCAAACTTCATGTGGGAGATAAGGTCCAACTTCACTAAAATGAAGAATCCCGTTACCGCCCTTGCTCAGGACATTGACTATGTCTTGCTTAACGGAGATACAAAGGCACAGATTAACGCAGCTGTGGGTTATGATTATGCTACAATATTTGGGTTTGACTGGTACAGAGACGCCAATGGCAATGTTCTTATCAATGATGACCCGACTGACACACACCCTGACGGATTTCCCTGGACCAACAAAACCAAAACTGTTGCTCTCGGGAAAGTAAGCCCGGACTGGACCCTGAATATTTACAATACTTTAAGCTATAAAGGATTCTCACTTACTGCGCTTGTTGACATTAAAAGCGGCGGAAATGTGAATAACGGAACAAGATTCAACCTCAATTATTATGGTCAAACCGTTGAAACGCTCGACAGAAACACTCCAACAGTATTCGAAGGTGTTTACGGTCACCTCGATGCCAATGGAAATGTAGTATCAGAAGGGGTTAAGAATACAACAGAAGTTATTAAGAGCCAGACATGGTACAGGGGGGAAAACAGTTTTACCAGCGGTGGAGCTGCAACGCAGGCAGTTGAAGACGCCAGCTGGGTTAAACTGAGAGAAGTCACTCTCTCTTATATCTTTAATAATTCCTTGCTCTCAAAGATCAGGCTTAAAGGGCTGGAAATCTATGCAACAGGTAATAACCTGCTTGTTTCTACTCCATATAAGGGCGGAGACCCGGAAGTAAGTGTTTATGGTGCTACAAACGGACAGGGCTTTGATTATTTCGCCAGCCCCGGTGTCAGAGCCTATATTTTCGGTGTAAAACTTTCATTCTAAACACTCAAAGAATCTTTAAAAACAATGAAAATGAAAAGTTTATATAAATCGAATATTGCCTTATTGGCAATACTTGTCCTGTTATTCACAGGATGTGAATCATGGATCGATACGGATATGAATATCAATCCGGATGTGCCGTCAGACGTGCCTATGAATTTGCTTGTTCCGACAATGGAACTGTCAATGGCATACCAGATAGGTGGCATCAGAGCTGTGAAGACAACAAACATCTATATGCAGTTCCTGAATGGCGTTGCCAGGCAATCTTACGGCGAATCAAACTATATCATGTCATCGACGGATGTTGATGATCTCTGGAGAAGGATGTACTATCAGCCAATGATGGATGCAACCAGAATAATTCAGAAGGCCGGTGAAGAGAATTCTCCGCATTATGCAGGTGTTGCCAAAGTCTGCATGGCACTGAACTTAGGTACAATGACAAATCTTTTCGGAGATATCCCCTATTCTGAAGCTTTTCAAGGTGATGAGGCAGTTCTGAAACCTGTTTATGATACTCAGGAGGAGATCTATAATACAATCGAGACACTCCTTGATGAGGCAATAGTCGACCTTGGGGCTACGGAAAACTTAACTGCCCTTTCAGGCGATATGATCTATGCAAACAATAAAGCGTCCTGGATAAAGGCAGCATATGCTTTAAAGGCCAGGTATGCCTTGAACCTAGGCGATTATGCCAGGGCTCTTACTTATACGGCCAGCGCTTTCTTGCCAGCAAATACATTTGTCATGCCCTTCGGAACAACAAATGCTGAGGCAGGTCCGATGTATCAGTATGCCACTGTCTCATCTTACAAAAATGACGTTAAGATGTGCTCAACCTTTATTGACAATCTTAAAGCTACCAATGACCCAAGACTCTCATTTTATGCAAAAACCATTGGAGGAGCCTATGTCGGAAGTCCTCCCGGATCAGAAGTAACAAACGCCTCAACCTTAGGTACATATAATAACACTACCTCAGCTCCGGTAGTCCTGAGCTCTTATGCGGAAATGCAATTTATCAGAGCAGAATGTTACATGAGCCAGTCCGTCCCTGACCCTGACGCCGCTGCCGCTGCTTATAAATTGGCTGTTGCCTCATCTGTGCTGTCAGTAACCGGAGCTGCGAATACGACTTGGCTCGATGCAAATATCAATATCGAAACAGGTGCAACCATTACCCTTGAGAAGATCATGGGACAGAAGTATCTGGCAATGTATTCGACTGTCGTTCCCTATGATGATTACAGAAGGACCGGTTACCCGGTTCTTACACCTGTAGCAGGCGCCGGATTGATACCTGAGAGATTTCCTTATCCTCAGACAGAAATCTCCTATAACTCAAACTGTCCTGTAATTAGCAATACCAGTCAAAAGCTCTGGATATTCGAATAGAATAACCGGATACAGGCCCTTATTTGATTATTAATGGCCTGCTTAACAAGAATAACAGATCCGGGAAGAAAACAAATCATAGTACAAAATTTTTTCCCCGGATCTTTATTGCCACATCACCATGAATTCCTTTGAAAGCTTATTAAATCATGATTAGTTACTAACCCTTGATAGAATAGGTCATAATGTATAGAAAAATGATATACCTTTTCCTGATTTCCATCTGCTGGTTCAATGTCATAACTATGGTTGGTCAGAATCATCCTGACCTTACCACTCTTTTCAACAAGGAGGAGATTACGCTTGTCATTACAGACTCAGGGCTTGGAGGATTGACCGTAATGGAGGACATCTCCATTAAAATGAAGAAATCCGGATTCTTTAAGAAAGTTAACCTTTTGTTTGTGAACGCTTTATTTGATGAGAATACAGGTTACAACTCTTTGCAGACAAAGAAAGAAAAAACTGATATGTTTGACAAGGTCCTGACAGCCATCGATAATAAATACAATCCTGATGCAATTCTTATTGGTTGTAATACCCTTTCCGTTCTCTATGGCGATACTTATTTCTCCGGACACACCAAAACGCCTGTCATAGGAATAGTTGAGGTTGGCGTTGAGCTTATATCTGAAAAATTGAAGGCTGATCCTTCATCCATGGTGATAATCTTTGGAACTGAAACAACAATTGAGGAGAACAGCCACAGGAATGGATTACTTAAGCAAAGCATATCCGGAGAGAGGATAGTTACCAAGGCTTGTCCGCAACTCCAGGCTTATATCGAACAAAATCCCCTATCAGAAGAGACAGAAATGCTGATTTCCGTCTATATGAACGAAGCCCTAGATGAGTTAGATAATAATGGTGAGAGAGTGTACATAAGTTTGAACTGCAGCCACTTCGGCTATTCGGAAGAATTGTGGGAGAAGGCTCTTCAGGAGACATCTTACAGTTATGGCGGTATCCTCAATCCGAATGCCTTTATGGGGGCTTTTTTAACGCAGGAAAAACTCCGAAACAGGTATGGTGAGACAAAAATTTCGTTCCTTGTAGTCTCTAAGGTGAAGTTGCTGAATGCTGACCCTATCTCCGGTTACTTTCTTGAGAATGCTCCGGAAATAGCTGATGCGCTGAAAAGGTATACTCTGATACCGGACCTGTTTTAAAACAGATGTACAATTTGATTATAGGATGACGAAATGATAATTATTAACTTTTAACTGAATGATCATGCTTGATTAATAACAACTTGAAGAGCTTACTTAGAACATATAACAGGTATTTATTATTTGCCATAATATTCACGATAGTGGTAACCGTTGCTGCTGCATTTATATATTCTTCGCTTTCAAAGTGGCAGGAGTCAATCGTTGAAAAAAACAAAAGTGTATGTGATCTGTATGCCGGCAAACTATATGACTCAGCTTTAGAAAAAATTATCTTCCTTGAGGGCCTGGGATTACTGGTCTCTAAAGATCTCTCTTCAGCTGAGATCAAACTGGTTGATAGCACATTGAAAGCGATATCTGAGCGCGAGCTGGAGGTTATGGCAGGCCTTGATGGCGGTTTCTACCTTGTATTCGCGGATGAGTTTTACGGTTACTCTTTCCCCACCTCTCCCCCGCCGGTTCCTTTTTACGGCCCGCCACCAAGATCATATAATATCATCAAAAATCAGTGTTTACAATCAATAAATGAGAACCGGTCGATCATTGACGTACACTCTTTTGATGCGGCGTTTTTCCCCCTCGCTACCAGGCCAATAGTCGTGAATACAAATGCCTTAGGGGTGGTGTGGGTCCGGATACACATCGAAAATGAGTTACCGGTCATCAAACTGAAACGAATTGTAAATGTAACGGCCCTTATCTCCATCGCAGGTTTTCTGTTTTTAATGCTGCTATCTGCCTCACTGGGAGGCGAAATAAATAGCATTAAAAAGGAGATGGAGACAATAAGATATGATTCATCCAGGCGCCTGAGGAAGAGATGGGGTGTGTTCGGATATATAACAGACAATATCAATTACATGCTTGATACGATTGAAGAAGAGGTCAACCGCCGACTGATACTGGAACGACAACTGAATCAGAAAGAGAAACTGGCTTCACTGGGGAACATGATTGCGGGTGTTGCACATGAAGTGAAGACACCTCTGGCTATTATTAAAACAAGAATTCAGATGTGGCAGAAAGAGATCAGGAAAACATCGGGAGTCTCTGATCAGATATCACCTGAATCGATGCAACTGGTCATAGACGAAACAAACAGGCTGTCCACACTCGTTAAACGCCTGCTTATTTTTTCCCGGCCTATTGACAAAAAAATGAAACCGACTGATATTAATAAACTGATTAAAGAGGTCGTAAGTTTTATTAGCATGGATACAAATGAGATGAAAATCGCACCAGGTCTTGACCTTGCTCCTGATCTGCCTCTGATTCTGGCTGACGAAAGCGCCATTAAGGAGGTCATAATAAATATCCTGGAAAATTCTATTGAGGCTATGCCTGAAGGAGGATTGATTAATATAAGTACAGGTATCGATTCTGAAAATGATAGGCTTACCATTGAAGTAGATGATCAGGGAATGGGTATTTCTGAAGATATCATTGATAAGGTCTTCGATCCTTTTTTCTCTTCCAAGGAGTCAGGTGCAGGACTTGGGTTATCCATATCCTACCAGATTGTTAAAGCTCATAATGGTGAAATAACTTTTTTGCATAACCCCGGTCCCGGAATGAAATGTATTATTAAACTACCTCTTTCAAAATAAAAAATAATCAGGTGGATAACATCAAGACAATCCTCATTGTAGATGATGAAATCTCAATGAGAAAGAATATTTCTGATCTACTTTCCCCGCTCGGATACCAGATAATTGAGGCCGGAAATGGAGAGGCTGGTATGATGATGTTCGTTCAGAAAAAGCCTCATGTCATAATTCTTGATATTAACCTGCCGGGTAAGAATGGATTAGAAGTGCTTAAGGAGATCAAAAAGATTTCAAGTGATACCCCTGTGATTATGTTTACTGCATTCGGGACGAGTGAACGGGTAATGGAGGCCATGAAGCTCGGAGCCTTTGACTACCTCGAAAAACCTTTTGAGCTTGACGAGTTTGCTTTATCAGTTGAACGTGCCTTCGAATATCAAAATCTGCTTACTGAAGTAAAGCTGTTGCGTTCTCTTATAAAAGATGTCCGGAGTAAGCCAACTGATGCTCCTATCATTGGGAGAAATCAGAGGATGCAGGAAATATTCAAGCTCATTGGCCGTACTGCTCCCACTGATGCCACAGTATTGATCCAGGGAGAGAGTGGCACAGGGAAAGAACTTATTGCTGACGCTATACAAAGGCATTCATTGTTATCTGACAAACCATATGTTAAAATCAACTGTGGTGCGTTATCAGAATCAATTCTTGAGAGTGAAATTTTCGGCCATGAAAAAGGGTCTTTTACCGGAGCAGAGTCGAGACGAAAAGGGCTGTTTGAAATAGCTGACGGCGGAACGGTCTATCTTGATGAGATAAACAGTATGCCTCAGTCATTGCAGGTAAGACTATTGAGAATTTTACAGAAACAGCCTTTCTTCCGGGTAGGCGGCGTCACCCCCGTTAAGGTAAATGTGAGGGTTATAGCTTCCACTAACAAAGACATTGAAAAGGAGATGGAAGGTGGCAACTTCCGGAAAGATCTTTATTATCGCCTTTGCGTTGTCAGAATAAATATACCACCCCTCAGGGAAAGAAAAGATGATATCAGTCCTTTAATTGAATATTTTATCAAGAAATACTGCCCTTCCCGCAAAATGATTATCCCTGAGGAATCAATGAATAAGCTATGTTCATATGACTGGCCGGGAAACATCAGGGAACTGGAAAACACTATCTACAGTGCTATAGTGACAGCAAATAATGATGTAATCTACATCAAGAATCTCCCACTCCGTTCAGAGATACCGCCGGCAGAATTTTCGTTTATCTCCCTGGTAAAAGATCATAATTCATTCAGGAGTGCCATCAGTTATGTAGAAAGAAGGATTATAGAGGCTGCTCTTAAGATGAATGATAATAATCAGACCAAAACTGCACTTTATCTGAAGATTAACAGAAGACTGCTCTATTCAAAAATGAAGGAGTTATCACTTATTCCAGATAACCCCGGAAAAGGCAAGCGGCCAGGAAAGCTGACTGACAGATTGTGATCTCAAGGCATTCTATATTATTCCAGAGTAAATAACTGAAAAATGAAGAAGTACATAATAGTTATTACTCTTCTCTTAGTTTCCCGGTATGCCCTTACGCAGCCATATGTACCGGGCTCGTCTTATTTTGGGAGAGCAAATTACATTGAGTATGTAGCGGGCAACCTGCCTTTAATACTATCTGTGCCCCACGGTGGCGCCCTTACCCCGGCAGAGATACCTGACAGAACATGTGGAGGTGAGACTGTAACGGATTCATACACGGAGGAGCTTGCGGCGTCGATCCGGGAAGAGATAATGGAGATAACAGGATGTACGCCCCACATTATTATCTGCCATCTTAAAAGGATAAGGCTTGATGTTAACCGTGAAGTGGAAATTGCCACCTGCGGTAATGAATTTGCTGAGATAGCGTGGAATGAGTACCACACCTTCATTGACAGTGCTAAGGCAGCAGTTGAAAGGAACTCGGGCAAGGGACTATTTATCGACCTGCACGGACACGGTCATGCCATTCAGAGGCTGGAGCTGGGTTACCTGCTTACTGCAGTTCAACTTGGGTATCCAGATGCCTCACTCAATTCAGGCACCATCATCAATCTCAGCAGTATCAAAAGCCTTGCGGGCATGAATGTCAACAGCCTGACGCATTCTGAATTACTACACGGCCTTTACAGCCTGGGTACAATGTTTGCAGCCAGGGGTTATCCTGCAATACCGGGAATTGATGAACCTTTCCCTTTTACCGGTGAGCCCTACTTCAGTGGCGGGTATAATACCCGGAGGCATGGCTCGGTTAATAATGGTACTGTCGATGCAATCCAGATTGAATGTAACCAGGATGTCAGATTCGAAGTGACAGCCAGGAATAATTTTGCTGCTGCTGCTGCAGCCGTTTTCCTGAATTATCTGATAAAGCACTACTTCCCTGATCTGCCGGATACATATTGCAACCAGTCCGGAATCGTACTGCCTGATGGCGGGGAGTTCTGCATTTACCCCGTACCTTTTGACAAGACCATTACTGTGAGAGTCTCCCGGCCAAGTCATCTAAATATCTACAGTTTCAATGGAGAACTCATGATGAGCAGGGAGGTGATGGGGGAAGAGAAGATCAATATGGATGGTCTTTTAAGCGGATCCTATGTAGCTATTTTCAGCACTTACGGCAAGGTTGTCTACAGGTGTAAAATAATAAAGGGAAGTACAGCCAAGAACCCGTACTCCCCGG
>DZBJ01000173.1 GCA_022736275.1 Rikenella microfusus | reverse complement strand
TTGAAGTAATGAGTGATTTTTAAAGCATGGCCAAGGTTTGATCTACAAGGCATGCTCTTTTTTAATGGTTACAAATCATGAGGGAATCCTTTTATAAAAAGGGTTCCCTCTTTTCTTATGAGGTTGTTCATGCGATTTCATGCGTATTGTTGTCTATATCTTCTAACCTTTTGTGGCTGTACCGGCCAGACCCACTCCTCCCATCCCCTTCTAACGGGTGGTGAGTGGATCAATATTGAATACATCTGTCGAACCCCCAACGGGGAACTGGCCGCCACATCCCGCCGCGACGTGGCTGTAGATACCAGCCTGTCCCATTCCCCCTTGTTTAGCCCCCTGAACAACTACCTGCCCGCTCCCGCTACCGTGGCCCATCCCCAGGATGCAGCCATTCCCCTGGTCAAGACCATGTGTTTTGAAGAGATGCTGGAGCAGCTTCTGGCCCGTCAAGCCCTGGGAATGCCCCTTGACACCCCGCAAACCTTAACCCTTCATGGAGAGCTTATCCCCAACACTACCGGCGGGGACCGTTTTCTGAACATGAATCTCGCTTACCAAACCGATCGCAAGGTGACCATTTTTCTTGACGAATTCAAGGAATCTTTCAAAGAAACTCCCGAGATTGGAAAACTTTACCAAGCAGATATAACCGGTCTGAGCGCCACTGTGAACGCTGTGGATGGTGATAACGTCATCATGACCTACAGCGCCGCGCCAGGGACCTTCATCCCTTCACCGTATGGGAAGGAAACAATTACCCAGATAGGAGATAAACTGGAATTCAGGACAGACACAAAAAAAAGCTCTCTGGTTCGCAGCGGTCCTGCCATCGGAATGGTCACTGAGGTCAATGACACGACCTTTACGATTGATTATGGGCACAGCTTTGGTTTTACCCCGTTAACCTGTGAGGTTGTCTTCCAACCTTATACATCTCCGGATGGCCAAAACTGGCTGAACAATCTTAATTACGCCGCTGAAGAAAGCAGCAAGACCGGAAACTACATGCTGGTACACTTCCATGATCAATGGAGCGGACCAAGCCGAACCTTCCTTACTCAAGTCCTGCCCGACCCAAAGGTTA
>DZBJ01000044.1 GCA_022736275.1 Rikenella microfusus | reverse complement strand
TGACTTGCTTCGCTCCCCAGCTAGGACTTGAACCTAGGACCCCCTGATTAACAGTCAGGTGCTCTGACCAACTGAGCTACTGAGGAATATATCGCTCTTTTAAGAGTCGTAAAATTAACCGCTTTAAACGAATTAAGCAATATCTTTGGCAAAAATTTCCTGATGAAGAAGATTATTGGCATCGGTAACGCCCTTGTCGATGTGATGACAATAGTGCCGGATCAGACATGCCTCACCCGCTTCAGCCTCCCAAAAGGCAGTATGACAATGGTCGACGCCACCCGGTCGGGTGAGATAAAAGAGGCAATAAACGGCCTGAAAAAAACACTGGCCTCAGGCGGCTCGGCGGGAAACACCATGTACGGCCTCGGAGTAATGGGGGTCTACTCATCATTCATCGGAAAAGTGGGCCGCGATGAACTCGGCAACTTCTACGAAAAAGATATGGTCGAGGCCGGACTGACACCCGTACTCATGCGCGCCCCACAGTCGCCTACCGGAACAGCCGTGGCACTGGTGACACCCGACTCGGAACGCACCTTCGCCACCCACCTCGGGGCAGCGACCGAACTGACAGCCGATGAGCTCCGGAGTGACTACTACAAGGGATATAATATCCTCTACCTCGAAGGATACCTGATATTCAACTTCCCGCTAATCGAAAAGGCCTGCCGCCTGGCAAAGGAAAACCGCATGTGCGTGGCCCTCGATCTGGCAAGCTTTAACGTGGTTAAAGACAAACTCGCTGAATTCAACGATATCGTCATGAATTACGTCGACATCATCTTCGCCAACGAGGAGGAGGCACGCGCTTTCACCGGACTCGGCCCCGTGGAGGCACTCGACGAGATATCAAAGAAATGCCTAATTGCCGTCGTCAAGACAGGCGCCGACGGATCATGGATCAAACGCGGCGATGAGGTCATCAAGGTTGACGCACTGAAGGTAAATGCGGTTGACACCACCGGAGCCGGCGACCTCTATGCAGCCGGGTTCCTCTATGGTTACTCACACGGATTCGGACTTGATAAATGCGGGATGTTCGGATCAATCCTGGCAGGGAAGGTAATCGAAAACATAGGCGCCCGCATGCCCGAAGAGAAATGGACCGAGGCAAAAGCCCTGATTGCTGAAGTGGCTGAAGATTAACAATACATGCACCGGGATAAACTTACTGATCACCGAAGCTTCATGAGATTAGTGATACTAGCACCGGAATCAAGACTATGATTGCCCAAATTGCTGAAGATCAATAGAACCTACTGCGCGGTGTGTTGTCGTCAGGACAGTTACAACTGCCCAGGTGAATGAACCTGTACCCCACTCCCACCGTCACGCCGCTATTCGATAATGTCTGCGGATAATCCTCAGGGAAAAGATGAAGCAGTCCGTACTGAGCCCCATAAACCCTTACCCTGATAAAAATGTCTGATTTGAAGTTGTATTGAAATCCCGCCCCCAGGGTGGCCCCCAGACCGGTCATGTTGTCAACATCAGAACCGCCCAACTGTATGGCGAAGAGAGCCCCCGCATCTGCGAAGAACCACCTCAGGAAATCAACCCTGACCTTCAGGGGCATGGCCAGCATGCCAAACCTGCCCGGCCGGTCTTCACCCTCTATCCCCGGAGCAGGACTGGTGTAGTAATACTGATGTGCATAGCCAAGTCCTGTCTCCATGCTGAAGTGATCTCCAAACAGCCTCCGCATGTCAAACCCTGCAGTCCACATCCCCGTTCCGGTTACCGAACCCGCACCATCAAGCTCATTGTAACGGAAAATGTCATTCGTGCCGCCGCCGCCGAAAAATGAGTATTCCCCCCACCAGGTTTTCTGTCCGCTGCAGATTCCTGAGGCTAAAGACAACATAAAAAGGAGTATAAATGTTTCATTTCTAAACGTGCGAATATTCATCTCTAAGATTTTTTTTTGTACTCTTCGCCCTGAAAAATGCATACCATGCTATAAAAGCAAAGCAGATCAGCGGCACCACAAACCCGACAGCCATCTCTGACACGTCGGCTATACGCCCCATGATAACAGGACATATCGCCCCGCCCACAATGGTCATCACCAGCACAGAAGAGCCCTTTTTGGTCATGCCTCCAATATCTTTTAATCCCAACGCAAAAATGGTCGGAAACATTATCGACATGCAGAAATAATTCAGATAGAGAGCAACGAGCGACGGCCATCCGAGTCCAAGTATTACAAGCGCCATGGCTGCCGTGTTTACCAGGGCATATATCCCAAGCATCACGCGAGGGTTGAACCAGCTCATGAAAAGTGACCCTATGAAACGGCCTGACATGAAGAAGACAAACCCCAGCGAAAGGAGGTACGCAGCTTTCTCCGGAGAGTAGTCAGGCATGGTCTCCACTATATAATTGATGAAAAAACTGTTTATTCCCGTCTGGGCAGCAACATAAAGAAACTGCGCAATCACTGCATACCTGAAGTGCCTGACCCTGAGCAATCCGCCGTACGTGCCTCTGTCTCCCCGGCTGTCATGCTCACCCTCATGGATATCTGGCATGCGGGTGATGACAAACATGAAGGCCACCACAAGCACCACCCCTCCTATAAGCATGTATGGCAATGCCATGGACGAAAACTTATTCCCTGAAGCCTCCCCTCCGGCTCCGAGTATCAGCATACCACCCAGGGCCGGCCCTATGATCCACCCCAGACCGTTGAACGACTGTGACAGGTTGAGCCGCTGCTCTGAGGTCTCCTTCGGTCCCAGAACGCTTGAGTAGGGGTTGGCCGCCGTCTCCAAAAACGTGAGACCGCATGCTATTATGAACAGGCAGAAAAGCGTGAACTCAAAGGTCTGTATGAAGGTCGCAGGCAAGAAAAGAAAAGCACCGGCGGCATAAAGGAGCAACCCGGTAATTATGCCCTTCCTGTACCCAAGCCTGTTCATAAAGAAACCCGCCGGAATAGCCATAACGAAATACCCGCCGTACAATGCCGCCTGAACCAGCCCCGACCTTGCCCTGGTGATTCCAAGTATATCCTGAAAATGCTTGTTCAGCACATCCAGGAGACTGTGAGCTACTCCCCAGAGAAAAAAGAGACTTGTCACCAGTATGAACGGGATAATGAATTCTTTGGTCACCAGCCGTTTCGGAGACCTGATAATAGTCTTGCTGCTCATCTGAAGGTCATTATACCACAATATTTGTCATAATTTGCGAATAATACAACAATGACTGACAGCCTCTTTCAGTAATACTTTCTTTTTCTTAAGTTGCATACTGCAAACCTGAGAGAATATGAAACGCCTGACTTCCCCTCTCAATTTTTCAATGGCACCTGCAGTCGCCCTGGTTATGATGATGGCCTCTTCATGCCAGCCTGAAAGCTTCGTGATAAGTCCGGAATACAACTATTCAATTATCCCGGGGACCGCTGCAGATTCACTCACCCTGAAAGCCGCTTCCGAACTGGACCGGTACTTTTTTCGCATAACGGGAAAAACACTCCCGTTATATAACGAAACAAAAGCAGGTAATAAGATCATATTCATCGGAAAAGCCGGCCTCAATAACAATGCACTATTGAGGGAGATAAGCACTCTGAGCCGTGACGGTTTCATTATCTCATCAGCCCGTGATACCCTGGTGCTGGCAGGTAACAACGGAAGTGCCGATCTCCACGCAGTCTATACCCTGCTTGAGGAACATGCCGGGTGCATGCGCTTTACTGAAAAGGAGGATTATGTTCCTGCTGCCAAAAAAATAAGAGTTCCGGTTAAACATAAAATATATGAACCGGCATTCAGCTTCAGGGTGGCACACTTCCCCGACAGGGAAAAACCCGGATTTACCGCCTGGAATAAACTGAGCACTTTCAGCGAATGGGGAATGTTCGTTCATACTTTTCCGCAACTGATGCCTCCTTCAAAATATTTCAGCAGCCATCCTGAGTACTTTTCGCTCGTAAACGGAAGGCGTATACAGGACGGCCAGCTGTGTCTGAGCAACCCTGACGTTATCCGGATCCTGTCTGAAAACCTCGCCGTCCGGATGGCACAGGCACCGGAAAAAATATACTGGTCCGTATCACAGAATGATTGCATCAATTATTGTGAATGTCCTGAGTGTAAAAAACTTTATGAGAAATACGGTACCGTTTCAGGGGTTTATATCGAGATGGCTAATAAGATCGCGGCTCAGTTTCCCGATAAACAGATATCTACACTTGCCTATCAGTTCACACGGCAGGCACCGCGAAACATAAAGCCTGCTGATAATGTCAATGTAATGTTCTGTTCAATAGAGTGTAACCGGAGCATGCCACTGGCAGAAGACCCGCGAAGCGCCGGTTTTGTCAGGGACCTGAAGGAGTGGAGCAGCCTCACGGATAATATTTTCATGTGGGACTATGTGGTGCAGTTCCGTACCTACCTGTGTCCATTCCCGAACTTTCATGTACTGCAGCCTAATATTCAACTCTTCCACAGTCAGAACATCCCGTTGATGTTCCAGCAGGGAAGCGGCAATTCATGGTCTGACCTTTCGGAACTGAAACAGTATTACATTGCCAGACTGCTCTGGGATCCGTACCTGAATGGTGATTCACTGATTAACCGGTTCATTGATAAATATTATGGCAATGCAGCCCCATTCATCAGGGAGTATTTCGATCTTTCTCATTCCAGTCTGAAGATGGTGGCAGATAGTCAAAACCTTGACATCTACGGATTGCCCTCGTATTATTTCAAGTCATTCCTGACCCGCGATCTTGTGACAGGATACCATGACCTCATGAACGAGGCGGAGGCAGCCGTGGAAAATGACTCCGTTTACTCCGACAGGGTATTGAGGGCAAGGATGTCAGTTGATTTTGCATGGCTTGATTATGCACTGAATGCCGGTGATTCTGCGTTGTCTTTTGTAAAAACCACCCCGTCCGGTAAAGTCCTCAACGATAATATGATCCAGAAGCTAGACAGGATGGCGGGCAACAGCGGGAAATGCGGTGTCACCACTGTCAGCGAACATAATTATTCGATAACGGAATACCGCGATCATGTCAAAAGGATCACAAGCATGAGCGTGAAGCAGAACAAAGCCAGACCGGATGACTTCCGGTCATTGTCACCTGTCCATCCGGGCTACGAAAGCATGGGTGCAGCTTCGATGGCAGACGGCATTTTCGGAGGAAGAACTTTCACATCAGGATGGCTCGGATATCAGGGCGAGGATATGATCATGGAAATTGTCCTTGACCCGGCTGTCGAAGTAAGCCGCATAAGCATGAATTTTCTGTGCGATCATGTATCATGGATTTTCCTTCCTGTGAAAATCATTATTGAGGTATCCGAAAATAGAACAGACTTTGTCGAAGCTGCGTCACGGGAATTTAAAACCGCAGAGTTTGACCAGGATATTACACCCGTTCACATGGAGTATGAATTTTCACCCGTGAAGACATCAAAACTCAAAATTACAGCGCGGTCACTGAAAAAATGCCCTGAATGGCATCGGGGGGCCGGACAGCCGTCATGGATATTCATAGATGAAATTGTTGTTGAGTAATTTTTTTAAAAGATTAATTTTACACCACTATTATCAGTTCTTAAATTACACAAGCGATGCGTAAAGGATCAAAGAGATTTATCACCCTGCTGGCTGCGATAGCCTGCTCTGTTTTAACATATGCTCAGGATGCCGATGAACAACTGCTTCTTAAACACTTCCATTCAATCAGCAGCGAAGAGATTGCAGGCTGGATGGCGGAAATATGCTCTCCGGAATTCAACGGAAGACTGGCCGGAACCCCTGAATACCTGGCCGCGGCCGACTGGGTTGCAGGCAAAATGAGTGAATGGGGAGTCAAACCTGCCGGCAACAAAGGCACATATTACCAGTGGTTTGACCACCCCTACACGGTTGTGAATGACCAAGGTGCCCTGCAGCTGCATCTTCCGCAGAAAGACGGCAAAACGGTTATGAAAAGCTATTCGGCACCCTCGGATTACTACCCCGGGATGAATTCGGGCAGCGGGGAGGCGACTGCCGAGGTGGTCTGGGTCGGGTACGGAGTGACCGCCCCGGAGTTGAACTACGACGATTACAAAGGCCTTGACGTCAGGGGTAAGATAGTGTTGATGAACCGCGATGTTCCTTACA
This sequence comes from Rikenella microfusus, assembly GCA_022736275.1. Lineage (GTDB taxonomy): Bacteria > Bacteroidota > Bacteroidia > Bacteroidales > VadinHA17 > SR-FBR-E99. The sequence continues at coordinate 11,859 of DZBJ01000044.1, read as the reverse complement.
AGGATGTCCGTAATCCCGAGTATGCAAAATGGGTAAGGTACTGCTATCATCAGTACAAATCCGAAAATGCCGCTGAACACGGCGCTGCGGGTATGCTTTACATCGATGGCAACAGCGCCAACCCGAATATATCATATCTTGAGAACCTGGTTGTCTGCGGTATAGGTCCGGAGCCCCTGGCCGACATCTTTGCCGGCCTCGGCAAAGAAAACAAGACCCTGCTGGAGCAAATCGACAAAACATTCAAGCCTGCCTCATTTTCCACAGGCAAAACGATGACCGTAAGGGCGAACACCACCCGTCACCCTGAAGGCAGGACATGCAACGTCATAGGTATGATTGAAGGTTCAGACCCGGTACTGAAGGATGAAGTGATAATCATCGGCGGGCATCTTGATGCCGTGGGCAATGCAGGCGGGCTGCTCGTTGCAGGCGGATATGACAATGCCAGCGGTATCATTGACATTATGGCGGCTGCCAAAGCACTGTCGGAGTCCGGAATTAAGCTGAAACGCACCCTGCTCTTTCTCATGATAGGGGCTGAAGAGACAGGACTGCGGGGCAGCAAGTTTTACACCAAGAATCCCATCTTCCCGAAAGAGAAGACGGTAACCTACATCAACCTTGACATGGTTGGCAACGGTACAGGTCTTGCTGTAAGCGCATCAGCAACATGCTCAGGACTGACAGATTACTTTACGAGAGCCAATGACAAATACATCCACAGACCTATGAGAGTATCAACCTCGGCCGGGTCATTTTACGGCCGGCCCCGCAGTGACGGACTGGTATTCCTGGCTGACGGGTTCAGAACCATGAGCATCTCTGCCCCTGACGGTGTGAAACCGGTATACTACCATCTCCCGGGTGATGACGAGACTGCCGTCACCCCGGAGATCATGGAAGATGTAGCCAAGCTTATCTACCTGTCATTCATAGATATGGCAAACGCCTATACTCTTAATTACTGAACCACAAGGCTGACGTCAAGCTTGATCTCATCCCTGATGGCGTTTTTGCCAAGGTTTGAAAAGAATTTGCCTGACCCGAACCTGACATCATACAGTGAACGGTCAAATGTGATGCTGGCCATGTCAACAACGAACTCACCTCCGGTGATCGACTTGCCGTCAGAGTTCAGCCAGCCCTCCCTGAGGTTAATTGTTCCGTCATGCGCACTGCCAACTATCTTTTCACCATGCCACTTTATCACTGTGGCCGAAGGATCGGCAACATATTTCTTCTGTGCAGCCAGCTGTGTGTCCGCGAAAATTGCCAATAATGTTACTATACCTGCTTTTTTCATTTTATTCTGTATTGTTTGTTTGAAAATAAACTAACAGAATAATGGTTTTGTTCAACAAAAGTTGAATAAAACAAAGATGAAAGCAATTTGCGAAATGCTAAACGCTTGCTGCTAAATGCTTTGGATATTCATGCCTCCACTGATCTCGAAGACGGTGCCGGCCGAGTATTGCCAGTCGCCCCTGGCAAGTGAAGCCACTGCCCTGGCGACATCCTCCGGGGTGCCCCACCGTTTCTGGGGTATCAGTCCCTCGGCAATCAGCCTGTCAAATTTGTATTTGCTCCTTGTGGTCATCTCGGTCTTTATCAGTCCGGGCCTGATCTCATAGACACAGATACCGTCCTCGGTAAGGCGGTCGGCAAAGACCTGCGATGCCATGCTAAGCGCAGCCTTGGAGATGCATACGTCCATGCCGTGTGTGAAGGAGGTATATGCAAGAAATGATGTTATAAACATTATTGACGGCCTGTAATCCTTTACCTGCTCCTTCATCCATATCATTTCCCTTGCCACTTTCCGGGCAAGGAACACCGGACCCCTGAGGTTGACAGCCAGCACACGGTCAAAGGTCTCCTCGTCCATGTCAAGGATATCCTTCCGTTCTATGGGAGCGATTCCGGCGTTATTTACAAGGACGTCTATCCGGCCGTACCGGTCAAGTATACTGGTGATTGCCTCGTCATGAAGGTTGGTGTGTGCCACGTCGAGGCCCACGGGGTAGAATTCCGCACCAAGTTTCTCTGTCTCGGGCTGCAGTGAGAGCATGCATTCGCTGTCAGAGGTGCGGGCGATGGCTGCAATATCGTATCCTTCGGAAGCAAGTGCGAGCGTGATAGCCCGTCCGATGCCCCTGCTGGCTCCCGTAATTATCGCTACTGGTCTTGAATTCATATATAACCCTGCTTTCAGGCCAATGGTTTCTTCCGCAGTCTGAGCACAACCTCACACTCACCGCTGACATCGGCATCGGCAATCAGGTAATTACCCTGGTTGATCGTTGCCATCAGATACTTCTTCTTTTTCCCGCCGATGGTGAGGTCGCCTGCCGTGTAATTGCCGGGCACGGGCAGGGAGAGCTGGATATACTCATAGCTGCCCGTCAGTCTGATGGTAAGCTTGTCAGCCGTCTGGCTGTAAATGTATTTTACATACGCTCCCGAGCTCTTGTAGTCGATTTTCACCTCCGCCTTCTCCACTCCCGCCATTATCCATTTGGGGCAGATGCGCACCCTTTTAAACAGCTTATCCTTGTCCTGTACACCCACCAGGCCTTCAACAAAAGCATAGAGCATGGCCGAAGAGCCCCATCCGTCCGTAGGCTTGGCCTCAGGAGATGTACTGGTCTCCACTGTTGAAGGCTTCCCGTCAGGGAAATACCAGAGGTATGTCTCCCCGTTGCGTGAGATCAGGTCATAGTAGCGCATGAGAATGTCAATACCATAGTGCTCAAAGCCGTATTCAAGTGCCGCCCTGGCCAGCTCGCCGCCGGTAAGAGGCATTATGCCGCCGTTGCAGTATGCACCGCGTGACAGCTTGTAGTCACCGAATATACCTGACGGGAAGGGGGGATCGATTGAGAACCACTCTGCGAAGGCAGATGTGGTCTCGCGGCGTTTCATGTATTCATTGATGATCGAAACGGCAATATTGGGTGATGCTGCACCCCTGTTAATAGCTGCAGGATTACTCAGACTCAGCTGCGAGGCCTCATCAACACCGTCAATGGTCACCGGAGTCTGCTTCACAAAATGAGTATAGAAGGAGCCATTAAAACAGTGGCTGTTAAGGCTTTTACGGAGCTTCAGGGCACGGTCGCGCCACTGCGCTGACCTCACCTTGTCATCAAACATGTTATACCAGTATGACATGAAGTGGAAGGCCTCGTAATAACCGCTGTTGTCACCGTGGAAATAACCCCAGAAGGTGTTGTCATCTATCTGGAACTGAAGCCAGTCATGATGTCCCGCATGGTATGCAAAGTCCCAGGTGTCTATAGTATAAGGCCTGCGAAACAGGTACTTCTCCCTGTCAAAGTAGCGCTCGCCCATGACGTAGCCCAGGGCTCTCTCGAAAGCCGGCATTAGTTTCCTGATGAAGGCATCATCGCCGGTGGCCTGCCATGCAAGCCATGCTGCCTTGATGAACCTGAACTCAGTATCAGCCTCCACTGGAGTCCTGACATACTTGGTCCAGTTCTCGCGCTCACATGGCAGCTTCTCGGGGAAGGTGGTAAAATAGTCAAAGATACGTCCGTTGTGAGCCTGGTTGTCGGCAAAATGAGTCACTACACTTTTAAGATCGACCTCCGAATACCGGAGGGCCCTCATCATGTCGGAATAGTTCCTTATCCATATTGATCGCGCATCAGGCGATCTGTAGCCTCTTATCTTTTCACCGTCAATGTTTAATTCAAGGAGGTCCTGCTCAAGGAACCGGTTGATTCGCGGTATGAGCTCATCAAATGCGGGAGTACCAGTTCTGACGTACATTACTGGGATTTTAGGTTAGTTTAAGCGGCCTTAAAAATAAGAATTAATTCTCTTTATCCGACAGCGCCGCATCATTTTCTTCATGTTCGTCGTTCTCCTCCTCTTTTTCATAGAAGGGAACAGGCCGCTGCGGCCCTTCAGCGCGATACCATATTGCAAGCAGCAAGCCTGCGGCCGCTCCGAGCATGTGTGACTCCCATGAAATATCTATCCTGAACCCCGGAAAAATACCCCATACCATCTCTCCGTAAAGAAAGGCAACCAGCAGGGAGAGCCCCATAAGGGGTATGTGTCTTCTGATGATGCCGCTTACAAACAGGAAGGAGGCCAGACCGTATACAATGCCGCTGGCTCCGATATGCCATGCGGGCCTCCCTGTCATCCATACAGCCAGGCCCGTAAGCAGCATGATCCGGAAGAGAACCCTGAAGGCCACCTGTGAATAGAGGTAGAACAGCGCCGTGCCAAGGATAAGAAGAGGAAGAGCGTTATTGAAGAGGTGCCTGAAACCGGAGTGAATGAACGGAGAAGTTATTATCCCCGCCAGCGAAGAGATTTTCCGCGGGAAGATTCCAAGAAAACAAAAGTCGGCCTCAAAGATCACCTCCGCCACCCTTATCAGCAGCGTGAAGCTGACAAGCAGGAAGGGAATGAGCATGCTGAGCAGCAATCGTCTCTTTTCTGTCGCGGCAGAGCTATCTTCCATAATGCAAGCCCCTGCGTTTGTGCTTACCTGTCACGTCCCGGGTACCTGATCCCGGTTTTTTCCCTGACAGCATCCAGTGTCCGGGCAAGGGTCAGGGTGAATGAGAGAGGTACGACAGGACTCTCGGTGAGCCCCCTGTCGAGACAGTTCATCACCTCAACCGCCTCATACTGGTATCCCTGTGCGGGAGGGGTGAAAATCCTGTCGTCAAAATCGTTGGGAAACTCCAGAACGAGATGCTGGTTGCGGTCGCGCCCCCTTGTATGGATCAGGTTTCCCTTCTCGCAGTTGAACTCGGTTGAAACGCCTCCCATAGTGGTAAAGGAGCTGTATGCCTCCGCCATCCTGCCGTCACCGAACTTAAAGATTACGGAGGTGCTCTCGTCTGCTCCCGTCGGAGAGAGAACGGAGGCGGCAAGTATCGAATCCGGCTCACCCATATATCGCAGGATATCCATGATCGGATAGATGCCGATATCAAGCAGCGACCCGCCGCCGAGTTTCATGTTATAGGTTCTCAGTTCAGGATCATAGGGCGATATGAAGGCAAACTTTCCTCTCATATGGAGCAGCCTGCCCATTTTGCCGCTCTTCAGTATCTCATCTGCCTTGATATAGGAGGGCTGAAACGGCGGCCAGAGAGCCTCCATCAGAAAGAGACCCTGCTTTCGTGCCTCCTCAACCATTATATTCACCTCTGACGCGTTGACCGACATCGGTTTCTCGCAGACGACGTGCTTTCCGTTGCGCAGCGCCAGAAGCGTATGCTCAAGATGTTCCGTATGGGGCGAAGAGATGTAGACTATCTCCACACCCGGATTGGCAACCATCTCCTCGTAACTGCCGAATGATCTGGTTATCCTGTACTCGGTGGCAAACTTCGCAGCCCTTTCAGCATCACGCGATCCAACCGCATAGAGATGCGCGTTGTTAAGCAATATTAGGGCCCGAGTGAACTTGTGGGCTATATTGCCGGTGCCGAGAATTCCCCAGTTGTATGCTTTCATGGTCATTTGTTTGCATAAAGTTAGTGATTCCTGCCCAACCCCGCCAATCAAAAAATCATGTTCAGACAGGCAAAATAAAAATATTCTTAAATTTTTGATTCTATGTATTGCATGGTATTATTTTTTAATTATATATTTGCAAAGTAATATTAATATGTATTAACAGGTACCTTATCAGAAAGACAATGAAATTAACGGTTAACATCAATCTCGGGGGATACCCGTTCAATGTGGACGAGGATGCCTATGAGCGCCTGCGGCAGTACATGAAAAGCCTGGAAATGGAGTTTTCGGGCGAGTCAAGTGCTTCCGAGATCATGGCTGATATTGAAGGAAGGATAGCCGAACTCTTTAAAATGAGGCTGAATTCCTATAAGCAGGTAATCATTATGAAGGATGTCGAGGAGGTGATGGCCATACTGGGATCGCCGGAGGTCATCAGCGGAAGCGGCCCTTCAGAAGAGCGGCCCCCGCGGTCGCAGCGCCGGATCTACCGTGATCCTGACGGACGCGTCTTCGGCGGTGTCTGTGCCGGATTATCGGCCTATCTCGGCTGGGATCCGCTGATCATGAGAATCATCTTTTCAGTTCTGATATTCGCCGGAGGATTCGGACTGGGACTGTATCTCATTCTCTGGATAGTGCTTCCGGAAGCCAGGACCACCGCACAGAAGCTTGAGATGAGGGGTGACCCGGTGACGGTCGGGAACATTAAGGATTCTGTCAAGCAGGAGTTTGAGACAGTAAAGAAGACAATGAAACTTTAGTCGCCGCAATAGACGGATAATGCTGATAATAATGAAATTGCTATGAATACGGACAACACAAAAGCACAAATGCGCAAGGGGATCCTCGAATACTGCATACTGGCAGTACTCTCAAGAAATTCCTGCTACGCCGTCGACATCATCAATGAGCTTAAAAAAGCCGAGGTGATAGTTGTTGAAGGTACACTTTACCCACTGCTTACCAGGCAGAAAAATGCCGGCCTGCTCAGCTACAGGTGGGAAGAATCGCCGCAGGGCCCACCCCGGAAGTATTATGAACTTACCGAACTGGGGAAAATCTATCTTAACGAGCTTGATAAGGCCTGGGAAGAGCTTGTAGCTTCAGTCAATCAGATACGTGACAAGAATTAGAGGCAGCCATGAAGAAAACAACTGACGTCAATATAGCAGGGCAGCTTTTTCGCATCGACGAGGAGGCCTGGGAGATCCTGAAGCATTATCTTGACCATGTCTCCACCAGATTCGCAACCGAACAGGGAGGCGATGAAACCGTAGCTGACATAGAGGCACGCATAGCCGAAATATTCGGCGGCGGCAATGAACCTCCAACCCTGGTATCAAAGCAGATGGTGAATGACATGATCAATATAATGGGTGCACCCGAGGACTACTACGATGACAACACCCTCTCGGGTAAGAAGGGTGTTTACACTCGCAAATCAATGTATGACCCGAACAGTCCTTCAGCCCGTGTAGGCAAGGCATTGTCCGAATTTTTCAGGGCAGTCGGAAAAATATTCTCTGCAATATTCAGGGTGATTGCCATTTTTCTCGGATCGGTCTTCACACTTCTGGGCTTTACCCTGCTCTTCTGCTTCGCCATACTGATCTTCTTCAGCAATGCCCCCTTCCTCACCCAGGTGATTGAGCCGGAGATGACAAACATCCACACACTGCTTTCCATTGTCCTGAACAGCAACATGGTCTGGCCGGTTCTCATTCTCACGGCCTTGACCATTCTTATTCCCCTGGCTGCCCTCACCTGGCTGGGGATCAAGATGATATTCAGGATCAGGGAGAGGTTCAAGGTACTGAACATAGTGGTTTTTGTCATATGGATTGCCTCGCTGTGCGCACTTGGAGTTTTCCTCGGCCTGCAGCTCTCGGTCTATTCAACCCGGGAGTTTGTTGAAAAAAGGGTAAGCCTTGACCCTGCCCCTGAAACACTATGGATTGCATCCGGGGCTACGGTGAATGGCATAACTTATGACGAAACGGCTTCCGTTGACCACTTTACATTCTACCTGGATAACATGAATGACAGGCTTCACGCCACTCCCGAGCTGAATATTTACGGAAGTGAAAACGGCTCAGGGTTTATCTCTGTCGATAAACGGTCCTGCAGCAACTCAGACAGTGAAGCAAGGGCAAACGCCAGGGCTGTGGAATTTAACTGGCGGTTTTCAGGTGATACCCTCTTCATTGACGAATTCTTCTCACTGCCGGCAGGCAGCAGATGGAACGGCTCTCTGGTCGACATAGATATCACTCTTCCCGAGGGAACTGAAGTCAGGTGTGTACCGGGAACCTCGCTCTCAAAATGGCTTCTGCGCAAAAATGACCCCGAAGTTTCTGCCTGGCGAATTGAGGATGGAAGACTGAAGGCTATTAATGAATAAACGGGCGATTTAGCTGTACCCGCGTTTTTTTACTCTTCAAGTATTCCCGGTCTGAACAGCCGGGATTTTTTTCAGGCGTATTTCATATCTTTAGTGCAGTAACAGCACTGACAAAATGGAACTAGGTGTCCTTAAGGATATCGTTATCATCTTTGCATTATCCACCTTCGTGAATTTTATCTTCACCCGGATCAGGGTCCCTGCAATCATTGGTTATCTTATCACAGGTGTTGTTGCCGGCCCTTACCTTCTGAAGCTGATAAGCTCACCTGAAAACGTGGAGGTGATGGCCGAGATAGGGGTGATCCTCCTTATGTTCACCATCGGGCTGGAGTTCTCCCTGAACCATCTTCTGAAAATCCGAAGGATAGTATTCTTAGGCGGATTCATGCAGCTTCTGCTAACAGCAGGAGTCACGATGCTGATGGCCATGGTCTATCACTTTGAATGGAATGAAGCCGTATTTGTCGGGTTCCTCACAGCCCTCAGCAGTACTGCCGTGGTACTTAAACTGCTTCAGGAACGATCGGAACTGACCACCCATTACGGGAAAACCATTGTCGGCATCCTGATATTCCAGGATATCATACTTATCCCGCTGCTGCTGTTCACTCCGATGCTGGGGGGAGAGACCGCCGATGTCGGACATGACCTGCTCTTCCTTCTGCTTAAGACCACTGGCATATTGATATTCCTCTGGGCCGGAACAAGATGGCTCATGCCATGGCTTCTTCACCTGATTGCCATGACCCGGAGCCAGGAGCTCTTTCTCATGAGCCTGCTGCTCATCTGCCTTGCAGTGGCAATGCTCACACATGAGCTTGGAATGTCACTTGCTTTCGGTGCATTCCTGGCCGGGCTGATGATCTCCGACACCGAGTACAGCCACAGCGCCTTCGGCAACCTGATCCCCTTCAAGGATGTCTTTACCAGCTTCTTCTTCGTCTCCATAGGTATGCTCCTTGATCTCGGGTTTGTGGCAGAGCACCCCTGGCTGGTGCTTGCAACGGTACTCCTGGTAATTGCGGCAAAGACCATCATTGCAGGATTCACTGCCTTCTCACTCGGACACACCTTCTCCGGTACAGTGGTGGTGGGGCTTTCCCTTGCACAGGTGGGTGAATTTTCATTTGTACTTGCAGGATTGGGTCTTACAAACGGAATTCTAACACCTTCTCACTTCCAGCTCTTCCTGGCAGTCGCCATCATCTCAATGGCTCTCTCTCCGTTCCTGATCCAGGGTTCCAAACCACTGGCAAACCTCGTCCTGAGACTGCCGTTGCCCCCGTTCCTTGTGAACGGCCTCTTCCCTCTGAGACAGGTTGAAATCCCGGAAATAAGCAAACATGTGGTTCTGATCGGGAAGGACTCCAGGGCAATAAACCTGGCTGCAATGATTAAAACAATGGGACTGCCCTTTACCGCAATAGTGTTTGACACTGACAGGGCCAGATCAGGGATAGAGCAAGGGCACCTGGTGGTGTTTGGTGATGCCACTTATGAACCGGTATTGAGGGAGGCATATGTGCATACCGCAGAAATTGTGGTGGTTTCCGTGGGAAACCTGATAACGGCCATGTCAATAGTGGAACATGTCAGGGCAATGAATAAACACGCCCATATCATTGTCCGGACAAGACATGTGACTGATATCGAAGAACTTTACCGGCTGGGGGCAAACCAGGTCATTCCCGAGGAGTTTGAAACGGCCATTGACTTCTACGAAAGAATCCTCGGCAAATACCTTCTTCCCAGGATAGATATCGAAAGGGCGATAGCCAGGACGAGGGAGGACAACTACGGCATTTTCCGGGACAAGAGCAAGGTGGGGGGTTATTCTCTTCTGAAGGATATACCGGATATTGAGATTGCTGCGGTCAAGGTGGGTGAAAAATCGGTTTTCGCCGGTAAAACGATTTCAGAGACAGCCCTGAGAAAGACCTGCGGAGTCACAATGGTGGCCATAAGGCATGGAGAGGCCGTCAATCCCAATCCCGAACCTTCGACGGTCATAAACGCCAACGACATTGCGTACCTGTTGGGAAAACCCGAGATGATAGCCATTGCCTCGGACCTGTTGACAAAAGAGGTGGAGAAACCATGACCCCATTCCATTTGCATTAACACACCGGTCGGACAAAATCCCGGACTGACAGGTTTGGCGTGCCTGAATAGCGGGAACTATTTTCTATGATTTTTGTTGCTTGTTAAGACAATTTAAAATTTAAATTTGTCCCCGTTTTCGTTATGCAAACGATTACATATTGAAAATAAAAACATTGTTATGAACAACGCTATTTACTCTATTCAAAACCCTGATAACGAACCCATAATGAGTTATGCCCCGGGCTGTCACGAACGGGCTGAACTTGAAAAGGAACTTAAGAGAATCTCCTCAGAGACGATTGAGATACCTCTGATTATCAACAGCCGGCCTGTCAGAACAGGAACGACTGGCAGGGTGGTCCTGCCTCATGACCACGCCCATCTGCTGGCCACCTAACATCTTGCAGGACCCGTGGAGACGGCGGAGGCCATTGAGGCGGCCCTGAAAGCCAGGGAAGAGTGGCTTACACTGTCATGGATCGAAAGAGCTTCAATTATGCTGAAAGCGGCTGAACTACTTTCAAAAAAGTACCGTTATACCATTGTTGCTGCCACAATGCTCGGACAGAGCAAGACGGTACATCAGGCAGAGGTGGAGGCGGCATGCGAGACAACAGATTTCCTGCGATTCAATGCCTGTTTCGCAGGACAGATATACCAGGAACAGCCTCGCTCGGCTACCGATCAGATGAACAGGGTTGAGTACCGGCCGCTGGAAGGTTTTGTCTATACCATTACACCGTTCAACTTCACTGCCATCGCCTCGAACCTCAACATGACGGTTGCCATCATGGGCAACACCACTGTCTGGAAGCCGGCCACAACCTCACTGCTGTCAAGCTGGATACTGATGAAGGTTTTCATGGAGGCAGGCATGCCTGCCGGCGTCATCAACTTCCTGCCCGGGCAGGGATCGGTCATCAGCTCAGTGATGATGAACCACAGGGAGCTTTGGGGAATACACTTTACCGGCTCAAACGGCACCTTCAATTCCCTCTGGAAAACAGCAGCCGCCAACCTTGACCTGTACAGGTCTTACCCCCGGATTGTGGGGGAGACCCTGCATCTCTGCAATGAGACCTCGCCCTACGGGCTGACGGGCTCCATCTTTTCAACAGACAGGCCGGCAATGGTCAGGGCATGCCTGGTACTCCGTTATGCAGCGGGTAACTTCTACATCAATGACAAGCCCACCGGCGCAATGGCAGGCCTGCAACCCTTCGGCGGGGCAAGGGCCTCGGGCTCCAACGACAAGGCCGGCGGACGGCTCAACCTGATAAGGTGGACCTCGCCACGGACAATCAAGGAGACCTTCCTGCCGGCAACAGACTTCCGTTACCCCTACATGGATTAGTGTCTAAACGTTTGGATCTCAGTCATCAGTCTTCATTCCCCACTAATTGACTGACTGCTGACTGCTGACTGTCGACTGAAGCGAATGAGTATACAGTGCATTATTTCGGAAAAAGAGGATGCGCCGTGACAACGTTGGTGCGATTTTTGTTGTAAATTGCCTGTTAAATATGCCATCATGATGAAAAAGATCCTGCTCATTTTGCTGCCCGCGATCTTGTTTATATCGTGTGAGAGACAACAGTATCAGCCTTCCGGGGAGATGCCGGACTGGCTCAGGCAACAGATCGTCGAAATTGAAGACCAGATCAGGGAAAATCCAAGGTCCGGACTCAACATCAGTGCATGGATAAGGTATACTTACAATCATGAGTACTATTATGAGTGGCACAACCTCCTTAGCTCCTCATTCCCCCCAATTTACGATTTTGACGGAACCCAAATGTACTTCAGGTGGGATAACAATGATAACTACCAGAAGGGTA
>DZBJ01000172.1 GCA_022736275.1 Rikenella microfusus | reverse complement strand
TGATCAAGAAACATTGTGAACTTGATGCCGGTGGCCATCGCATGCTGGAACTGGCCGGGGAGAAGCTTGGCTTCTCGGCTCGTAGCTATTCCCGTATTCTCAAGGTGGCTCGCACTATTGCTGATCTGGCTGGGTCAGAGAGCATCCGTGATCAGCATCTGGCTGAGGCGATTCAGTATCGGAGTTTAGACCGAAAGGTGGTCTGAGAGATTCTCGTCTCTTTGGTGTTACGACTAACCTGTGTCACAACCCGTCACTTGCCACCTGAAACATCGAAGACTATCTTCATGCCAAGGTTAAGCTTTTGTTTCCGTCGCCCCACGTTGTTTCTGAAACATACAACCAACTATTTTAATGAAAGAGTCACACATTGTCTGAGCGGATAGCCATCGACTCCTCCTTTATCAAACTTGACAGTTTTCTAAAGCTTGCTAACCTCGCAATGAGTGGCGGTGAGGCCAAACTCGCAATACTGGAAGGGCTGGTTTCTGTCAATAGCCAGGTTGAAAACCGTCGGGGACGAAAATTGTACCCTGGCGACACAGTGGCATTTGCAGGCTGCATGATCTCTGTATGTACAGATAAGGCAGACTGACTACATCAAGACGAGAGGTGTGTTATGCTCCAGGAATTTAAGACCTTTATCATGAAGGGCAATGTGCTGGACCTGGCTGTCGGTGTTATCATTGGAGCCGCATTCGGTAAAATTGTGGATTCTATGGTCAATGACCTGATCATGCCGGTAGTTGGGTTGGTCTTGGGCAAGGTTGATTTTGCCAACCTGTTTATCACCCTGGGGGACGGAATTTTCCCGACGGTGGCTGCAGCCAAGGCAGCAGGGGTACCGACCTTCAACTACGGTATTTTTATAAATACTCTGATTAATTTCCTGATTCTGGCGTTTGTGATTTTCATGATCGTCAAGACCGCCAACAAGGCACGCAGGGCTCAAGAACCGGCACCGGCCCCACCAGCTCGTGAATGTCCCTTCTGTAAATCAGCCATACCTGACAATGCTACCCGTTGCCCCCATTGTACATCACAGCTGTAATATGATGCCTGACAGTAGCTCCATTTCGACCTGCAG
>DZBJ01000171.1 GCA_022736275.1 Rikenella microfusus | reverse complement strand
ACCTATACCGGATTCAACGGCCTTACCGATGAAAACGGACAGATCACTTTCACCCTGCCCGATGGCAGTTACCGCTTCCGCGCAGACTTAAATGGCACGCAGTTCTGGAGCGGAAATGAGAATCATTGCAATGTGCCTGTTGGCTGTGGCCAGGTGAACATCACCGTCACCAAGCCAGTCACTGTCTATATACAGAATGATAGTATAGAAATAGCTGGTTTGAATATATACGCCTTCGATGGCGACACTTATACAGGCTACCATCAAGTAACAAATATTTATGGCGAAGCGGTCTTTACCCTGCCGCTGGGTAGTTATCGCTTCCGTACCGATCTCAATGACACTCATTTTTGGAGCGGTTCGCAAAATACATGCAACATGCCCGATTGTATTGATGACTATATTAATGTTAGTTCCCCTGTGACCGTCACTGTTTTGGATACCGACGAGACAGCCATGGAAGGTTTGAACGTCTACGCCTTCGACGGCATAACCTACACGGGATATCATCAGGTAACAAACGCATATGGGGATGCCGTCTTCACCCTGCCTTATGGCAATTACCGCTTCCGCGCCGATCTCAATGGAACGAAATTCTGGAGCGGAGCGGAGAATCATTGTGACTTGAATAATTACTGCGAGTCAGCTGATGTCACTGTGACCAAACCCGTGACCATTGATGTACTGGATGAACTGAATGGCCCGTATGCTGATCTGTCGGTCTATGCTTTCGATGGCGATATTTATACTGGCTATCATGGCACAACCGATGTCAACGGACAGGTGATATTAACTTTGCCGCAGGGCAATTACCATTTCCGCGCAGACTTGCGAGGCACGCAGTTCTGGAACAACACAGTGAATGATTGTCAGATACCGGAATGTGAAAATGCGACAGTCACCATCCCCGGTGGATTTACACATGATGTGGTCACCATTGATTACACTTATGATCCGCTATACCGCCTCGCCGAGGCCGATTACTCCTCAGACGATTATTATCATTACACTTACGACTCCGTTGGTAACCGACTGAGCCAAGAAAGCACGGTCAGCGGTTTGCTGTCTACGATCAGCTACAACTATGACATCGCCAACCG
>DZBJ01000170.1 GCA_022736275.1 Rikenella microfusus | reverse complement strand
CGATAGCAGAAGAACTTCAGCCTGAAGAGGTTGTAGCTGCGGATACCCTTGTCGCCGATGGTGAAGTAGCAGACCAACTGCAGATGGCACTGGCAGATATCCCCTCGGCTGAGTTCACGGACAGCGCTGCCGCATCATCTGATCTGTTGGCCCTCAACACGGTCCAATCACTGGTGGACAGCACGGTACAGGCCGCTGAACCTGCTGCCGAAGGTGGTGCTTCTAATTGGCTATTGCTTGGTGGCGCTGCGGTACTAGGCGGTGGTGTAGCAGCCCTGGCCATTGCCGATTCCGACGATAATGATGACCCTGCTGCCCCGCCATCCGATGAGGTTGCCGTTGTTGTAGAGCGCACAGGCGCCTTTATTGACGAAGATGCCGATGGTGTACTGGATGAAGGCGAAGACACCGCTGCTGACTTTGGTGAAGACGGTAATGCTGATCTGGCCAACCTGGATGTCACCATCCAGTTTAACGACGTACCGTACACCGCCCTGAACCTGACCGGGTTTGGCACCGATGACCTGCTTGAGTTTGATGTAGCAGCCCTGCAGGATAATGAGATCATTGTACCTGGATCTAGCGGCCTTGCCTACGTGTATGCGTATTCAGGCACAAAATATGCCTACATTGAGCCGGGTTTTACCGAAGGTACTGATTTTACCTTTTCGATGAACGGCTACGTTGGGTGGGGTAGTGTTCCTGACCTTGCCGGGAACTTCTATTCTGGTGCCTATGGCGGTCTGATTGCCTCGGAGATGTGGAGTTCACAATCCAGTTATGGCGGAGGAAAAACAACAGAGGCCTGGATGGCCTACTGGTCTGATTCGGGCAATGCCCTGGATGACATACTCAATATACTGCCAGATGCTGTGATGACTTCGGCTTATGGTACCCGTCATCTCACCAATAATTCAGAAGTTGTCTTGCACATCAACGCCGGTGACTATGCGGCAACCTACGGCGGAGTGGTTGATTTTATCTTCCCGGAGATTGTAGAAATCTGATTTTAGGTGGTAGATGCTCATTGTACGCCCCCTGCAGATTTCATTCCGGCAGGGGGCGTTTTCGTACGTACTGCTTTTGTGCCTCATGCAGGAAA
>DZBJ01000169.1 GCA_022736275.1 Rikenella microfusus | reverse complement strand
TACTCGGTTGAAGCAATCTCTTGTCGTCTGCCGGGTCATCGAAGGCATTGCACCCTTCCATTTGTACCCGTGCTGAGGCATAACTTTCGAATGAAATCCTGGATACAAACTTCTGAGCAAATGACATCACGCTGATGAATGACTCAGGTTGCACGTGATTGGTCATCCTCTTGAGCGAAGCCACATACTCGTTCCTGAAAACCGAGGGAATGATGATGCGTGTTTCTTCTGCAGCAATCAGCTCTGAATTCATCATTGCCCGCGCTACCCTGCCATTGCCATCGTCAAACGGGTGTACTTCAGCAACGAGAAACATAAGCAACAGTGCCCTGGCAAAAGGGTGTTCAAGCGATCTATACAAGCTGAAACCTTGAGACAGAGTTCCTCTCACCAGATCAGGGTCAACAAAACGCGTGGCGCCCGCATAATTCACTTCTTCCTTGAATGCACCCGGTCGCTTGTCCGGTCTCCCCACCATGATGTCAGCATGTCTTGATTGGAGCAGTTCGATAAGCTCTTCAGGGTTATCTGGTGTCCGTCTCATGTTTTCCAAGCTACTGACAACCCGATACGTCCCAAGAATGTCATGGCCATCTGCCGGACGTACTTCAGGGATCACACCAGAGTCTACAATTTCCTTTGCCTCATCGACCGTGAACCTGGTGCCCTCAATGTAATTTGAAAAGTACGCATCAAAGAATGAAACGGTATAAAAAGGGGTTCCGGCTCCGGCGTTTGCAGGCCGATAGTTGTGTGGCATCGACGCAAGGACTGACCAGAGCGTTTCAACCCTCTCCAAAGCATTTGGATCATAGGGGGCACCCAACTGGTGAGCCTTGGCCACAGGATCTGCAAGAGTTGCCTTGCGGGTTCTCAGCAATGTTCCGATAAGGTCATCCAGTTCCTTAAACTCCCTCTCCAGCCCCAACAACGGAGCAACCTGGCGAGCCTGGTCTCGCAACCGGTTGACAGAGTCTTCCTTCTCGACATTCAACAACTCGGCAAGTCGACGTTCGATCATTTCCCTTGAGAGGTTCTTCAGTTCGCCACCGCTTCGCTCCCGGGAGGGCATCAGGTTTTCCAGCAAGGCGCGCGCACGCGATGCCAT
>DZBJ01000168.1 GCA_022736275.1 Rikenella microfusus | reverse complement strand
ACAGCGGATTAGAACTTGTAGCTGACGTCAAGCTGATAGGTCTGCTTGTCATCGAAATCATCACCTGGGATATCTTCTATGCGTTCAACAGAGAAGAAGTTGAAATCAACGGCCCAGTTTTTGGTGACATCGTAACCGACATTGGCGCGATGACCTTGTTTATTGGTGGTGTCGTAGCCAAAATCGGCGTCGGACAGGTAACCAAAGTAGGAGTCAGCCTCAACATAGGCATAGGCATAACCGAAATGAAACTGCTCAATGTTGGCGTTCAGGCCGAGTACCCACCCCATATCGTTATCTTCAGGTTTTTGGTTGAGGTCCACTGCCTGGCTCTCGCCAATATCACCATCAGCATCAAAGTTCATCCATACCTGGCCGTACAACTTCATAGTCATCGGACCAGCCGGGAAGGTGACATCACCATAGAGGTCACCGATGCTGAGGCCATACTGATCAGGATCAATATCGCCGAGGTAATCAATTTCCTTGTCTTCAGGGCCTTGGTTAATAAATTCCTGGTCGTACATTTGGTAACCTGCGGCCAGGGTGTAGTTACCCTTCTCGCTGAACTTGTTTTTATAGCCGACCTGAGCCATGTAGAGCATGGTAGTGTTTGAATCATTCCCAGTGAGAATGCGTTCTTGAGCACCATAGGCACTGGCGGTGGCGAAGACACCTTCTTTCGCGCCATAGGCCAAGGTCAGACCGGTGAAGCGGACGTCAGGGTCAAACATGGTCCAGGTGGTGACATAGGGATTTTCCATCTGGCCCAAGGTCACGCTGTAATCGTTCCAGGTATGCTTGGCAAAGGCATAATCCAAGTTGAACTCGCTGTGATCAAAAGGAGCGGTTGAGCCCCAAGTATCGTTGGTGCTGGTGGGGTTGGCGGCGGTACCGGTGGCCGCGCCCGCGCCCACTACCCAGTTTTCGGTCTTGTTCTGCCAGATTCCGCCAAGACGGAAGCGGTTACGGAAATGCTCGTTGTTACCATCTTCATTTTGGAAATTATAATCCAGGTACTCATAACGAACACGGAAGTCACCTTTAATGGTAACCTGATCGATGAACGCGTTTTTAGCCATGACATAGCCTTTTTTCTTCTCCAGGGCTTCAACACGGCCGGTCAGGCTG
>DZBJ01000167.1 GCA_022736275.1 Rikenella microfusus | reverse complement strand
CCCCCCAACATGATCATCAGACGATTGGGACTGGCCGGTTTGGCCGGCAATATGGCAGGATCTACGACACGGAAGGTCATAGACTTGTCCTGTACCTCCATCTGCTTACCTACTTCAGATTGCCCATGTCGAGCCACCAGTGCATTGTACAGGTTTTTCTGGTTTTCTTTTTCAATCTGCAGCTGCTCAAGCCCAGCCTTGGCAGAGGGGATGTTTCTGAGGGTGGCCTGGTTTGTTCCTATGTAACGCCGCAAGCTCTCTTCACTGGCCCTGAGCGCATTAATCTGGGCCTCAACTCTGGTCAGCTCGGGAGTACTAATGGTTTGCCCTTTGCTGTTACTGATCTGGGATTTAAGGCTCTCGATCTCAGCTTTAACCCTGATAATTTCCGGATAGCTGTCGGTATATTTTGCCTGCAGCTCTTCCAGCTGTTTCTGCAGGGCACTCAGGGTACCACGCAGCGGGGCATTGCCTTTGGCAAGATCCTGGCGGGTTGCCTCAAGCTGGCGACGCTGGATTTCAAGCTCATGCAGTTTCTGCTGGGCCAGAGAGATACCTTCAAACAGCTTGGCTTCATCAATGGCAATGATGCCGCCTTTTTCGCTCTTATACTGGTTTACCGCTGTTTCAGCCTTATCAAGCTTCTCTTTGAAGGTGCCGATCTGTTCGGACAGGAAGCTGGTGGCTTCGTAGGATTCACCCCGTTTTGAGGAGAGGTTTTCCTCAATGTAGAGCCGGACCAGGGTGTTGACAACGTCCCTGGCTATACGCGGGTTGGAATCACTGAAGGAAATGATGAAAAGGCTTCCTTTGTCCTTTACAGAGACCTCAATTCTTTTCTGCAGGTCTTTCACGATCTCATCGTTACTTGCTTTTGAGCCGTGCTGCAGATTCATCTCAAGATTATCCACCACCTTGGTCAGCAGGGTTCTGCTGGTAATGGCGTAGGTCAGAACCTTGATGGTATCCTCCATGGAGGGGGACACCGTAATTCCCTTAACCAGTTCACTGATCACGTTCTTTTCAATGAAAATCGTGCTGCTAGCCTGGTACTTGCGAGGCAGGATAAAACTGATCATAATCGCCAGGGTCATGATCAGCAGGCTGATGCCGACAAACCATTCCTTTTTTCTG
>DZBJ01000166.1 GCA_022736275.1 Rikenella microfusus | reverse complement strand
TCTGTCTGTGCAATTTTGTTGCCACCAGAGACACCTTCTGAAGCAGGATTTTGAAGATGCAACTATATCGTTATTCTACAAAATTACAATCATAAACCCTTCGAATTGCATAAAGTAAAGTGCCACAAACCGTCCACTTGGAAAAGAGCGCAAGTATCAGTTGGCGTATCTCTCTTACTCATCAAGACAATGTAATCAGATTCAGGCTCTTTGTACCGCCTACGACTGCCCCCCCAATTACTCGTGCCTTAATCTGATGTAAATTCCTCTTTAATACATTACTCTCCATCCACCGCCGCGCTGTAATTAATAACTAGCTATTATCATTGATATTAATTTCTGGATGAAATAGCACTTATTATCTCCTTTTACACAGCATGGTTAAAGGGCGGATTCAGCAGCCCTTACTTCTACGGAGAGAAATCCCCGCATGTTACCGTTTCTCATACCGCTCTACCGGCAGTCCGGCCTTGATCCAGGGCATAATCCCGCCGGTCACATTATGGACTTGCCTGTAACCTGACTTAACCAAGAACCGCGTGGCCGGCACAGCACAACCTCCGTTTGCATAGAACAGATCAGGCGTTATACAACAGGTACATCCCTACACAGGCAACCACCACGCCGCCAAACTGCTTGACCCTGGTAGAGAAGTTGACAATCCCCTGCCGTTTGACAAAGGCCTCGATAAACCCGGTAAAGGTTCCGGCAAAAAGCATCAACAGACAGTGTCCCACCGCATAGGTAAACAGAAGAGCGGTGCCGTACAGCATCTGCCTCTTGGTGGCCACGTAGGTCAGGATCACCACCAGCACCGGGGTTGCACAGGGAGATGAAACCACGCCAAAAAACAGACCCAGCAGAAAGGAACCGATAATTCCCCCCTGTTTGGGTTTGAACTCTCGCTTGACCGGTAGCCGAATCTCGTACAGGCCGATCATCTGCCCCCCCATCACCAACGCCACGATACCGGCGGCAACGTACCACCAGCCACCCATGGTGCCGAACATGGTGCCCAGCAGACCGGCAGCCATACCAAAGGCGGTGAAGGTCAGTGACAGCCCCAGAACAAAAGAGAGAGAGTAGCGGAACGCCTTAAGCCGGTCACCATCGGCATAGCCCCCCACAAAACCGACCACCA
>DZBJ01000165.1 GCA_022736275.1 Rikenella microfusus | reverse complement strand
TATCATCAGATCGTCCTGTAATGTGAATAATACTCGTAAAATCCGTAGATCCTTATCAGCTCGTCAACACCATCCTCAATGCTCTTCTGAGGCTTATACCCGAGCTTCTCAATCCTGTCGAAATTGACGATGAAGTGCCTCAGGTCCTTGTCTCTCACCTCGGAGTTGATTATGGAGAAATCAACCTTTTTCCGGATCTTCTCGGCAACTTCCTCCTTTGAAAAATTGAGGCTGTTTCCGCCGGCATTGAAAATCCCGCCCTTCATCGCGTCAAAGTTGCGCATGGCAAAAATGTAACAGTCGGCAGCATCCTCCACATGAATGAAGGTCCGCTTGGCGAAACTGTCAAACAATACGATCACTCTCTCCTTGATAGCCTTGTAGACAAAGTCGTTGATCATCAGGTCCATGCGCATGCGGGTGCTGAATCCGAAAACTGTGGCGAAGCGCAGCGAGATGACATTGGGCTTTTCATGCAGGATCTGCTCTGCCGCATACTTGGTCTGGGCATAGGTGCTTACAGGGTCCACCGGGGTGGTCTCGTCACACGCCTCACCCGACTTGCCATACATTGATGTGGTTGAGGCATTGATAAGCATCTGTCCCGGAGCCAGGTCATTGGCGATCTGCCTTACCGCCTCCACGTTGATGAGCTGTGCCGAGTGGGGATTCGAAGCACAGGCAGGAAATCCGCTTATGCCTGCCAAATGAAAAATCACATCATAATCTTTCATTCCCGGAATGCCGTTACGGATATCATGCCGAACGATATTGAGCTTTTTGTTGGTGGCCAGGTGCATCACCGGCTCATACCCGTACATGAAATTGTCAAGCAGGGTTACATCATAACCTGCATCAAGCAGCCTCTTTGTCAGGACTGTTCCCTTATAACCGGCCCCGCCGGTAACAATAACTTTCATGATTGTTTTTTTGATGATCTGAGTTTATTATACACCGGATCCTGCTGATAAACGTTGAGTCTATCAAATCCTCCGGTCCGTCAGTCACACTGCGGACAGCGTCCAACGTACTGTATGCATGATTTTTAGGCCGATTCCGGCCGATACTGTGGTTGCAATAAACACAAAGATAAAAAAGAACGATTCACTTGCCTGTTAACAGCGCTAGAGGTTATCAACATACCA
>DZBJ01000074.1 GCA_022736275.1 Rikenella microfusus | reverse complement strand
GCGGAGGCGCTGGGATCGGAGTATATGGGCCGGCGTGTTGGCTGCAACAGCAAGTTCGGGATTTTATCTTTCAACGGAAACAAGATCATCACCACCAGTGGCGGTGGGGCGCTGATATCTGATGATGCTGCGATGATTGAGCGGGCACGGTTCCTCGCAACCCAGGCGCGTGACCCGGCGCCGCACTACCAGCACAGCGAGATAGGATACAACTACAGGATGAGCAACGTGGTGGCAGGTGTAGGCCGGGGACAGCTCGAGGTGCTTGCCCTCCGCGTCAGGCAGCACCGCGAATTCAATGCCTGGTATCGTGAGCTCCTTAAAGATGTCCCGGGAGTGACGTTCCAGTCGGAGCCATCGACTGACTTCTATTCGAACTATTGGCTGACCTGCATCGAGATTGATCCCTCCGTTGCGGGTACCGACCGCGAGAAGCTTCGCCTTGCGTTTGATGCGGCGCATATCGAGTCTCGTCCACTGTGGAAGCCGATGCACCTGCAACCGGTATTCGCCGGGTGTCCGGCTTATGTCAACGGCACCTCGGAGAAGCTCTTCACCAACGGCCTCTGCCTGCCGAGCGGGTCCAATATAGATGAGGAAGGCCGGAGGAGGATTGCGGAGGTGCTGAAACGGGAGTTGATCAGGCAGTAGGCAATAGAGGGCCGAGCGTTAAGAAATGACCCGGTGGGTCATTTCAGCGAAGGAGCCAGCCTGAAGGGCAGGCAGTTGTGAAAGTCTTCAGTCGGCAGTTGGCAGTCGGCAATAGTCCAGTCCATAGTCAGGGTATTTGACTTTAAATGTCAAAAATCGGGAAAATTTGACAGAAGGTTGATTTGCTGTCAAATCTCGGTCGGGATTTATGTTAAATGTCAAAATAACAGGAAAAATGACATTTAATATATTCTTATGTCAGAATATAGTTATATTTGACAAAAAGTAAATTTGCTGTCAGGAGCGATGTCTTACGACCGTACGAAGCCATATAACCAGTTACCTCTTCTTCCCCCTCCGGATGAGATGATTATGACGCTGGATGTAATGCAGGCGATGAGCAATGCAAACAGGGCTCTTGCTGAACTGAAGGGCCTCGCCAGGAAACTTCCCAATCAGTCGATGCTGGTAAACACCATCGCTCTGCGTGAGGCAAAGGCAAGTACAGAGATCGAAAATATATTCACGACTGATGATGATCTGTACAAAGCTCTTTCGGGCAATGAATCGGGTCTGACGGCAAACGCGAAGGAGGTTATGAGGTACCGCCAGGCCCTATGGACGGGGTTTAGTACAATACAGGCTGAAAAAGCTGTCAGCAATGATCTCCTTATAGCAATCTATCAGCAGATAAAGGAACTGAACGACGGATTTCGTCCTCCGTTTACCGAGGTTGTCATCAGGCGAAAGGGAAGTGATCTTCCAGGGGGCACTGTTGTTTATACTCCGCCACGCGGAGAGGGTCTGCTTGACGAGAAGCTGGACAACCTGATTGATTACATGAACGATGATGAGCGATATCCATACGATCCGTTGATCAAGCTTGCCGTTGCTCACTACCAGTTTGAAGCAATCCATCCGTTTCGTGACGGGAATGGCCGTACAGGAAGAATTCTGAATATTCTTCTGCTGGTCCATAAGAATCTGCTTGAAATCCCGATACTATACCTGAGCTCGTACATTATTGAGAACAAGGATGATTATTACGCTTTGCTCAACAATGTCACTACCCGGAATAAATGGGATGAGTGGCTGCTTTATATGTTCCGTTGCGTGGAGAAAACATCTCTGTTTACCATCTCTCGGATCAATGAGATTGACGCACTTTTCAGCAGGACTTATGAAATTGTCAGCGCCAGGCTTCCGCATATCAGGAAAGAAGTGATTGAGAAGATTTTCGAGCAACCGTATGTCAGTCCGCGTGCGCTGCTTTCGCGGGAGATCAGGAGCCTGAACACAGCCAAGAAATACCTCTCGCAGCTCACCAGCCTTGGGATAATGACCCCAAGAAAGCTCGGCAAGGAGATTCTTTACATCAATCTTGATTTGTTTAACCTGCTTTCTGAAACCTGAAAACTAATTTAATCCTGTATGCACAAAAAAGTCTTTGTCAGCGGGTGTTTCGATATTCTTCACTCAGGTCATGTGGCGTTTTTTGAGGAGGCTGCAACACATGGAGACCTCTATGTAGGAATTGGATCTGACCGTACCATCAGCGACCTCAAGGGACGGCGCACCGTCAACGGCGAGCGCGAGAGGCTTTACATGATCCGGTCGCTGAAGATTGTAAAGGATGCATGGATCAACAGGGGATCGGGGTTACTGGATTTCGAGGAGGAGCTGCGGGCTCTGCGGCCCGATATCTTCTTTGTCAACGAGGATGGTTTTACCCCTGACAAGAAAAAGCTCTGCGATGAACTGGGCGTGGAGCTGGTGGTGAGCCGGCGCGTACCGGTGGCAGGACTGCCTCCGCGATCGACTACTGCCCTGCGAAGCGAGTGCCGCATCCCCTACCGTCTGGATCTGGCCGGAGGGTGGCTTGACCAGCCATATGTGTCCAAATTCTGGCCCGGAGCG
Organism: Rikenella microfusus; assembly: GCA_022736275.1. Classification (GTDB taxonomy): domain Bacteria; phylum Bacteroidota; class Bacteroidia; order Bacteroidales; family VadinHA17; genus SR-FBR-E99. The sequence goes on along the minus strand of DZBJ01000074.1, from coordinate 2,213 downwards.
GTGCTGACTATTTCCATCGAGCCCGACCTGGAGTTCAACGACCGCAGCGGGATGTCGAGCTCCACACGCAAGAAGGCCGTGGAGCTGTGGCACACGGATATCCCGGATGGCGACCCTAATTTGCTGGCCCGGACACTCTTCTGCCTCGAGAACCCGCCCGGGACGACCTATGTCAGCGGTTCGCAGGATGCGATAGGGATTGTCTTTCCCGGGCTGAACAGGCTCGACTACGCCTCCGGCGAGTACTGGCCTGAGAAGATCACCACAGTGAATGATCCTGATGTGCTTGACTGGCTGGAGCGGCATCTGTGGTTCATCACTCTCCCGCCAAGGGCCGGGGACTTCAATGTACTGGATGTTACGCACATTTCAGCTGAGGGTGCGCGTGCGCTTGCGGAGGCTGCCGACGGAGTGTGGAAGGCCATTCTTGCGCGTGACATCAATGGTTTGGGCAGATCATACAAAGCCTCCTTTGATGCCCAGGTGGCGATGTTCCCGCTGATGAAGAGCAGGGCGGTGAGTGACACCATTGATCTTTACAAGGACCGCGCCCTGGCATGGAAGCTGGCAGGTGCCGGCGGCGGAGGTTACCTGGCGCTGGTCTCCGAGAGGCCGGTAGAGAATGCTATAAGAATCCGCATCAGGAGAGAGCGTACTGTCTAACTTAGTTAGAAGTCGGCCACCTTCGCCACATCCTGCGTTAAAACTACGGATGTCAATGAAGACTTCGGTGGCTGGAAGCAGTCTACAGTCAGCAGTTTGAGGCTCTGACGAAGGAAGAGACTCAATCCCATACACGCATTGTCGGGAAGGCAATAGCAGGCGGGATATTTTTCGTATTTTTACAAAAAGAAGTTTATGTCAAAAACAGCACTTATAACCGGTGTTACCGGGCAGGACGGCGCCTACCTGAGCGAGTACCTCCTTAAGAAGGGATACACCGTACACGGCATCAAGCGACGTGCTTCGATGTTCAACACAGAGAGAATCGATCACATTTACCAGGATCCGCACCTGGAGCACCGCAATTTTATATTGCACTACGGAGACATGACCGACTCGATGAACATCACCCGCATCGTGCAGGAGGTACAGCCTGATGAGATATACAACCTCGCGGCAATGAGCCACGTTAAGGTGAGCTTCGACACGCCCGAGTATACCGCCAATGCAGACGGCATAGGAACTTTGCGGCTGCTGGAGGCAGTGCGGTTGCTTGGACTGACAAAGAAATCAAGGATATACCAGGCTTCAACATCAGAGCTCTTCGGCCTTGTGCAGGAGGTACCACAGAGGGAGACGACACCCTTTTACCCGCGATCACCCTACGGCGCTGCCAAGCTGTACGCCTACTGGATCACCGTCAACTACCGCGAGGCATACAACATGCATGCCAGCAACGGGATCCTCTTCAACCACGAGTCGCCCATCAGGGGCGAGACATTCCTGACAAGGAAGGTGACGCGCGCACTGAGTCGCATTGCAATGGGTGTACAGGAGCAGCTCTTTGTGGGAAACCTCTCCGGTCAGCGCGACTGGGGCCATGCGAAGGACTATGTAAGGGCTATGTACCTGATACTGCAGCAGGATGAGCCGTCGGATTACGTGATAGCCACAGGAGTGACGACCACCATACGCGATTTCATCACGAAGGCGGCTGCAGAGATTGGGCTCGCGATAGAGTTCAGGGGCGAGGGACTGGATGAAAAGGGTTATATAGTGTCGATGGATGAGAAGCGCTTCATTAATTATGTGGGAGCTGAATACCTTGAAGGAATAAGGATCAGGATGAGGGAGAAGAAGGAGATTGTGGGTGTTGACAAGGCATATTTCCGTCCGACGGAGGTGGACCTGCTGATAGGTGATGCCACGAAGGCACGCACACAGCTGGGATGGGAGCCGCGGTATGATCTCGCGGCGCTGATAACGGATATGATGGAGGGGGACATCAAGCTGGTGAAGAAGGAGGTTTATCTTAAGAAGGGCGGTTTCTACACACCCAACTATTTTGAGTAGCCAGTCAGTAGTCAGCAGTCGGCAGGCATATAAGCCAGTAGGCAGCAGGCAATAGGCAATAGTGTTGACAATGATACCGCGTAGCGGTTAAGGTATTGTAGAATAGGATGTTATATTAATTAAAGTACCCTGTAGGAGTTTAAGTATTGTAAATGTTGGATAAGAATTCGAAAATATACGTTGCGGGGCATAACGGC